>CAZXFY010000098.1:0-1758 GCA_964639855.1 uncultured Stakelama sp. | reverse complement strand
ACAAGGCGTTCGAGATCGCGGGCTACAGCCGCGAGGCTGTCGACGCCAATTTCTCGGGCATGATCAACGCGTTCAAATATGGCGCGCCGCCGCACGGCGGCTCGGCGCCGGGGATCGATCGCATGGTGATGCTGCTCGCGGGCGAGCCCAACATCCGCGAGGTCGTGCTCTTCCCGATGAACCAGAAGGCCGAGGACCTGATGATGGGCGCCCCCGGCCCGGTTTCCGCCAGGCAACTCCGCGAACTCAACATCCGCCTCGTCGAACAATCCGCACCGCCCGCGAAGAAGGACGTGGACGAGGCGGTGGCGCCGGGCGCGGGTTAGGACGCGCGGAACGCGTCACGCAGGCGCGAAGGTGCCGTTGTCGTCCATCACCCACAGTACGCCGTCGCGGATCGCGAAATAGGCGCCGCGCAGCATCAGCTTGCCGGCCTTCTCGCGCTCGGCGACGAAGGGGAAGGTGCGGATGTTCCGGATCGAGATGCGCACCGTCTCCAGCTCCAGCTCGCGAGTCGCATCGGGGCCGGTGCCGCGCTCCGCGACGATCCGGTCGCGCGCCGCGTCGAGCATGTCGACCCAATGGTGGATGAAGCCGCCGCTGCCCGGCCGCTCGCCGGCGAACGCCCTGGTGAGCGATGCGTGGACGCCGCCGCACGAGCCATGCCCCATCACCACGATCTCGGGCACTTCGAGCTGCGTGACGGCGAACTCGATCGCGGCCGAAACGCCGTGGCGCCCGCCGCCGACCTCGTAGGGCGGCACCAGAGCGGCGATGTTGCGCACGACGAAGATCTCGCCGGGCGCCGCGTCGAACACCATCGCCGGATCGGTGCGGCTGTCGGCGCAGGCGATCACCATCACGCGCGGGTGCTGCCCTTCGGCAAGGTCCATCCAGCGCGCGTGCTGGCGCGTATAATCGCGGTCGCGGAAGCGGTGATAGCCGCGGACGAGGTCGGCAAAATCTGTCATGGCATCTCCTTTGCCGCTCCTTTGCAGGCACATGCGGGGGTGGCAAGGGGGGCGTTCAGTCGCTATCTGGCGGCCATGAACGATATGAGCCCGCTCGCGCGCCCGCCGCGTCAACGCAAACCCGACTGGATCCGCGTCAAGGCGCCGACGAGCGCCGGTTTCGCCGAGACCAAAAAGCTGATGCGCGAGAAGAACCTCGCCACCGTCTGCGAGGAGGCGGCCTGCCCGAATATCGGCGAGTGCTGGACCAAGAAGCACGCCACGGTGATGATCCTGGGCGACGTCTGCACGCGCGCCTGCGCATTCTGCAACGTCAAGACAGGCATGCCGCGCATGGTCGACCCGATGGAGCCGGAGAACGTCGCCATTGCCGCCGGCAAGATGGGCCTGCAGCATATCGTCATCACCTCGGTCGATCGCGACGACCTGCCCGACGGCGGCGCGGGGCAGTTCGTCAAGGTCATTCATGCGATTCGCGCCGCCGCGCCCGAGACGACGATCGAAATCCTCACCCCCGATTTCCGCAACAAGGCCGAGGCCGCGGTCGAGGCGATCGTCGCGGCGCGCCCCGATGTCTATAACCACAACCTTGAAACCGTGCCGCGGCTCTACCCCACGATCCGCCCCGGCGCGCGCTATTATGCGTCGCTGCGGCTGCTGGAGAGCGTGAAGAAGCACGATCCCTCCATCTTCACCAAATCCGGCGTCATGCTGGGGCTGGGCGAAGAACGGCTCGAAGTCCATCAGGTGATGGACGACATGCGCTCGGCCGACGTCGATTTCCTGA
>CAZXFY010000097.1:0-1804 GCA_964639855.1 uncultured Stakelama sp. | reverse complement strand
GTCGGGGTAGAGCGTGCGCGCCTCGCCCAGAACCTCGAGCTTGACGAGGTCCCAGCCGCCCGCCTCGCGCGCCAGGCGCAGCGTGCGGATCGCCTCCTCGGCGGTGAAGCAGCCCGCGGTATTGGGCAGATAGGTGATTCGCTTGGGGTCGATATAGTCGGTCAGCATCGGCGCCTTGGGATCGCTGACGTTCACCCGCCGCACCGCGACGGTGACGATCTCGGCCCCCGAGGCTTCCAGCGCGGCGGCATTCTCGGCGAAATCCTTGTATTTGCCGGTGCCGACGATCAGCCGCGAGCGGAACGTCTTGCCCGCGACCGACCAGGTGTCCTCCTCGATCGGCCGCGCATGATCGCCGCCGCCGACGAAATGGACGATCTCGATCTCGTCCCCGTCGGCGACGCGCACGCCCGCCAGCGTCGAGCGCGGCACCACCTCGAGGTTGCGCTCCACCGCGACCTTCTCGGGCACCAGCCCCAGCTCGCGCGCGAGATCGGCGAGGCTCAGGCCCGCCTCCACGCGGCGATGCTCGCCATTGACCTTGATCGTAACGGTTCCGTCGGTGTGCAAGGTTGATCCTCACTGTCCGTTCGGGCTGAGCTTGTCGAAGCCCCGTTCTGCCTTCTTCCAGTCCCGAGCGAAGAAGAACGGCCCTTCGACAAGCTCAGGGCGAACGGAGAGAGATATGTCGCCGCTATGATAGCGGGCGTCGTTCATATAGGAATGGCGCCTCCGCCCCCGCAACCAAGAGCGCCTATGCCCGACACGATCTTCGTTTTGAACGGCCCCAACCTCAACCTGCTCGGCCTGCGCGAGCCGGAAATCTACGGCCGCGACACGCTCGACGACATTGCGGGGCAGCTCGAGGACCGTGCCCGCGATCTCGATCTTGCCATCGACATGCGCCAGTCGAACCATGAAGGCCATCTGATCGACTGGCTCCACGAGGCGCAGGCGAAGGGCGCGAAGGCCGTGCTGCTCAATCCGGGCGGCTACACGCACACCTCGGTCGCGCTGCACGATGCGGTGAAGGCGGTCACGACGCCGGTGATCGAGGTGCACCTCTCCAACCCGCACGCCCGCGAGCCCTTCCGCCACAAGAGCTTCGTCGGCCGCGCGGCGCACGGAACCGTCGCCGGCTTCGGGGCGCTTTCGTACATCCTCGCGCTTGAAGCGGCGGCGCGCATCTGACAGGAGGCGCGGCTTGACAGGGAAAAAGGGTCCGATGACCGACAAGAACACTTCAGACGCCATGCGGATCGACGTCGATCTGGTGCGTCAGCTCGCCGACATGCTCGACGCGACGGGGCTCACCGAGATCGAGGTCGAGGACGGTGATCGCAAGGTCCGCATCGCGCGCACCGCCGCGCCCGCCGCCATCCACCACGTCGCCGCGCCCGCCATGCCGGCCCCCGCCGCCGCGGCGCCGGCCGCTGCCGCCCCCGCTGTCCCGGCCGCGGCGCCCGCGGCCGATCACGCCAATGCGGTCCGCTCACCGATGGTCGGCACCGCCTATCTCGCGAGCGAGCCGGGGGCCAGGCCCTTCGCCAGTGTCGGCCAGCAGGTCGCCGCGGGCGACACGCTGCTGATCGTCGAGGCGATGAAGGTGATGAACCCGATCGTCGCCCCCGCCGCGGGGACGGTGAAAGCCGTGCTGGTTGAGAACGGCCAGCCCGTCGAGTTCGATCAGCCGCTCGTCGTGGTTGAATAGTTCGACATGCGTCGAATCGGCACCGGCCCACTCCCCCACCCGGCCACCCAATGCCATTATCCTGTGGGTGGCCGGGTGGGGGAGTGGGCCGGT
>CAZXFY010000096.1:0-2109 GCA_964639855.1 uncultured Stakelama sp. | reverse complement strand
TGCGGAACTTGGTGCGTTTCGGTTGCAGCATTTTCTTCGTTCCTTAGCGGCGATCGTCGCGCGCGGGGCGGACGCCGGAGGTCTGCGCCTCCATCATCAGCCGATCCTGCGCGAGCGGATCGTGGCCGAGAATCTCGCCCTTGAAGATCCACACCTTGACACCGCACACGCCGTAGGCGGTGTGCGCCTCGGCCTCGGCATAATCGACGTTCGCGCGCAGCGTGTGCAGCGGAACGCGGCCCTCGCGATACCATTCGGTACGCGCGATCTCCGCGCCGCCCAGGCGGCCGCCGCAGGTGATCCGGATACCCTCCGCACCGAGGCGCAGCGCCGACTGCACCGCGCGCTTCATCGCGCGGCGGAAGGCGATGCGGCGCTCGAGCTGGTCGGCGACGCCCTGCGCGACGAGCTTGGCATCGACCTCGGGCTTGCGGATCTCGACGATGTTGAGGCTCACGTCCGACGAGGTCATCTCGCCGAGCTTGCGGCGCAGCTTCTCGATGTCCGCGCCCTTCTTGCCGATGATGACGCCGGGGCGCGCCGCGTAGATCGACACGCGGCACAGCTTCGCCGGCCGCTCGATCACCACCTTCGAGATCGCGGCCTGGGGCAGCGTCTCGAGGATGTACTTGCGGATCTTGAGGTCCTCCATGAGGAGGCGGCCGTAATCCGCGCCCTCGGCGAACCAGCGGCTGTCCCAGGTCCGGTTGATCTGAAGCCGAAGCCCGATCGGATTGCTCTTCTGGCCCATTACGCTTCTTCTTCCTGCTCGCGGACGACGATGCGAAGCCGCGAGAACGGCTTCAGGATGCGCGTCGACTTGCCGCGGCCGCGCGTGGCGAACCGCTTCATCGTGATCGACTTGCCCACCGACGCCTCGGCGACGACGAGCGCGTCGACGTCGAGATTGTGGTTGTTCTCGGCGTTGGCGATAGCCGACGCGAGCACCTTGCGCGCATCGACCGCCATGCCCTTCTTGGAGAAGGCCAGGATGTTCATCGCGTCGCTCGCCTTCTTGCCGCGGATGAGGCCCGCGACGAGGTTGAGCTTCTGCGCCGAGCCGCGAATCTGGGTCGCGACGGCCAGGGCCTCGTTCTCGCCGACGCGGCGCGGCGCTGCCTGCTTCGACATCAGCGGCGTCCCTTCTTGTCGGCGGCGTGGCCGGGGAAGTAGCGCGTCGGCGCGAACTCGCCCAGCTTCATGCCGACCATGTCCTCGTTGACCGAAACCGGCACGAACTTGCGGCCGTTATAGACGTTGAACGTCAGGCCGACGAAATCCGGCAGGATGGTCGAGCGGCGCGACCAGGTCTTGATCGGCGCGCGACCGCCCGAATCCTGCGCGGCCTGGGCCTTTTTCAGCAGATGCAGGTCGACGAACGGACCTTTCCATACGGAGCGGGCCATGATTACCTCTTCTTCTTCGCGTGACGCGACCGGATGATCATCTTGTCGGTCTGCTTGTTGTTGCGCGTGCGCGCGCCCTTGGTCGGCTTGCCCCACGGCGTCACCGGATGGCGGCCGCCCGAGGTCCGGCCTTCACCACCGCCATGCGGGTGGTCGACCGGGTTCTTCGCGACGCCGCGCGTCAGCGGGCGCTTGCCCAGCCAGCGATTACGGCCCGCCTTGGCGAGGTTCTGGTTCTGGTTGTCGGGGTTCGACACCGCCCCGATCGTCGCCATGCAGTCCGCGCGGATATACCGCTGCTCGCCCGAGTTGAGGCGAACGATCACCATCCCGCGGTCGCGGCCGACGACCTGCACATAGGTGCCCGCCGAACGCGCGATCTGGCCGCCCTTGCCCGGCTTCATCTCCACATTGTGGACGATGGTGCCGACCGGCATCTGGCCCAGCTCCATCGCGTTGCCCGGCTTCACGTCGACCTTCTTGCCGGCGACGATGCTGTCGCCCGGCGCCAGGCGCTGCGGCGCGAGGATATAGGCGAGCTCGCCATCCTCATACTTCACCAGCGCGATGAAGGCGGTGCGGTTGGGATCGTATTCCAGGCGCTCGACGGTGGCCGGCATGTCCCACTTGCGACGCTTGAAGTCGATATAGCGGTAACGCTGCTTGTGGCCGCCGGCGATGCCGCGCGAGGTCACATGGCCCT
>CAZXFY010000095.1:0-2324 GCA_964639855.1 uncultured Stakelama sp. | reverse complement strand
CGCCCTTGGCATAGGGCGCGAGCAGGTCGATCACCTTGATGCCGGTGACGAGGATCGAACTTTCGGTCGATTGATCGACGAATTCGGGGGCCTTGGCGTGGATCGGCGCGGTCTCCGTGGTGCCGACGGGGCCGCGCTCGTCGATCGGCTCGCCGACGACGTTGAGGATGCGCCCCAACGTCTTGGGGCCGACGGGCATGCGGATCTGCGAGCCGGTGTCGGTGACGGTCTGGCCACGGGTGAGGCCGTCGGTCGCGTCCATCGCGATCGTGCGCACGGTGTTCTCACCGAGATGCTGCGCGACCTCGAGGACGAGACGGTTGCCGTTATTGTCGGTTTCGAGCGCGGTGAGGATCGGCGGCAGCTCGCCCTCGAACGCGACGTCGACGACGGCGCCGATCACCTGCGCGATGCGGCCGACATTGTTGGTGGTCGCCTTGGGCGCCGCGGTCTCGCCGCCGGCGGGCGCGGCCTTCTTCGCGCGCGGCTTGCGCGCGGGCTTCTCGGTCGTGGGGGCTGCGGTTGCCATGTCTTCCCTCGTTCTCTTCCTCGCTCGTCATACCAGCGAAAGCTGGCATCTCTCTGCCATTGAAAGACCCCGGCTTTCGCCGGGGTGACGGTTAAAACTACAGCGCCTCGGCGCCCGAAATGATTTCCACCAGCTCGGTCGTGATCGCGGCCTGGCGGGTGCGGTTGTACTGGATCGTGAGCCGGTTGATCATGTCGCCGGCGTTGCGGGTCGCGTTGTCCATCGCGGTCATGCGGCTGCCCTGCTCGGACGCGGCGTTTTCAAGCAGCGCGCCGAAGATCTGGATCGCGACGTTGCGCGGAAGCAGATCGGCGAGGATCGATTCCTCGTCGGGCTCGTAGTCGATGGCGGCGGCGGAAGTTGGCGAAGGTGTCGCGGACTCGGCCTCGGCATCTTGTAACGCTACCGGAATGATCTGATGGCCGACCGGCTCCTGCACCAGCGCCGACTGGAAGCGCGCGTAGAAGAGGTGCGCGACGTCGAACTCGCCCGCCTCGTAGCGGCGGAGCACCTCGTCGGCGACCTTCTGCGCGTCGGCGAAGGCGACCGTCTTGACCGCGCTCATGTCGTGATCGCCGGCGATCAGCTTGGGGAAGAAGCGGCGCAGCACGCGGCCCTTCTTGCCGACGACGAAGAAATGGACGGTCTTGCCGTCCTGGATGAGCGCATCGGCCTTGCGGCGCGCGGCGCGAACGATGTTCGAGTTGAACGCGCCCGCAAGCCCGCGCTCCGATGTTGCCACGATCAGCAGGTGGCGATCGTCCTTGCCGGTGCCGGTGAGCAGCTTGGGGCTCGACGAGCTGACGGTGATGCGCGCGGCGAGGCTCGCCATCACGCGCTCCAGGCGTTCCGCATAAGGGCGCGCGGCGATCGCCGCCTCCTGCGCGCGGCGCAGCTTGGCGGCGGCGACCATCTTCATCGCCTTGGTGATCTTCTGCGTCGACTTCACCGAGCCGATGCGGATCTTGAGGGCCTTGAGTGACGCCATCTTCTTCCCATCGTCACCCCAGCGAAAGCCGGGGCCGCTTCGTTCCTGCAAGACCCCAGCTTTCGCTGGGGTGACGTGACCTACGCAAACGTCTTCGCGAACGCGGCGAGCGCGTCCTTGAGCTTCGCCTTCGTGTCGTCGGACAGGTCGCGCTTGTCGCGGATGTCGGCGAGCAGATCGGCGTGGTTGGCGCGCATGTCGGCGAGCATCGCCGCCTCGTAGCGCGTCACCGCCTCGACCGGGATCTCGTCGATAAAGCCATTGGTGCCCGCGAAGATCGATACCGTCTGCTCCTCGAAGGGCATCGGGTTGAACTGCGGCTGCTTGAGCAATTCGGTGAGGCGCGCGCCGCGGTTGAGGAGCTTCTGCGTCGCGGCATCGAGGTCCGAGCCGAATTGCGCGAAGGCGGCCATCTCGCGATATTGGGCAAGCTCGAGCTTGATCGAGCCCGACACCTTCTTCATCGCCTTGGTCTGCGCGGCGGAGCCGACGCGGCTGACCGACAGGCCGACGTTGATCGCGGGGCGGATGCCGGCGAAGAAGAGGTCGGTTTCGAGGAAGATCTGGCCGTCGGTGATCGAGATCACGTTGGTCGGGATATAGGCCGAGACGTCGCCCGCCTGCGTCTCGATGATCGGCAGCGCCGTCAACGAGCCCGAGCCGTTGGCGTCGCTCATCTTCGCGGCGCGCTCCAGAAGGCGCGAGTGGAGGTAGAAGACGTCGCCGGGATAGGCCTCGCGGCCCGGCGGGCGGCGGAGCAGCATGCTTGCGCATGTTGCAGGGCTACCCGCGCGCGCTCTAAATCTG
>CAZXFY010000094.1:0-2581 GCA_964639855.1 uncultured Stakelama sp. | reverse complement strand
ATCGTCAACGTCTCCGCCAAGGACAAGGGCACCGTCAAGGAGCAGCAAATCCGCATCCAGGCCTCGGGCGGTCTTTCGGACGCCGACATCGAATCGATGGTCCAGGATGCTGAGAAGTTCGCCGACGAGGACAAGAAGCGCCGCGAGGCGGCCGAGGCGAAGAACAACGCCGAGAGCCTGATCCACACCACCGAGCGCCAGCTCGAGGAGAATGGCGACAAGGTGGACGCAGGCCTCAAGTCCGAGATCGAGGCGGCGATCGCCGAAGCCAAGACCGCGGTCGAAGGCGGCGATGCCGAGGCGATGAAGGACAAGGCCAACGCGCTCGCGCAAGTCGCGATGAAGCTCGGCCAGGCGATCTACGAGAAGCAGCAGCAGGCCGAGGCCTCGCCCGGCGCGGGTGCCGCGACCGGCGGAGAGGCGGGCGGCGACGAGGGTGTGGTCGAGGCCTAATCCTCGGATGGGGACGACACAACGGCTTATGGCACATCCCTCCCTCTCCCACCGGGGGAGTGGGCCGGGGAGAGGGGCAGTAACGAGGCGGGGCGATCGACAGCCCCTCTCCCAACCCTCTCCCCGGAGGGGAGAGGGCTTTTAGATGACCACCCAAGTCGATTATTACGAGCTGCTCGGCTGTTCGCGCGATGCGGACGCGGGGACGATCAAGTCGGCCTATCGCAAGCTCGCGTTCAAATACCACCCGGACAAGAATGGCGGGTGCAAGGAGCATGAGGCCAAGTTCAAGGCCGTCAGCGAGGCGTATGAATGCCTCAAGGATCCGCAGAAGCGCGCCGCCTATGATCGCTTCGGCCACGCTGCCTTCGCCAACGGCGGCGGCGGGCGTCATGCGGGCGCGGCCGATTTCGGTGCGTTCAGCGATATTTTCGAGGACATTTTCGGCGAGTTCATGGGCGGCGCGGCGCGTGGCGGCGGTCGGCCACAGGCACGCCGAGGCGCGGACCTGCGCTACGACATGGAGATCAGCCTCGAAGAGGCGTTCCACGGCAAATCCGCCGACATCACGATCGACGTCTCGGGCGTATGCGATACATGCGCCGGCTCGGGCGCGCGGCCGGGCACCGAGGCACAGACCTGCCGCACCTGCGGCGGCATGGGCAAGGTCCGCGCGAGCCAGGGCTTCTTCGTTGTCGAGCGCACCTGCCCCGCTTGCGCGGGCGTGGGCGAGAGCATCGGCGATCCGTGCCGCGACTGTCGCGGCGAGGGCCGCGTTGACACCACCAGGACTCTCACCGTCAACATCCCCGCCGGCGTCGACGAGGGCACCCGCATTCGCCTTTCGGGCGAGGGCGAGGCCGGGATGCGCGGCGCGCCGTCGGGCGATCTCTACATTTTCATCCACGTCGCGCGGCATCCGCTGTTCGAGCGCGAGGGAACCTCGCTCTACACGCGTGCGCCGATCAGCTTCACCACCGCCGCGCTCGGCGGCACGATCGAGATTCCCAATCCCGATGGCGATACCTACGAGGTCAAGATTCCGGCCGGTATCCAGTCGGGCCGCGAGATTCGCCACCGCGGCGCGGGCATGCCCGTGCTCCAGGGCCGCGGCCGCGGCGATCTCGTCGTCAGGATCGAGGTCGAAACTCCGACCAGGCTTACTGCCCGCCAACGCGAGCTTCTGGAGGCTTTCCGCGAGACCGAGACGGGCGAGGAATGCCCGCAGTCGAGCGGCTTTTTCGACAAGGTGAAGGCCGCGTTCGGCGGTTGACGGAGACCCGGCTGCCGCCTGTCGCGCCGCAAGACGCGACAGGCGGAACTGCCCGGAAACTGGTTCAGGCCGCGAAGATCGCAGCGACGACCAGCATCTGGGCAACCAGGGCGACGGCGCCGAACGCCGTCATCTCATAATTGCGCATGTCCGGTCTCCTGTGCGGCAGGCCCAATGCCCGGCGCCCGCGTTGTTGCGGTGCAGCACAGATAGCGACGGTGAGCTTCACAGCAATCGCAAAGAGCTTCTTCGCAGTTGCAGCAAACGCAATCGGATGCGTAACGATTCCTGCGCTCACTCCCCGAACACACGCGTGAAGATCGTATCGACATGTTTGAGGTGATAATCGAGGTCGAACCGCGCCTCGATCTCCTCCGGCGACAGCGCCGCGGTCACGTCCCGATCGGCCTTGAGCAATTCCTCGAGTGAGAGCTGCCCGTCCGATTCCCACACCTTCATCGCGTTGCGCTGCACCAACCGATACGCATCCTCACGGCTCACCCCCGCCTGTGTCAGCGCCAGCAGCACGCGCTGCGAGTGGACCAGCCCGCCCATCCGGTCGAGATTCTTCCGCATCCGCTCCGGATAGACGACGAGCTTGTCGATCACCCCAGTCAGCCGCGCGAGCGCGAAATCGAGCGTGATCGTCGCGTCCGGCCCGATGAACCGCTCGACCGACGAGTGCGAGATGTCGCGCTCGTGCCACAGCGCCACATTCTCCAGCGCCGGCGTCACATAGCCGCGCACCATCCGCGCGAGGCCGGTCAGATTCTCGGTCAGCACCGGGTTGCGCTTGTGCGGCATCGCCGACGAGCCCTTCTGCCCCGGCGAGAAATATTCCTCCGCCTCCAGCAC
>CAZXFY010000093.1:0-3121 GCA_964639855.1 uncultured Stakelama sp. | reverse complement strand
ATCCGGTCAGGATGATCGAACCGCCTTCGCGCATCAGCGGCAGCGCCTTCTGGACGGTGAAGATCGTACCCTTCACATTGGTGTCGAAGATTTCGTCGATGTGTCCGGCGGTGATCTTGCCAAGCGGAAGCAGGCTCCCTGTCCCGGCATTGGCGAAGACGATGTCGAGGGCTCCGCGCTCGGCTTTCACGGCGGCGTAGAGCCGGTCGAGATCGGCTTCATCCGAGACGGAGCCCCGCACCGCGCGGGCATTCGGTCCGAGGTCGGTCACGGCGCCGTCGAGCGCATCCTGCCGGCGGCCGAAGATGAAGACGAAGGCGCCCTCCTCGATGAAGCGTTTTGCCGAGGCGAGGCCGATACCGGTCGCGCCGCCGGTGATCACGGCGGTCTTTCCATTCAGTCTCTTCATGTTTGCACCTTTCAGGTTTCCGCCCTTGATCGTCGGGGATGGCCCCGGAAGAACCTGGAAATAGGTCCGCCGATGTGGAGCGTGAGTGGGGAAGCGCGCACATCGGTGGTGCAAAATTCAACCACTCGGAGGATTAAGGTAGGACGGCCGGCTCGCGTGGCTGTACGATGCGGGAAGCGCGGCATTCGGAACGGGCGAACACCGCGACACGGAAATGCACCATGATCGACTGGGATGACGTCCGCTACTTTCTTGCCGTCGCGCGCGGGGGCTCAGTGCGGGCTGCCGCCGCGCGCCTCGGCGTCAATCACTCGACCGTGCTGCGACGCATCGCTCAGCTCGAGGACCGCCTCGGCGCGAAAATGTTCGAAAAGCTGCCGTCGGGCTACCGTCTGACCGCGGCGGGCGAGGAGGTTCTCGAACTCGCCACGCAGATGGAAGCGTCGTCGCTCCAGCTGGAAACGCGCGTGTTCGGGCGCGACCAGAGCGTGCGAGGACTGTTGCGGGTGACGTTGACACCGCTGCTTGCGACACACCTGCTCATGCCGGACCTCGCTGATTTCGCGCGTCTCCATCCCGACATCGAGATGGAAATCCTGTCGTCCGGCGAGCTGGCAAATCTGACCAATCGCGAGGCCGATGTGGCGATCCGCGTCGTCTATGATCGCAAAACCCTGCCGCTCAATCTTCATGGATTAAAGGGGCCGGAGCTGTTCGGCAGCGTCTACATATCCAGCGATAGACTGGCCGCATGGCGCGCGGGCACGCCCGATCCCATCCGGTGGATCGTCATCAGCATGCACGGCATTCCCGATTGGGCCAGCGAGGGTGAGGTTCGTACCGCAGAGGTTCCATTCAGGGTCACGGACGCCGCGGCGGAGATCGCGGCCGTACGCCAAGGGCTCGGGATCACGACACTGCCCTGCTTCGTCGGAGATGCCGATCCCCTGCTGGTGAGAGTGCCGGGCACCGAGTTGCACATGTACGGAACGCTTTGGCTTCTCACGCAGGGCGAGACACGCAAGACGAAGCGCGTGCGGCTCTTCACGGAGTTCATATCCCGCAGGCTCGCCGCCTATGCTCCGCTTCTCGCGGGACTGTCCATTCCCGCGACTGATACGCAGCACGTCCGCTACCCGATACGGCTGCCGACATTCACCGCGTCATAAACGGCCTTAGGTGACGAACTTGATGAAAGGACGGCAGGTTCCGGGCATGCGCCGAACCCCGCTGAACGACCGAAATGAGGGCGCAATCCCGCACTCGGCATCGAGGCGAAGGGCGGCATCCCCGGTTTTCCCAATCTGACGCTCAATCCGGCGACCGAGGCGACCTACCGGTTCGTGCGCGACCTGGTCAGCGAGATGGCGCCCTTATTCCCCGGGCGCTATTTCCATATCGGCGGCGACGAGGTGAGCGATGGTGCCTGGGCCGGCGATCCCGGCGTCGACGCGTTGATGACGCGCGAGAATCTGTCGTCCAAGGCCGAGGTGCAGGGCTATTTCGAGCGGCGCGTGGTCGCCGTGGTGGAGCAGGCCGGCAAGACCCCGATCGGATGGGAAGAGATCGCCGGGATGGGCCTGCCATCCGACACGGTGGTGCAGGCGTGGCAGACCTCCAACGCTACGGCGGAAGCGACCGCGGCGGGTCACCCGACGATCGTTTCGGCGGGCTATTATCTCGATCTGCTGATGCCCGCGGCCTTCCATTATGCCATCGATCCGCTCGATCCCTCCGCGGCGGGGTTCACGCCGGCCGAGGCGGAGCGCGGCCGCAAGCTCAACCCGATCATGGCGAAGATCCTTACCGATGCTTTGGTCGCCAAACCCCTGCCGCCACTGACGCCCGAGCAGCGGGGGTTGGTGCTTGGAGCCGAAATGGCGCTGTGGACCGAGATCACGACCGACGAAATGGTCGACCAGCGTCTATGGCCGCGCGCCGCCGCGTTGGCCGAGCGCTTCTGGTCGCCCGCGAGCGTGCGCGATCCGGCCGATATGTATCGCCGCCTCGCGATCGTGCAGGATCAGCTCACGGTGCAGGGACTCGACGACCGCGCCAATGCCACCCGAATGGCGCTGCGCCTGTCGCCGGGCAATGCGGCGCCGGTGCTGACCTTGCTCGACGCCGTCGGGCCGATCCGCAACATGGCGCACGATCACCGCATCCTGGCGGCGCTCGCCGGCAAGAAGGTCGTCCAGCCGCTCAACACGCTCGCCGATGCCGCGCCAGCCGACAGTCTCGTCGCCCGCGCGTTCAATGAGAAGGCACGACGCCTCGCCGCCGGCGATAGGTCGGTCGAACCCGCGCTACGGGCTCAATTGACCCTCTGGCGGGATAATCACGCTCAGTTCGCGGCGGCGTCGCGGGACAATGCCATGCTGCAGCCGGCGCTACCCGTGTCCGCGCAACTCAAGGCACTCGCTCAAACGGGGTTGATGGCACTCGATGTCATAAAGACGGGCAAAGCCATATCGGGCGCCGAGGTTGAGCGCATGCAGTCGTTGATCAACAAGGTCGCCGCCGCGGCATCTGCAACCGACAAGCCTCTTTTTTCATTCCTCGCGTCACGTCCGCCCGCAGATCTTGTTATTGTCATCGGCTCCGGTGTGCAGTCACTGTTACAGGCAGCATCCGGTCGCTAGACGTCGTGGACAAGGGGTGACGTGACCCCCTGATTTTCCTCCAAGTTGGATTAGAGTCCGGCCCTGACAG
>CAZXFY010000092.1:0-3213 GCA_964639855.1 uncultured Stakelama sp. | reverse complement strand
GGGGCCCGGTGATGTGGGTGATGCTCGGCGAGATGTTCCCCAACCAGATCCGCGGATCAGGACTGGCCGTGTCGGGCTTTGCGCAATGGGCGGCCAATTTCGCGATCAGCGTGAGCTTCCCGTGGATGGCCGCGAATATCGGCCTGCCGGTGACGTACGGCTTCTATGCCGCGGCCGCCTTCATCTCGTTCTTCTTCGTGAAGGCGATGGTCCACGAGACGCGCGGGCGCGAGCTGGAGGAGATGGAAGGCTGATCGCCGCGCACGGGCAGGAACCCAGGGCTACAGGCGTTGGCGTTACCCTGGGCTCCTGCTATCGCAGGAGCGCCTATGCCGGTTCGTTGGCGAGCGCGTCGTCTTTCTGGTTGGCGCGGATATAGGCGTCGCGGGCGGTCAGCCGCGCGACATAGGCGGCGAAGGCCTCTCGCTTGGGGAGCGTGCCGAACTGAAGGCCCCAGCCGACCTGCGAGCCGACATAGACGTCCGCCGCGGTGAAGCGGCTCCCGGCGATATAATCGCCGCGCGAGACGGCGTGTTCGAGCGTATCCACCGTCAGCTCGTAGCTGCCATAGCCGAACATGCGGCCCTGTTCGGGCGAGGGATTGAAGCTCGCCGCCTTGTTGGTCACCGCCTGCTCGACCGGGCCGGCGGCGAAGAACAGCCAGCGGTAATAATCGGCGCGGTCGTCGGTCGGCGGGGCGAGGCCCGCATCGGGGAAGGCATCGGCCAGATAGGCGCAGATCGCCGCGCATTCGGTGACGGTGCGGCCCTTGTGGACGATCGCGGGCACCTTCCCCATCGGATTGATCGTGAGATACTCGGCACCCTTCATCGTCGAGGCGTAATCCATCACCTGCGTCTCGTAAGGCGCGCCCACCTCTTCGAGCATCCAGCGGATGATGCGGCCCCGCGATTGCGGGTTGGTGTAGAAGACAAGGTCGCTCGTCATTGGTTCCTCCCGAGTCGGATTGAGAACATAATGAGAACGATTCAGCCGCCCGCGTCAAGATGTTTGTGGAGAAAGGCGACGGTGCGGCCCCAGGCGAGTTTGGCGGCCGCGGCATCGTAGCGCTCGGCCGAGGTGTCGTTGTTGAAGGCGTGGTTGACGTTCGGATAGGTCCAGGCGGTCACATCCTTGCCCGCGGCCTTCAGCGCGGCGACCCACGGTTCGGCGGTCGCGGCGACGCGCGTGTCGAGCCCGGCATAATGGAGGAGGAGCGGTGCCTGGACCTTCGCGGCCTCCGACGGATCGGGCGCGGGGCCGTAATAGCTGACCGCCGCGGACAATGCCGGCCCGGCGGCAACCGCCACACGATTCGCCATCGCGCCGCCCCAACAGAAGCCGACCACGCCGACCTTGCCGCTGCCCTCCATCAGACGCAGCGCCCTGACGAGCGCAACCGTGTCGGCGGTCACGGCACCGAGATCGGCATTGCCGATCATGGCGCGCGCCTTGTCCTCGTCGGCAGGCGTGCCGCCCTGATCGGTGAGCAGATCGGGCGCGGCGGCGAAAAAGCCCGCGAGCGCGATACGGCGCGCGACATCCTCGATATGCGCGTTGAGGCCGCGATTCTCGTGGATCACGATCACCGAGCCGCGATATCGGGCCGTGCCGGAAACCGGCGCGGCGGTATAGGCATCGAGGCGCCTCCCGGTGTCGAGCGTGTAGCTCTCGTGGCCGGTCCGGAGCCGCGGATCGTCCGCCTTGGTGATCGACGCGGCAGCGGGCGAGGCGGCGATGGTCGCGATCAGCGCCTCGGCGGCGCCCACCGAGCCGGCGAGCACGGCCATCTGCTTGAGCAGAGTGCGGCGGTCGCGGTGATCGTGGGTGTAGGCGTCGTAGAGGTCGATCGCGCGCTGACGGAGGTCGGCCATGAGCAGCTCCCGAATCGCCCCCCGGCGGAGGGGAGAGCTTAATGGCGACCGATGGTGGTGTCGATCAGGGGTGCTCGCTGGATTGGGTTCTCACGCGGAGGCACGAAAAAGAAGAAGAAGGGTGTTCGCGCAGAGGCGCGGGGGTGATCGTCTCGCGAAAACGAGACCTTATCTCTGCGCGACCGGGGAGCGCGACGAATGCCCCTCTTCTCGTCTCTGCGCGATAAAAGCTTCTTCGCGTCGTTCACGAATCCCTTCCGTCACCCCAGCGAAAGCCGGGGTCGTCATGGGGCTCGACCCTAATTTGAAAGACCCCAGCTTTCGCTGGAATGACGTAAATATCCCTTACGTCCTTGCGTGAATCACCCTTTTTAGCGCCCCGGTGCGGCTCAGCGTTCGAAGGGATCGACGAAACCGAGGCCGTTGTCCTGCGCGCCCTCGCCCGCTGCCGCTTCCTCCGCCTCGCGCGCGGCCTGTTCGCGTTCGAGGCGCAGCTCGTTGATCAGCGCCTCGCGGTCGCCGGCCAGCCGATTGTCGACCGGCGCCTCGAGCCCCGCCGCCTTGCCCGCCTTGGCGACCGCCGCGTCCAGCTCGCGCTGCGAGGTGAGGCCGAGCGTCACCGGGTCCTTGGGCGTGATGTTGGCGATGTTCCAGTGCGTGCGCTCGCGGATCGCCTGGATGGTCGAGCGCGTGGTGCCGATCAGCGTGCTGATCTGGCCGTCCGACATCTCGGGATGGTTGCGGATGATCCAGGCAATGCCGTCCGGCTTGTCCTGCCGCTTGGAAACGGGCGTATAGCGCGGGCCCTTGGTGCGGCGGACCTGCTCGGGGCCCTTCGACATCTGGAGCCGGTATTCGGGATCGGCCTGGCCCTTGTCGATCTCTTCCTGAGTCAGCTCGTGCGCGCGCACGGGATCGCGGCCCGTCAGCTTCGTGCCGGCGGTGTCGTCGGCGATCGCCTGCACTTCGAGGATATGGAGGCCGCAGAACTCGGCGATCTGCTCGAAGCTGAGCGCGGTGTTGTCGACCAGCCAGGAAGCGGTCGCGTGCGGCATGAGCGGCTGGGCCACGGGTGAAATCCTTCTTGAAACAATAAGGGCCGCCCCTCGCGGAGCGGCCGTGCCATGCGCCCGGCTTAATGCCCGCCGCGCAGGCTGGCAAGGTTTTCGAGTGGTTGTTCGAGCGCGACACCGCCCTCCAGCGCTATTCCAACGATGCTGCGCATTGCTGGAACCTCGAGCGTTTCCGCCCGACCACTGAGTTTTTGTTCGAGCGCGGCACCGGCCCGCTCCCCCACCCGACCACCCATAGGATAATCGCATTGGGTGGTCGGGTGGGG
>CAZXFY010000091.1:0-3259 GCA_964639855.1 uncultured Stakelama sp. | reverse complement strand
GCCCCGTACGGGGGCGGGGGCCCGCCGCGCGCCCGCGGGGGGGTGGGGGGGCCGCCGTTGCAAACGGCGGCGGTGCCGCCGCCCCTCCACCAAGTCGCTGCGCGCCTTGGTCCCCCTCCCCGTTCCGGGGAGGAATTGGGTTCAACACCCTCGAAAAACCCTCTACGCCGCCCCGCATGACCGCAGATCGCACCGTCGCGCTGATCGTCGCTGCCGGCCAAGGCACGCGCATGGGGCCGACGCCCAAACAGTTCGCGCCGCTCGGCGGCCGGCCGATGATCGCCCACAGCCATGCCGCGCTTTGCGCCCACCCCGCGATCGATGACGTCATGGTGGCGATCGGCGCCGGGCAGAAGGCGGACCTCGCGGCGGCGCTGGGCGACGTGCCTTATGTGATCGGCGGCGTGACGCGGCGCGATTCGGTGCGTGCCGGGCTCGATGCCATGGAGGCCGGCCGCGTGCTGATCCACGATGCGGCGCGGCCGTTCGTTCCGGCGGCGGCGATCGACCGGCTGCTTGCGGCGCTCGACGCGCATGAGGGCGCCGTCCCCGCCCTCCCCGTCGCGGACACGCTCGCACGGGGGCCGGGGGTGCTGGGCGATATTGTGCCCCGCGACGAACTGTTCCGCATCCAGACTCCGCAAGCGTTCAGGTTCGGGGCGTTATGCGAGGCGCATCGGCACTGGCCCGCCGATGAGGAAGCGACCGACGACGCGCAGATGGTGCGGCGCCATGGCGGCAGCGTGGCGCTGGTCGAAGGAGACAGGATGCTGGAGAAAGTCACCTACCCCGCCGATCTTGCCGCGGCCGAGGCGTGGCTCGGCGCCGGGTTGCGGACGCGCAGCGCAGCCGGGTTCGACGTGCACCGGCTCGTCGAAGGCGAGGAATTGTGGCTCGGCGGCGTGCATATCCCCCATGACAAGGGGCTGTCGGGGCATAGCGATGCCGATGTCGCGCTCCACGCGATCACCGACGCATTGCTCGGCACCATCGCGGCGGGCGATATCGGCACGCATTTCCCGCCGAGCGACCCGCAATGGCGCGGGGCCGATTCGGCGCGGTTTCTCACCCATGCCGCCGGATTGGTCGCGGCAAAGGGCGGCGTCATCGATTTCATCGATCTGACGCTGATCTGCGAGGCGCCGAAAATCGGCTCCCATCGCGAGGCGATGCGCGGCCGGATCGCGGAATTGCTCCGCCTGTCGCCCGATCAGGTGAGCATCAAGGCGACCACCAGCGAGCGGCTGGGCTTCACCGGCCGCGGTGAAGGCATCGCCGCACAGGCGATCGCCACCATCCGAGTATAGGAGTATCCCCATGAAGCTGTTGGCAGCACTGAGCGCGCTGGCGCTCGTCGCGACGAGCACCGGCGCCGCGGCGCAGACGGCGTGCCTCACCACCGCCGAGGCCGAATCGATCGCGCTCGTCGCGATGCCCGAGATCATCCGCCAGACCGGGCAAGCCTGCGCCGCCGCCCTGCCCCCGTCGGCGCTGACGCGGCAGACGGGCGGGCCCTTTCTCGCCAGATACCAGGCCGCTGCGGACCGTGCCTGGCCCGAGGCACGCGCCGCGCTCGGCAAGGTGGCGGGGCCGGAGATGGCGCCATTGCTTCGATCCGAGTTCACCCGCCCGCTGCTCACCTCTCTGCTCGCGCCCGCGCTGGTCGGGCGGATCGACGTGAACGATTGTCCCGAAATCGATCACATGGTCACGCTGCTCCAGCCGCTTCCGCCCCGCAACACCGCGGGCTTGGTGGTCTCGACGCTCCAGCTCATCCGCGAAAAGCAGGCGGCGGGCGAGATCGATGCGTCGCTCCCGACGCTTGATCTGCCGCTCTGCCGGGCGCAGAGGCGCTGATCCATGGACACCATCCTTCCCGCCGAGCTGATCGAGGCCGCGCAGCGCGTGGTCGAGGCGAACAAGGCCGCCGGGCGGCGCATCGGGCTGGCCGAGAGCTGCACCGGCGGGCTCGTCTGCGCCGCGCTGACGGAGGTGCCCGGCTCCTCCGAGGTGCTGGAGGCGGGCTATGTCACCTATTCGAACGAGGCGAAGCTCGAGACGCTGGGCGTCAGCGCCGATCTGCTCGAAACCTTCGGTTCGGTCTCGATCGCGGTCGCCTGGGCGATGGCGCAGGGCGTGCTCGAACAGACCAGCGCGGATGTCGCCGTGGCGATCACCGGGATTGCCGGGCCGGGCGGCGGATCGGAGAAGAAACCGGTCGGCCGCGTCGTCTTTGCGCGGGCGGAGCGCGGTGCGGACCCGGCCGATGTCGCCGCCGATGCCAAGGATTTCGGAGATCAGGGCCGCGGCGGCGTGCGGCTTCAGGCGGCGTTGTGCGCGCTCGAACTGCTGATGCCCGACTCCGAGCCCTTTGCGTCCGCGCCGTAAAGCTCGGCCGCGCGCTCCTCGAACGCGCCGATCATCTTGCGGAGCGCGCGATCGAACACCTGCCCCGCCAGCATCTCGAACACGCGGTTGCGGAAGGCGAAATCGACGCAGAAATCGACTGCGCAACCATTGGGTTCTGGTGCGAATTTCCAATGATTGGTGAGGTATTTGAGCGGGCCTTCGAGATAATCGACATGGATCTCGCGCGGGCGCGTCTTCTGCACGCGTGAGGTGAAGGTTTCGCGCAGGCCCTTGAAGCCGACGATCATGTCCGCGACCATCTCGGTCTCGCTGTTCGAGCGCACGCGGATCGCGCTCACCCAGGGCAGGAACTGCTCGTAGCTCTTCACGTCCGCGACCAGATCGAACATCTGCTCGCAGCTATAGGGAAGGTGGCGGATTTCGTGGTGCTTGGGCATCGCCGTCATGCCAGCGAAAGCTGGCATCTCCCCGTTACTGCGAGACTCCAGCTTTCGCTGGAGTGACGGTGGCCGGCGCGACGGCGTTGCCCAGCCTGGCCTCGCGATTGGCGCGCAGGCGCTCGAAATCGTCGCCGGCGTGGTAGCTCGACCGGGTGAGCGGCGAGGAGGCGACGAGCAGGAAGCCTTTGGCGCGCGCGATCGCGGCATAGGCGTCGAACGCCTGCGGGGTCACGAAATCCGCGACCTTGGCGTGGCGCGGCGTCGGCTGGAGATACTGGCCCATCGTCAGGAAATCGATGTCGGCCGATCGCATGTCGTCCATCACCTGATGGACCTCGAGCCGCTCCTCGCCGAGCCCGACCATGATGCCGGACTTGGTGAAGATATGCGGATCGTGCCGCTTCACGCTCTCCAGCAGGCGCAGCGAGGCATAATAGCGCGCGCCCGGC
>CAZXFY010000090.1:0-4476 GCA_964639855.1 uncultured Stakelama sp. | reverse complement strand
TCGGTGAACTCGGCGGACGCCATGGTGGCGCCGTGGATGCCGTCGCGGCCCGTCTTGGCGCCGACATAAACGACGTTGTTCCCGGGGCCGGCGGCGGCCGAATAGAAGATGCGGTCGGCGCGGGCCAGGCCCACGGTCATGGCGTTGACCAGGATGTTGCCGTCATAGGCCGGGTGGAAGTTCACCTCGCCGCCCACCGTCGGCACGCCGACGCAGTTGCCGTAGCCGCCGATGCCGGCGACCACGCCCGACATCAGGTAGCGCGTCTTGGGATGGTCCGGCCGGCCGAAGCGCAGCGCGTTCAGGTTGGCGATCGGCCGCGCGCCCATGGTGAAGACGTCGCGCAGGATGCCGCCGACGCCCGTCGCCGCGCCCTGATAGGGCTCGATGTAGCTGGGGTGGTTGTGGCTCTCCATCTTGAAGATCGCGGCCTGCCCGTCGCCGATATCGACCACGCCCGCATTCTCGCCGGGGCCGCAAATGACCTGCGGGCCGGTGGTGGGGAGCTTTTTCAAATGGATGCGGCTCGATTTGTAGCTGCAATGTTCCGACCACATCACCGAAAAGATGCCCAGCTCCACGAGATTCGGTTCGCGGCCGAGCGCGTAGAGCACGCGGTCATATTCTTGCCTGGAAAGCCCATGCTGGGCGACGATCTCTGGGGTGATCTCGGTCATGCTCGCGGGCTTTAGCGAGGCGGTGCGGGACTCGCTAGAGCGAGTTGAACACCCCTCCCCTGAAGGGGAGGGGCTCATCTCCATGCTGTTTCCGCGTAAATGCCGTTACAGCCGCCGGAGCAGCTTGTGCCTGGTGCGCGGCTCGAAGAGTTGGCCGGGGCCTTCGGGATCGAGCACCTCGTTGTCGGCGAGCCATTCTTCGAGGCCGCTGAGCTTTGGCGTTTCGTAGGGACGCATCGTGTGCCCTTCCGGGCGGCGCAGCGTTTCGATCGTGTCGATCAGCGAGCCGGTCTCCTCCATTCGCGCGGCGACCGTCTCCGCCGTGCAGCCGAGATGCTCGGCGAGCAATTCATGGCAGATCGCGGCGATGCGCGGGGCGGCGGGGCGGTTGGCGGGGCGGGTCGCGTCGATCGTCACGTCGCATTCGGTGTCGAGACCCATCGAGCGGTTGTTGAAGTTGGACGAGCCGACGCGCAGGATCTCGCCGTCGACGATCGTGATCTTGGCGTGGACGTAGATCGGCTCGCCCGCCTTGGTAACGGGATGGTAGAGGCGCAGCCGCCGGTGCGGATCGTGCCGCCGGAGCGTTTCGACGAGCCGCGCGCGGGCCGTGTCCATCGCGATCGGCTCCAGCCAGCCGTCGGCGGTGACGGGGTTGAGGATCACGATTTCGGGGCCGTCTGCCTCGCGCAGGCGCCTGGCGATTGCCTCGGCGACGCGGCGCGAGGCGAAATACTGGCTTTCGGCGTAGATCCAGCGCTCGGCGCGGGCGATGAGGTCGCAATAGAGCGATTCGATCTCGTGCACCGCCGCGTGGCCCGGCATGTCGGGCTCGGTGCGCGAGATCGCGACCTCGACCTCCTCGAAATCGGCCGGCAGGCCCTCGGGCCAGCAGGTGTCGACCGTGGGCGGCTGGCGGAAGGGCTTGCCGCCCGCGCGCCGCCAGCGCTCGCGCGCGAGATCGCCGAGCGCGGCGGCGACGGGGCCGGCGAGCGCGGTGGTCGCATCGTGCCAGGGGCCGTAGGGCTTCCCGTTCACCTCGATCCGGTCGGGATCGGCGTCGCGATGCGCGCGCGTGTCCCAGCGATCGTCGGTCATGTCGATGCCGCCGCAAAAGGCGAGGCAATCGTCGATCACCACGATCTTCTGGTGGTGCGAGGCGGCCGCCGGATGGTGGCTGTCGAGCTTCAGGTGGATGCGGCGTCTGGTGAGCCAGCGCAGGATCGTCAGGATCGTGCTGCCGCGCAGCAGCGTCTTGAGCGTGCCCATGTCCCACCGCAGGATGCGCACCTGGAGCGTGCGGGTGCGGCCGACGAGCCAGTCGATGAAGCGGCCGACTTTGACCGGAGGGGCACCGTCCGCCTCGTGGAGCATGCGGATGCGCGCGTCGAAATCCCACCCGACGAGCGTGATCTGGTATTTGGCCTGGCGCATCGCATCGCGCGAGACGCGGAAATAGCCTTCCGCATCGACGATCACGCTGGCGCGGGTCGCAGCCTCGATGCGCCAGCAATTGCGGCCGGGCGCGAGCGCGGGCTCGATGCGGGCCATGTCAGAGGATGTCGCGCACCTTTTCGGGCGGGCGGCCGAGCACCACGCCCTTTTCGGTCTCGACCAGCGGCCGTTCGATCAGGATCGGGTCCGCCGCCATCGCCGCGAGGATCGCATCGTCGTCGGCGTCGTCGAGCGCTTTCGCGCCCGGCTCGGCCTTGCGCAGCCCTTCGCGCGGGGTGAGGCCGGCGCGCTCGTAAAGGCCGCGAAGCTGATCGGGCGTGAGCGGCTGGCGCAGATAATCGACCACGGCGATCTCCGCGCCGGCCTCCTCGAGTATCGCCAGCGCCTCGCGCGACTTGGAGCAGCGGGGATTGTGCCAGATCGTCGCCTTCATCATGTCCTCTCGTTGCAGGTCAGGACGCCGCGGCTGGCGGCGTTGTAATCGAAACCGTTCGTCTCTAGCACGGCGCCGTCGATCACGCGCACGCTTGTTCCCGGCAGCATTACGCCATGCGCCCCGATCACGAAACAGACGTAGCGCGCAAAGGATCGCGGGTCGGAGCCGGCGATGGCGGGGGTCACGTCCCACCTGTCGGGCGCCGCCGTGTAGATGACGTCCGCGATGCTGGGATCGGTACGCAATGCGGCCTCGGCGGCGAGGAGAAGCCGCTGCCGCTCGGAGATGACGGGCGGCGGTTCGTCCGGTCCGCTGCGGTGGTGAATCGCCAGCACGACGACGATGGCCGCGACGGCCGCCGCCAGGACCGCCAGCGTGCGGCGGCGGCGGCGCCACCAGGGAGGATGCCTTCGCGTCGATCGTTGCCGAACCATGAGGCGTTCTTCAGCCTCTCCGCTGTCGTCACTCCAGCGAAAGCTGGAGTCTCGTCGTCACCTGGAGATGCCAGCTTTCGCTGGCATGACATCTCGACGTCACGCCCCCTGCCGCGCCAGCCACTCCTCCAGCCATTTGATCGTATAGGCGCCTTCCTGGAAGTCGGGCGCGTCGAGCAGGGCCTGGTGGAGCGGGATCGTGGTCTTCATCCCCTCGATCACGAACTCCTCCAGCGCGCGGCGGAGCCGCATCAGGCAGCGCTCGCGCGTGGTGCCGTAGACGATCAGCTTGGCGATCATGCTGTCGTAATAAGGCGGCACCTTGTAGCCGGTATAGAGCCCGCTATCGACACGCACGTGCATGCCGCCGGGCGCGTGGAATTGCGTGACGGTGCCCGGCGAGGGCGCGAAGGTGCGCGGGTCCTCGGCATTGATGCGGCATTCGATGGCGTGGCCGTGGAACTGCACCTGATCCTGCCGCACCGACAGGCCGTGGCCCTCGGCCACGCGGATCTGCTCGCGAACCAGATCGATGCCGGTGATCGCCTCGGTGACGGGGTGCTCGACCTGAAGGCGGGTGTTCATCTCGATGAAGTAGAACTCGCCGTCTTCCCACAGGAATTCGATCGTGCCCGCGCCGCGATAGCCCATTTCCGCCATCGCATTGGCGACGATCGCGCCCATCCGGTCGCGCTCGGCATTGCCGAGGATGGGGGAGGGCGCTTCCTCCAGCACCTTCTGGTGGCGGCGCTGGAGCGAGCAGTCGCGCTCGCCGAGATGGATCGCGTTGCCCGCGCCGTCGCCGAATATCTGGAACTCGATGTGGCGCGGGTTGCCGAGATATTTCTCCATATAGACGGTCGAATCGCCGAACGCCGCCTTCGCCTCCGAACGGGCCTGCCCCATCAGGCTTTCGAGGCTGTCCGGGCCGGGCACGACCTTCATGCCGCGCCCGCCGCCGCCCGACACCGCCTTGATGAGCACCGGATAGCCGATCTCGGCGGCGAGTCGCTTCGCCTCGGCGACATCCTCGATCGCGCCGTCGGAGCCGGGCACCAGCGGCAGGCCGAGCGCGCCAGCGGTGCGCTTCGCCTCCACCTTGTCGCCCATGATGCGGATGTGCTCGGGCTTGGGGCCGACGAAGATCAGGTCGTGCGCCTCGACGATCTCGGCGAATTGCGCGTTCTCGCTGAGGAAGCCGTAGCCGGGATGAACCGCGTCCGCGCCCGAGATTTCGGCCGCCGAGATGATGTTGGGGATGTTGAGATAGGAATCGGTCGCGCTCGGCGGGCCGATGCACACCGCCTCGTCGGCGAGGCGGACGTGCATGGCATCGGCATCCGCGGTCGAATGCACCGCGACCGTTCTGATCCCCATTTCGTGGCACGCGCGATGGATGCGCAACGCGATTTCGCCGCGATTGGCGATCAGCAGCTTCTTGATCTCACGCATTTTCTGATTCCGTTACGGCACC
>CAZXFY010000089.1:0-4557 GCA_964639855.1 uncultured Stakelama sp. | reverse complement strand
TCGACGTTGTGAACGATCGAGCCGACCGGGATGTACTGAAGCGGCATGGTGTTGCCGGGCTTCACGTCGACGGCCTTCTCCGAGGAGATCACCTTGTCGCCGGCAGCCAGACGCTGCGGAGCGAGGATGTAGGCCAGTTCGCCGTCGTCATATTTGACGAGCGCGATGAAGGCGGTGCGGTTGGGATCGTATTCGATCCGCTCCACAACGCCCTCGACGTCCCACTTGCGGCGCTTGAAATCGATGTAGCGATAGCGCTGCTTGTGGCCGCCCGCGATGCCGCGCGAGGTGACGTGGCCCTTGTTGTTGCGGCCGCCGGTCTTGCGCTTGCCCTCGGTGAGCGCCTTGACGGGGCCGCCCTTGTGCAGCCCCGAGCGATCGACGAGGATCAGGCCGCGTCGCGACGGGCTCGTCGGGTTATAATGCTTGAGCGCCATGGTCAGTTGACCCCCTGCGTCACGTCGACCGACTGCCCGTCCTTGAGCGTGACGATCGCCTTCTTCATGTCCGAGCGCTGATAGGGCTTGCCCTTCCAGCGCTTGGTCTTGCCCTTCTGCGTGATCGTGTTCACGCCCGTCACGGTGACGTCGAAGAGCGCCTCGACCGCCGCCTTGATCTCGGGCTTGGTCGCGTCGCGCGCGACCTTGAACACCACCGCGTTGTTCTCGCTGAGCAGCGTCGCCTTCTCGGTGATGTGCGGCGCGACGATCACGTCGTAATGACGGTTGTCGACCGCGTCCTTCTGCTTCTTAGCCATTGAAGCGCGCCTCCAGCTTCTCGACGGCCGCGCGGGTGAGGACCAGCGTGTCGGCCTTGAGGATGTCGTAAACATTGGCGCCGACGGCCGGCAGCACGTTCACGTTGAACAGGTTGCCCGCAGCGAGCGCGAAGCTCGTCTCGACCGCATCGCCGTCGATCACGAGCGCCGACTTGCCGAAGCCGAGCTTGGCGAGATCGCCGGCCAGCGCCTTGGTCTTGCCGTCCTTGACCGCGATCGTGTCCATCACGATCAGCGAGCCGGCCTTGGCGTGGCTCGACAGCGCCATCTTGAGGCCGAGCGCGCGGACCTTCTTGTTCAGCGACGGGTTGAAATCGCGAACGCGCGGACCGTGCGCCTTGCCGCCGCCGATGAAGATCGGCGCGCGCTTGTCGCCGTGGCGAGCCGTGCCGCCGCCCTTCTGGCGGCCCCACTTCTTGCCCGTGCGGGCGACGTCCGAGCGCTCGCGGGCGGCGCGGGCGGTGCCGCGGCGCTTCTCGAGCTGCCAGGTGACGACGCGATGGAGAATGTCGGCGCGCGGCTCGACGCCGAACACGGCATCGTCGAGCTCGATATCGGCGGCCTTCGCCCCCGACCCCTTCGAGCCGTCGAAGGAGGAAACCTTGACCTTCACGTTCAACCCTCCTGGCCTTCGGTCGCTTCCGGCGCCGCGGTGTCTTCCGCGGGCGTCTCGGCAGGCGCATTGTTGCTGTTGGCGGCGGCCTTCAGGCCGGCCGGGAACGGCGCATCGGCATGGCGCGGCAGCTTCACCGCGTCCTTGACGATCAGCCAGGCGCCCTTCGAGCCGGGCACCGAGCCCTTGACGAAGATCAGCCCGCGCTCGGCATCGGTCGAGACGATCTCGAGATTCTGCTGGGTGCGGTTGCGGTCGCCCATATGGCCGGCCATCTTCTTGTTCTTGAAGACGCGGCCGGGATCCTGGCGGTTGCCGGTCGAACCGTGCGAGCGGTGCGAGATCGAGACGCCGTGCGTCGCGCGCAGGCCGCCGAAGCCCCAGCGCTTCATCGCGCCGGCAAAGCCCTTGCCCTGCGTGCGGCCCGAGACGTCGACCATCTGGCCCGCGACGAAATGATCCGCCGACAATTCGGCGCCCACGTCGAGCAGCCCGTCCTCATCGACGCGGAACTCGCACAGGATCGCCTTGGGCTCGACCTCGGCCTTGCCGAAATGGCCGCGCTGCGGCTTGGCGACGTTCTTCGCCTTGGCGCTGCCCGCGCCGATCTGGACGGCCGTGTAGCCGTCCCTGTCCTTTTCGCGGACGGAAACGACCTGAACGCCATCGAGCGCCAGGACGGTGACCGGCACGTGGCGGCCGTCGTCCTGGAACAGGCGGGTCATCCCCATCTTCTTCGCGATCACGCCGGTGCGCATGATCCACTAGCTCCTTAAACAGAGGCACCCCCGGGCCGATCCCAAGGGTGCTTGCGAACCCGGCCTTGCGGCCAAGCTCAGGTCCAGCCCGGAAAATGCGAAGCGTGCCCCCGTCCCGGGCTGGGTGTCCGGCGAGCCGGACGTGACGGGAGACGCTGGCCCAGCAGCCCGAAGGCGGCTGGCGGTATCTCTTACTGTCGTTGCGTCCGCGGGATCGCCGAGCGATTCGACCGCGAATGCGCTGGCCCTTAGGCCAGTTTGATCTCCACGTCCACACCCGCGGCGAGATCGAGCTTCATCAGCGCGTCGACCGTCTGCGGCGTGGGCTGCACGATGTCGAGCATGCGCTTGTAGGTGCGCACCTCGAACTGCTCGCGCGACTTCTTGTCGATGTGCGGGCCACGGTTGACCGTGAACTTCTCGATGCGCGTCGGCATGGGAATGGGACCGCGGATGAGCGCACCCGTGCGGCGCGCGGTGTCGGCGATGTCGCCGGTCGCCTGATCGAGCACACGATGATCGAACGCCTTCAAGCGAATGCGGATGTTCTGCGTTTCCATGTCCCTACCGATGCGAAAGAGCGGGGTGGCTCCTCCAATCGTCACGCCGACCGCAAGGCCGGGGCGACGGCTTGAAAGGCCGCCTCTTGCTGTTCAACCAAAAACCGAAGGCGCGCCTTTACGCGGGGATGCGGGGGAGATCAAGCCCCGACGGGGAAATTTTGGGACTCGGCGGCGGCTTATACTCGGCCGGCCACCTTTTTGCCGGAGGCATGGTCCCGAATGCCGGCCAGCATCGTTACTGCTGATTGATCACACCTCGCAAACGAGACGCCAGCGGTTCGGGCGCATCGCTCGATCTCAGGGCTACAGTCGAAAATTCTATCGGTTTTCCACCGTCGATCCTCTCAAGGCTGATTAGCCTCGGCTTTACCGATACAGAGCGGATCGCCGCGAGCGACATACGCTTGTGCCCCAGCGCTCGCCAATGCAGTTCGCCGCCTTCCAACCAGATGGCCGCCCCCGATGTGACGGTGGCTTCAACGACATAGGCCATCGCCATCAACCCGATCGCAGCCAGAACGATCGTTGCACCCCATCGGATCGGCGCACCGATCGGAGTATAGAAAAATGCGGTATAGCGGAGGCTTTCGCCAAAACCGGGCAGATTAGGCGCTATCGCAAGCGTCAGTGAAAAAAGCGCCATCGCACCGATCTTCACCCGATCGAATCGGGCCAAGATCGCCGTATTCTCAGAAGGGTCGAAGCGCGGCATGACCAATCATTATAGGCGGAAAATCGCGATGGGCGCCATCTACAGGGAGTAACTATCTATTTTGTCGTCACCCCGGACTTGATCCGAGGTCCCGCTTCCTTTGCCTGACAAATAAAAAGCCCGGCCTCCCTCGCGGGAAGCCGGGCCTTTCATTCTCTTACCCTTTCGGGCGAAAGATTACTTGTCGATGCCGCTCACCACGCCGGCGCCGACGGTGCGGCCGCCTTCGCGGATGGTGAAGCGCTGGCCGACGTCCATGGCGATCGGCGCGATCAGCTTGACGCCGAGCGCGACGTTGTCGCCGGGCATGACCATCTCGGTGCCCTCGGGCAGCTCGACGGTGCCGGTGACGTCGGTCGTCCGGAAGTAGAACTGCGGACGATAATTGGCGAAGAACGGCGTGTGGCGGCCGCCTTCATCCTTCGACAGCACGTAGACTTCCGACTTGAAATCGGTGTGCGGCGTGATCGAGCCGGGCTTGGCCAGAACCTGGCCGCGCTCGACCTCCTCACGGCCGATGCCGCGCAGCAGCGCGCCGACATTGTCGCCGGCCTGGCCCTGATCGAGCAGCTTGCGGAACATCTCGACGCCCGTGACCGTGGTCTTGCGGGTGTCGGTGATGCCGACGATCTCGACTTCCTCACCGACCTTGATGATGCCGGTCTCGACGCGGCCGGTGACGACGGTGCCGCGGCCCGAGATCGAGAACACGTCCTCGATCGGCATCATGAACGGCTTGTCGAGCGGACGTTCCGGCTCGGGGATGTAGCTGTCCACCTGGCTCATCAGCTCGAGTATCGCCTTCTTGCCGATCTCGTCGTTGGTGCCCTCGAGCGCGGCGAGCGCCGAGCCCTTGATGATCGGAATGTCGTCGCCCGGGAACTCGTAGGACGAGAGCAATTCGCGGATCTCCAGCTCGACGAGCTCCAGGATCTCCTCATCGTCGACCTGATCGACCTTGTTCATGAACACGACCATCGCCGGCACGCCGACCTGACGGGCGAGCAGGATGTGCTCGCGGGTTTGCGGCATCGGGCCGTCGGTCGCCGACACGACCAGGATCGCGCCGTCCATCTGCGCGGCGCCGGTGATCATGTTCTTCACATAGTCGGCGTGGCCCGGGCAGTCGACGT
>CAZXFY010000088.1:0-4682 GCA_964639855.1 uncultured Stakelama sp. | reverse complement strand
GTGTAAACGAGGCGCTCTACCAACTGAGCTAATCGCCCTGAGACTGTTCTGGCCGCCGCCCCTGCCAAAGCGGCGGGCGACGCGCAAGCCTCATGCGATCGGCAGGCCCTGGCGTTTGGCGGCGGTGCAATAATCGCGGACCGCGCCGAGCGCCGCATCGCTGAGCCCGACGAAGGCGCGGCGGCGGTCTTCGGGGTCGGGGGAGCGCACGAACAACCCCGCCTCGGTCATCCGGCCGATCCAGCGCAACGCGGTGGTCGGCGCGACCGCGGCGGCGATGCAGAGGCTGGAGACCGAGACTTTCGCGCCCTCCAGCGCGGCGGCGAAGAGATCGAGCAGCATGTCCCAGGCCGGGTCCTCGAACAGCCCCGCGGGCTCGAAAAACTGATCGCGCATCCGGCGCGAGCGGATCGCCTCGCGCACGTCCTTCGCCTCGACCACGGCGCCGGGTGCAATGTCGCGCGCGCGGTAGCCGGGGCGGCGGTCGCCCACCATCGCGCCGCCGCCCGGCGCGGCATCGCGTTCGGCGAGCCGCGCCAGCGTTTCGGCGATCCGCGCCACCTCTTCGTGCAGTTGGCGCAGCCGCTCGGCCTCGCGGCTGCTCTCGCGGACGCCGGTGGGCGCCGACGGGCGGGCGAGCGACGCCGCGAGCGTGCGCTGCGCTGCATCGGGCGCGCAGAGGAGCTGGACGTCGCGGCCGAGCAGATGGGAGGCGACGGGATCGATCTGGCCCGGCGCGATCGCGGCGATCACATGCGCGCCGCGCCGCGACAGTGCCTCGACGGCGGGCAGCAGCGCATCGAGCGCGGCATCGTCGAGCGTTTCGGCCTCGAGCATGACCAGATCGGGCGCCCAGCGATCGGCCGGCCCCTCCCCTGCCGCCGACGGGTCGAGCACGGCGAGCACCCGCGCGCCGGCGGCTTCGAGTGCCTCACATGCGGGCCGCGCCGCCGCGGCATCGGCGGCGATGACGAGCGCCCGGGGCACGCCGCCTGCGCCGATCGGGTAATCGATATCGGTCATGATGCGCCTCAGTCGAGCGCCTTCACGATCTCCTCGACCATCTTCTTGGCGTCGGAGAGCAGCATCATCGTGTTGTCGCGGTAGAACAGCTCGTTATCGACCCCCGAATAACCGACGCCGCCCATCGAGCGCTTGACGAACAGCACGGTCTTGGCCTTTTCCACGTCGAGCACGGGCATGCCGTAGATGGGCGAGGATTTGTCGGTCTTGGCCGCCGGGTTGGTGACGTCGTTGGCGCCGATCACGAAGGCGACATCGGTTTGCGCGAACTCGCTGTTGATGTCCTCCAGCTCGAACACCTCATCATACGGAACGTTCGCTTCGGCGAGCAGCACGTTCATGTGGCCGGGCATGCGGCCCGCGACCGGGTGGATCGCATATTTGACGCGAACCCCTTCCTCCTTGAGCTTGTCCGCCATCTCGCGCAGCACATGCTGCGCCTGCGCCACCGCCATGCCGTAGCCGGGGACGATGATGACCTGCTCGGCCTGGCTCATGAGGAAGGCGGCGTCCTCCGCCGAGCCGCGTTTCCACGGCCGGTCGATTGCCGCCGCACCCTCGCCGCCGCCGCCGCTGTCGCCGCCGAAGCCGCCGGCGATGACGCTGACGAAGCTGCGGTTCATCGCGCGGCACATGATGTAGCTGAGAATCGCGCCCGACGAACCCACCAGCGCGCCGGTGATGATCATCGCGGTGTTGTGGAGCGTGAAGCCCATCGCCGCCGCCGCCCAGCCCGAATAGCTGTTGAGCATCGAGACCACGACCGGCATGTCCGCGCCGCCGATCGGAATGATGAGCAGGAAGCCGATCGCGAAGGAGAGGATCGTGATCGTCCAGAACACCCAGGGCGATTGATCCTGCGTGAAATACGCAACCAGCGCCACGATCGCGGCGAGGACGCCGAAATTGATGACGTGGCGCAGCGGCAGCAGGATGGGCTTGCCCGACATGTTGCCGTTGAGCTTCGCGAAGGCGATCACGGAGCCGGAGAAGGTGATCGCGCCGATCGCGACGCCGAGCCCCATCTCGATCCGGCTGACCGGGTGGATCGCCATGAACGGATCGCCGATCATGGGCGTGACGAGATCGGCGATGCCGAACGCGGCCGGATTGAGATAGGCCGCGCAGCCCACAAGCACCGCAGCGAGGCCGACGAGGCTATGGAAGGCGGCGACGAGCTGCGGCATCGCCGTCATCGCGATCCGCCGCGCGATGACGAGGCCGATCGTGCCGCCCACGGCGATGGCGACGAGGATTTCTAGCGCCGCAGCGAAATCCAGCCGGCCGAAGATCGTTCCGTCGGCAATCGCGCCGGCATATCGAGGAGCATGCGTCACCAGCGTCGTCACGACCGCGATCGCCATGCCGATCATGCCGAAGCGGTTGCCGCGGCGGCTGCTTTCGGGCGAGGACAGGCCGCGCAGCGCGAGGATGAAGCACACGCCCGCGATCAGATAGGCCAGGGCGACCCAGGGATTAACTGCTACGTGCTCCATTCCACTCCCTTTGTCACCCCAGCGAAAGCTGGGGTCTCCACACGCAAAGACCCCAGCTTTCGCTGGGGTGACGGCTCATTTCTGAGCCGCCGGCCGCTCGCGCTTCTTGTACATGGCGAGCATCCGCGCCGTGACCGCGAAGCCGCCGAAGATGTTGACGCTCGCCAGCGCCACCGCGATCAGGCCGAGCCATTTCGACCCCGTGGAGCCCGCCGCCGCGGCCGCGATCAGCGCGCCGACGATGATGACCGAGGAGATCGCGTTGGTGACCGCCATCAGCGGCGTGTGCAGCGCCGGCGTCACCGACCAGACGACGTAATAGCCGACGAAGCAGGCGAGGACGAAGATCGACAGGATCGAGATGAAGGTCATCGGGCTCTCCCTTGATCCTCCCCCGCAGGGGGAGGGGGACCATCGACCGAAGGTCGATGGTGGAGGGGCTTCGAAGCAAGTGCGACGATTGCTTCGGCGGCTGTGTCGGCGTTTCGAAGGATATCGGCCGCAGGAACGCGCACCACCTTAAGGCCATGCGAGCGCAGGTAGGCGTCGCGCCGTGCATCACGCTCCGGCGCGCCGTCGATCGAATGCACCTCACCGTCGACTTCGATCGCGAGACGTGCCGCTGCGCAGTAGAAATCGACCGTAAAGTCCGGCCCCACCGGATGCTGGCGCCTGACCTTCACGCCCATCGGGGCGCCGCGAAGCCGCTGCCATAGCAGGACTTCGGGATAGCTCATTTCTCTGCGGAGCTTGCGGGCGCGCTCTACGTTCGGCGGAACTTTCGGGGCGGACGCCCCTCCACCGCTCGCAAAGCGAGCGGTCCCCCTCCCCCTGCGGGGGAGGATCATTGGAGGAGCCTTTCGTTTACGACCTTGCCGTCTTTGGTCAGGCGGATGGCGGTGGTGATTTCGTCGTCGTCGGGGAGGACCGGGCGGCCCGCCTCCTTGTCCCAGAAGGCGGAGAGGAAGTTGTAGAGGTTGCGGGAGAAGAGCGCGCTCGCGTCGGCGGCGAGGCGGCTCGGCACGTTCCGGTGGCCCACGATCTTCACGCCGTGGCGCTCCACGATCTCGCCTGCGACCGCGCCTTCGACATTGCCGCCTTGCTCGACCGCGAGGTCGACGATCACGCTGCCGGGCTTCATCGTCGCGAGCTGTGCGTCGGAGATGAGGCGCGGCGCGGCGCGGCCGGGAATCAGCGCGGTGGTGATGACCACGTCCTGCTTCGCGATATGGCCGGAGACCAATTCGGCCTGCGCCTGCTTGTATTCGTCGGACATTTCGCCGGCATAGCCGCCCGAGCCCTCGCCCTCGATGCCCTGCACCTCTTCGACGAAGATCGGCTTGGCGCCGAGCGAGAGGATCTGCTCCTTGGTGGCGCTGCGCACGTCGGTGGCGGAGACCTGCGCGCCGAGGCGGCGGGCGGTGGCGATCGCCTGCAACCCCGCGACGCCGACGCCCATCACGAAGACGCGCGCGGCCGAGACGGTGCCCGCCGCCGTCATCATCATCGGGAAGACGCGGCCGTATTCGGACGCTGCGTCGAGCACGGCCTTGTAGCCTGCGAGGTTCGACTGCGAGGAAAGGATATCCATCGACTGCGCGCGCGTGATGCGCGGCATGAATTCCATCGCCAGCGCCTCCAGCCCGGCGGCGGCATAGGCATCGACGCGGGCGCGCTCACCGAAGGGATTGAGGCTCGCGACCAGCCACGCGCCCTGCGTCGCCCCCGAAAGGCTCGCCGGGTCCGGCCCCTGAACGGCGAGGATGATGTCGGCGCCGGCCAGCACGTCCGCCCGCGCGCCGAGCGTCGCGCCCGCCGCTTCGTAATCGGCGTCGGCATAGGACGCGCTTGTCCCCGCGCCCTGCTCGACCGCGACGTCGGCGCCGAGCGCGATGAACTTCTTCGCCGTTTCGGGCGTCGCCGCGACGCGGCGCTCGCCGTCGGCCGCTTCCTTCAGGACGGCGATCTTCACCGGCGGCAACGGTTCACGAGATCGCCCAGATGACGAGCAACGCAACGATGAAGCTGGAGATGGCGCTCCATTTGAGCAGCGCCATCACGCCCGAATAGGTCGCCACGTGCGCCTTCATATCCCCATCGCCGGCCATCGATCCCCTTTCCTCGCGCAAATCTGCCGGTGATCCTTAACCGGCGCCGCACGGC
>CAZXFY010000087.1:4579-5770 GCA_964639855.1 uncultured Stakelama sp. | reverse complement strand
CGATCTCGAACGCCTTGTACATGATGTCCGGCCGGTGGTTCCGGATCGCGCCCGACGACAGCTCCACGCCGTTGCACACGATATCGTACTGCCAGGCGAGGATATCGAGCGGGTCCCTGGTCTCGAGCGCCTCCAGCTCGCCCTGCGGCATCGAGAAGGGGTTGTGCGAAAAGTCGATTTTTTTCGCTTCCTCGTCATATTCGAACATCGGGAAATCGACGATCCAGCAGAATTCGAAGCGTTTTTCGTCGATCAGGCCGAGCTCCTGCCCGACGCGCGTGCGCGCCGCGCCGGCGAGTCGCGCCGCCTGCCCTTCCTTGCCCGCGGCGAAGAAGATGCCGTCGTCCGGCCCCAGGCCCAGTTCGGCGATCAGCGCGCGCGTCGCTTCCTCGCCGTGGTTCTTGGCGATCGGGCCGCCCAGCTCGCCGCCCTTCTGGGTGATGTAGCCGAGCCCCGCATGGCCTTCCGAGCGCGCCCAGTCGTTCATGTCGTCGAAGAACTTGCGGCTCTTGCCCGCGGTGTTCGGCGCGGGGATCGCCCGCACCACGCCGCCGCCTGAGACGATCCGGTCGAACAGCCCGAAGCCCGAGCCCTTGAAATGCTCCGAGACGTCGGAGATCAGGATCGGATTGCGCAGGTCCGGCTTGTCCGAGCCGTATTTGAGCATCGCTTCCCGATAAGGGATGCGGGCGAACGGCAGCGCGCTAACCGTGCGCCCCTTGCCCTGCCAGTCGGCAAATTCCTCGAACAGGCCGTGGAGCACCGGCTCGATCGCGGCGAACACATCCTCCTGCGTGACGAAGCTCATCTCGAAATCGAGCTGGTAGAATTCGCCCGGCGAGCGGTCGGCGCGTGCATCCTCGTCGCGGAAGCACGGCGCGATCTGGAAATATCTGTCGAACCCCGCGACCATCAGGAGTTGCTTGAACATCTGCGGCGCCTGCGGGAGCGCGTAGAACTTGCCCGGATGGACGCGGCTGGGGACCAGATAGTCGCGCGCGCCCTCGGGGCTGGAGGCGGTGAGAATCGGCGTCTGGAATTCGGTGAAGCCCTGCTCGATCATCCGCCGCCGCACGCTCGCGATCACGGCCGAACGCAGCATGATGTTGGCGTGCAGCCGCTCGCGGCGCAGATCGAGGAAGCGGTATTTGAGGCGGATGTCCTCCGGATATTCGGCCTCGCCCGCGACCG
>CAZXFY010000087.1:0-4479 GCA_964639855.1 uncultured Stakelama sp. | reverse complement strand
AGGAAGCGGTATTTGAGGCGGATGTCCTCCGGATATTCGGCCTCGCCCGCGACCGGCATCGGCAGCTCGTGCGCCTGGCTCTGCACCACGGCCTCGACGGCGCGGACCTCGATCGCGCCGGTCGGCAGGTTCGGGTTGACCGCATCGGATGCGCGCGCCGTCACCTTGCCCGTGATGGTGACGACCGATTCGTTGCGCAGGCTCTCGATCACCGCGAAGGCGGGCCCATCCACCTCGGTGACGATCTGGGTGATGCCGAAATGATCGCGCAGGTCGATGAAGACGAGATCGCCATGGTCGCGCTTCTTGTGGACCCAGCCCGAGAGGCGGACCTCCTCGCCGACATTCCCGGCGCGGAGCGCGCCGCAATTGTGGGTGCGATAGGCGTGCATGGCGTCATCTCTTCTTCGTCACCCCGGCGAAAGCCAGGGTCTGGTGCGGCAGGGGCATCGCGCGTGGGACGAGATACCAGCCTTCGCTGGCATGACGGCGATGGAATGCCGCTGCGCTTCCCCTTCACATGTCACTTTGTCAACCCGCCACGCCGCCGCTATGGGGCGACGATGCACATCCATGACCTGATCGAGGACTCGGCCGCCCTCGCCAATCTCTGCAACCGCCTCGGCCAGTCGCCCTTCGTCGCCGTCGATACCGAGTTCATGCGCGAGAACAGCTATTGGCCCGAATTGTGCCTGATCCAGATCGCCGACGAGAACGAGGCCGCCGCGATCGACCCGCTCGCGCCGGGCATCGACCTGACGCCGCTGCTCGATCTGCTCACGACGAACCAGGAAGTCCTGAAGGTCTTCCATGCCGGCGGACAGGATATCGAGATCGTCGCCAATTTGACCGGCACGACGCCGCACCCGCTGTTCGATACGCAGATCGCCGCGATGGCGCTGGGGCATGGCGAGCAGATCGGCTATTCGAACCTCGTCGATAGCTGGCTTGGCATCCAGGTCGACAAGGGCGCGCGCTTCACCGACTGGAGCCGGCGGCCATTGGACAAGCGCCAGATCGATTATGCGATCGCGGACGTGACGCATCTTTCGAAAATCTTCCCCAGGATGCTGGCGAAGCTGAAGAAGACCGGGCGCGGCGCGTGGCTGGACCAGGAGATGGAGCGGCTGGCGGACCCCGCCAACTACATCAACGATCCCGACCAGTCGTGGAAGCGCGTGCGGATTTCAGGGCGCAAGCCCGAGGTGCTGGGGCGGTTGAAGGCGCTTGCCCGCTGGCGCGAACTCGAGGCGCAGCGCAAGGATCTGCCGCGCGGGCGGATCATGAAGGACGAGACGCTCGCCGATCTCGCGCTGTCGCCGCCCAGGAAGCAGGCCGATCTGGCGCGGGTGCGCGGGCTTTCGGGCGCCTGGGCCGGAAACGATATCGGCGGTCGGCTGATGGATGCGCTTGCCGAAGCCGCGCCGCTGCCCGCGAGCGAGATGCCGTCGCGCGACGAGCGCAAGCCGGGGTTGGGCAAGGAAGGCGCGCTGGTCGCGGATCTGCTCAAGCTGCTGCTCAAGATCCGCTCGCGCGAGATCGATGTGGCACCCAAGCTGCTCGCGCGCAGCGACGATCTGGAAGCGCTGGCAGCGGGCAAGCGCGACGGGCTGCCGATCCTCGACGGCTGGCGGTTCGAGCAGTTCGGCCGCGATGCACTGGCGCTCGTCGAGGGGCAGCTTGCGTTTGCCGTGAGGAATGGCAAGCTCAAGATGAGCCGAACGGAGGATTCATGATCCGCATCATCCTGCCCGCCCTGGCGCTCGCCGCCTGTGCCCAGACACCCCCACCTGCCGAGGAGACGCCCGTGCGCGGCGACACCGGTTATACCTGCAATGCGGAGGGGCTTTCCGATCTGGTCGGCCGGCCCGCCACGGCGGAGCTTGGCGCGACGGCGCTCGACCGTTCCGATTCGCGCACATTGCGCTGGATTCAGCCCGGCACGGCGGTGACGATGGATTACCGGCAGGATCGGCTGAACATCTATCTCGACGAGAAGAACGTCGTCGAGAAATTCACCTGCGGCTGATCGTCGATCATCAGCAGCGGCTCCTTGCCGAACCGGCTTGCGAGCGCCTTGTGCCGGCGTTCGACCGTCTCGCCATAAAGCGCCGCATCGTCCTCGGCGAGCGTCAAGGTGACGGCATTGCGGGCCACGCCGAGTCGCGAACGTCTCAGCGGCTCGGCAATGCCGGCGGAAAGCCGCTGCCCCAGGCGAATGGCGAGGCCCCAGCGGATCGCGAGGGCGAGATCTTCCTTACTCGCGAGATCACCCAGCGGCCGGGGCGAGCCGGTGCCGCCGCCGAGGCTGGTGTAGAGCGCCTGTGCGATCAGCGCGCGGCCACGCGCATCGATCGCCACCCAATTGCCATGGAGCGCGGCGTCGAGCCCGCGTTCGGCGCGGAACTCGGGATTGGCGTGCCAGCCCACATCGGCGAGCAGGCAGGCGGTGCGGCGCAGGCGCGCCAGATCGGCAGGTTCTTCGCCGAAAAGCGGCGTGATCCAGCGATCGAGCAGGTCGCCATGTTCGGCGAACCGCCCGAGGCGACGTCCTTCTTCGCGCGCGGCGACGATCAGCGGGTCCTCCGCACGGGCGGCCTCGTCGAGCGCGGCGTGGAGCAGCCCTTCGCGCAGGCCGAACGCCGAGACGATCGTGGTGCGGCTGCCGAGATAGCGCAGCAATAGCGAGAGCATCGCGGCCGCGTCGCCGAGCGTCGGCACGCGCGCGCTCGACAGCTCGGGCACCGCCCGCAGTCGTGTCTTGTCCGCATGCGCAACCATGTCGCCGAGGCGGGCCACCGTTTCGGGCGTCATCTCGTATTGATGCAGGATCGGCAGCGGATAGGCGGCCTCGTGCATGTCGAGCCGTGCCAGCGCACGCCATGAGCCGCCGACCAGATAGAAGGGCTGTCCCCGTCCCGCATCGATCCATCCGGCATCGCGAAGGACCGCGCCGACATGGCGATCGAGCGCGTCCTCGCTGTCGTCGCGGAGCGCCGGAATGCGCAGCACGCCGAGCGGAAAGGAGGCGCGCTCCCGCACCTCGCCCGCCGCGACCCGCACCAGCTCCAGGCTGCCGCCGCCGAGGTCGCCGACGATCCCCTCGGCATCGGGAATGCCGGCCAGAACGCCCAGCCCCGCGGTCCGGGCCTCCTCGTCGCCCGAAAGCACCCTCACCTCGATGCCGAGGCTTTCGGCATGGGCGATCAGGTCGTGGCCGTTTTCCGCGACCCGAACCGCCGCGGTGGCAACGGTGGTGAGCCGCGCCACGTCCATCGTGCGCGCCAGTGCCACGAACCGGGCCAGCGCGGCGCGGGCGCGGTCCATCGCTTCGGCGGGAATCGTATTGCTGCTCATCAGATCACGGCCGAGGCCGGCCATCACCTTCTCGTTGAACAGCACCAGCGGCGCGCGCGGCGGCCCCTGATAGACGACGAGGCGAATCGAGTTCGACCCGATGTCGATGATGGCGACACGCGGGAAGCTCACGATCGCGCTATCCCTCTTCTCGTCATGCTGAACTTGGTTCAGCATCCATTCGCGCTCCGGTTGCCGGTCGAACCGAATGCCAATGGATCCTGACTTTCATCAGGATGACGGCAATACAATCTGGCGATCACCATTACCGTCTCCGCCTCAGCGAGAGCTTGGGCACCGAATCGCTTGTCTCCAACGCGGCGCCGCGGCCCGAGAGCGACGGGTTGGTCATGAAATAACGGTGGAGATTGAACGGACGGTCGCCGGGATCGTCGCGCATATAACTGCCATCGGGCTGAAGCTCCCAGCTCTGTTCGTTGTCGAGGAGGTTGGCCACCATCACCTGGTCGAGGATCTGGTCGTGCACCGTCGGATTCTCGATCGGCAGCATATATTCGACGCGCCGATCGAAGTTGCGCGGCATCCAGTCGGCGGAGGAGATGAAGACCTTCGCGCCATCGTTGGGCAGCGCCTTGCCGTTGCCGAACGCCCAGATGCGGCTGTGCTCCAGGAAGCGGCCGACCACGGATTTGACGCGGATATGTTCCGACATGCCGGGAACGCCGGGCTTGAGGCAGCAGATGCCGCGTACCACGAGGTCGATCTCTACGCCCGCGTTCGATGCCTCGTAGAGCTTCTCGATCACCGCGGAATCGACCAGCGCGTTCATCTTCGCCCAGAGCCCGGCGGGCCTGCCCGCGCGGGCATTCTCGATCTCCGCCTCGATCAGCGCCATCAGGCGCGGGCGCAAATCGCGCGGCGACATGCTGACGAGCTGAAGCTGCTCGGGCTCGACGTAACCGGTGACGTAATTGAACACATGCGCCGCATCGCTGCCGATACGCGGGTCCGCCGTGAAGAAGCTCAAATCGGTGTAGATGCGCGCCGTGACGGGGTGATAATTGCCGGTGCCGAAATGGCAGTAGGTGCGATAGCCGGCGCCTTCGCGCCGCACGACCATCGAGATCTTGGCGTGCGTCTTCCAGTCGATGAAGCCATAGA
>CAZXFY010000086.1:0-6447 GCA_964639855.1 uncultured Stakelama sp. | reverse complement strand
CCCAGGACCGATCGACATTCAGCTCTGGCGGCCTGCAAATGGCGGCTTTTCGAGCTTCCGGTGCTCACGTGCCTTGAAGCACGCTGCGCGCCGGGTCTCGAAAATCCACCATTTTCGACTCGCCATCTTCTGAATGTCGATCGGCCCTAGCGCCTGCCCATGAGGAAGGTGTTGACGGTGAGCCGCCCCGCCGTCGGATCCGCGCTGAGCGGGAGGTCCGGCGGGAGAAAGGCGCAGTGGAGCGTGTTGCTGCGATAGAGGATCGCGCGGTTGAAGCGGCCCTGATGCACCGCGACCTGTTCGAAGATCGGCGTATCCCCCGCAATATAATCGGGCGGCGGCATCCCCTCGCGACGCAGATCCGAATCGAGCGCCGTGCGATAGGCGCTCAGGCGGTCGGCGCCCACGGTCTCGAACCCGGTGCTGCGATGGCGATAGAAGGCGGTGCCGCTGCGCTCGTCACGCGCCAGATAGTGGAGCAATGCGAGCCGCTCGCGTTCGACTCCGTCGAAATGCGGCAGCCGCTGGATCGGCGCTAGTTCGGCGGGGCGGGTCGTCACCAGCGAATAATAGGCGTCGATCACCTCGGTTGCGGGCTCGCCGAACACCTCGGCGATCACCGGGCCGAGCGGCATCAGCAGGTCGTCGAGCATCGCCGGCGGCACTTCGGCGCGAATGCCGGGATAATGCGGGCCGATCGGCCGAAAGGCGAGGAACGATGCGTCGCCGATCAGCCGATCGGGATCGGCCGCGAAGCCGTCGATCACCACCACGGGTTCGCGCTCCGCACCCTGTTTCGAGACCGAGAGCGACCAGTGCGGCGGGAGGAAAGGGGCCTGCATCGGCGCGCTTGTGCCACCGAATACCGCCTCCTGCCAATCGTGCAGCGTTCGCGCCGGCCCTATTGTCCGTCGTTGCGGACGCGCATATCATCGGCGGCGTGCCGCGCGCCGGAGGTGTGGGCAGGGAGAGGCTGATGGCCGAGGCCATTGTCGGACGGGACAGACACGACAGGCGTCCACGGCGCCGCCGACGGCCTGTGCTCACCCGGCGCAAGCCCTGTCCCGATTGCAACGGCACCGGCAGCCTGTGGATCGTCTGCCCCGATGCCGGAACCTGCAAGGTAGCCTGCGCCTGCACGCAGCCGGAGGAGCGGTCGACCGGCTCGATCCTCGCCGATCTGGCGGTGGCGGGCGCCTTCGTATCGGGCTGCGGACTCCTGTTCTTCTCGCTTTAGGTGCGCCTGCCGTCGCGGGGGTATTCGGCGTTCATTCCCCCGGATTGCGCTCGACCGATTCGAGAATGCGCGCGCCCGCCATGAATACCGCGATCGGGCAGACGGCGAAGAGCAGTTTGCCGCCGATCCCGGGATATTGATGCATGTAGTGGACGCCGCGCTCGACCGCGCCCAGGCCGAGGCCGTAGATCACGAGGAACGCCTCGAACTTGTTCTTGATCACGAACAGGCGGGCGATCTTGCGCAGCATGACAAAAGGTTAAGCAAGGCCCGGGCCAGCCGCGCAAATGCGATGATTCGCATTAAGAGACTTGGTTAACTGTCAAGTAACTCGACAATTTCCAGCGTCTCGGCCAGCGCGCATCGGGCCGTTTCGATGCGCGACACCAGCGCGGGGTCGCCGATCTCGCGCGGGTCGATCCGCTCGGGCCATTCGGCCTCGACGACGGCAGCGATCCTGTCGAGCTTCGCCTCGTCCATCAGGAAGCGGGGATCGATCGTGTCGGGATCGGCGACGACGCGCAGCCGCAGGCAGGCGGGGCCGCCGCCATTCGCCATCGATTCGCGCACATCGACCACTTCGAGGCGCCGGATCGGGCCGTTGCCCGCGACATGGTCCTGGAGCCAGCTCCAGACGTTCGAGTTCTCGCGCGCCTCGCCGGGCAGGACGAGGGCTTGCTCTCCGCCGGGCAGCGTCACGAGCTGGGCGTTGAACAGGTAGGACGAGACCGCATCGGCAAGGCTCACGCGATCGGCGGGCACCTCGACGATCTCGACCTCGGGCATTGCGGCGCCCAGATCGTCGTAGAAGCGGGCCTTGTCGGCAAACGCCTGCTCATGCGCGAACAGCACGCGCTGGTTGGCGACGGCGACGACATCGTTGTGGAACGCGCCCGCGGCGATCGCCTCGTCCGATTGCCGGACGAACAGCGTGCGCGCGGGATCGAGCCGGTGCGCGCGGGCGATCGCCTCGCTCGCCTCGCGATGCTGACGCGCGGGAAATTGCGGGTCGACTATGCTCCGCATGGTCGAGGATCGTCCGGGGGACGATCCGACCCGTAATTGGCCGCCTGATATGCCATAGACGAACACCTCGATTCCCGGTGCATCGTGGGTGGCGCACAGGCGCATGTGGTTCGCCGCACCCTCGTCGCCGAAGGGCGGCGGGACGGGGGCGTGGACGGTGAAGGCGTCTCCCGCGAAGGCGAGGCGGAGCTGCGCGAGCGTGTCGGGCCATTCGTGGCTGCGGTGCGGCATCGTCACCAGATTGGCGATGGTGAGGTGGCATCGGCCGTCGGCGGTATCGGGCGCGGGCGAGACGGTGGCGGCGTTGGCCGCCCACATCGCCGATGCGGAGAGCGCTTGCGCCTTCAAGTGCAGCGGGGCGCCGTCGTAATCGGTCGCGAGCGCCGCCAGCCAGCGCCGGTCCGGGCGGGGCAGGGGAAGGAACGCCCCTTGCATGAGCCCAAGGCGCAGGTTGGCGCGCATCTTGGCGATCCCCTGGAGCGCCGCCGCGCGCGGATGCGAGATGCTGCCCGCATTGTTCGTCGCGGCCAGATTGCCGGGGCTGAGCCCCGCATAATTGTGGCTGGGGCCGATGATGCCGTCGAAATTGATTTCGGTGAGCATCACCGCGTCGCCCAGCAGACGGCATCGTCCTCGGCGACGCCGAGCGCGCGGGCGCAATCGGGGTCGAGGACGATGCGACCCTCGTTCTGCGCGCGCGCCACGCCATAGGCGCAGCGGAAATCGGCGAGGCGGCCGGTCGCGACCAGCGCCTTCGTGCCGCCATCCCTGTCGCACGTCAGCACGCTCGCTTGCCGGGCCTCGCGGATCGTTTTCACATTGTCGGTGCGCGCCGTCATGGTCGGGCCGCCGTCGAAGATGTCGATGTAATTCTCGAAGCGGAAGCCTTCATTCTCCAGCATCCGCATCGCGGCGCGGCCGGAGGGGTGGGGGAGGCCGATCGCCGCGCGCGCGGTTTCGGAGAGCATCGCGATGTAGATTGGATGCTTGGGCATCAGATCGGCGATGAACTGGTTGCCATGGGTGGCGTTGAACTGGTCGGCATCCTGGAAATTCATGCCGAAGAAGCGGCCCGCAAGCCCATCCCAGAAGGGTGATCCGCCCGCTTCGTCGATGATGCCGCGCAACTCGGCGAGGATGCGGTCGGCGAAGCGCGCGCGGTGCATCGCGATGAACAGATAGCGGCTGCGCGCGAGCAGCAGCCCGAGCCCGCCCGCGCGCTCGCCGGGATGGAGGAACAGGCCGCCGACCTCGCTCGATCCTTCGAGATCGGTCGAGAGCGTCAGCATGTCGGCGCGGAAGGTGCGATCGAGCTCGGACGAATGCTGCGTCAGCGTGCCGATGCGGTAGGAGTAAAAGGGCCAGGTCTGCCCCACCTGCGCGAAGATCTGGCAGGTGCCGCGCACCTCGCCCGTCTCGACATTTTCGAGGATCAGCACGAACAGGTCGTCGCCCAGGCTGTCCTCCGTGCGCGCGAAGCTCTCATGGCTGCGGTCGAGCTTGGATTTGAGCGCGCGGCGGTCGGGCGGCAGATTGGTGAAGCCGCCGCCGGTCAGCTTGGCCATCTCGTAGAGCGGCTGGATATCCTCGTCGCGCGCCGCGCGGATGCGAAAGCTCATAACCCTCCCTTCTCTGCGATCCTCAGGATCGTCACCGCCGACAGCGCCGCCCGCTCGGCGAGGCTGTCGACCAGCAGATATTCGTCAGATGAGTGGATGGCGCCGCCGCGCGCGCCCATCGTGTCGATCACGGGCACGCCCGCCGCGGCGATGTTGTTGCCGTCGCACACGCCGCCCGTGTCGCGCCAGCCGATGGCGAGCCCGAGGTCGGCGCCCGCCTGCTTCGTCAGCGCGAAAAGGCGCGCGGCGCCGTCGTCGATCGGCTTGGGCGGCCGGTTGAAGCTGCCGTGCACCTCGATGCGGACGTCGCGCTTCGCCGAAACGTCCGCGACCACGGTGTCGATCTCGGCTTTGGCACGCGCGATCTCGTCGGCGGCCTTGGGCCGGAAATTGACCCGCAGCACGGCGAGTTCGGGAACGACGTTGTTCGGCCCGCCGCCCTCGATCCGGGCCGGGTTCACGGAGAGCGCGGGGCTCGTCGCCGCCGCGAGCCGCACCGCGATCTCGGCCGCGGCGACGATCGCGTTGCGCCCGTCATCGGGGTTGCGCCCGGCATGCGCGCTCGTGCCGTGGACGACGATCGAGAAGTTTCCCGTGCCGCCGCGCGCGCCCGCGAGCGTGCCGTCGGGCAGCGCGGGCTCGTAGGTGAGCGCCGCCGTCTTGCCGCGTGCGGCCTCGGCCAGCAAAGCCGCGGAGGAAAAGGAGCCGGTCTCCTCGTCCGAATTGATGACGACCTCATAGCCGAGGCGGGCCGCGAGCGGGCTCGCCTCGACCGCCTCCAGCGCCGCGAGCAGCAGCGCGAGCCCGCCCTTCATATCGGCGACGCCCGGGCCGTTGAGCGTGTTCGGATCGAGGAAGCGCTGGTCCTGGAAGGGGTGATCGGCCGGATAGACCGTGTCCATATGGCCGGTGAAGAGCATCCGCACCGGAGCGTCGGGGCGGACGGCGAGGTGAAGGTGCCTGCCGTGCGGCTGCGCGTTGACGATGCCGGCCGCCGATACCGCCTCGACGGGCGCGGGATCGACCAGCCGCAAATCGCCCGGCAATGCGCCGAACGCCTCGGCCAGCACGTCGGCGATGCGCGCGAGGCCGTCGAGGTTCGCGGTGCCGCTGTTGATCGCCGCCCATGCCTGCACGCGCTCCAGCATCGGCGCGGCGGCGGCGTGCTCGATCGCATCGCGCTCGATTGTCGAAAGTCCCTCCATGAAAGGAGGCTCTAGCCGCAAACCGGTTGCGAATGAAACCTTCGTTCAGAACGCGTAGACGATCGACGCGCGGGTCGTGGTGTCGGTGCTCACATTGTCGCCCGGCGGATCGCTTTCATACTGGACGTTGTACGAAAGCTGCGCCGAAAGCGGGCCGAACAATTTGGCGTTGAGCGCGGTCGTGCCGCTCACCGTGCTGTTGTAGCGCTGCCAATAGGTCGAGGCGTTCTGCGTCAGCGTGATCGCGTGGGTTACCTTCCAGGCGAAATCGAACGAGCCGCGCGCGGCAAGGCTGCGCTCGTCGATCCCGTCGGTGAACTCGGTCGCGCGATAGGCGGGGCCAAGCTCCAGGCTGAGCGTGGTGACGGGGCCTTTGAACATCGTGTAGCCGGCGCCGATCGATGCCGAATAGCGATTGTAATAGCCGAGGAACCGGTCGCTTTCATATTGCAGCGCGCCATAGACATAGGAACGGTCGTCGATCTTGTAATTGGGCTCGTAGGCCGCGAGATAATGCTCGCGCGTCGTCCGTTCGAGGCTGCGCTGGTAATCGGCCTGAAGGCGCAGCTTGTGGCGCCATTGCAGGCCTTCGCGCGTGATATCGACGACGCCGCTCAGGCCCACATTGTTCGTATTGCCCGTCGTCAGCCATCCGCCGATCGTCGCCTTGCCCTTCCACAATTCGAACACGCCCGCGGCCTCGACCATCGCCTCGTGTTCGAGCCGGCGCTTGGTGCGCCAGGCGTTGACGCGCTTCTTCATCGCATCTTCGCTCCAGGGCGCCTGCTTGCTCGCATATTTGACGACGGTGTCGACCTCCGAATCCTTGCCGCTCGCGATCGCCGCGGCAAGCATTGCATCGAACTGGGGAGGGATGGCGGGAGGCACCTCGACTACCGGGATCTCGGCGAGATCGATCGGCTGCGCGAGCGCGATGTCGGGCGCGTAGAATTCGAAGCCTTCGAACGGTTCGGGATCGACGACCGGTTCCGGCGTTTGCGGTGCCGCGTCCGCGACCTGAAGCGCGAGCAGCAACGGAGTGAGCAGCATAACCATGTCCCGCGGTGTCCCTAGTCGGACAATTGGGCGGAGAAAAGGCCGATGCCGGGCATTTCGTCGCCATATCTCCGTGAAACGACTCTCAGGCGAGATGACCGGAAAAGGCGGCGAGCACCTGTTCGTACAGGTGTTTCTTGAAGGGCACGATCATCGCGGGGAGATCCGCCGGGTCGGCCCAGCGCCAGGCACGGAATTCCTGATGCGCGGTGCGGATGTCGACGTCGCTGTCCTCGCCCGTGAAGCGGTAGAGGAACCAGCGCTGGCGCTGCCCGCGCCATCTGCCTTCCCACAATTTGCCGAT
>CAZXFY010000085.1:0-6715 GCA_964639855.1 uncultured Stakelama sp. | reverse complement strand
CGTCCCGGCAACATCATCGAATATGAAGGCGGCATCTGGCGCGCGGTGAAGATCCAGCACACCCAGCCGGGCAAGGGCGGCGCCTATATGCAGGTCGAACTCAAGAACCTGCGCGACGGCCGCAAGAACAATGTCCGCTTCCGCTCGGCCGAGACGGTGGAGCGCGTACGGCTCGACACCAAGGATTTCCAGTTCCTGTTCGCCGATGGCGACATGCTGACCTTCATGGACAAGGAAAGCTATGAGCAGATCAGCCTGCCGCGCGATCTGCTGGGCGATGCCGCCGCTTTCCTGCAAGACGGCATGGACGTCGTGATGGAGCTTTACGACGAGGAGCCGATCAACGTTCAGCTTCCAGACCAGATCGAGGCCGAGGTGGTCGAGGCCGATGCGGTGGTGAAGGGGCAGACGGCTTCGTCCAGCTACAAGCCCGCAATGCTCGACAACGGCGTGCGCGTGATGGTGCCGCCGCATATCAGCGCCGGCACCCGGATCGTCGTCGATGTCTATGAACAGACCTATGTGAAACGAGCCGAGTAAGAGTAGATGACCATGCGTATCCCGTTTCTCGCCGCCGCGGCGCTGATTGCCGCCATGCCCGCCGCTGCCCAGGATTCGGCACCCAAGCCGCCAAGTGAAGCAGAGATGAAGGTCGCGAGCGAGACGTTGAGCCTGCTCGTCAGCGCGCTCAATTCGAAGGACGTGCCGCAGGAAACCAAGAACGGGCTGTTCGGCTGCATGTACGAAAACTCGCTCGGCGAGATTTCCGGCGCGGCGACCAAGGCGTTCGCCGAGAACAAGGATCTCGATGCGGACGATCCGACGCTGCGGCTGATCGTGCTCGCCAAGGTGTGCGGGGCGCCTGTGCCGCAGGCCGCCGATGGCGCGCCCACCAAGCCCGAAGCGGAGTCGCGCTGACCGATGGTATCGCATTCGGGCCTGATCACCGTGATGGAGCGCGCCGCACGCAAGGCGGCGCCGCGGCTTCGGCGCGACTTCAACGAGGTTCAGCACCTTCAGGTAAGCCGCAAGGGCCCCGCCGATTTCGTGTCGATGGCGGACCAGCGCGCCGAGCAGACCTTGTTCGAGGAATTGTCCCGCGCGCGGCCCGACTGGAGCTTCGTGATGGAGGAGCGCGGGAGCGTGGAGGGCGATCCCGCCAAGCCGCGCTTCGTGGTCGATCCGCTCGACGGCACGTCGAACTTCCTTCACGGCATTCCGCATTTCGCGATCTCGATCGCGGCGGAGGAGCCGCGGCCGAACGGAACGTGGGAGCCGCTCGCGGCGCTCATCTACCAGCCGCTCACGGATGAGAGCTTCTGGGCGGAAAAGGGCAGGGGTGCGTGGCTTCAGGACCAGCGGCTGCGCGTGTCGGCGCGGCGCGAGCTGCCCGATGCGCTGATCGCGACCGGCATTCCGTTCCTGGGTCACGGCAATTTCGCCGAATGGAGCCGCATCTTCGGTGCGATCGCGCCCGAGGTCGCGGGGATACGGCGGCTGGGCTCGGCGGCGCTCGATCTCGCCTGGGTCGCCGCGGGGCGGTTCGACGGCTTCTGGGAATCGGATCTCAACCGCTGGGATGTCGCGGCGGGAATGCTGCTGGTGAAGGAAGCCGGCGGCTTCGTCACCGATTATCGCGGCGGCGACCGGCCGATCGAGCGCAACGAGTTCCTCGCGGCCAACGACGCGCTGCATTCGAAGCTGCACAAGCTGGTGGCGGGCGCGCTGCGTTGATCGTCATGCCGGCGAAAGCTGGCATCTCCTCTTTCCGGGAGACCCCAGCTTTCGCCGGGGTGACAGCAGTGGCGCAATTGCGAGCGATTCTCAGCCGTTCGCACCCTTGCCCCTCCGGGGTCATCGTCCTAAAGCCCACGCCACGTTCGCAGCCCCACGAGAAAGCCCTTGGTCGACCTGTCGCAATATCTGCCGATCCTGCTTTTCCTCGGTATCGCGATCGTGCTGTCGAGCGCGTTCGTGTTCCTGCCGATGATCGTCGGGCGGCTCACCGGCGCGCATAACCCGTATCCGGAAAAGCTCACCGAATATGAGTGCGGCTTCCCTGCCTTCGAGGATCCGCGCAGCCAGTTCGACGTGCGCTTCTATCTGGTCGCGATTCTCTTCATCATCTTCGATCTGGAAGCCGCGTTCCTCTATCCCTGGGCGGTCTCGGTGTTCGATCTCGGCTGGACCGCATGGGTTTCGATGATGATCTTCATCGGCGAGCTGGTGCTCGGCCTCATCTACGCATGGAAGAAGGGAGCGCTCGATTGGGAGTGAGACCGCAATCCGGCCCCGTCGAGCTGGATCGTGACGCCGGCTCGTCGATCGTCCCGCCCGATCAGGCGTTCTTCAACGACCTGAACGGCGAGCTGACCGACAAGGGCTTCCTCGTCACCTCGACCGAGGAATTGTTCCAGTGGGCACGCACGGGCTCGCTCTGGTGGATGACGTTCGGCCTCGCCTGCTGCGCGGTCGAGATGATCCACGTCAACATGCCGCGCTACGACCTCGAACGCTTCGGCGCCGCGCCGCGCGCGTCTCCGCGTCAGTCCGATGTGATGATCGTCGCCGGCACGCTCTGCAACAAGATGGCCCCGGCGCTTCGGCGCGTGTACGATCAGATGTCCGACCCCAAATACGTGATCTCGATGGGGTCGTGCGCCAATGGCGGCGGCTATTATCACTACAGCTATTCGGTGGTGCGCGGCTGCGACCGGATCGTGCCGGTGGACATCTACGTCCCCGGCTGCCCGCCGACCGCCGAGGCGCTTCTCTACGGAATCATGCAGCTCCAGCGGAAGATTCGCCGCTCGGGCACGCTCGAACGGTAACAAGGCGATGCGCGCACCTGCTCCCCGGATGCTGTCCGATGACGGCGTGATCGATGCGGCAAAGGCCGTACTTGGCGATCTGATCGTCGAGACGCTCGACGCGGTGGGCGAGATCACGCTCACGGTCGATCGTGAGCGGCTCGTCGAGGCGATGCTCGGCTTACGCGACACGCCGGGCCTCGAATATCAGCAGCTCATGGAGATTGCCGGCGTCGATTATCCCGACCGCGAGGAGCGGTTCGACGTCTGCTATCACCTGCTGTCGCTGACGAAGAACCGCCGCATTCGGGTACGCGTCACCACCGACGAGGTGAAGCCGGTGCCCTCGGTGACGGGAATCTGGCCGGTCGCGGGGTGGCTCGAGCGCGAGGTGTACGACATGTACGGCGTGCTGTTCGAGGGCAACCGGGACCTGCGCCGCATCCTCACCGATTACGGTTTCCGCGGCCATCCGCAGCGCAAGGATTTCCCGCTGACGGGCTATGTCGAGCTGCGCTATTCGGAGGACGCCAAGCGCGTCGTCTATGAGCCGGTCAAGCTGGCGCAGGATTTCCGCACCTTCGATTTCATGAGCCCTTGGGAAGGCGCCGAATATATCCTTCCCGGCGACGAGAAGGGCGCGTTGCCGGAGGCGAAGGGGGCGCCCTCGCCGGTGACGGCCGATCAGCTCCAGAAGGCGGATGCGGCGGCCTCGAAAAAGGCCGAGCCGCAGGCCGATACGAGCAAGACCACCGAAAGCCCGGCGCAGACGGGCGTGGGCAAGGCCGACCCCGACGCCAAGGCGAAGGACAAGCCCAAGGACCCCGACGTGGTGCCGACCCCCGGCAAGGGGCAGAACCAATGAGCGATTACGTCCAGGAACTTCTCGACCGGGAAGACGCCGCCGATCCCACGACGGGCGACGTCACGATCCAGAACTACACGATCAATTTCGGCCCGCAGCACCCCGCGGCGCACGGCGTGCTGCGGCTGGTGATGGAGCTGGACGGCGAGATCATCGATCGGATCGACCCGCATGTCGGGCTGCTCCATCGCGGCACCGAGAAGCTGATCGAATACAAGACCTATGCGCAGGCACTGCCGTATCTCGATCGGCTCGATTATTGTTCGCCGCTCTGCATGGAACACAGCTTCGTGCTCGCGGTCGAGAAGCTGCTCGATCTCGAAGTGCCGCTGCGCGCGCAATATCTGCGGGTGCTGTTCGCCGAGCTGACGCGCATCTCGAACCACATGCTCAATCTCGGCAGCCATGTGATGGATGTCGGCGCGATGACGCCGAACCTGTGGCTGTTCGAGGTCCGCGAAGACTGCATGAACTTCTTCGAGCGCGTGTCGGGCGCGCGGATGCACTCCAACTATTTCCGCGTGGGCGGGGTGCATCAGGATGCGCCGCTCAAGCTGCTGGCCGATATCGGCGATTGGGTCGATACGCGGCTGCCCAAGCTGTTCGAGGATGCGATCAGCCTCGTTGCCGACAACCGCATCTTCAAGCAGCGCAACGTCGACATCGCGACGGTGAGCCGCGACGACGCGATTGCCTGGGGCTTTTCCGGCCCGATGATCCGCGCGGCAGGCGTTCCGTGGGATCTACGCAAGTCGCAGCCTTATGACGTATATGACCGGATGGAGTTCGACATTCCGGTGGGCACGCGCGGCGATTGCTACGACCGCTTCATGGTGCGCGTCGAGGAGGTCCGCCAGTCGGCGCGGATCATCAAGCAGTGCCTGGCGGAGATGCCCGAAGGGCCGGTGATGACGCTCGATCGCAAGGTCGCGCCGCCCAAGCGCGGCGAGATGAAGCACTCGATGGAAGCGCTGATCCATCACTTCAAGCTCTTCACCGAAGGCTATCATGTGCCCGCGGGTGAGGTGTACGTCGCGACCGAGAGCCCCAAGGGCGAGTTCGGCGTCTATCTGGTCGCCGACGGCACCAACAAGCCGTATCGCTGCAAGCTCAGGCCCACCGCGTTCAGCCATTTGCAGGCGATGGACTTCATGTCGAAGGGCCACATGCTCGCCGACACGACCGCGATCCTCGGGGCGATGGATATCGTGTTCGGGGAGTGTGACCGGTGACGAAAATGTCGCAGATTTCTGTGTTGGCAGCATCTGGTGCGATCTGTGCGATTGGCCTGTTTTTCGCGCGGAGCGCTGGCCTCCCGACATGGATGCTCGTGATTGTCGGCGGCGTTGCATTAATCTCGATTTTGGAACTGCTTTTGCTCACGATTTTCGGAAGCAATTTTTCGATGTGGAGCCGGAATGGCTGAATCCCCTCATCTCCCGCCTGAAGACGAGGTCCGCGCGCGCTGGGGTGCGTTTGCGTGGACCGAGGAGAATGCGGCCAAGGCGAAGGAAATCATCGCTCGCTATCCCGACGGCCGCGCGCAATCGGCGTCGCTGCCGCTGCTCGATCTCGCGCAGCGCCAGGTCGGCGCCGAGACCAAGACGCAAGGCTGGCTCCCCGTGCCGGTGATCGAGTTCGTCGCGCGCGAGATCGGCGTCGCCTATATGCGCGTGTTCGAGGTCGCGACCTTCTACACGATGTTCAACCTCGTGCCCGTCGGCCGCTATCACGTTCAGGTGTGCGGGACGACGCCGTGCATGCTGCGCGGCTCCGACGACGTGCTCGCTGCGTGCCGCAATCACGGGCTTTCCAAGGGCAAGACCACGCCCGACGGGCTGTTCACCCTCTCCGAGGTCGAGTGCCTGGGGGCCTGCACCAACGCGCCGATGGTGCAGATCAACGACGATAATTACGAAGACCTCGACTACGACAGGATGACCGCTATCCTCGAGTCGCTGGCGCAGGGCGAGACGCCGAAGCCCGGGCCGCAGATCGACCGGCAGACGAGTTGCCCCGAAGGCGGGCCGACCACGCTCAAGCAAATGGTGGACGAGAATCACGATTACCGGGTCGAATGGGCATGAACCTGCTCATCGCGCTCGCCGTCGCCGTGATCGGCATCATCGTGCTCGTCGCGATCCTCAAGATCGCGTTCGGGCTTCTCGTGGTCGCGATCGGCGTCGGACTGGCGCTGATCGCCTATTTCGGCGCGGAAAAGCTGATCGGGAAGGGGCGCTAGGATGCTCGCCGACAAGGACCGCATCTTCACCAACGTCTACGGCTTCCAGTCGTGGCACATCGATGCTGCGATGGCGCGCGGCGATTGGGACGATACCAAGGGCCTGATGGCCATAGGCCAGGACGCGATCATCGACGCGATCAAGGCGTCCGGCCTGCGCGGGCGCGGGGGCGCGGGCTTCCCGACCGGCATGAAGTGGAGCTTCATGCCCAAGGAGCCGCGGCCCGACCGGCCCAGCTTCCTCGTCGTCAATGCCGACGAATCGGAGCCCGGTTCATGCAAGGACCGCGAGATCATCCGCCACGATCCGCACAAGCTGATCGAGGGCGCGCTGATCGCCGGCTATGCGATGCGCGCGCGCGCCGCGTACATCTACATCCGCGGCGAGTTCATCCGCGAGGCGGAACATCTCTTCGCCGCGGTCGCCGAAGCGTATGACAAGGGCTTCCTCGGCAAGAACGCCTGCGGCTCGGGTTATGATTTCGACGTGTTCGTCCATCGCGGCGCGGGCGCCTATATCTGCGGCGAAGAGACCGCGATGCTCGAAAGCCTGGAGGGCAAGAAGGGCCAGCCGCGGCTGAAACCTCCGTTTCCGGCCGGTGCGGGGCTCTACGGCTGCCCGACCACGGTGAATAACGTCGAATCGATCGCGGTGGTGCCGACGATCCTGCGCCGCGGCGCCGAGTGGTTCGCCTCGTTCGGGCGCGAGAAGAATGCGGGCACCAAGCTCTTCCAGATCAGCGGACATGTGAACACGCCCTGCGTGGTCGAGGAGGCGATGAGCATCACCTTCCGCGA
>CAZXFY010000084.1:0-7637 GCA_964639855.1 uncultured Stakelama sp. | reverse complement strand
GGATCTTCACCGCGCGCCAGATGCCGCCTTCATATTCGATGATGTTGCCGGGACGGATGTCCACGCCGCTGATCTTCATGGGCCTACCTGCTGGAAAGAGCGAAGGCGCGCGAGACGCGCCGAGTGCGGCCCCTTACCGTCCCGCCGCGCGTGCGGCAAGCAGGGGATAGGGGTTGATCGGCTGCCCCTGCCACCATCCGTCGTCGGGCCGCATCCGCGACACGCCGAAATGCAGGTGATAATTGCCCGCCCCCGCATTGCCGGTGTCGCCGATATAGCCGAGCGGATCGCCGCGCTCGACAGTGAGCCCCTCATGCATCCCCGGCGCGTAGCCCGACAGGTGCGCATAATAATATTGCAGGCGCTTGTCGGGCGAGCGGACATAGAGCGTCGTCCCGCCCGCATCGCTCTCGAACAGTTTCTCGACCGTCCCCGGCGCCGCCGCGACCACCAGCGTCCCCTGCGGCGCCATGATGTCGATCCCGTGATGGACTCGCGATCCGCCCTCACGCGGGTCGCCCCAATTGTCGACGATCGCCGATCGCTGGACGCCCTTAACCGGTACGCCGAGCAATCCGGCAGGCACAGGCTCGGCCGGCATTTCCCCGGCGTGCGTCGCCACAGGCTCGGGCTGCGCCGCCGGCTCCGACTCCCCGCCGAACCGCGTGATCGACAGAAACCCGCCAACGACGATAACGATCGCGATCAGGATTCCCCAGCCCAGCTTGTTCATGCCTTCCCCGCCCGATGCTCAGGGCTGGAAGATAGCAGGCGTTCCCGGCTTGACCATCAGCGCCAGCCGCGCCGCATCCCAGTTGGTCAGGCGGATGCAGCCGTGGCTCTGGGTGCGGCCGATCGTGGTCGGCTCGCTGGTGCCGTGGATGCCGTAATGCGGCTTGGAGAGATCGAGCCACACCACGCCGACCGGTCCGTTCGGCCCCGGCGGCAGCGTCGCTTTCTCGTCGTCCGCATCGGCATCCCAGAACAGGTCGGGATTGTAATGGAACTTGGGGTTGGTGTCCGCGCCGTTGATCTTCCAATGCCCGATCGGCAACGGATCGTGCGTGCTCCCCATCGTCGCCATGAACTGCGCAACGAGCTTGCCGTCCTTGTCGAGCACGCGCAGTACCGACTCCGATTTGTCGACGACGATTTTGGCGCCTTTGGGCTGGTTCGCATCGACGTTGAGCATGTCCAGCGTCGCGCGCCAATCATCGGGCAGCGACGGATCATAGGCGCGCGAGGTGGGCAGCGCATTGGGGAACACCACCGGCGCGCCGGGCGCGAGCCGCGTGTCCGGGCTATTGAGCGCCAGCAATACTTCAGGCGTGGTGTGGAACATCTCCGCGAGCTTTTCCATCGGCGAGCGATAATAGAGCCCCGGCAGCTTCGCCTGCTGCTCGGGATCGGCGGGAAACGGGTAGATATACGGCCCCGAAAGCGCCTTCGCCGTCAGCCGAAGCGTGCGCGTCGGCTGAACCCCGTTGTAGCGCGACAGCGCATGAACGGTGGCCTGATCGAGTGCTCCTGTCTGCTTCAGCCCCCGGCTTTCCTGAAAGCCTTCGATCGCGGCAACCGTCGATCGCCCCATTCGTCCGTCGAGCACACCCGGCCCGAAGCCGAGATGATCGAGGATCACCTGCGCCTTGAGGATGCCGAGATCGATTTGCGGCGTCGTCGCGAGCGCGGGCACGGGCGCCGCACTCGCCAGGGCCAGGGAGGAAAGCGCGAGGCCGGCGGCGAACACGGATTTGAACATGGATACTCCTGACGGATACGCGTCAGGCATAAACCGACGAATCGGCCATTGTTTCCGTGCGTTAGCGGAGCAACGCGGCGAACGCCCGCACCGCCGCCGCCTCGTCGCCATTCCACACCGCACCCGAGACCGCGAGGAAATCCGCCCCCGCCTCGACCAGCGGCCGTGCATTGTCGGGCGTGATGCCGCCGATCGCGACGCACGGCAGCTCGAACAGCGTCGCCCACCATGAAAGGATCACCGGCTCGGCGCGGTGGCGCACCTGCTTGGTCGTGGTCGGATAGAAGCTCCCGAACGCAACGTAATCGGCGCCCGCCTCGCCCGCCTCCATCGCGAGATGGCGGCTGTCGTGGCACGTTACCCCGATCTGCGCGGAAGGGCCGAGCACCGCGCGCGCCTCGCGCGGATCGCCGTCCTGCTGCCCCAGATGCACACCGTCGGCGCCCAGCCGCTTGCACAGGCTGATGCTGTCGTTGACGATGAACGCCACGTCATGCGCTGCGCAGATTTTCTGGAGCGGCCCCGCGAGCCGCGCCGCCCGATGCTGATCCACGTCCTTGACGCGAAACTGAAACGCCGCGACCGGCCCCGCGTCCAGCGCGCACTCCAGCCGCTCGGGGAAATCGCCGGCCATCTCGGTCGGCGAAATCAGGTAGAGCTGGCACGGCCCTCGCGCATCGTCGCGCTCGAAGCGATCCGCGAAGCCCTCCAAGGCGTTGTCATCGAGATTGTCGTTCTCGGAGGCCGTCATGCCAAACTCCGCTTCGCCCGCCCCCGCATCGATCCGGATCGGCTGCTCGGGCTGGATTTATCGCCACTGGCGCGGGGCCTTCTATCCCGAGAAGCGCGCCGTCAAGCAATGGTTCCAATACTATGCCGGGCATATGGCAGGCGACAGGTTAGCGCACCACCGCCATCACGAATCCGTCCCACTTCTTCGCCCCCACGGTCTGGAGCGCGGTCGCCGACACCCGCGGCTCGGCGGCGAGCATGTCGAACAGCGCGCGTGTGCCCCGGATCGCGGGATCGTCGTTCTCACCGTCGAGCACGCCGCCCTCGCGCACGACATTGTCGACGATGATGACCGTGCCCGGCCGGGCGAGATCGAGCGCGTGCGCGAAATAGGTGGCATTGCCCGGCTTGTCGGCTTCGATGAAGATCAGGTCGAACGGCCCCTCGCCCGCCGAGATCATCGCCGCGAGCGTGTCCGCGGCGCGGCCGACGCGGATATCGACCCGCTCGGCGAGCCCCGCACGCGCGATGTTCGCCCGAGCGACCTCCGCATGGTGCGGATCAAGCTCGAGCGTCACCACGCGGCCGCCCTCCACGAGGCCGCGCGCCAGCTCGATCGTCGAATAGCCGCCCAGCGTGCCGACTTCGAGGATGCGAGTCGCGCGCCCGGCAAGCGCCAGCAAGTGAAGGAACCGGCCTTGCACCGCCGACACGTCGATCGCCGGCAGCCCGCCCGCCTCATTGTCCGCCAGCGCGGCCTTCAATACCGGATCGTCGCCGAGCAGCTTGTTCTCGATGTAGCGATCGACCTCGGCCCAGCGCCGACCACTCATGTCTCGACGCCCGCCACGGGCCGCGTTTTCACGCTCATCTCGAAGCCGGCGATCAGCGGCCGCCCCTTCGCGATGGCCTCCTTCACCTCGGGCAGCGCAAGCGAGGCGGCATGGCTTGCCTCGCTGTCCCAGATCTCGGTGATCCAGAGGGCATCCGGGTCATCCGCATCCTCGGCGACGACGTAGGAAAGACAGCCGGGCATCGTGGTCGTGCCGGAGGCGAGCACGTCGATCAGCGCCGCGCGCTTGCCGGGGCTGGCCTTCATTTTGCCGATCATGCCGAACATCGCCGTCTCTCCCGCCATCGCCAGGGCGCGGCCGCCCAGGAGCGCGAGCGCGAGCCCGCCCCCGATCAGCGGCCGACGCCCGAGCGCGATCACTCCTCGCTCTTGTAGATGCGCACCAGCCGGTCGAGCATCGCCAGCGCCTCGTCGCGCGGGCGCTGGAAGGTGTTGCGGCCGATGATCGAGCCGTTGCCGCCGCCGTCGCGGATGTCGCGTGCGTCCTGATAGACCGCGTCCGCACCCTTCGCCGCGCCGCCCGAGAACACCACGACCCGCCGGCCGTTGAAGCACGACTGCACGACATGGCGCACGCGATCCGACTGCTTCGACCAGTCGGTGCCCTCGTACGCCTTCTTGGCGTCCTTCTGCTCGATATGGTTGCTCGGCAGCTTCACCTTGATGATGTGCGCGCCGAGCAATGCCGCCATGTGTGCCGCATAGGCGCCGACATCGAGCGCGAGCTCGCCTTCCTTGGTGAGATCGCCGCCGCGCGGGTAGGACCAGATCACCGTCGCCAGCCCGACCGATTTGGCCTCTGCCGAAAGCTCCCGGATTTCCTCGGCCAGCTCGAAGAAATGCTCCGATGCGGGATAAACGGTGAAGCCGATCGCCGCACAGCCGAGCCGCAGCGCGTCGTCCACGCCTGCCGTCACCGCCTGGTCCTTGGCAGCCGCCCAGCTATTCGCAGAATTGACCTTGAGGATCGTCGGAATCTGGCCCGCGAAGGTGTCCGCCCCCGCCTCGATCATTCCCAGCGGCGCGGCATAGGCCGAAAGGCCGGCATCGATCGCAAGCCGGTAATGATAATGCGGGTCGTAGGCGTCCGGGTTGATCGAGAAGCTTCGCGCCGGGCCATGCTCGAAGCCCTGGTCCACCGGCAGGATGATGAGCTTTCCGGTGCCGCCGAGCCTTCCGTGCATCAGGATGCGCGCAAGATTCGCCTTGGTTCCCGGATTGTCCGATTCGTACCTGTCGAGGATCGCCTTCACTGCCGGCGTGGTCATCATGGGCCTTCCCTTCCCGTTGCGATTATTTGGCCCTGTTACCGGGGGCGGATGGTTCCGGCAACGCGGGACCGGCAGCGATGAAGGAATTGGCCGCGCCGCGGCGAATCAGCGCGGCACCGGCGCCCAGGGCGGGCCCTTCAGCTCCAGATTATTGCCTTCCGGATCGTTGAGATAGATGGACGGCCCGTCACCTTCGGCGCCGTAGCGCGAGACGATCTCGGCCTCGATTCCGTGGCTTGCCAGCTCGGCGAGGATCGCCTCGCCATCCCAGGGCAGCACGCGGAAGCAGACGTGATCGACGTTGCGGCCTTCTTGTCCCGGAGCGGCCCCGCCCATGCGGCCCAGCTTGCCGTCAACGGGAACGAGATCGATCAGCGCGGTGCCGACGCGGAGTTGATAGAGGCCGACCGCTTCCTGACGCTTCTCGAGCCGTGCGCCGAGCACGTCGGTATAGAAGCGCACCATCGCGTCGAGATCGACGACGCGGAAGACGACATGGTCGATGGCCTGGATGGTGATCACAGGTCGAGCCATCGGCGGAGCGCGATATCGACCTGGTTCATCGTCGGCTGATCCAGCCGCCCGATGACTCCGCCGATGAACTCCACGGGGTGCGTGAAAATCCAGTCCACCTGGACTTCGCTCGGCTTGCGCAGGCCGTTCTCCGGCCCCGGTGCCACGAACGGCCGTTGACCGGACGGACCTCTCACGTGCGACGTCAGCGGACAGACCGTCACCTTTGTGGCAACGTCGAGTGCGCTATCGCGTTGGATGACGATGCAAGGACGCGATTTGCCGGCCGGCGTTCCGGGCTCTCTGACGAGCACCACGTCACCACGCCTCATTGATCGGCGGGAGGGCCATTCGGCCCCCAATCATAGCCGCCATCCTCGGCATCGACCCAGCGAAGCCAAGCCCGCATGGCGTCCGCAGCCGCCAGATCCACCACCCTCTCGCGCTCTGCCCCGTGCAGCGCCGCCGCGTTGCGGATCAGCCGATCCACGCCCTCGCGTTCGAGACGTTCCATGATCCAGTCACGCGCGACCACGCTCTTGGGCCGTCCAAGCTCGCGCGCGTGGCGTGCCAGCCGCTCTTCGGCTTCCTCGCTGAGCCTGATTCCAAGCATCACCGCCTCCGTTCAACATGTTTAACATAGTCGTCGGAGGGTGCGGCTTCAACGTCAACGCATCAGCGCGGCGACGCCCGGCAGTTCCTTGCCTTCCATCCATTCGAGGAAAGCGCCGCCGGCGGTGGAGACGAAGCTGAAATCGTCCGCCACGCCCGCCTGGTTGAGCGCCGCGACCGTATCGCCGCCGCCCGCGACCGAGACGAGCTGGCCTTCCTTGGTGAGCGCCGCCGCGGTGCGGGCGAGCGCCACGGTGGCGGTGTCGAAGGGCGGCGTCTCGAACGCGCCGAGGGGGCCGTTCCAGACGAGGGTGCGGCAGGTCTTGAGCACGTCGGCGAGCGCCTCGGTGGCGGCGGGGCCGATGTCGAGGATCATCTCGTCGGCCGCGACCTCATGGACATTGACGGTGCGCGTCGGCGGATCGGGCTTGAACTCCTTCGCGACCACCACGTCATAAGGCAGGTGGACGGTGCAGCCGGAAGTGTCGGCCGCATCGAGGATCGCCTCGGCGGTGCCGGTGAGGTCATGCTCGCACAGGCTCTTGCCGACATTCACCCCGCGCGCGGCGAGGAAGGTGTTCGCCATGCCGCCGCCGATGATGAGGTGATCGACCCTGCCGACGAGATGCTTCAGCACATCGAGCTTGGTCGAGACCTTGGCGCCGCCGACCACCGCCGCCACCGGATGCTCCGGGTTGCCCAGCGCCTTTTCGAGTGCGTCGAGCTCGGCCTCCATCGCGCGCCCGGCAAAAGCCGGCAGTTTGTGCGCCAGCCCCTCGGTCGACGCGTGCGCACGGTGCGCAGCGGAGAAGGCATCGTTGACGTAGAGATCGCCGAGCGTGGCAAAGCGATCAACGACTTGCGGGTCGTTCTTCTCCTCACCTGCAAAGAAGCGCGTATTCTCCAACACGGCGATGTCGCCCGGCTCGAGGCTCGCGACCGCCTCCTCGGCGCCGTCCCAGTCGATGAAGCGCACCGGCCGCCCGAGCACCTGCGCATAGGGCCGTGTGACGAGCGCGAGCGACATATCGGGATTGCGCTGCCCCTTGGGCCGCCCGAAATGCGCGAGCACCAAGACGATCGCGCCCTTGTCGGCGAGCTCGGTGACGGTGGGGATCGTCGCGCGCAACCGCGTGTCGTCGGTCACCTCGCCATCGGCCATCGGCACGTTCAAATCCTCACGCACCAGCACGCGCTTGCCGGTGACGTCGCCGATATCGTCGAGCGTTTTGAAGCTCTTGGTCGCCATTGTTCGATCCCTTCTCGCGACGTTCGACAAGCTCGTCACCCCAGCGAAAGCTGGGGTCTCCCCTTTGCAACGAGACCCCGGCGTTCGCCGGGATGACGGCCTATCGGATCAGCGCCGCCATCGCGCCGGCGGTATCGACCATACGGTTCGAGAAGCCCCATTCGTTGTCGTACCATGAGACGACGCGTACCAGCTTGCCGTCGATCACCGCGGTTTCGAGGCTGTCCACCGTCGAGGAGGCCGGCGTGTGGACGAGATCGATCGAGACCAGCGGCTCATCGCTATAATCGAGCACGCGCGACAGCGGCCCGCTCTCGGCCGCTTTCTTCAGGATGTCGTTCACCTCCTCGCGCGTCACCTCGCGGCTGGGCGTGAAGGTGAGGTCGATGATGCTGCCGTCGGGCACGGGCACACGGATCGCGGCGCCGTCCAGCTTGCCTTTGAGTTCGGGCAGGACCAGCGCGACCGCGCGTGCGGCGCCGGTCGTGGTCGGGATCATCGACATCGCCGCGGCGCGCGCCCGGCGCAGATCCTTGTGGATCTGGTCGAGGATCTTCTGGTCGTTGGTATATGCGTGAACGGTCGTCATCAGCCCGCGCTCGATGCCGATCGCGTCGTTGAGCACCTTGGCGACGGGCGCGAGGCAGT
>CAZXFY010000083.1:0-7698 GCA_964639855.1 uncultured Stakelama sp. | reverse complement strand
TCTGTCAGGGCCGGACTCTAATCCAACTTGGAGGAAAATCAGGGGGTCACGTCAGATAAGATAAACAGAATCTGCCGGCGGTGGCGCGTTCGAGCTGACCCGATGGCGACGCCCGCGAGCGCAGCGTTGGGCGATCAGCGAAGGTAAAACGAATGGGCTGCCGAGCCCGCTCCGAGACAAGGCAACGCTCGACCTCGTGAGATCCGTATGGGCGCCGCCGGCCCTTGGATCGGCGAGTGCGGACAGATCTTGAAACCCTCAAGGAACCACTGCCAAGCTACCGCAAACTACAGATATACGGCCTAATAGGCGTTGCGGTGGAGAATCACGCGGGAGGTCTGGAGGATGATCTTGATGTCTCGCCAGATAGACCACTGATCGAGATATTCGAGATCCGAATGGAGGCGATTGACGAGATCGTCTTCGTGGTGCGTGGCGCCGCGATAGCCGCGCACTTGTGCAAGGCCGGTCAGGCCGGGCTTGGCGGCGTGGCGGCACCAATAGCGGCTGTCGATCTCCCAGAACAATTTGTCCGCCGCGCGTGAGCCGATCGCATGCGGGCGCGGCCCGACGATGCTCATGTCGCCTTTCACCACATTGAAGAGCTGCGGCAGCTCGTCGATGCTCGTCTTGCGGATCAACGCGCCGACGCGCGTGATGCGGTCGTCGTTGCGGGCAGTCGAGCGGTGGCCTTCGCCGTCGCAGCCATCCACGCGCATGCTTCGGAACTTGAGCATGCGGAACATCTGATTGCCGCGGCCGATCCGCACCTGCCTGAAGAAGACCGGGCCCGGACTGTCCAGGCTGATCGCGATCGCGACGATCAGGAGCACCGGCGAGAGAAAAATGAGCGCGCAGAGCGCAAGGCCGAGGTCGAACCCGCGCTTGATCGCCCGATCGATCAGCCCGAGCGGCCCAGTCGAGACGATCACCGTCGCCCTGTCGCCCTGGCGGCCGACCCCCAACGGCATCAACGCGTCGAGTTCGGGAGCGACGATTTCGCCCTGGATGTTCGCGCCGCGCAACGCATTGGCCCAGCTCAGCCGCCGCGCGGGATCGCAGGCGACGACGACGCGATCGGCCCCATCGAGCACCTTGGCGAGTTGATCGTACATGCCGGGATCGTGGCCGTCCGGATCGAAATAATCACCGATCGAAAGGCGTGACGTGAAATCGCCACGAGGCAGCGGTTGATCGCCGTCGACAAGCAGGACAACGCTGAACGGACTCCCCCCGATCAGCCGGGTCGCGTGCTTCATGAACCAGTAACGTGCCGTCGTGAGCAGGATCAGGCTCAACACCGCTCCGATCGAAAAGGTGAGACGCGAGAAGGTGGCGCTTGCCTTCAACGCGAACGCGATGAGCAGCAGGAAGGCGACCGACAGGGCCAGCGCCTGGGCGCCGAGCGCGGCCGATCGGAAGCGATGACGGATGAGCTCCGCGGAATAAGCGCCCGCATTCGCCGCGGTGAAGATATAGACCGGCAACAGCGCGGCCATCATCACCTCGAGACGACTGCTCGAATATGCGGCGCCATGCGCCAATGGTGCGGCGCCATAGGCCAACAAAATGCAGGCGAGATCGATCAGCAGCAGATAGGCAAACAGCCGCACCCGCAGCACCTTCGGCTGAGGGCGCGTGTGGGGGCGCGACGAATCGGATATGGTGGACGCCGAAATAGAGCGGCCCAGTTCGAGGTTCATGCCCTCATCCTGTGCAAACGTTATGCGACCCGCCCTTGACGAAAAGCTTAGCCATCATTCATTTCCGCGCGCAACCTCTTTTTGCATTGCAATAGCCAAGCATTGGCTGGTGGCGTTCGCCGCCGGAATACCGCATCTTTACAAGGAAGAACGATCGGGAAAGAGGCGACGGTGCGGAATTCGACGAAGCGGCCCATCCGTGCGCCGCTCGGAATCGACGGCGGCGGAAAGATTACGCGCATGACGGCACCCCTTACGCATCTCGAGCGGCTCGAGGCCGAGAGCATTCACATCATGCGCGAGGTCGTGGCCGAGGCGCAGCGGCCGGTGATGCTCTATTCGGTGGGCAAGGATTCGGCGGTGATGCTGCACCTTGCGCGCAAGGCCTTCTATCCGTCGCCGCCGCCTTTTCCGCTGCTCCACGTCGATACGACGTGGAAGTTCAAGGCGATGTACGAGCTGCGCGATCGGGCCGCGCGCGACGCGGGAATGGAGCTGATCGTCCATCAGAACCCCGAGGCCAAGGCGCAGGGGATCAACCCGTTCGATCACGGCAGCCGCCACACCGACATGTGGAAGACCGAGGGATTGAAGCAGGCGCTGACCCTGCACGGCTTCGACGCGGCGTTCGGCGGGGCGCGCCGCGACGAGGAGAAGAGCCGCGCCAAGGAGCGCATCTTCTCGTTCCGCTCGGCGAGCCATCGCTGGGATCCCAAGAACCAGCGGCCCGAGCTTTGGCGGCTCTATAATACGCGCAAAAACAAGGGCGAGAGCATCCGCGTCTTCCCGCTCTCCAACTGGACCGAACTCGATATCTGGCAATATATCCAGCTCGAGCGGATCGAGATCGTGCCGCTCTATTTCGCTGCGCCGCGCCCGACGGTGAAACGCGATGGGCTGATCCTGATGGTCGATGACGAGCGCTTCCGGCTCGCGCCGGGCGAAGAGCCGGTGACGCGCTCGATCCGGTTCCGCACGCTCGGCTGCTATCCACTGACCGGCGCGGTCGAGAGCGAGGCGGCGACCTTGTCCGAGGTGATACAGGAAATGCTGCTCACCACCACGAGCGAACGGCAGGGCAGGGCGATCGATCACGATGCGGCGGCATCGATGGAGAAGAAGAAGCAGGAGGGATATTTTTGACGCGCCACGTCACGCATCGCGTGACGAAGCGTCAACCCTCGCGAATGCGAGGGCCGATCGACGCAGGTGCTGCCCCGATTGCACGAGATGCCGGCATGCGTCGGCATGACGAGGTTAACGAATGACGGTTCACGAACCCGCCTACCAGGTCGATTCTCTCATCGCCGAGGATATCGATGCCTATCTGGCGCTGCATCAGACGAAATCGATGCTGCGATTCCTCACTTGCGGCTCAGTCGATGACGGCAAATCGACGCTGATCGGACGGCTGCTCTACGATTCGAAAATGATCTTCGAGGATCAGCTCGCCGCGTTGGAGAGCGATTCGAAGCGCGTCGGCACGCAAGGGCAGGAGATCGATTTCGCATTGCTCGTCGACGGCCTCGCCGCCGAGCGCGAGCAGGGGATCACGATCGACGTCGCCTATCGCTTTTTCGCCACGGAAAAACGCAAGTTCATCGTCGCCGACACACCCGGCCATGAGCAATATACGCGCAATATGGTGACGGGCGCTTCGACCGCCGACCTTGCCGTGATCCTGATCGATGCGCGCAAGGGCGTGCTCACGCAGACGCGGCGTCACAGCTTCCTCGCGCACCTGCTCGGCATCCGCCATATCGTGCTCGCGGTCAACAAGATGGATCTCGTCGATTACGACCAGGGCGCGTTCGACGCGATCGTCGCCGATTATCGCGCCTTCGCGGGCAGCATAGGGATCGAGAATTTCGTCGCAATTCCGCTCTCGGGGTTGCGCGGCGACAATATCGCGCAGACTTCCGACGCGATGCCCTGGTATGCGGGGCCGACGCTGATCGACCATCTCGAGCGCGTCGAAGTGAACGTCGCCACCGATCGCACCAGGCCGTTCCGGATGCCCGTTCAATGGGTCAACCGGCCCAATCTCGACTTTCGCGGTTTTTCCGGGCTGATCGCGGGCGGATCGGTGAAGCCCGGCGATGCGGTGCGAGTGGTGCCGTCCGGGCGCACCTCGACCGTGTCGCGCATCGTCACGATGGATGGAGACCTGGGCGAAGCAGGCGCGGGCCAATCGGTGACGATCGCGCTCACCGACGAGATCGATTGCTCGCGCGGCGACGTGATCGCGGCTGCCGACGCGCCGCCCCAGATTGCCGATCAGTTCGAGGCAACGCTCGTCTGGATGGCCGAGGATGCGCTACAGCCGGGTCGCGCCTATTGGCTCAAGCTCGGCACGCAGAACGTCAGCGCGACCATCCAGCCGCCCAAATACACGATTGACGTCAACACGATGGCCGAGCTTTCGGCGAAGACACTCGATCTCAACGATATCGGTGTCGCTGAGGTCTACACCGATCGCGGGATCGTGTTCGAGCCCTATGCCGACAATCATGATCTCGGCGGGTTCATCCTGATCGACAAGGTGACCAATGCGACGGTCGGCGCGGGGATGATCAATTTCGCGCTTCGCCGCTCGCAGAATGTCCACTGGCAGGCGATCGAGATCAGCCGCGGGGCGCACGCTGCGCAGAAGAGCCAGCAACCGCGGCTGCTGTGGTTCACCGGGCTTTCCGGCTCGGGCAAATCGACGATCGCCAATCTCGTCGAGAAGCGGCTGCATGCGCTGGGCAAGCACAGCTTCCTGCTCGATGGCGACAACATCCGCCACGGGCTCAACAAGGATCTGGGGTTCACCGACACCGATCGGATCGAGAACATCCGCCGCGTGGGCGAGGTCGCCAAGCTGATGACGGACGCGGGGCTGATCGTGCTCACGGCGTTCATCTCGCCCTTCCGCGCCGAGCGCGAATTGGTGCGGGCGATGGTGCCCGAGGGCGAGTTCGTCGAGATCTTCATCGACACGCCGCTAGAGGTTGCCGAGGCGCGCGACGCCAAGGGCCTCTACAGGAAGGCGCGCGCCGGGCAGCTCAAGAATTTTACGGGGATCGATAGCCCTTACGAGCCGCCCGAGACGCCGGACATCCGCATCGACACAACCGCGATATCGGCCGAGGACGCTGCCGAGCAGATCGTCGAACATGTGCTCGGCGTCTGGAATCCCGTATTGTGACCGATGCCGAACTCGCGGGGAAGATCGCCGCGGAAACAGGCGACTTGCTGCGGCGCATCCGCGACGAGCGGCGTGAGTCCGGCAAGGCGCTCGGCGATCGGGGGGATCGCGAGGCGAATGCGCTGATCCTCGCGCGGTTGGGTACGGAACGGCCCGATGATGCCGTGCTTTCGGAGGAAGCGAAGGATGATCGTGCGCGCTGTGCGGTGCGGCGCTGCTGGATCATCGACCCGCTCGACGGCACGCGTGAATATGGCGAGCGGCGCGAGGATTGGGCGGTGCATGTCGGGCTCGCGATCGACGGGCGGCCCGCGCTCGGAGCGGTCGCGGTGCCCGATCGCGGCGAAGTATTCGTCAGCGATGCGGTGGCGGCGCCCACATCGGTGCGCCGGCGGCCGATCATGGTGGTGAGCCGCACGCGCACGCCGGAGATCGCGATCAGCGTCGCCGAGGCGATCGGCGCCGACCTGGTGCCGATGGGCTCGGCCGGCGCCAAGACGATGGCGGTGGTCGAAGGCCGCGCGGACATCTACATGCACGCCGGCGGGCAATATGAATGGGACAATTGCGCACCCGTTGCCGTGGCGCTCGGGGCCGGGCTCCACGCATCGCGCATCGACGGCAGCCCGCTCGTCTACAATTGCGAAGATCCGCTGCTGCCGGACCTGCTCGTCTGCCGGCGCGACTGGACCGCGCGCGTGCTGGCGACTATCCGGGAAATGATCGAAGCCACCGATCGATAGTGCCGACGGACAGTCTACTCCATCAAGAAGACATCTCGTATGGTGTCGAGCCGGCTATTTCCAGAGATGAACCGAATTACCGCGCATCACAGGTCCGCGAACGGTCATCGCTAACCGTGCGATGAAGAATGTTGCAGGGAGCGTAAATGTCGTTGAGCGATGTGGCCCAGTCATGGGGCATGGAAAAATTTCGGTTGTCGCAAATGCTCGGTCTTAGCCCCGATGCGCTGCACGTCCACGTCAGCATCATGGTGATGCTGTGCGCGGCGATTTTGTGGCGCCGGCGGATGGATCATCTGCTCCCCTGGCTTACCGTCCTCGCGATCGAGTTCCTCAATGAGTTGCTCGATCTCAGCGTGCCCGCAAATGGTGAGAACACGATTCACGCATCGCTTCACGACGTCTACAATACGATGTTCCTGCCGACGCTCGTGCTCTTGTGCCTTCGATTCACGCGAACGTGGCGGCGTGCGTAAGGTAACGGCTTGCACCGGCGCCGAGCATCGGTTCGCCTGATCCTCGGCGCCCGTCGATGCGAACCGTTCCGAGTCTGATCCGAGAGGGCAATTTGATCGCTCGGGCCGTGTGCCGAAGACGGCGGGGATTATACGCACTGGCGAGATCACGAGCAGGGCGCTGTTCTCCGGAGGGGTGCGCGATATCTGCCCGCCGATCCTTCGCTCGGCAAGTGCGCAGCTCATGATCAGTCGACCTTCGGTTTACGCTTTCATCCTCCTTCGACTGGACGAAGGGGCGGTATCGCTCCTATCAGAGCGGTCCTTTCGCATCGAGAGATTGCTGTCGAATGCAGACCGGACACCAACCTGCCAGCATCCGTTGGCTGATTGCAGGATTTCTTCTCGTCGTCGCCATCCTGTTCGGGGGCGGCGGCTCGCCGGCGCCGATGGCAGAGTTCGTCGTCGAGTTGGCGACGCTGGTCGCGATCGTTCTCTGGGCTTGGCTCGCCAGGCGTGATCGAGGCCATCCGCATCTTCAAACCGATTGGCCACTGCTCATTCTGGCGGCGCTGTTCGTTGCGATTCCCTTGGTCCAGCTCGTGCCGCTGTCGCCGTCTGTCTGGCATATTCTTCCCGGGCGCGAGAGCGAGCGACAGGCGCTGGCACTCGTGGGTGCCGAAAATGCGTGGATGCCGATTTCGATTTCGCCCACGCGGACGTTCGCATCGTTGCTGTCGCTCATTCCGCCGATAGCGATGCTGTATTTCGTTACCCGATTGACGGTGCGCGAGAGGTCGAGGCTGCTGGGGCTGCTCGCGGCGCTGGCGCTGTTGTCGGTGGTCGTGGGCGCGATCCAACTCGCGAGCGGTAACGGCAACTGGCTTCGTTTCTACGAGGCGACGAATTACGGCTTCGCAACAGGCTTTCAGGCGTATCGCAATGCTGAGGCCGATCTGCTGATCGTGTCGTCAATGGCGCTCACTGCCTGGGCGGTGTCGAGCGGGCGCGTCATGCAGTCCGGTCAGGCGCGGCTGACGGTGGGCCTTCTCGTCGCCGTGATCTGGCTGGCGGTGGTCGTGACAGGGTCGCGGTCGGGCGTCGGGATGATTCTGATCGCGTTCGTCACCTGCCTCGTGCTCGTGATACGGCGGGGCCGGTTTTCCGGGCGGCGGCTTGCGATCGCCGCGGTCGGCGCGCTGTCGCTGTTCGTCGTTGCGGGCGTCGTGCTGCACGACAATGTGCGGGTGGAACGCACGATCGCGCGGTTTGACGATCTTCAGGACGTGCGCCCCAAAATCTGGGCTGACACTTGGTATGCGATCGGGCAGCATTGGCCCGTGGGATCGGGAATGGGCACGTTCCGGCCGGTGTTCGACGCTGCCGAGCGGCTGGAATTCGTACGGCCGACCTACGCCAATCGCGCGCATAACGATTATCTCGAATACTTACTCGAAACCGGCATTGCTGGCGCGTTATTGTTCATCGCGGCGATCGCGTTCGCCGTTTATCGTATCGTGGGCATGCTTCGTCGCGACGAGAGCGGAAAGGTGCGCGCGCAAGCGCTGTTTGTTGCTGGATCGGTGGTAGCATTGGTGTTGCATTCG
>CAZXFY010000082.1:0-7870 GCA_964639855.1 uncultured Stakelama sp. | reverse complement strand
TGAAAAAAGCCTTCCTCAATAGCTTGAATATCTAAGGACTGATTATCCCGTCACATAGACCGACCCCGAGGCGAGCCGGCACGCCCAGCAATCGATGATGATCCTCGACATGGATTCGCCCGGCGTGCGGATCGAGCGGATGCTCTCGGTCTACGGCTACGACCATGCGCCGCACGGCCATGGCGAGGTCGTGCTGGAGGATGTGCGGATTCCGGCCGCGAACATGCTGCTCGGCGAAGGGCGCGGGTTCGAGATCGCGCAGGGGCGGCTCGGGCCGGGGCGCATCCATCACTGCATGCGCACGATCGGCGTGGCGGAGACTGCGATCGAGGCGATGGCGACGCGGCTGCTGACCCGCGTGGCGTTCGGCAAGCGGATCGCCGACCATTCGATCTGGGAGCAGCGGATCGCGCAGGCGCGGATCGACATCGAAAGCACGCGGCTGCTCTGCCTCAAGGCCGCCGACATGATGGACAAGGCCGGGAACAAGGCGGCGCAATTGGAGATCGCGATGATCAAGGTGGCGGCGCCGACCATGGCGCTGCGCATCCTCGACGATGCGATCCAGGCACATGGCGGGGGCGGCGTCTCGGACGATTTCCCGCTCGCGCACCAATGGGCGGCGATGCGGACGCTGCGCTTCGCGGACGGCCCGGACGAGGTCCACAACCGCGCGATCGCGCGGCATGAATTCGGGAAATATGCCGGGCTGCCCGAGGTGGTGGAGGCGAAGGAGCGGGTGCGGAAATAGGCCGTCACCCAGCGAAAGCCGGGGTCTCGCGGCGCCTGGCGCGCCCGGAATTGAGCGACCCCAGCTTTCGCTGGGGTAACGAGGTGGGTGATGCTGGAGTGACGAGGTAGGTGATGAAAGCAGCCGTCCTGTTCGAACCCAAGACGCCCCTTTCGATAGAGGAGGTGACGGTTGCCGCGCCCGGGCCGCATGAGGTGCTGATCCGCACCGCCGCCGTCGGCGTATGCCGATCCGACCTTCATTTCGTCGACGGCGCCTATCCGCATCCGCTGCCCACGATTCCCGGCCATGAGGCGGCGGGCGTGGTCGAGGCGGTGGGGAGCGAGGTGGCGACGGTGAGGCCGGGCGACCATGTCGTCACCTGCCTTTCGGCCTATTGCGGGCATTGCGAGTTCTGCGTGACGGGCCGGATGTCGCTGTGCATCGCGCCGGATACCAGGCGGGCCAAGGACGCGCCGCCGCGGCTCAGCATCGGCGGCGAGGTGGTGCATCAGATGCTCAACCTGTCGGCTTATGCCGAGCTGATGCTCGTTCACGAACATGCCTGCGTCGCGATCGACCGCGACATGCCGCTCGACCGCGCCGCGATCATCGGCTGCGCGGTGACGACGGGCGCGGGCGCCGTGTTCAACGCGACCGACGTGACGCCGGGCGAGAGCGTGTGCGTGGTCGGCTGCGGCGGGGTGGGGCTGGCGGCGGTCAACGCGGCGAAGATTGCGGGCGCGGGGCGGATCGTCGCGGTCGATCCGGTGCCCGAGAAGCGTGCGCTCGCCGAGAGATTGGGGGCGACGCATTCGGTCGATGCCTCGTCCGACATCGCGGCGGACGAGGTGGTCGAGATCACGCGCGGCGGCGTGCACCACGCGATCGAGGCCGTGGGGCGGCCGCAATCGGCGGATACAGCGGTGAAGGTGCTGCGGCGGGGAGGGACGGCGACGATCCTCGGCATGATGCCGCTTTCCGAGAAGGTGGGGCTTTCCGCGATCGACCTGCTCTCGGGCAAGCGCTTGCAAGGCGCGCTGATGGGGGCGAACCGGTTTCCGGTGGAGATACCGCGGCTGGTCGATTTCTACATGCGCGGACTGCTCGACCTCGACACGATCATCGCTGAGCGGGTGCCGTTGGAGAAGATCAACCACGCCTTCGACGAGCTGCGCAAGGGCGACGCCACGCGGACGGTGGTGGTGTTCGGGTGACGGGCGAGATCGCTACGATCGCCGTGCCCGAGAAGGACCGGCTCGACGAGGCGGCGCTCTCCGCCTGGATGGAGGCGAACGTCGCGGGCTTTCGCGGGCCGCTCGCCTACGCCAAGTTCGCGGGCGGGCAATCGAACCCGACCTATCGGATCGACAGCCCCTCCGGATCCTATGTCCTCCGCCGCAAGCCGTTCGGGCCGCTGCTGCCGTCGGCGCACGCGGTCGATCGCGAATACCGGCTGATCGCGGGGCTGCACCCCACCGGGTTTCCGGTCGCCCGGCCTTACGGATTATGCACCGACGAAGGCGTGATCGGTGCGGTGTTCTATGTGATGGGCTATGCCGACGGGCGCAATCTGTGGGATGGAACGCTGCCCGACGCCGCGCCGGCCGAACGCACGGCGATCTATCATGCGATGGGCGACACGCTCGCGGCACTCCACACCATTGATTACGCGGCGGCGGGGCTGGGCGATTACGGCAAGCCCGGCAATTATTTCGAGCGCCAGGTCGCGCGCTGGACCAAGCAATATCGCGCGAGCGAGACCGAGCATATGCCCGAGGTCGAGCGGCTGATCGACTGGCTCGCGCGCACCATCCCGCCGCAGACGCGCACGTCGATCGTCCACGGCGATTATCGCATCGACAACATGATCTTCGCAAAGGACGCGCCGCGCGTGATCGCGGTGCTCGACTGGGAATTGTCGACGCTCGGCGATCCGCTCGCCGATTTCTCCTATTTCCTGATGAGCTGGGTGACCGAGCCGGAGGGGCGTTCGGGCGTGAAGGGGCGCACGGGGCCGGAGACGGGCATCCCCACGATCGAGGAGATGACCGAGCGTTATTGCGCGGCGACGGGGCGTGAGGGGGTGCCCGATCTCAACTGGTATTTCGCCTACAACCTCTTCCGGCTGACGGGGATCGTGCAGGGGATCAAGAAGCGGATCGTCGACGGCACCGCGTCGAGCGCGCAGGCGGAAAACTCGGTGACGGGCGTCTATCGGCTGGCCGAGGCGAGCTGGGATTTCGCGGTGAAAGCGGGGGCGGGATGACGATGCGCTTCAGGGATAAGTCGATCATCGTCACCGGTGCGGGCTCGGGCATCGGGCGGGCATCGGCGCGCGCGTTCGCGGCCGAGGGCGGCCGCGTGATCGTCGCCGACCGGACCGATGGGGCCGACGAGACGGCCGACATGATCGCCGCCGCGGGTGGCATCGCCCGCGCGGTTCGAATGGATGCGGGCGACGAGGGCGATGTCGCACGCACGGTCGCGCTCGCCTGCGAGGCGTTCGGCGGGCTCGATGTGATTTACGCCAATGCCGGGATTTCGGGCGGGATCGACGGCATTTTCGATTGCACCGCCGATCTGTGGACCGAGGTGCTGCGCGTCAACCTGATCGGGCCGTTCCTCGCGATCAGGCATGGCGCGCCGAGGATCGTCGAGCGGGGCGGGGGCGCGATCGTGTGCACCGCGAGCGTCGCGGGGCTGCGCTCGGGCGCGGGCGGGCCGCCTTATTCGGCCTCCAAGGCAGGTGTCGTCAGCCTCGTCCAGACGGCGGCGCAACAGCTTTCCGGCTCGGGCGTGCGCGTCAACGCGATCTGCCCGGGTCTGATCGAGACGGGCATGACGAAACGCGCCTACGATTATGCCCGCGAGCACGGCAAGGAGGACCGGATCGGCCGCCTCAATCCGCTGCGCCGCGGCGGCGTGCCCGAGGAGATCGCGCGCGTGGCGCTGTTCCTTGCCTCCGACGAGGCAAGCTACGTCAACGGGCAGGCGATCGCGGTCGATGGCGGGCTCTCGTCAAGCCACCCCGTCACGCGGCAGGAATTCGGCAGGACGGCGGTTTAGGGCGGCGTCGGCCGGCTGCTGCCGATCGTCCAGGTGGCGAGCGTGTCGCCGGTGGCGGCATTCTCGATCGCGACATTGTCGAGCGAGGCGGCGACGACGCAGATCGGCCGCTGCTCGATGCCGGCGGGCTGGATGCAGCGGACGGGGCCGTTGCCGGGCACGCGGTCGATCTTGCCGGTGAGCCGCACGCGAAAACCCTTCCCCGCGCGCAATTCCTGCGGACGGACGCTGAGCACCGTCTCGAACGGATCGCCGTCGCGCAGCGCCTGGCGCGACGTGCCCGCGGTGAAGAATTGCGCGATCGCAAGCGTCTGCCCCGGCAGGGTGACCGCTTCGAAACCGGGCGCGGCGCCGCCGCCTGCCGGGCACGCCTCGCTCGACGTCCAGGGATGGGTGATCCAGAAGCCTTCGATCGCCTCCAGATCGGGGGCGTTGCCGTGCCGCCACCATTCGCCGGCCTGCCAGCTCACCGGTGCGACGTGAAGGCGTAGCGCGCCCTTTTCCGCATCGTAGCGCCAGCGCAGTGGCGCGCGGCTCTTTTCCGGCGCGGGCCCGTCGCATCCGAACGGAAAGCGCAACGTGAAGCGCCGTCCCGCGGCCTCCGAGACCGAATCGGGCAGCGGCTTGCCGGCGGCGAGCGCATCGGCCGCCGCGTCGGCGAGCGCGATGATCCCGGCGCGATCCATCGGCTGCGGCACCGGCAGCGAGACGGGCGTGGGCGTCGGGGTCGGCATCGGCGCGCGAATCACGGCGGGGGGAGGGGGCTCGGACGAAGCGGTTGACCGGCCGAGAACGAATCCGGCGCCGCCAATGACGATGGCGGCGATCAGGCCCCCCGCGATCGCCAGCCGACTGGTTCTGAGGCTTGGCTCGCGCATGCGCACTTGATAGCAGAATCCGCTACAGGCTCCATACCCTGGCCGCACACTCGATCGGAGCGTTACTCATGGTTATGATCGATCGACCGGTGCGAGGGGGCAGAGCGCTGCGGTGACGATCGACCAACTGCTGACCCTGATGGTGCTCGCGGCCGTGGTCGCGGCGATGATATGGGATCGGGTGCGGCCGGATGTCGTGGCGTTGAGCGGCGCGGCGGTGCTGCTGATGACGGGCGTCGTGCGCCCGGTCGAGGTGCAGGGCGCGTTCGCGAGCCCCGCGATCATCGCGCTCGCGTCGCTGTTCGTGATCGCCTACGCGCTCGAATTGTCGGGGCTGCTCGACCGCGCGATCCAGCTCGGCGTCGCGATGTGCCGGCGGGCGGGCGCGGCGGGCATCTGGATGCTGATGGCGGGGATCGGCGTCGTCTCCTGCTTCCTCAACAGTACGCCGATCGTCGTGCTCGGCGCGCCGGTGCTTCGCGACATCGCCACCGCGCTCAAGCTGTCGCCCAAGCGCTATCTGATGCCGCTTTCCTATGTCGCGGTGCTGACAGGCTGCTGCACATTGGTCGGCACGTCGACCAACCTGCTGGTCGACGACATGGCGCGGATCGCAGGGCAGCCGCGGTTCGGAATATTCGAAATCACGCCGGTCGGCCTGCCGATGGCGATCGCGGGCGGGCTCTACCTGTTCTTCTTCAGCGGCAGGCTGATGCGCGCGAGCATCGACGAGCCGATCGGAAAGGAGGAGGCGAGGCCCCCGATCGACCCGATCGAGGTCGGCGGCGCGCAGATCGGCGATGCCGCGCTCTTCGCCGAGCCGCGGCCGTTCCAGCCGGTCAAGGCGGCGATCGCGTCGGCGGTGTTCGTCGGCGCGATCGCGGTCGCCGCGCTGAACATCGCGCCGATCGCGGCGTCGGCCTTCGCCGGCGCCGTCCTGCTCATCCTGCTGCGCGTCATCACGGCCGACCAGGCTTATGGCGGGTTGAAGCCCGAAATCCTGATCCTGATCGCCGGGATGGTGGTGATCGGCATCGCGATGGAGCAGAGCGGGCTGGCGGACGAGGCGACCCGGGCGCTGGTCGGATCGATGCACGGGATCAACCCGCTGATCGCCCTCATCATCCTCTACGGCGCGACGATGATCCTGACGGAATTGCTCTCCAACGCGACGATCGCGGTGCTCGTCACGCCGATCGCGGTCGCGCTCGCCGAGAGCCTCGGCGTCAGCCCGCGTCCGTTCCTGGTCGCGGTGATGATGGCGGGCAGCGCCGCCTTCGCGACGCCGTTCGGATACCAGACCAACGTCATCGTCTATCAGATGGGCAATTATCGCTACACGGACTTCGTGAGGGTCGGGTTGCCGCTCAACCTGCTGACCTTCGCGGTCGCGATCGTCGCGATCCGCGTGTCTTTCCCGTTTTGAGGGTCACGCGAAACTATCGCGCAGTTTCAGCGCAATGGATTGCGCTGTTGAGAAATGCGATGCAGGATCGGCGGATGGCGATGCTTCCGCTCCTGCCGCCCTCGCCGCGCGGGTTCAGTGGATGCGTCGACAAGATCTATTTCCAGATGCGCCCGCATTGAGCGGCGCGGCGGCCGCAGGATCAAGAGATCGTCGTCAGATAGCCGATAGAGTCGGGATGACGCGTGGCCGGAATCCCGCTAAGCGCGCCTTCCGACATGCCCGTCCATATTCTCCACCTGCACTCCAGCTTCGATCTCGGCGGCAAGGAAGCGCGCGCGGTTCGGCTGATGAATGCGTTCGGCGATGCCGCGCGGCACACGATCGTCTCGGGCGTGCCCGATGCGCTGTCCGCGCGCGAGGCGATCGAGCCGGGCATCAAATACGAGATCGCGCAGGACCCGCCGCTGCTCACGGGCAAGCCGTCGGTCACGCGCTATGAGGCGCTGGCGCGGTTCATGCGGCGGTTCGATCTGGTGCTCACCTATAATTGGGGCGCGGTCGATGCGGTGATGGCGCGGCGCGTGTTCGGCAAAAGCGTGCCGCCGCTGATCCATCACGAGGACGGATTCAACGCCGACGAGGCGCGACATCTGAAGACCGAGCGCAACGTCTATCGCCGGATGGCGCTGGGCGCGGCGGCGGCATTGGTGGTGCCTTCGGAGCTGCTCGAGGACATCGCGCTCAGGACATGGAAGCAGCCGCGCGCGCGCGTCCATCGCATTCCGAACGGCATCCGCACCGAGCTTTACGCGAAGAAGCCCAGGCCCAAGGCGATTCCCGGCTTCGCGCGCAAGGCGAACGAGGTCGTGGTCGGCACGCTGGCGGGGCTGCGCGAGGTGAAGGACCTGCCGATGCTGCTGCGCGCGTGCGGCGGCGTGCCGGTGCCGCTTCGCATCGTGATCGTCGGCGAAGGGCCCGAGCGCGCCCGGATCGAGACGACGGCCGAACTGCTCGGCTTTGGCGACCGGCTGTTGCTGCCCGGTTTCCTGCCGGAGCCGCATAAATATATCGGTCTGTTCGATATCTTCGCGCTTTCATCGAAGAGCGAGCAATTTCCGATCTCGGTGGTCGAGGCGATGGCGGCGGGATTGCCGGTCGCCGCGCCTTCGGTCGGCGATGTCGGGCGGATGGTTTCGGAGACCAATTATCCCTATATCACCGAACATCTCGATCCCGTCGAACTCAGGGACGTGATCACGGTGCTCGCGCGCGATGCCGAGGCCCGCAAGACAGTCGGCGCCGCCAATCAGGCCAAGGCGCGGACGCTCTACGACGAGGCGACGATGATCGCCCGCTACGCGGCGCTTTACGGCAACGCGATCGGCCGGCCCAAGGCGTTCGGCTGACGCGGAAACAGTTCGCCTCGCGCCGCATGGCCGCTATAGAGGCCGACGAAAGTCATTCGGAGGATTGCGTGTTCAAAGGCCTGAAGCCCATCACCTACAACGGCCGCGAGGTCTGGCCGCTGATCGAGGGGGGCAAGGGGGTCTCCGCGACCAATCACGCCTCGGCCGGCGCCTGGGCGGCCGCGGGCGGGATCGGCACCGTCTCGGCGGTCAATGCCGACAGCTACGACCCCGAAGGCAAGATCGTGCCCCAGGTCTATCACGCGCTCACCCGGCGCGAGCGGCACGACGAACTGGTCGATTATGCGATCGAGGGCGCGGTGCAGCAGGTGCAGCGCGCGTGGGAGATTGCGGGCGGCAAGGGCGCGATCAACATCAA
>CAZXFY010000081.1:0-7965 GCA_964639855.1 uncultured Stakelama sp. | reverse complement strand
GCGGCGAGGAACAGCTCGGGGCTCTTGGTGCGCGCGGCTTGCGCGAACAGGCGCGGCAGCACGATCCGCCCGCCGACGAACATCGCGACGACGGTGATCGCGCCGCGCACGGCGACGCCGGCAATGCCTTCCCAGCCGGTGTCGGTCGCGGTCGGGGCGAGCGCGCCCAATGCGAAGATGATCGGCACCAGCGCGAGATCCTCGAACAGCAGCATCGAGAAGGCCGAGCGCCCGACGGCGCTGGCGGTGCCGGCGATGGGCAGGATGAGTGCGGTCGAGGAGAGCGCGAGCGCGAGGCCGAGGCCGATCGAGCCGGGCCAGTTCTGCCCGATCAGGTGCAGCGCGACACCGATGACGAGCCCGCCGCCCAGCAGCTCCGCCGCGCCCAGCCCGAACACCAGCCGCCGCATCGACCAGAGCCGCTTGAGCGACAGTTCGAGCCCGATCGAAAACAGCAGCAGGATGATGCCGAATTCGGCGAACGGCTCGATCGCGTGCGCGTCGGTGATGGTGATATAGTAGATCCAGGGCAATCGATCGACGAGCGAGCCGAGGCCCGACGGGCCGACGAGGATGCCGACCAGGATGAACCCGATCACCGGGCTGATGCGGAACCGCGCGAAAGCGGGTATCACCAGCCCCGCGGCGCCGAGGATTACGAGGGTGTCGCTGAAGCCGCTATTGTCGAGACCGATCGCCATGCGCACACTTAACCGGACGAAACCGCGTTTGTCAGCGCATTATGACTGAAATTTCTTGCGACCTCTGCATCGTCGGCGGCGGCCCCGCGGGGATGATCGCGGGGCTGCTTTTCGCGCGGGCGGGCGTGAAGACGCTGGTGCTGGAAAAACACGCCGATTTCCTGCGCGATTTCCGCGGCGACACGATCCACCCTTCGACGCTCCAGCTCTTTCACGAACTCGGCCTGCTCGATGATTTGCTGAGGCGCGATCATGTGAAGGTGCCGGTGATCCACGGCCGCGTCGCGGGGGAGGACGTGCCGGTCGCCGATTTCCGGCACCTGCCCGTCGCCGCGCCCTACATCGCGCTGATGCCGCAATGGGATTTCCTCGATTTCGTTGCAGAGGTGGCGGGGCGGTATCCGAATTTCACGCTCCGTCGCTGCGCCGAGGCGATTGGGACGATCGAGGAGGGCGGGCGCACGGCAGGCGTGCGGATCGCGGGCGGCGACAGCGTGCGCGCGCGGCTCGTGATCGCGGCGGACGGGCGGCATTCGGTGCTGCGCGCCGCATCGGGCCTGCCGCTGGAGACGATCGGCGCGCCGATGGACGTGTTCTGGTTCCGCCTGCCCAAGACGGTGGCGCCCGAGAACGAATCGGTCGGCGTGTTCGAGGCGGGGCGCATCTTCGTGCTGATCGACCGGCGCAGCTATTGGCAATGCGCCTTCGTCTTCCCCAAGGGCCGTGCGGAGGCGATACGGGGCGAGGGGCTCGACGCGTTCAAGGCGAAGGTCGCCGCCGTGGGGCCGGAGACGGCGGCGGGCGTGGAGGCGATCGCGAGCTGGGATGACGTCAAATTGCTCACCGTCACGGTCGATCGGCTTACGCGGTGGCACAAGCCGGGGCTGCTGTTCATCGGCGACGCGGCGCACGCCATGTCGCCGATCGGCGGGGTGGGGATCAATCTTGCGATCCAGGATGCGGTCGCCGCCGCCAACATTCTCGCCGGGCCGATGGCGGCGGGGGCGGGGATCGATCCGCTGCTCGGCAAGGTGCAGGACCGGCGGATGCTGCCGACCCGGCTGACGCAAGGGTTGCAGGAGCTGATCCAGAACCGCGTCATCGCGCCGCTGTTGCGCGACGATGCGGTGTTCGACCGGCCGCCGCTCCCGCTGCGGTTGCTCGATCGGTGTCCGTTGCTGCGCCGGTTGCCGGCAAGGGCGATCGGGCTGGGGTTCCGGCCCGAGCATGTGCGCTCGCCCGAAACCTGGAGCGGGGAGCGCAAATCCGAACGGGTTTGAGTCGCCCCGATCCCACTATCCCGCGCTAGCCGCCGCCGGGCGCATGGGGGCCTCTGGGCGGGGTGCCGTGGAGCGCGCCGCCAGCGCCGGGCGTGTGCTGCTCGAAATCGAGGCGGTAGAGATCGAAGCGGCGGTCGGTGAGGTTGCGGACGGTGCCCTCGGTGCGCGCCCAGGTGAGGTCGGCGAGATTGACGTCGCTGATCGTCAGCGTCTCGACATTCTCGGTCGCCTCCGCCGCGATCCCGTCGCGGGCGAAGGGGAAATCGCAGGGCGTGAGGATGCAGCTCTGCGCGTACTGGATGTCCATATTGTCGACATTGGGCAGGTTGCCGACATTGCCCGACATCACGACGAAGCACTGGTTCTCGATCGCGCGCGCCTGGCAGCAATAGCGCACGCGCAGATAGCCCTGGCGGTTGTCCGTGCAGAAGGGCGTGAAGAGGATGCGCGCGCCCTCGTCGACCAGCCGTCGCGCAAGCTCGGGAAACTCGCTGTCGTAGCAGATGAGCACGCCTACCGGCCCGCAATCGGTCTGGATGACGTCGACCTCGTCGCCGCCCTTGATGTTCCACCAATAGCGTTCGTTGGGGGTGGGGTGGATCTTCTCGCGCGCATGAACCGAGCCGTCGCGCAGGCAGACATAGGCGACGTTCTGGATATCGCCGTCGTCGGTGCGCGTGGGGTGCGAGCCGCCGACGATGTTGATGTTATATTCGAGCGCCATCCGCGTCAGCTCCTTCACGAGCCGCGGCGTGTGCCCGGTGAGCGCGTCGATCGCTTCGGTCGGCGACATGTCCCGCTTCTCGTAAGATAAGAGCGGAAGCGTATAAAGCTCAGGGAAAACGACGAAATCGCAGCGGTAATCTGCCGCGACATCGACGAAATACTCGACGTTGCCGATGAAGTCCTCGAAATCCTTCACCGCGCGCGCCTGAAGCTGGACGGTGGCGAGGCGGACGCTCTCCACGTCGCGGGGCAGCGAATAGACCTTGTCGGCATCGTCGGGCACATAGGGGTTGCGCCAGACGAGGAGCGCGGCGTTGCCGGCCGAGCGCTTGTCCTCGGGTAGATAGCCTTTGAGGACGCCGCGGATCTCGAAACCGTTGCGGAGCTGGAAGCCCACGACAGGGTCGCGCAGCCTACCCTCGACGACCGCTTCCAGATAGCCTTCCGGCCCCTCCACCTTGCGGCGGTTGCGCTGGTAGCCGGGCATCCGGCCGCCGACGATGATGCCCTTGAGTTCGAGCCGTTCGGCGAGGGTCTTGCGGGCATCGTAGAGCCTCTGGCCGATCCGCACGCCGCGCACCTTGGGATCGACGCACATCTCGTAGCCGTAGAGCCAGGCCCCGGTGGGATCGTGGCGCGAACCGAAGCCGTTGGCGGTGATCTCCTCCCAATCGTGGGGGCTGAGCGCGATATCCTCGTCGACGCGCATCGAGGCGCAATAGCCGACGATGCGGCCGTCATAGAGGGCGACGAACTGGCCTTCGGGGAAATGGTTGATTTGCCCGCGCACCTGGCCCGGGCCGTAGCCGGAGATGCGATCATAGGCGCGATCAACCAGGTCGATGATGCCGGGGACATCACCGACCCGGGCGAGGCGTACCTCCAGCCGCTTGGCGCTGGAGCGCGGCATGGTCTCAACCCAGCCCCTGCGCCGACATCGCGCTTTCAAGGTTGGAACGGATCGCCTCGAAGAACTGCTCGGTGGTCATCCACGGCTGGTCGGGGCCGATCAGGATGGCGAGATCCTTGGTCATCTGGCCCTTCTCGACCGTCTCGACGCAGACGCGTTCCAGCGTTTCGGCGAATTTCGTTACGTCGGGCGTGCCGTCGAACTTGCCGCGATATTTGAGCCCGCCCGTCCAGGCGAAGATCGAGGCGATCGGGTTGGTGGAGGTCGCCTTGCCCTGCTGGTGCTGGCGATAATGGCGGGTGACGGTGCCGTGCGCCGCCTCGGCCTCGACCGTCTTGCCGTCGGGCGTCATCAGCACCGAGGTCATCAGCCCGAGCGAGCCGAAGCCCTGCGCGACCTGATCCGATTGCACGTCGCCGTCATAATTCTTGCACGCCCACACGAATTCGCCGTGCCATTTGAGCGCGGAGGCGACCATGTCGTCGATCAGGCGGTGCTGATATTCGATGCCCGCTTCGGCAAACTTCGCCTTGAATTCGCTGTCGAACACCTCCTGGAACAGATCCTTGAAGCGGCCGTCATACGCCTTCAGGATCGTGTTCTTGGTGGAGAGATAGACCGGCCATTTGCGGTTGAGGCCGTAATTCATCGAGGCGCGCGCGAAATCGCGGATCGACTCGTCGAGATTGTACATCCCCATCGCGACGCCCGAGCCCTGGAAATCGAACACCTCGAAATCGAGCGTCTCGCCGTTCTCGCCTTCCCACTTCATCGTCAGCTTGCCGGGGCCGGGGACGCGGAAGTCGGTCGCCTTGTATTGGTCGCCGAAGGCGTGGCGGCCGACGACGATCGGCTTGGTCCAGCCGGGGATGAGGCGCGGCACGTTGTTGATGACGATCGGCTCGCGGAAGATCGTGCCGCCCAGGATGTTGCGGATCGTGCCGTTGGGCGAGCGCCACATCTTCTTGAGGCCGAATTCCTCGACGCGCGCCTCGTCGGGGGTGATCGTCGCGCATTTCACACCGACGCCGTGCTTCTGGATCGCCTTGGCGGCATCGACGGTGATCTGGTCGTTGGTCTCGTCGCGCTTTTCGATCGAGAGGTCGAAATAATCGAGCTTGATGTCGAGATAGGGCTGGATCAGGCGCTCGCGAATCCATTGCCAGATGATCCGCGTCATCTCGTCGCCGTCGATTTCGACGACGGGGTTCTTCACCGTGATCTTCGCCATTTCTGCTCGCTTTCCGTAAGTGGGATGGATCGTGGCACGCCTCTAGGCAGAAGGTCCGGGCCGATCAACCTGTGGTTCGAGCCATGAGGCGACCGCCGGGCGGGCGGCGCAAAGTTGACCAACTTGACCATGGTTCGACCCACGGCCGCGAACACAATCCCGGTTTTCCGTCGGTTTCGGCGGCCGGCCGATCGGCGCGAGTCAACTTTGCCGCGCGATGGCGGCGCCGTTCGGCGAAAGCGATGACGGAAGGCATGGCCGCATCTTACCGCGGAACCGCCGTGTAGGACAGCCGCGCGCTTGCGCGATTGTCTTCGCGTCGCGGCGTGGGTAGACCCGCTCCATGCCTTCGCTCGACAAGCCACCGGTCACAACGACCACGGTGAAATGGCGCTTTCCCGAGGTTCATCCCGAGGGGCGCAAATATATCCTCATCGCGGGCGTCGTCGCCTTGCTCTCGCTCTTCATCTGGGATTTCGCGACCTGGCCGCTGATCGGGCTCGCCATCTGGGTCGCGGCCTTCTTCCGCGATCCGGTGCGCGTGACGCCGCAGGGCGGGGACCTGATCGTCGCGCCCGCCGACGGGCTGATCACGATGATCGAGCGCGTGCCGGTGCCGATCGAGATGGCGGGCGAGAACGGGCTGGGGGAAGGGACGCGGGTGCGCGTCTCGATCTTCATGAGCGTGTTCGACGTGCATGTGAACCGCACGCCGATCGGCGGGACGATCCGGCAGATCGTCTATATTTCGGGCAAGTTCCTGAATGCCGATCTCGACAAGGCGAGCGAGGAGAATGAGCGGCAGCATTTCGTGGTCGAGGGGCATGACGGCCGCCGTGTCGGCTTCACGCAGATCGCCGGGCTGGTCGCGCGGCGGATCGTGACCTTCGCCAAGACGGGCGACATCGTGGCGGCGGGGCAGCGGATCGGGCTGATCCGGTTCGGCAGCCGGGTGGACGTCTACCTGCCCGACGAGGCGGCGTGCCAGGTAGTGCTGGGCCAACGGAGCATCGCCGGCGAGACGGTGCTCGGCCGGATCGGCGGGCAGCCGGTGGCCGGCGTCGCGCAATGATGACGCGCGACCGCGCCATGGTTGGGCGGAAGGCGATCGGCATGACGGCTCATTCTCCTCTATCCTCCGTCATGCTGAACTTGTTTCAGCATCCAATGTCGTTCGAAAACGACAACGCGCATTGCGCGCAGCTACCCTGGACCCTGAAACAAGTTCATGGTGACGGCGAGGTTTGCAGAGGTTCCGATCCATTCCGGCAGCCAGCGTTGTTTCAAAATAGCGGCATACATCGCCCGAGCCGCGGTGGACCCCGGAACAGGTCCGGGGTGACGGTTGCGTATGGGACCGGGGGCAGGGCATGAAACCGCCGTTCCGCCAGCCTGTGCGAGGGTTGCCGCTGCGCGCGGTCGCGCCCAATGCGGTGACGGCGCTCGCCTTGTGCTTCGGGCTTTCGGGCATCCGTTTCGCGATCGGCGGCGAATGGGAGCAGGCGGTGCTGATGGTGCTCGTCGCGGGCGTGCTCGATGGGCTCGACGGGCGGATCGCGCGAATGCTCCACGGGCAGAGCAAGTTCGGCGCCGAGCTCGATTCGCTTTCCGACGCGATCTCGTTCGGCGTCTCGCCCGCGCTGATCCTGTTCCTCTGGTCGCTGATCGATCTGCCGCGCGTAGGCTGGATGTGTGCGCTCGCCTTCGCGGTGTTCTGCGCGCTGCGCCTCGCACGGTTCAACGCGCAGATCGACACCAGCGAGCAGCCGCATAAATCGGCGGGATTCCTGACGGGCGTGCCCGCGCCCGCGGGGGCCGCGCTCGCGATGCTGCCGCTCTATATCTGGTTCTGGACGGGGGCGCCGATCTTCCGCTCGGCCTGGCTGGTCGCGCCGTGGGTCGCGTTCGTCGCCGCGCTGATGGTCTCCAGCCTCGCGACCTTCTCCTGGTCCTCGCTCAAGCTCAGGCAGAACATCCGGTTCGAGGCGATCGTCGTCGTCGTGCTGGTGGGCGCCGGGCTGATCTCCGCGCCGTGGCATACCGCAACCGCGCTCTGCATCGCCTATCTGATCGCGCTGCCGTTCAGCATCGTGAGCTATGCCCGTGTCAGGCGGCTTCGCGCCAGCCCGCAGCCGGCGCTGCCGTTCGACGAGCACGGCCCGCCGCCGGCCTGAACGCCGGCCCGCCGCCTGGCGCAAAAGCAGCGGGGTCGACCTCGCCGCGCAGCAGCTTCGCCATGCGGGGAAGGGCAGGGAACAATGTCGCCGCGAGCACATGGCCGATCAGCGCGAGCGCGCCCGCGAACACCAATGCCTGCGCCATCATCATCATCATCGCCTTAACTCCCTGATTTGTAGGCCGAATCGCGAGCCTGTGTGAACAAGTTTGTGGACAACCCGTTCTATGATCCTCTTGTGAACCCTATATGTTCCTTAGTTGTTCCAAATGTCAACGCTTGATTTGACCGGCGTGCTCGGCTAGGGGCGCCGCCTCAACTCCGCATGGGAAGCGCACATACCGGTGCCCGGGGCCTTCGGCCCGAACGGGTTCCTGCTTCCCAGAGGCATAACCGGAAAGGAAAAGACCTATGGCGGCTCCCGTCGTCAGCATGCAGCAACTGCTCGAAACCGGCGCGCATTTCGGCCACCAGACGCATCGGTGGAACCCGAAGATGAAGCCCTACATCTTCGGCGATCGCAACGGCGTCCACATCATCGACCTGTCGCAGACCGTGCCGCTGTTCGCGCGCGCGCTCGATTTCGTCGCCTCGTCGGTGTCGGCGGGGGGCAAGGTGCTGTTCGTCGGCACCAAGCGCCAGGCGCAGGAAGCCATCGCCGACGCCGCGCGCAAGGCGGGACAGCATTTCGTCAACCATCGCTGGCTGGGCGGGATGCTCACCAACTGGAAGACGATCTCGCAGTCGATCAAGCGCCTGAAGGCGCTCGAGGAGCAGCTTTCGGGCGACACGCACGGCCTCACCAAGAAGGAAGTGCTCCAGCTCACCCGCGAGCGCGACAAGCTCGAGCTGTCGCTGGGCGGCATCCGCGACATGGGCGGCATTCCCGACGTGATGTTCGTGATCGACGCCAACAAGGAAGAGCTGGCGATCAAGGAAGC
>CAZXFY010000080.1:0-8108 GCA_964639855.1 uncultured Stakelama sp. | reverse complement strand
GCCGGGGGCGGCCCGAACAGGGTGTCGAGCAGGCAAGAACACAGGAGCGGGGATGCCGAGATCGCCGGGCCATGCGCGCCCTCTTTTTTCGCAATGGATGCAGGCCGCCATTCTCCCGTTGATGCCGCGCGCGACGGTCGCGCTTGCGTTGCTCGGCGCGGCGGGCGCGCCGGCGGCGGCGCAGCAGCTCGCCTTCCCCGGCGCCGAGGGCGCGGGGCGCTTTTCCGAAGGCGGGCGCGGGGGGCGGGTGATCGCGGTCACCAATCTCGACGATTCAGGGCCGGGGAGCCTGCGCGCCGCGCTGGAGGCGGAATGGCCGCGCACGGTGGTGTTTCGCGTCTCGGGCACGATCGCGCTCAAGTCCGACATCGTGGTGACGAACGGCCGGCTGACCATCGCCGGGCAGACCGCGCCCGGCGACGGCATCACCATCCGCGACCATTCGCTGAACATCGCCGCGAACGACGTGGTGGTGCGCTATATCCGCGCCCGGCTGGGGGCCGCTTCAGGCACGCAGCAGGACGCCATCACGGTGACGCGCGGCCGGCGGATCATCCTCGATCATGTCTCGGCGAGCTGGTCGATCGACGAGACGCTCTCCGCCTCGGCCCATTACGACAAGCCGGGCGACGGGGTGTGGGATCTCACCGTCCAATGGTCGATCATCGCCGATTCGCTGCGCAAGTCGAACCACGACAAGGGCGCGCACGGTTACGGCAGCCTGATCCGCGCGGCGCGCGGCGCGAAGCAGAGCTGGCACCACAATCTCTGGGCCAATCATCTCGACCGGATGCCGCGCCCCGGCAATTATTCGCTGCCGTCGGAGGACAAAGAGGGCGGCAGGATCGATTTCCGGTCCAACGTCTTCTACAATTGGGGACGGGACCGGGCCGGCTACAATTACGACGTCTCGACTCATATCCGCTATAATTTCATCGACAACACTTACATTGCCGGCCCCGACAGCGACGGCAATTTCGCGTTCGATGAACAGAATCAGCTCGCCCGCGCCTATTGGGCCGGAAACAGCATGAACGGGACGATCCCCGAGGACCAGACGACGCTGGTGAAGGGCAATATCCCGGCGGGCTATTGGCTCGATGCGCCGGTGGATGTGGCGCCGGTGGCGCGCGATCCGGCGCCCAGCGCCTATAAGCGGGTGCTCGCCGATGCGGGCGCCTCACTGGTGCGCGACGCGGTCGACCGCAAGATCGTCGCCGGGGTGCGCAACCGCACGGGGCGGATCATCGACAACGAGGCTCAGGACGGCGGCTGGCCGGTCCTGAAATCCGGCACTGCGCCCGCCGATACGGACGGTGACGGTATGCCGGACACGTGGGAGCGGGCGCAGGGGTTCGATCCCGCGCAGGCCGACGGCGCGGCGGATCGCAACGGCGACGGCTACAGCAATCTGGAGGAATATCTGAACGGGCTTGTCGCCGGCGAGCCGCGCGCCGGCGAGTGAGGCGCGGCGATGCCGCGCGGCGATGCCGAGCGCGGCCTGCTTGCGGACAAGCCGCTCGGCGGTCCAGCCGTAGAGCGCGTCGCGCGTCGTTTTCAGTAGAAATCTGGAGCGAACGAACACGCGCGTAGCCCCGGCATGGCGGAGCGCCAACAAAAGACTCGAGGGTTCCGGCGCGGCAAGGCCGCGCCGTCGGTCCTCGCTGATGCGAAGCCGGTCAAGCCGCCGATCGAGTCGCATTTTGCGCCGCAAAATTGCTGCGGCGGCTGGAGCGGGCGAAGGGATTCGAACCCTCGACCCCAACCTTGGCAAGGTTGTGCTCTACCCCTGAGCTACGCCCGCTCTTGGCGGCGGCCGGCAGACAAGCGGACCGCGGGTGCGGCGCGGCCTCTAGCATCGGCCATGGGGGCGGGCAAGCCCCGACGCGCAAGCGCCGCGTGAAAAGGGTTGGCGTGCGCGCGCTTCGCCCCACATAAGGAGCCCATCACCAGCCACGGGAGCAGATTTTGGCGACACTCGGCATGAGCCCGCAGGAGAAGGAAGCGGTCGAGACGTTCCGGCGCGATGTCGTCGAGCCCTCGATGAAGGCGCTCGTCATCGTCGATTTCTGGGCCGAATGGTGCGGCCCGTGCAAGGCGCTCGCGCCCGTGCTCGAGAAGGTCGCGGCCGATTATGCCGACAAGGGCGTCGTGCTCGCCAAGGTCGACACCGACAAGAACCAGTTCATCGCCGCGCAATTCCAGATCAAGTCGATCCCCACCGTCTATGCGATGTTCCAGGGCCAGCTGGTCGCGGACCTGACGCAGGCGCGCACCGAATCGCAGCTCAAGGCCATGCTGGACCAGATCCTGCGGCAATTGCCCGTGGAAAGCGCCGAATCGCAGGCCGAAGCCGAGCTCGAGCCGCTGATCGCGATGGGGGAGCAGGTGCTGGGCGAGGACCCGACGCGCGCGCTGTCGATCTTCGACCAGCTCGCGCAGATGGCGCCCGACCACCCCGCCGTCGCCTCCGGCCGCATCCGCGCGTTGGTCGCGCTCGATCGCGCCGGCGAGGCCGAAGCGGCGATCGCCGCGTTGCCCGAGGATGTCGTCAACCTGCCCGAAATCGAGCGCGCGAAATCGGCGCTGTCGCTCAAGAAGGAGGCGCAGCCGGTCGAGGACCTGTCGGGGCTCGAATCCGAGGTTGCCGCGGACCCCGACGATCTCGACGCGCGTTACCGGCTCGCGGGCGGGCAGATGGCGGCGGGGAATCGCGAGGGCGCGGCGGACAACCTGCTCGCGATCATCGCCGCGGACCGGGACTGGAACGAGGGCGCCGCGCGCGAGCGGCTCCTGAAGCTGTTCGAGGTGACGGGGCTCGAAGACCCCTGGGTCTCGGCGCAGCGCCGGCGGCTCTCCGCGATCCTGTTCGGATGACGGCGGCGCGGCTCTCGGTCTTCCCGCTGCCCGGCGCGCTGCTGTTTCCGGGGATGCACCTGCCGCTCCACATCTTCGAGCCGCGATACCGCGCGATGGTTTCCGACGCGATGGCGCGCGACCGGCGGATCGGGATGATCCAGCCGCGCCCGGGCACCGCCCGCAAGAAGGACGGCGAGCCTATGCTGTTCGATCTCGGCTGCGTCGGCCGGATCGCGGAGATCGAGGCGTTGGACGACGGGCGCTACAACCTCGTGCTCCTGGGCGTGGCGCTGTTCCGCGTGATGCGCGAGCTCGACGTGACGACGGCGTTCCGGCAGGTCGAGGCCGAGCTTGTGGAAGCATCGGACGAGGCGGAGGTGCTGGCGATGGGCCAGCGCGCGGCGCTGGAGATGGAATCGCGCCGTTTCGCCGAGCGCCAGGGCTATGCGGTCGATTGGGACTCGGTGGGGCGGCTCGACGACGAGGCGCTCGTCAACGGCATCGCGCAGATCGCGCCGTTCGATGTCGCCGCCAAGCAGGCGCTGCTCGAATCGCCCGATCTCGCGAGCCGGGCCGAACTCATCATCCAGCTCATGCAATTCTTCGGCCGCCATGACGGCGACGAAACGGTGACGCTGCAATGAGCGAGACGATCGATCCGTGGCTGCTCTCGATCCTGGTCTGCCCGGCGACGCGGACGACACTGCGTTTTGATGCCGAGCGCAACGAACTGGTCTCGGACAAGGCCGGGCTCGCCTACCCGATCCGCGACGGCGTCCCCGTGCTGCTGGTCGAGGCGGCACGAAGAATCGGCCGATGAACCTTTTGCTCGCGCTGGCCGTGATGCAATCGGCCTTTCCGACGCCGCAGGCGATCGCCGCAATGCCGACGCCGGAGGCCGCCGCGCTGCTGCTGGGCCGATCGCCGCCCGATCTCGTGTCACACCGGATCGTCACCGATCCCGCCGGCGGCTTCGTCGCCGTGCGCTTCATGGCGACGGCGCAATCGGCGGGCGAGGGGCTCTGCCGGCGGGTGACGTATCGCGTTTCGGCGGGGGAGGTGGCGCGGATCAGAGCGGGCGGTCCGCCGGCGACTCCCCGCGCCAAGGACCAGATCGCGCTGGGAAATGCGTGCGGCGCGTTGCGGGACAGCAATTTCGCATGGGTGCAGGGGCCCGGCGCGACGATCGAGACGGCGGGGACGATGCTGCGCTGGCTCGCCGACCTTCAGCGGCGTGCGCGCAGCGGCGGTCCGCTCGCTGCCGCGATCATGTGCCGAGAGTCGCGCCTCACGCCCGATCCGTGCACCGCGGGAGCCGAGGCGGTTCTGGCTGCGCTGCCGCTCGACAGGACATATATCATCGAGCGGGGCGGAACGCCCGGCGCCTGGGGATTGTCGGTGATGCCGGCAGGGCCGGGCCAGCTATTCTACCATGTCGTGCTCGGGTGCGACGACAAGGATCGGCCCACGGTCACCATCCGCTGGGAAGCGCCGAAGCCGTTCTAGCGATGACGCGCGGCGCACGACCCCTCACCGGCGATTGGAACGGCATCTTCAACTACCCGCACAGCCTGCCGTCGACCGCCTTCGCCGCGACGCTGCGCGAGGAGGGCGGCATGCTTTCGGGCGAGACGATCGAGGCGGGTGACGGCGAGACGCTCCACGGTTTCGTTCAGGGGACGCGGTCCGACACGGCCGTCGCGTTCGTGAAGACCTATGACAATTACCACCTGCTGCCGATCCGCTATGCCGGGACGGTCGACGACGACGCGACCGAGATCGCCGGACGCTGGCACATTCCGGGCCAGTGGGGCGGCTCGTTCATCATGGTGCGCAGGCGCGGCGTGGAGGAGGCGGTCGAGGAACGGGTTGGCGAGACGGTGGAGCGGTAAGCGCGCTAGGACCGATCGACATTCAGAAGATGGCGAGTCGAACATGGTGGCTTTTCCAGACCCGGCGGGCAGCGTGCTTCAAGGCACGTGAGCACCGGAAGCTCGAAAAGCCGCTATTTGCAGGCCGCCAGAGCTGAATGTCGATCGCCCCTAGACCGCCTCACCCATCAGAAGCTTCGGCAAGTCGCCGCTTTCCCCGCGCGCTTCGGCCATGAAGCGGTCCTTGAGGGGCGGGATGCGATCGACCACCGAGATGCCGAACCGCCGAACCGCGCTCGCCGCCTTGCCGGGGACGCCGAACAGGCGGGTGAGCCCGTCGGTCGCGGCGGCGACCATGAAATTGTCGAGCCCGCGCCAGCGCTGATAGCGCGCGAGAAGCTGCGGATCGCCGAGATCGAGCCCCACGCGCTTACCCTCGACGAGCACTTGCGTGAGCGCGGCGACATCGCGGAAACCGAGATTGAGCCCCTGCCCCGCAATCGGGTGGATGCCGTGCGCGGCATCGCCGACGAGCGCGAGCCGGTCCGCCACGATTCGGGCGGCGTGGTGGAAACCGAGCGGGTAGCTGGCGCGGGGGCGTAGATTCGAGAGCGCGCCGAGAAAGCCGCCCATGCGCTTTGCCGCCTCGGCGAGAAAGCCGCGATCCGACAGCTTGAGCATGCCGGGCGCATCCTTCGCGGCGACGCTCCACACGATCGCCGAGCGGTGGCCGCTCTCGTCGTCGGGCAGCGGCAGCAACGCGAAGGGGCCGGCGGGATAGAAAATCTCGTAGGCGATATTCTCGTGCGGGCGTTCGTGGTTGAACGCCGAGATGATCGCGGCATGATCGTAGCGCCAGCGCGCGACCTTGATGCCCGCCGCCTCGCGCGTCGGCGAGCGGCGCCCCTCGGCGGCGACGAGAAGCGGCGCCGTAACCGTCTCGCCCGTCGAGAGCGTCGCGCGGACGCCATGAGCGCCGCGCTCGATATGCGCGGCGTGCGTGCCCATCCGCAGATCGACGCGCGCCGCCGCTCGCGCCGCCTCGAACAACACGCGACGCAGCAGGCGGTTCTCGTACATCGTCCCCAACGCCCCGTCCTCCGCGTCGGGAACGAAATCGAGCTTGCCCGGCGCGAGGCCGTCGCTCACCCGGATATGGCGGATTGCGCACCCCTTGCCGGCGAGCTTGTCGCCGACGCCGATCGCGTCGAGCATCCGCCCGCTCGCGCTCGCCACTGCCGAGGCGCGGCCGTCGAAACCGGGGGCGAGCATCGCCTCCGGGTCTGCGGGATCGACCACGATCGCCGACAGCCCGTGCGCGTCGAGCGCAACCGCCAGCGCACTGCCGACCAGCCCGCCACCGAGGAGGATCACATCTGCCTTGTCCATATCATCTTCTCTAGTGGCGCGGCGGCGCGATACCAACGGATAACGACACCAACGGACAACGGCCGGGAAAGCGCCCGACTCGCCCCGCCGCACGCCGTCTTGACGCCGGACTCGGCAACGCGGACAATGCGAACATCGGGTGTACGGCCGCCTTTGTGCGGTGTTTCGGGGGATGTCGGCCATGGCCAGTCGCGCGCAGCCGTCGCTGTGGCGGGAATCGGTGAAGGCGGGCGCGGTGCGCTCGGGCGCGCTGTTCGCCGCGGGCGCGGTGATGATCGTGACGATCCTGCTCGCGATCGCGCTCGCCAGCTATCATGCCGGCGATCCCGCGCTCAACACCGCCGCGGGCGGCCCCGCGCGTAACCTGCTCGGTACCCCCGGCGCATGGGTCGCCGACCTGCTGCTCACGATCGCCGGCCCGCTGATCGGGCTGGTGCTGCCGGTCGGGCCGATCATCGCGCACCGGCTGTGGCGCGACCGCCCCGTCGGGCCGTGGCGCCGGATGCTGGGCGGCACGCTGGGCGGCGTCGCGCTGATGGCGATCGCGGCGGCATTCGTCTGGGATTCGGCGAAGATGTGGCTGCCCGCGGGCATGGGCGGCCTGATCGGGCTCGGCGTGACGGGGCTTGCGCGCTGGGCGCTGAGCTTCCTCGCCGATGCCCAGATCCGTGTCTGGGTGACGGGCGCGCTGACGGCGCTTGCGGGGGTCAGCGGCGCCGTGATCTGGGTGCGCAGCCTCGATCTCGACCTGTCGGAGCGGCAATGGCGCCTGCGCCGGCCGCGCGACGAGGCGGACGATCCGCCCTTCGACATCGAGGATGCGCCGCCGGCGGCGCTGCGGCGCACGCCGCAGCCGCGCCCCGTCGCGGCGCCCGAGAACCGGCCCGCGCCGGTCATTTCGGATCGGCAGCTCGCGCCCTCGGCACCCGCCAGGCCCAAGGCCAAGCAGACCTCGCTCGATCTGCGCGACAATTATCAGCTCCCGGCGATCGACCTGCTCAAGCCGCCGCCCGCCGGGGCCGGCGCCACGGTGGACAAGGCCGCGCTCGAACGCAACGCGCGGCTGCTCGAAAGCGTGCTCGACGATTTCAACGTCAAGGGATCGATCGTCGCGGTGCGCCCCGGCCCCGTCGTGACGATGTACGAACTGGAGCCCGCGAGCGGGATCAAGGCCAGCCGCGTGATCGCGCTGGCCGACGATATCGCGCGCAACATGTCCGCCATCTCCGCGCGCGTCGCGACGATCCCGGGGCGCAGCGTGATCGGCATCGAACTGCCCAATGCCCGGCGCGAGATGGTCAATTTCCACGAATTGATCGCAAGCCCCAATTTCGAGGATCTGACCGCGCAGCTCCCGATCATCCTCGGCAAGAACATCGCGGGCGATCCCGTGATCGCCGATCTCGCGCCGATGCCCCACCTGCTCGTCGCGGGCACCACCGGCTCGGGCAAGTCGGTGGGCCTCAACTGCATGATCCTGTCGCTGCTCTACCGGCTGACGCCGGACCAGTGCAAAATGATCATGATCGACCCAAAGATGCTCGAACTGAGCATGTATGAGGACATTCCCCACCTGCTCGCCCCGGTCGTCACCGAGCCGCCCAAGGCGGTGCGCGCCTTGAAATGGGCGGTCGAGCAGATGGAGGACCGCTATCGCATGATGGCCTCGGTCGGCGTGCGCAGCCTCGCCTCGTTCAACGACAAGGTGAAGGCCGCCAAGGCCAAGGGCAAGCCGCTGGGGCGCAAGGTGCAGACCGGCTACCATCCCGAAACCGGCCAGCCGGTCTACGAGGAGGAGCAGCTCGATTATGAGGTGCTGCCGCAGATCGTCGTCATCGTCGACGAGCTTGCCGACCTGATGATGACCGCGGGCAAGGAGGTCGAGTTCCTGATCCAGCGGCTCGCGCAGAAGGCGCGCGCGGCGGGCATCCACCTCATCATGGCGACGCAGCGCCCCTCGGTCGACGTCATCACCGGCGTCATCAAGGC
>CAZXFY010000079.1:0-8303 GCA_964639855.1 uncultured Stakelama sp. | reverse complement strand
TCATCATGGCGACGCAGCGCCCCTCGGTCGACGTCATCACCGGCGTCATCAAGGCGAACCTGCCGACGCGCATCTCCTTCCACGTCACCAGCAAGATCGATTCGCGCACCATCCTGGGCGAGCAGGGCGCCGAGCAGCTGCTGGGCAAGGGCGACATGCTCTACATGCCCGGCGGCAAGCAGATCGCGCGCGTCCACGGCCCGTTCGTCTCCGACGAGGAAGTGCAGGCGGTCGCCAACCATTGGCGCTCGCAGGGCAGCCCCGATTACATCCAGTCGGTGACCGAGGAGCCCGAGGACGGCTTCGCGCTCGACGGCGCGCCGATCGGCGAGGATTCGGCCGAAGACCAGCAATATCGCCAGGCGCGGCAACTCGTTGCGGAGAGCCAGAAGGCCTCGACCTCGTGGCTCCAGCGGCAATTGCGCGTCGGCTACAATTCGGCGGCACGCCTGATCGAGCGGATGGAAAAGGAAGGCCTCGTCTCCCGCCCCGACCATGTCGGCCGCCGCGAAGTGCTGATGGATCAGGAAGGCCGGCCGCTTTAAGGCAACCAAAAGCTGAACCGCCTCGTTCTGCCCGGTTCACAGCGCGTTCAATGCGTTCCTGTAATAATCCCGGACAAGTCGATTAAGGAGCATTCTCCCTGTGAAGGTCCGTTTTCTCACCCTTGCGGCGGCATTGGCCGCGCCCGCAACGGTCGCCGTCCCGGCGGCGATCGGCATCGCCGCGCCCGCGACCGGCGATCTCGCCGCCGTCCAGCAGCATCTCGCCTCGGTCGACACGATGACCGCGCACTTCACCCAGACCGATCGCGCCGGCAAGGTGCTGACCGGAACGCTCAGCCTCAAAAAACCCGGCAAGATCCGCTTCCAGTATGAAAAGGGCGTGCCGATCCTCGTCGTGGGCGACGGCAAAGCGCTGTATTTCATCGATTATTCGGTGAACCAGGTGCAGCGCTGGCCGATCGGCGATTCGCCGCTGTCGGTGCTGCTCGATCCCAACAAGGACATGAGCAAGTTCGCGCATGTCGTGCCCGGCGGCGATCCGCGGATCGTCTCGGTCGAGGCGAGCGATCCCAAACATCCCGAATATGGCAAGATCACGCTCGTCTTCGCGCGCAACGCATCGGCGCCGGGCGGACTGATGCTCCAGGGCTGGGTCGCGCTCGATTCGCAGAACAGCCGCACGACGGTGCGGCTGTCGGATCAGAAGTTCAACGTGCCCGTCTCCGACAACACGTTCCGCTGGAACGATCCGCGGAAGAACACGCGCGGCCGCTGACCGCCTCATTCATTCTGGCGACAGGTTCGCGGGACTAGAACGCCTCTCGCGGATCCGGGGCGATCCGGGATTTCCCCCTGTTGCCCGGATGGCGTGTCCCGGTTCCCGCCTGCGTGACGAACGCCAGGTTGGCCCCCGCTCCATGCCCCCGGAGCGGGGGCCTTACTGTTTTTGATGGAGAGCGGCACCGGCCAGCATCGGGTGAACGGTGCGCAGCATCGTTGAAATGGCGCTGGAGGGCGGTGCCGCTACCAAAACACCCACACTGGCGTCGCCAGCCGCAGATGGCTACATCGCGGCCCCATGGCCGACACGCTCAAGATCGTTTCCTGGAACATCAACTCCGTCCGCTTCCGCATCGGCATCGTCGAGCGCTTCCTGAAGAACGTCGCGCCCGACATCCTGTGTCTTCAGGAAACCAAGGTCATCGACGGCGACTTCCCGACCGCACCGTTCAGGAAGCTCGGCTACGAACACATCTTCCTCCACGGCCAGCGCATGCACCACGGCGTCGCGATCCTCAGCCGCATCCCCATCGTCGAGGACGACCGGCTCGACTGGCAGGCGAACGGCGAGGCGCGGCATGTCGGCGTGCGGCTCCCCAACGGGATGCGGCTCGAGAACGTCTATGTGCCCGCGGGCGGCGACGTGCCGGATCGCGAGGTCAATCCGAAGTTCGGCCAGAAGCTCGATTTCGTCGAGCGGATGACCCGCTGGTCGCAAGGGCTGCGCGTGCCCACCATTCTCGTCGGCGATTTCAACATCGCCCCGCTCGAATGCGACGTGTGGAGCCACAAGCAGCTTCTCAACGTCGTCAGCCACACGCCCGTCGAGGTTGAGGCGCTGAACGGGCTCAAGGACAGCAATAGCTGGGTCGATCTCGGCCGCCATTTCCACCCGGCGCCCGCGCGGCTTCACACCTGGTGGAGCTACCGCTCGCCCGACTGGACGAAGAACGACCGCGGGCGGCGGCTCGATCATATGTGGGCGACGAAGGAGGTCGCCGACACCGCGGTGTCACACACCGTGTTCGAGGATTGCCGGAGCTGGATCAAGCCGTCGGACCATGTGCCGATCCTGACCGAGTTCGCCGCATGAGCGCACGCGCCGCGGCTCGCGCGATCGATGCGCTGCGCCGCGGCTGGCCGGTGACGATCGCGCGCGGCGACGCGGCGCTGGCCCTGCTCGCGATCGAGACGGCGGATGCGGAGCGGCTCGCCGCGTTCGATCCGGAAGGCGATGCGGCGGTGCTGCTCTCGGCCGGGCGCGCCGCGACGCTCAAGCTCGCCAACCAGCGCGAGGCCGCCGCGCCCGATTCGCCCGTGCTCATCGACCGCGCGCCGTGGCTCGATCTCGCGACGGCGACCGCGCTCGCCGATCCGCAGCTCGATCTCGCGATGCCGATGAAGGGGCCGTTCCGCGCGATCCCGCTGCCCGCGCCCGAACTGGCGGCGGCGGCGCTCCAGCTTGCGCGGATCGCGGGCGTGCTGCCCGCCTTCTTCGTGCGGCCCGGCGCGCACGCCGACACGATCGTCACGCCGGACGACATCGCCGCGCATGAGGACGCGGCGCGGCTCACCATCGCCGCGCGCGCCCGGCTGCCCATAGACGGGGCCGAGGATACCGAGATCGTCGCCTTCCGCACGCCCGAAATGCCCGGCGAGCATGTCGCGCTGCTGATCGGCGCGCCCGACGGCCGCCCGCCGCTGGTGCGGCTCCATAGCGAATGCCTGACCGGCGACGTGCTCGGCTCCCTCAAATGCGATTGCGGGCCGCAATTGCGCGCGGCGATCGCCGAGATCGAGAAAAGCGGCTGGGGCATCCTGCTCTATCTGCGCCAGGAGGGGCGCGGGATCGGCCTGATCAACAAGCTGCGCGCCTATGCGTTGCAGGATCAGGGCTTCGACACGGTCGACGCCAATACCCGGCTCGGCTTCGCGATCGATGCGCGCGATTTCGCGGTGGCCGCGCGAATGCTGACGCTGCTCGGGCAGCATGAGATCCGCCTGCTCACCAACAATCCCGCCAAGGTCGCGCGGCTGGAGGCGGCGGGCGTGCGCGTCGCCGAGCGCGTGCCGCACCATCTGCCCCCCAACCCGCACAACGAGCGCTATCTCGCCACCAAGCGCGACCGCACCGGGCACCAGCTTTAGATGAACCATCCGCTCGACCGGCCCGTCTGGACCGCGCTGACGACGCGGCAGGAGGGTTTCGCGATCGGCGATTCCGACGCGCTACGCTTCGATCCCGAGGTCGCGTTGTTCGCGGCGGCGGCCGACGACCGGTCCGAAAGCCTCGCGGCGCTCGCCCGCCTGATCCCGCCGGACGGCGCGATCGGCGTGGTCGAGCGCGGCGAGCCCGCGCTTCCCGACGGCGCGCATGTGATCAAGCAGGCCTGGTGCGTCCAGATGATCGCGCCGCGCTTGTCGGTGCCCGAGCCCGCTTTCGATGTCCTGCCCCTCGGCGATGCCGACGCCGCCGAGATGCTCGAGCTCGCGACGCTCACCGAACCCGGGCCGTTCTTCGCGCGCACGCACGAACTCGGCGGGTTCGTGGGCGTGCGCGAGGATGGGCGGCTGGTCGCGATGGCGGGCGAGCGGATGAAGGCGCCGGGCTTCACCGAGGTAAGCGGCGTGTGCACCCGCCCCGGCTTTCGCGGGCGGGGCTATGCGGCCGCGCTGCTCGGCCTCGTCGCGCGCCGCATCGCCGCGCGCGGCGAGACGCCGTTCCTCCACGCATACGCCGATCACGCGGCCACGATCGCGCTCTACGAACGGCTCGGCTTCGCGGTGCGCGCGCGAATGACCTACACGATCCTCGCCCGATAGGCGCCCGGCGTTTTTCGAGGGAACGATTGCGCCGTTCGGTCTTTTCAAAGAGCCATTCGAACAGGAGACCGGGATCGTGGCCAAGGCTCTCGACAGTTTCAGCATCACGCCCGCGGGCGACGACTATCTGCTCCAGATCGAGGACGAGGACGGCGACACGCACGAATGGACGCTGAGCTTCGACCAGCTCGACCTCATCGCCGAGGAACTCGATGCGCTGCTCGATTCCGAGGAAGAGGAGGAGCTTGCGGTCGAGGACGTCGAGGAGACCGACGAGGAATAGATTGTGTTTCAGCCTGGCTGAAACGGTAGCGGCATCGATCAACTTAGCTGAACAACTCGCGACCTCGGCCGGCGACCAGGCGCGCGACCTCGGCGAAATCGGCGGCGACCGCATCGACGCCGATCGCGCGCAACGTGCCGGCATGGCCGGGCGGGCAGTGGCGCCCGGCACACAAGCCGACAACGAACGCGCCCGAAGCGACCGCGCCGGTGGCGCCGACGGGCGAATCCTCGATGATCGCACAGCGATCGATCGGCACCCCCAGCGCGCGCGCGGCGTGGAGGTAGAGATCGGGCGCGGGCTTGCCGCGCGCGACATGCTCGCGGCCCGAAAAGACCATCTCGCCGAAATCCTCGCGCAGCCCCAGATGATCGAGGTGCGTCGTGATCCAGCGCATCGAGCTCGACGATGCGATCGCCTTGGGAAGATCGGGCGGCAGCGCGCGGACGAACGCGATCGCGCCCGCGACCGCCTCCAGCCCCTCGGCGAGCACGCGGGCGTCCTCCTCGGCGCGCGCGGCGTGGAAATCGTCCGGCAGCGCGCGGCCGATCCGCCGCTCGATCGCGGCGACGAAATCGGCGCCCGCCAGCCCCATGTAGCGCGCCATCGCCTCCTCGGGCGTGTGCGGATGGCCGAGGTCGGTCAGATAGCGCGCGATCTGCGCGTTGCCGGCATATTCGCTTTCGATCAGCACGCCGTCGAAATCGAAGATCAGCGCATCGAACCTGATCGACGGCTGCCGGCCGTCCCCGCTGTCGGCCCTCATGCGCGCGCGCCGAACAACGCCGTGCCGACGCGGACATATGTGGCGCCCAGCATCACCGCGGTCGGATAGTCGCCCGACATTCCCATGCTGAGCCCCGCGAGCCCCTCCTCGCGCGCAAGCCTGGCCAGCAGCGCGAAATAAGGGGCGGGCTCGCGCGCCGCGGGCGGCAGGCACATCAGCCCCGTAACCGGCAGGTCCGCCGCGCGCGCATCGGCGAGCAGCGCCGGAAGATCGCCGATCGCGACCCCGCCCTTCTGGTCCTCGGCACCGATATTGACCTGGACGAAACAGTCCGGCCGGCGCCCGGCCTTGTCAATCGCGCGCGCCAGCGCCGTCACCAGCGAAGGCCGGTCGACCGAATGGATCGCGTCGAACAGGCGCACGGCGTCCTCGGCCTTGTTCGATTGGAGCCGACCGATGAGGTGCAGCCGGACATCGGGCGTCGCCTCCCGCAATGCAGGCCATTTTTCCTGCGCTTCCTGAACGCGATTCTCGCCGAAGACGCGCTGGCCGGCGGCGATCAACGGGCGCACCGCCTCGGCCGGGTGGGTCTTGGAGACCGCGATCAGCGTCACGTCGGCGGGATCGCGGCCGACGGTGCGCGCGGCCCGGGCGATGGCGGCGTGAACGTCGGCGAGGCGGGCGGAAGGATCGTCGATCGGCATCGGCGCTGCTATAGGGGGCGCCGTGCCGCGCCGCCACCCACCTCGCCTCTGGCTGATGACCGACGAGCGGCTCGGCGAGGCGCTATGGGCCGCGATCCGCGCGCTGCCCGCCGGGGGCGGGATCGTGTTCCGCCATTATCGGACGCCGCTGCCCGAGCGGCGGCGGTTGTTCGCCGCGGTGCGGGCGGTCGCACGGCGGCGCGGCCTGATCGTCGTGCGCGCGGGCGACCGGCGGCTGGGATCGTGCGAGGACGGCGTCCACAACGCGCGCCGCCGCCCCGCGCGCGGCCTGCTGACGTGCGCCGTCCATTCGCGGCGCGAAGCCCGCGCGGCGGCGCGCGGCGGCGCCGATCTGGTGTTCGTATCGCCGATATTCGCCACGCGCTCGCATCCGGGCGCGGCGCCGCTCGGCGAAAGCCGTGCGCGCCTCGTCGCCCGCGCCTTCGGCGGACATGCGATCGCGCTCGGCGGCGTCACGCATGCGGAAGGCAGACGCCTGATGCGGATGGGCTTCTACGGCTGGGCAGCAATCGACGCCTGGATCAATCCACAACGCCCCTTTTGCGACGCGTAGGCTGTATCGAGTTTCAACACAGGGCGAGTCGAAAATGGCGATCGTCCTGGGCCGAAGATCGATACGGACCCTAAAAGCGGAAGGCGGTGCCGATATAGACGGCCTGGCTGTCGTGCCGGTCGTCGGCGAGGCGCTGGAGCCGATCGCGGTCGCGCTCGGACTTGTAGCGCACGCCCGCGGTCAGATCGATGTTGCGGGTCAGCGAATAGGAGCCGCCGACATCGATCGAATAGCTCGGATTCTCGGCGATCAGGCGCGGCGTGTTGTCGAGCGGCCGCGAGGCGGTCGCCTTGACGCGGCCCGACACGCGCTTGCCGGTATAGGTCAGCCCCATGTCGAGCGACTGGCTGCTCCCCGGCTTGCCGCCGAGATCGACATGGGTGACGTCGCCCGTCAGCGCGAACCGTTTCCAGCCGACCGAGACGCCCAGATTATAGGCGATCGGCGCGACGCTCACGGTGGTCGACGGGGCGACCGTGCGCGCGGCGGTCTCGTTGCTGCTGCGCGACATGCGCTTGCGGATCGAGACCGTCACCGGATGCTCGTCGCTGCCGGCATCGGACGGCGTGAAGCGGAAACCGTTGGCATCGAGGCCGCTGCGAGACAGCGCGGCGGCGAGCTTGGGGTCGGCCGCGGCCGGGGTGAACGAGCCGATCCCGCCCTCCATGCCGATCGTGACGGGCCCGCGCGTGTCCGTCCGCTTGATGCGGTCCGGGGCGCCGAGCGCGGGCACGGCGATGCCGGCAGCGACGAGCGCCACCAGCCCCATACCCGTCAGGACCCGATTTCCGATCACGTCAGACCTTCCGATATCGCTACCGCGACTAGCACGAATCGATGCTCGGGTTCCACTGCCGAGAGTCGCTTTCCATCCGAGTGTTGCACCATCCCCACAGATGGCGCCGCTTGCGGGAGGCGCGGCGCATCTATAGAGGCGTATCGACCCCCATTTCGCTCAGGGAACCGCCAATGAACCGCCCGTTGCGCACCGCGATCGTGGTTTCGCTTCTTCTCCCGCTCGTCGCCTGCGGCGGGCACGAACGTCCGAAGGCCGATCTCGCCGCCGCGCGCACCACCACGATCGGCGTCAACGCCTATCTGTGGCGCGCGACGCTCGACACGCTGTCGTTCATGCCGCTGCTCCAGACCGATTCGAACGGCGGCGTGATCGTGACCGACTGGTACGTCAATCCCAACGCCCCCGCCGAGCGGATGAAGGTGACCGTCTCGATCCTCGATCAGGATCTGCGCGCCGATGCCTTGCGCGTCGCTGCGCTGCGCCAGATCAACCAGGGCGGCACCTGGGTCGATGCGCCCGTCAAGGCGGCGACGGTCCAGAAGCTGGCCGACATCATCCTGACGCGCGCGCGCGACCTGCGCCGCACCGCCGTCGCCGGATAGGGCCCGCTGCCCCATGGCGTCACGCTTCAATGCCTTGAAGGCGGACGCGGCCTGGCAGAAGGTGTGGGAGGAAAACCGCACCTTCGCCGCGCGCGACGATTCCGCGAAGCCGCACAGCTACGTGCTGGAGATGTTTCCGTATCCCTCGGGGCGGATCCATATGGGGCATGTGCGCAACTACACGATGGGCGACGTGCTCGCGCGCTATCGGCGGATGACGGGGCATGAGGTGCTTCACCCGATGGGCTGGGACGCGTTCGGCATGCCCGCCGAGAATGCGGCGATGGAAAAGGGCGTCCATCCCGGCGGCTGGACGCGCGCGAATATCGAGACGATGAAGGCGCAGTTGAAGCGCCTCGGCTTCGCGCTCGACTGGACGCGCGAGCTGGCGACCTGCGATCCCGATTATTACGGGCAGGAACAGGCGCTGTTCCTCGATCTGTATGAAGCCGGGCTCGTCTACCGCAAGGAATCGGCGGTCAACTGGGATCCGGTCGACATGACC
>CAZXFY010000078.1:0-8838 GCA_964639855.1 uncultured Stakelama sp. | reverse complement strand
AAAACAACCGCCAGGCTCTAATCCCAGCTGGGGGAAAGCTGGGGGTCACGTCACAGGTGATACGCTTGGCGGGCTTTGTCGTGTCTGGCCGGTCGAATCGGTGGAGATCGGTCGTGCAGCCTGCAGCTTGTCGGCTATTGTCCGTTCCGTCTCTCGTGGCGGGAAAGGGTCGTGATGCACGGATTGATCATGGCGGGGGTGATGGCGGCGTTCCTCACCTATCCAACGGCGGCGACGCAGCCGGGCAAGATCATGCCCTTCGCTGCACGCTCGGTGCCGCGTTTGGCGCAACCGGGCATCATCGCGCTAGGCGAGGCGTCGCACGGCAACGAGGCGATGCTTCGCGAGCGTAATCGATTCATGATCGAACTCGCGACCGCGGGACGCATTTCATGGGTCGCGCTCGAGACCGGTTTTGCTGAGGCCCGCCTGCTCGACAGCTTCGTCAAAGGCGCTCCCGGCGATGCCGCCGATGTCGCGAAGCGCGGCTTCACTTCGGGATTCGGCGCCTTCGCCGGCAACGTCGCGCTGCTGACGATGCTCCGGAAGTTCAATGCTGCGCGCCCGTCTGGAGAGCGGATCGGCATTGCCGGTGTCGATCTCAGTCTCGGTGGGCCGCTCGCCGGCGCACCGACGATGGCGCCCGTCGAATGCGCGCTGGAGGGTGTCGTCGATGGGGCACGTCGCGAGGAGCTTCGGACGGCGTTCGCCGCGGCGGTGCGCCCGGGTTTGCAGGCCCCGTCGGTATCCGACGCGCAGAAGACGGCATTCCACGCGCTCAGCGACCGACTTGCTGCCGCTATCGACCGAACCGCATCGCCCGACGCTCGCCAATGCGCCGCGATCGTCGGCCAGAGCGCGACCGTGCTCGATGCGCTTCCGGAAAAGAACGGAGGGGGCGGTATCCCGCCGGATGTGTGGATATCCGTCTCCCGGCGCGACGCAGGCATGGCGGCCAATGCGGCGGCCATCCTCGCCCGATCGCATGGCAAGAGCATCCTGCTCTTCGCTCACACCAGCCATGTGCTGAACGCCCCCATGCAAGGCGGGCGGTGGAGCGCGCAGGCACAACCGCCCGAGAGCATGGGCCAGCACCTCGCGGCACAACTCGGCAAGCGATATCAGGTCATCGCGCAGATCGAATCCGCTTCTCGCGGCGATGGCTCGACGCCCGATCTGGCCAGCGCGCTCGCGATTGATTGCGTCGCGGCTTGCCTGGTGCCAGGCGCTCGACTGGGAAAGCTCGGCACCACGCGTGTCCGGATCGGCATCAATCACGACGACGAGCAGCTCGTCGTGCCGACGTCCGCAGCGTCCTTCTTCCTGCTCCTGGCCAACCGGAAGGGCTGAGCCGGGGAACCGTCACTCGCCGTCCATCTGCTCCACCAGCACCTTGTCGATCCGCCGCCCGTCGAGATCGACGATCTCGAATCGCCAGCCCTGCTCGACGAAGCTCTCGCCTTCCGCGGGCAAATGCCGGAACGCCGCCAGCGCGAAGCCGGCGACGGTCGCATAGTCGCGGTCCTCGGGCAAATTGATGTCGATCCGGTCGGCGAGCATGTCGGCCGCCATGTTGCCCGAGACGAGCAGCGAGCCATCGTCGCGCTCGACCAGCGAGGGCGCATCCTCCGGATCGGCGTCGGAGGCGAATTCGCCCGCGATGGCGATCAGCAGGTCGGCGGGCGTCACCAGCCCTTCGAAATGCCCGTATTCGTCATGCACCAGCGCCATCGGCACCTCTGCCTGGCGCAGCACGTCGAGCGCGTCCATCGCATCGAGCTGGTCGGGAAGGACGGGCGCCGGCCGCATCAAATCGCGCAGGTTGAGCGCCCGCCCCTCGAACAGCGCGGCGACGATGTCGCGCGCCTGCACCACGCCGATCACCGCATCGACCGACCCTTCCGCGACCGGCAGCCGCGTATGCCCGCGTTCGAGCAGGGCATCGCGTATCCCCGCTTCATCGAGATCGACGTCGAGCCAGTCGACCTCGGTGCGCGGCGTCATCACCTCGCGCACCGGCCGATCGGCCAGCCGCACCACGCCCGAGATGATCGAGCGCTCATGCTCGTCGATCACGCCCGATCGCGATGCTTCGGCGACGATCAGGTGCAATTCCTCCGCCGTGACCTGATGGCTCGAATCGCGCGACATGCCGAGCAGCCGGAACAGCAGCGCGCTCGTCCGATCGAGCAGCCAGACGAGCGGCGCGGCGATCTTGGCGAGCGCCTGCATCGGCAGCGCCATGATCGCCGCGATCGGCTCGGGCCGGCGCAGCGCGATCTGCTTGGGCACCAATTCGCCGATCACCAGCGAGGCGTAGGTGGTGAGCCCGATCACCGCGGCGAAACCCAATGTCTGCGCGGTATCGGCCGCGATGCCGAGCCGCGCCAGCCGCGCCGCCACCGGCTCGCCCAGGCTCGCTCCCGAATAGGCCCCCGCGATGATCCCGATCAGCGTGATCCCGACCTGCGTCGTCGAAAGGAACTTGCCGGGATCGCCGGCGAGCGCCAGCGCGGCGCGCGCGCCGGGCTTGCCCGCCCGCGCCATCGCCTCCAGCCGTGCCTTGCGCGACGAGACAATCGCGAGTTCGGTCATCGCGAACACGCCGTTGAGGACGACCAGCGCCAGAATGATCGCGACGTCGATCCAGGGGAAGGGGGGAAGCGGTGCCATGGCGCTCATATCGTCTTTGGCGTGTTTCTTTCTTCTCGACAACCATGCGATCAGCAACGGTTCAAATCGCTTGCGGAACAATCTTTGCCGGGGTGGATTGAATCGACGACCGTCCGCGCGGGGGCGAGCGGCGTACAAGTGTTTTGAGGAGGACCAAGGGAATGCGCATTTCGACCAAGCTGATGGCGGCCGCGGCGCTCGGCGCGCTCGTCACTACCGCCGCCTGCACGACCGATCCCTATACCGGCCAGAAGCGGATATCGAAGGCCGCGATCGGCGGCATCGGCGGCGCGCTGGGCGGCTATCTGCTCGGCGATCTTGTCGGCGGCCGGCACGACCGCACCGAAAAGATCATCGGCGCCGGCATCGGCGGCCTCGCGGGTGCCGGGATCGGCGCTTATATGGACAAGCAGGAGCGCGAGTTGCGCGCGCGCACGGCAGGCAGCGACGTGCAGGTGATCCGCCAGGGCGACGACCTGCTGCTCAACATGCCGTCGGGCATCACCTTCGCCTATGACAGCGCGAACGTGCAGCCGCAGTTCCGCTCGACGCTCGATCAGGTCGCGGACGTGCTCGCGCAGTACAACCAGACCTATATCGACGTGTACGGCCACACCGATTCGACCGGCAGCGACACCTACAACCAGGGCCTGTCCGAACGGCGCGCCCAGTCGGTCGCCGCCTATCTCGAATCGCGCGGGGTGCAGGCAGCGCGCATCGGCACCCGCGGGTTCGGCGAAACGCAGCCGATCGCCTCGAACGAGACCGAGGAAGGCCGCGCCGCCAACCGCCGCGTCGAGATCAAGATCGTCCCGATCACGCAGAACGATCTGCAATATCAATGAGGGTGAAGGGCCGGCGGCGTTTCGCGCCCGCCGGCCTATTCTTCGACGGCCCCGGCCAGCGCCCGCCCGAGCCAGGCCGGGCGAAGCGCGTCGCCCAGATCCTCGATCCGCCGATGCTCCACCATTAGCCCCAGCTCGGGATAGGTCGCCCGCGTCCGCTTGCCCGGCTCGCCGAGCGGCGCCACCACCAGCCGGCGGTTGACCTTGCTGCGATAGTGCATCCGCGCGGTGTTTTCCTGCCCGACATAGCAGCCCTTGGCGAAGCTCACGCCGTTCAGCTCGCCCGCATTGCATTCGAGCCAGAGCGTCTCGCCCGAGCCCAATTCGGCCACGCCCTCGGTGACGCCCAGCGCCAGCCGATGCGCACGCCAGCCCTCGGCCGCCGGCCCCGCCTCGCCGAGCCATCGCCGCCCGAGCGCCGCCAGCCGCGGATCAGCCGCGCCGCGCGCACCCTCGGCTGCCCAATGTACCGCACCCTCGACGCGCTCGATCGCGATCGCCCGCCGCAACCGATAGAAACCGAGCCGCCGCGCCAGCGCTTCCGCCTGTTCCGCCTCGCAATCGACGAGCACCGCGTCATCGTCCGCCCAGAGCAGGAAATCGAACAGCGCCTTTCCCTGCGGCGTCAGCAACCCCGTCCAGATCGGCGCGCCGCTGTCGAGCGCGGCGACATCGTTGGTGACGAGCCCCTGGAGGAATCCGCGAACATCCTCCCCGGCGATTCGGATCAGCGCGCGATCGGCAAGGCAGGTGGCATCGGTCATGCTCCACAGGTAGGCGCGCGCCGCGCCGAACCCAAGCCCCGGCTGGCGCAACCGCCGCCACGGCGATAGAGGGCCGGGGCATGACCGAGCGCCTCACGATCCGCCGCCCCGACGATTGGCATGTCCACCTGCGTGACGGGCCGATGCTGGAAGCGGTCGCCCGCTACACCGCACGCCAGTTCGCCCGTGCGATCGTGATGCCCAACCTGACGCCGCCGATCACCTCGGCCCCTGCCGCGCAAGACTATCGCGACCGCATCCTCGCCGCGCTGCCGGAAGGCGCCGATTTCACCCCGCTGATGACCTGCTATCTCACCGACGATGCCGATCCGGCCGAGATCGTGCGCGGGTTCGAAGCCGGCATCTTCGCCGCCTGCAAGCTCTACCCCGCCAACGCCACGACCAATTCGGCCCATGGCGTCACCGATATCCGCAACGTCGCGCCGGTGCTCGAGGCGATGCAGCGTGCCGGCATGCCGCTCCTCATCCACGGCGAGGTGACCGATGGGGATGTCGATATCTTCGATCGCGAAGCGGTGTTCGTCGATCGTATCCTCGCTCCGCTGGTGCGCGATTTCCCCGAGTTGAAGCTCGTGCTGGAGCATATCACCACCGCCGAGGCCGCCACCTTCGTCGCCGACGCTGGACCGTGCGTGGGGGCGACGATCACCCCGCAGCACCTCCACATCAACCGCAACGCGCTCTTCGCCGGCGGCATCCGCCCGCATGCCTATTGCCTGCCCGTCGCCAAGCGCGAACGCCACCGGCTCGCGGTGCGCAAGGCCGCGACCTCGGGCTCGGCGAAGTTCTTCCTGGGCACCGACAGTGCTCCGCACGGCGTCGCTCGCAAGGAGGCGGCGTGCGGCTGCGCGGGCATCTTCAACGCTCCTCATGCGCTCGAAAGTTACGTGACCGTGTTCGACGAGGAAGACGCGCTCGACCGCTTCGAGGCCTTCGCGAGCGAGAACGGTCCGCTTTTTTACGGCCTGCCCCTCAACGGGGGCACGATCACGCTCGAACGTGCGGAGGTGGACGTGCCCGAGCGGATCGGCAGCGGCGACGCGGCGGTGGTGCCGTTCCACGCCGGCGAGCGGCTGGCGTGGCGGTTGGTGGAATAACTGCGGTCCCCGTCCCGTTCGTCCCCGGACCTGATCCGGGGTTGTCGAAGCACCGCCCTCCTTGGCACTGAAAAGAACGGCCCTTCCCCCGGATCAAGTCCGGGGTCAGGGCGAACGGAACGTAACAGCAGATCGCCCCCTCAGAACGGCAGCCATTTCTGCTCGTGCGAGAACTTCATGTAGCCGACATTCACGCCCGCGCGCACGCCGACGCCGAGCCGCACCGGGATCAGCACGACATTGCCCGATCGCAGGTATGAGGCCGAAAAACCGCCCACGAAATAGAGGTGCCCTTCGCCCGCGGGGAAGCGCTTGAACAGCTCCTCGGTGTCGTAAAGGTTATAGACGAGCACGAACACCTTGTTGGCGTCGCCGCCCACGTCGAAGCCGATCGAGGGGCCCGTCCAATAAACCGGCATCTGCCCTTCGATCTTGTGGCTGAGGATGCCCGATCCGTAGCGCAGGCCGACGATGAACGCGCCCGATGCCTCGCGCCCGGCGATATAGGCGTTGGGCTCGCCCTGATCCTTCAGGATGTCCTCGATGATGCCCGCAAGCCCTTCGGCGCCCTTGCCGAACACGCCCTCGGCCGCGCTGATCAGATCGTCGCGCTGATAGGTCGTCGCGGCGTTGCTGGTCGCGGTCGTCGCCGGCGCATTGGTTTGCGGCTGCTGGAAACCGGGCTGCGCGGCGGGCGGGGCCGCTTGCGGGTAGACGTCCGGATCGGGGTAGCTCTGGTTGTCGGGCGCCGTCTGTGCCGCGTCCGCCTGGGGATAGGCATCGGGATCGGGATAGGTCTGCGTGTTGGAAAGGGTCGCGGTCGGCGCCTCCTGCGTCGCATTGGGTGAGGGCACGCCTCCCCCGAGATCGCCGTCGATCGCGGCATTGGGGTCGATCGTCCGGACCTGCGCTGCCGCCGGCGTCATGCCCATCGCCAGCGTTGCGGCGGCGAGCCACGCCATCCATATCCGTCCACGCATCATCTATCCCCCCGAACACCGGAAACACGTCAGCGCGCGACCATAACCATCCGAGCCATGAGCGCGCAATGAACGGCACGACGATCCGAGTCGATTTCGCGCCCGGCAGCGCCATGGATTGTGCCATTGATCGCGTGGAGCAGCGCCGCTATAGCCCCGCGTTCGGCGCATCCGGAGACGTGGGTGAGTGGCTGAAACCAGCGGTTTGCTAAACCGCCGTACTCCGATTAGGGGTACCGAGGGTTCGAATCCCTCCGTCTCCGCCAGCGCATCGTGTGCCTCGGTGCGTTCCTTCGCTTTCCTTCGGTCGCTTCAGGAAAGGATGGCGGGCGCCCCCTGCCAGGCGATCGCGATCGCGGACGTGCCCGCGATCAGCAGGCTGAGCGAGGCCAGCCACCTGCCGAAGCGGTCGCCGGCCTCGCGCTGCCATCGCGCCGCGCGCACGAACACCGCGCCGTCGGCGGCCAGCGCAAGCAGCGTCACGATGATCGCGAGTCCGCGCGCGAGCGCGGTCGTCTCGAAGACGCTCGCGATGATGTAGAGCGCGAAGAACTGCGCCGACCAGGCGATCAGACCGCCGAGCAAAAGCGCCCAGGTCCGCATCACAGCGCGCCCGGAAACAGGCGCACCAGCGCCGCGGCGAGCGCGCCCTGGGCGCCGGTATAGACGACGAACAGCACCGTCAGGTCCACGCTGTTGTTGCGCGGCCGCGTCACCATGCCGCGGCTGTTCCGCCCCGCGAGATAGACCGCCATCAGCACCGACACGGCGACGAGAATGCCCTGGAGCGCGATCAGCGCATGGACGACCGCCCCCTGTCCGCTCGCGTCCGGCATCAGCCCTGCACCGCGCCAGCTCCACAGATCGGCGACGAAGCCCACGATCAGCGCGCCCGCGGCGAACAGGATCAGCGTCGGCGGCGTCCACAGCGTCGTTTTGGGCCGGGTGAGAAGGTGGCGAGCGAGCAGCGCGAGCCCGATCGCGGCGGCGCATGCGATCAGGATCACGGCGAGCCAGACGAGCGCCGGCGGATCGATCCAGAAACCGGGATGGATGCCGTAGAGATAGAGATAGCTGAACACCGCCATCAGGAAGATCATGCCGACCACGACGAGCAGGATCACCATCGCCCACCAGCCGTGCGTGTGCGTGCCGGTGGCATAGGTCGGCACCATGATTCCGGCGCCGATATCCGCATCCCTGGGTGCGACCGGCCGGTCGGTCTCCCACAACCAGCGCAGCACGCAGAGCACCGCGAGCACGCCGCTCACGATCGACACGCCATAGGCCTGCACCGTCATCAGCAGGAAGAAGCCCGCGGTGAAGACCGCCGCGAGCACATGCCAGATCGACGGCCCCGGCATGATCTGGAGATATTGCGGCTCGGCGCGCAGCGTGCTCGTGATGATCGTCTCGCGATGGCCCGTTGCGCTGCCGGGCAGGAAATAGCGCCCCGCCTCCACCTTGTCGGGAAGCGCGGGATCGTCCCACAGCGGATGCGCGCTCGTCACCACGGGAATGCTGCGCGTCGAATAAAGCCCCGTCGGCAGCCATTCGAGCGTGCCGCCGCCATAGACGTTCCCGGCATTGCCCTGGGCCGTCAGCCGGAAATTGCGGAACAGGTCGATCACGAACAGCAAGACGCCCGCCGCGAGGATGAATGCCCCCATTGTCGAGATGAAATTGGTCACCTCCCAGTCACGCCCCGGCAGATAGGTGTAGACGCGGCGTGGCATGCCCATGAAGCCGGTCAGGTGCATCGGCAGGAAGGTCACCTGCATGCCGGTGAACATCAGCCAGAACACCCACTTGCCGAGCCGTTCGGAGAGCGCCCGGCTGCTCATCATCGGCGTCCAGTAATAGAGCGCGGCGAAGAGCGGGAACACCATCCCGCCGATCAGCACGTAGTGGAGGTGCGCGACGATGAAGTGGCTGTCATGCACCTGCCAGTCGAACGGCACCATCGCGACCATCACGCCGGTCAGCCCGCCGATCACGAACGTCACGAGCCCGCCGATGACGAAGAGCGTCGGCGTGTTGAAGCGCGGCCGTCCCGCGGCGAGCGTCGCGATCCACGAAAAGACCTGCACGCCCGCGGGCACGCTCACCGCCATGCTCGCGGCCGAGAAGAAGCCGATCGACAGCGTCGGCATGCCGGTCGCGAACATGTGGTGCGCCCAGACGCCGAAGCTGATGAACCCGGTCGCGAGCAGCGCGAGGACGACGAGCCGATAGCCGACCAGACCGATCCGCGAGAGCGCGCCGATCATCGTCGAGACGAGCCCCGCCGCCGGCAGGAAGATGATGTAGACCTCCGGGTGGCCGAAGAACCAGAAGAGGTGCTGCCAGAGCAGCGGGTCGCCGCCGAGCGCGGCGGTGAAGAACGGCCAGCCGAAGGCGCGCTCGAGTTCGAGCAGCATGGTGGCGAGGATTACCGCCGGAAAGGCGAAGATGATCA
>CAZXFY010000077.1:0-9208 GCA_964639855.1 uncultured Stakelama sp. | reverse complement strand
TTTCGAAGAAGTTGGCGTGCTCGACGCCGTTCAGGAGCGGGGCGAGCCAGGGGAGCGGGTGGTCCTCGACCATGTAGATCGCGGGCAGGCCGAGCTGGCCCAGGCGCCAGTCGGCGATGTAGCGGATGTAGCGCTTGATGTCCTTGGCGCTCATGCCCGGCACCGGGCCCATCTCGAAAGCGAGGTCGATGAACGCGTCTTCCAGCCGCACGGTCTTCTGGCAGCAGTCGATGATGTCTTCCTTCACCGCCCTGGTCAGGCAGCCGCGTTCCTTGACGAAGGCGTGGAACAGGCGGGTGATGCCTTCGCAGTGCAGGCTCTCGTCGCGGATCGACCAGCTGATGATCTGGCCCATGCCCTTCATCTTGTTGAAGCGCGGGAAGTTCATCAGCATCGCGAAGCTGGCGAACAGCTGCAGCCCCTCGGTGAAGCCGCCGAACATCGCCAGCGTCTTGGCGATGTCCTCGTCGTTGTCGACCCCGAACTGCTGCATGTAATCGTGCTTGTCCTTCATCTCCTTGAACTGGAGGAAGGCGCTGTACTCGCTCTCCGGCATGCCGATCGTGTCGAGCAGGTGCGAGTAGGCGGCGATGTGCACCGTCTCCATGTTGGAGAAGGCGGCGAGCATCATCTTGATCTCGGTCGGCTTGAACACGCGGCCGTATTTGTCGTGGTAGCAGTCCTGCACCTCGACGTCGGCCTGCGTGAAGAAGCGGAAGATCTGCGTCAGCAGGTTGCGCTCATGGTCGGTCAATTTCTGCGCCCAGTCGCGGCAGTCCTCGCCCAGCGGCACTTCCTCCGCCATCCAGTGGATCTGCTGCTGGCGCTTCCAGAAATCATAGGCCCAGGGATATTCGAAGGGCTTGTACTGCTTGCGGGCTTCGGTGAGGGACATGGGGGTTACTCCTGGGTCAGAATTCAATCGGATCGATGGTCTTGATCGGGATAAAGCCGAACGCCACGGCGACGAGCAGAGCGAAGAAGAGCGCGGTAAATACCATGCCGGCGCGGCCGAAGCCGACATAGGATCGAAACGGCGTCGGCGCCGACAGTGTCTCGAACCAGCGTTGCGGACCGATCAATCTTGCACCCCGCGACAGGCGCCGAAAGTTCTCGAACGTGACGAGCAGAACCGACGCCACGATAAGGACAAACCAGCCACTCATGAACGCCGCTCCCGATAGACGGTGCGGGTGACGACGGTTTTGCCGCCCTTGCGCGCGCCGACGCCCAGAAAGACAATGCCGACGAAATAGCCGAAATCGTACCAGCCGCCATTGTTGGGCACCGCGTAGATCGCGACGTCGGGCATGAACAGGCTCAGCACCCAGGCGACCGGGAAGATGAAGCCGTGCCACACGCCCAGCAGAAAGCCGGGGGCGTCGGCGCCGTGCTCGACCGCGGTCGAGACCTGGCGGGCGCAGGCGGCGAGAGACGCGAGGAGGGCGAGGGCGAGGAGAAGGCGGGCGCGCATCAGTGGCTCCTTGCGGTGAAGATCGCGCCGAGGCCGGCGAGCACCACGATCGCGGTGACGAGCATTGCCGCGAGCCGCGGGACGGGCGCGTCGCCGCGGGTCAGCCGCCACGCGGCGAGCGCCGCGATTCCGACGGCAGCGGCGAGGATGAAGAGCGCGATCATGCGGGGCTGCTCCGCAGGCGAGATGCATCCAATCGGCGGGCCGCTCGTTCCATCGGCGAACCGATGGACGGCGAATTGGCGAAAGGAGAATTGGCATGGCCGATATGGGCAGCATCAAGGAGCATATGAAGGTGGTCGGCGCGGACGGGGTGCATCTCGGCACCGTCGATCACGTCGAGGGCGACCGGATCAAGCTCACCAAATCCGACAGCCCGCAGGGGCCGGACGGGCAAGGGGCGAAGCACCATTACATCCCCGCCGGACTGGTCGCCGACGTGGAAGGGGACACGGTGCGCCTCTCCGCCACCGCGCAGAACGCGCAGGACATGTTCGAAGAGGCGGGGTGAGGCGGTTTTCCCTCTCCCAATTTCCCTCTCCCTTTGTGGGAGAGGGAGGGAGCGGCGTAGCCGCGGAAGGGTGAGGGGCATTACGGACTCCCCCTCATCCGGCGCTGCGCGCCACCTTCTCCCACAAGGGGAGAAGGGAGGTGGGTCGCGATCGATGCGATGACGCCTTCCACGTTTCCGAGCACGTCGTTGTTCCAGAAACGGAGCAAGCGATAACCTTCGGCTTCGATGAAGCTGGTGCGGGCGTCGTCATATGCCTCGGTTTCGGCGTGCTGGCCGCCGTCCACCTCGATGACAAGTTTTGCCGAGTGCGAGCAGAAGTCAGCGAAATAACGCCCCAGCGGCACCTGGCGGCGAAACTTTACCGAAGGAAACGCCTCACGCAGCGCGCGCCATAGCAGCTTTTCCGCCTCGGTCGCATTGCGGCGCAAGTCGCGGGCGCGGAAGGGGGTGAGAGCCGGGAGAAGCTGGCGCTTTGTCAGACCTTCGGCATTCCCCCTCACCTTCCCACGCGGCTTCACCGCGCGGGCCCCTTCCTCTCCCACAAGGGGAGAGGGGGAAGAGGGGATTACGCGCAGCATCTCACTGGCACGCCAGGCACTCGTCATAATCGGTCGAGGGCAGCTCGTATTTGGCGAGCTCGGGGGTGTTGTCCGCCTCGACGCCGCCCGCGAAGCCGGCGCGCTGGACCGATTTCGAGCGGAGGTAATAAAGCGACTTGATCCCCAGCTCCCACGCGCGGAAGTGGAGCATCAGGAGATCCCATTTCTCGACGTCGGCCGGGATGAAGAGGTTCAGCGACTGCGCCTGGTCGATGAAGGGCGCGCGGTCGCCGGCGAGCTCCAGGATCCAGCGCTGGTCGATCTCGAAGCTGGTCTTGAAGCAATCCCTCTCCTCCTGGCTCAGGAAATCGAGGTGCTGGACCGAGCCGCCGCGCTCGAGGATCGAACTCCACACGGCCTCGGTGTTCTTGGCCTTCTCGATCAGCAGCTTTTCGAGATACGGATTCTTGATCGACCATGAGCCGCTCAATGTCTTGTGCGTGTAGATGTTGGCCGGAATCGGCTCGATGCACGCGCTGGTGCCGCCGCAGATGATGCTGATCGACGCGGTGGGCGCGATCGCCATCTTGCAGGAGAAACGCTCCATCACGCCCTGCTCGGCCGCGTCGGGGCAGGGCCCGCGCTCATTGGCGAGGTGCATCGAGGCTTCGTTGACCTGCGCGTTGATGTGCTTGAAGATCTTGAGGTTCCAGCTCTTCGCCATCGCGCCTTCGAACGGCAGCCCGCGGGCTTGCAGGAAGGAGTGGAAGCCCATCACGCCCAGGCCCACCGAACGCTCGCGCGCGGCGGAATAAGCGGCGCGCGCCATGCCGGGCTCGGCGCGGTCGATATAATCCTGCAGCACATTGTCGAGGAAGCGCATCACGTCCTCGATGAAGCCCTTCTCGTCCTTCCACTGGTCCCAGGTCTCGAGGTTGAGCGACGAGAGGCAGCAGACCGCGGTCCGATCGTTGCCCATATGGTCGCGCCCCGTCGGCAGCGTGATCTCGCTGCACAGGTTCGAGGTCGAGACCTTGAGCCCCAACTCGCGGTGATGCCTGGGCATGTTGTCGTTCACGTGATCGGCGAACACGATATAGGGCTCGCCGGTCGCGAGGCGCGTCTCGACCAGCTTCTGGAACAAGGCGCGCGCATCGACCGAACCGCGCGTCGAGCCGTCCTTGGGGCTCTTCAATTCCCACTCGGCGCCGTCGCGCACGGCCTCCATGAAGGCATTGGGGATGAGCACGCCGTGGTGGAGGTTGAGCGCCTTGCGGTTGAAGTCGCCCGAGGGTTTGCGGATTTCGAGGAACTCCTCGATCTCGGGATGCGAGATGTCGAGATAGCAAGCGGCCGAACCGCGGCGCAGCGAGCCCTGCGAGATGGCGAGCGTGAGCGAATCCATCACGCGCACGAAGGGAATGATGCCGCTGGTCTTGCCGTTGAGGCCCACCGGCTCGCCGATGCCGCGCACGCCGCCCCAATAGGTGCCGATGCCGCCGCCACGCGAGGCGAGCCAGACATTTTCGTTCCAGGTGTCGACGATGCCTTCGAGGCTGTCGGGCACCGAGTTCAGATAGCAGGAGATCGGCAGGCCGCGCCCGGTGCCGCCGTTCGAGAGCACGGGCGTCGCGGGCATGAACCAGAGGTTGGAGATGTAATCGTAGAGCCGCTGCGCGTGCGCGGCATCGTCGGCATAAGCGGACGCTACGCGCACGAACAGATCCTGGAACGATTCGCCGGGCAGCAGGTAGCGGTCGCGCAGCGTCTCCTTGCCGAATTCGGTCAAGAGGTCGTCGCGGCTGTGATCGACCTTGACCGGATAGGGAAGCGGGCGCGCGCCCTGATCCTTGGCGGGCGCGTCGGCGAGCGCCTCCTTGACGGTGGCGGTTGCCTCCGCTGCGGCTGCCTCGATCGCGTCGGTGGCCATGCTGTCCTCGCGTTCCTGATCCCTGAAATCCATCGCTATGGCTCCCGTCCTGTTCGTGCCCGGCGTTCCCGGTCCGTTCGAATCGGGGGGCAAGCCCCCATGCTATACCGGAGCGCGCCCGAGCGGGAGAACAAAATGCGACCTCCGGTGCCGTATCGGGCACGAATCGGGCCGGGCCGCGACACCGGGTCGCGACGGGTGCTCTACCACAATTTGGGTCCGCCCCCGGACTCAACCACAACAGATTGTGCCAAACGCGAGTCCGGCACAAGGGCCTTCATGACCTTTTAAGCACACGGCTCGTCGCCCGCCAGACTCGGTTCGTCGAGAATACGCGATGCCGCATCGCAGCGACGCGCGGGTTCAGGCGGGGTCCGGCGATTGCAAGGGAACGGAGGCGGAACGGAAAATATTTTTATGGGTGCGCGGGATAGGAAGGGCATCGTCATCCCAGCGGAAGCTGGGATCTCTCTGATCCGGGAGACCCCAGCTTCCGCTGGGGCGACGCCTGAACCCCAGCTTCTGCTGGGGTGACGCCTGGGCCCCCAGCTTTCGCCGGGGCTACGCCAACTTTCTTACCCCGTCTTGCGCAGCGATCTCGGCACCGTCTGGTTCAGCCGTTCCATGTTGAAATGTTCGGCGAACTGGATGCCGGCCTTGCCGTCCCTCGCCCAGCGGAGGGTGGCGGGGAACATCTGGTCTTCCAATAGTTCAATGAGGAGATCGATCCCGATCGCGTCCTCGCCCGCCTCGATGCCGTCGATCATCGCGCCCGTCGCGGACATGTTGCGGATGCGGACCTCGCCGCGCTCGCCGGCCACCTCGATCCGCGCCGAGCGCAGCATCTTGGTGCGCGGGCTGCGGCTGACCTTGTAGCCGACCGGATTGGCCTTGCCGCCATTGGCGAGAAGCTGCTTCTCGACCTCTTCCGAGCGCGCGGGCTTGCCGTAGATATAGCCCTGGATGTGGCTGCACCCCAATTCGCGAATCAGCGCGATCTCGTCCTTCAGCTCGACGCCCTCGGCGGTGGTTTCCATGCCCAGCGTCTCGGCGAGCGTGACGATCGCCTTGATGATCGCGGCGTTGCGGTTGCCCGCGATCGCCGCGCCGCGCACGAACGACTGGTCGATCTTGATCTTGTCGAACGGCGCTTTCTTCAGATAGCCGAGCGACGAATAGCCGGTACCGAAATCGTCGAGCGCCAGCCGCACGCCGATCGCCTTCAGATTCTTGAACATCTGTTCCGACGAGGCGGTCTCGTCGAGGAAGACGCCTTCGGTGATCTCCAGCTCGAGCCGCTGCGGCGCGATGCCCGACTTGGCGAGCGCGCTGGTGACGATCGCGGGCAAAGCGGGGTTGGCGAACTGGATCGGCGAGACGTTGACGGCGACGCGCACGCCCTCCGGCCAGCGCGCGGCCTCCATCGTCGCGGTGCGCAGCACCCATTCGCCGATCGCCTCGATCAGCCCGCAATCCTCGGCGACGGGCACGAACTCGGCCGGGGAGATCGCGCCGCGCGTCGGATGATCCCAGCGGATCAGCGCCTCGTAGCCGACGATGCGCTCCTCCCTGGTGGAGACGACGGGCTGATAGGCGACGTAGAACTCGCCCTTGGCGAGCGCGTGGCGCAGATCGTCTTCGAGCGCCTTGCGGTTCTGCGCGCCCGCCAAGAGCTCCGAGCGGTAGAAGCGGTGGATGCCGCGCCCGTCGGCCTTGGCGGCGTAGAGCGCGAGATCGGCGTTGCGCACCAGACTTTCCGAATCCTCCCCGTTTTCGGGCGCGATCGCGATACCGATCGAGCAGCCGATCGAGATCGACGAGCCGCCGATGAAATAGGGCTGCGAGAGCGCGCCGATGATCGTCTTGGCGAGGTCGGCCAGACGATCGCGGTTGCTTTCGTTCGGCAGCACCACCTGGAATTCGTCACCGCCGAGTCGCCCGACGAGCCCCTTGTCCCCGACCGCGCGCTGGAGGCGCTGCGCGACCTGCTTCAACAGCTCGTCGCCGGTCTGGTGGCCGAGCGTGTCGTTGACCGCCTTGAAGCGATCGAGATCGAGCAGGAACAGCGCGGTGGGGTGATAGCCGCGCCGCGACTGCGCCAGCGTCTGATCGAGCGCCAGCTTCATCCGCTGGCGGTTGGCGAGCCCGGTGAGGCTGTCGAACATCGCCAGCCGCGCGATCTCCGCTTCGGACCGGCGCTTCTCGGTGAGGTCGCTGCCCGAGCCGATGAAGCCGATGAAGCGGCCGCGATCGTCGGTGACGGGGCGCCCCGAAATCGACCACCAGCGATCGGCCTCGGCATTGCCGGCGGCGGCGACGGGATAATCGGCGAAGGCGGTGCGCGAGCTGAGATGAAAGCCCAGCGTGCGCTCGGTATCGGGGGCGCTGCCGTCGATGCGGAACACGGCGTTGAGCATCCGCCCGATCGGGCCGACCCCCTCGATCACCAGCTCGCGCGCGACCTTCTGCGAGAGGTAGGTGAGGCGGCCCTGGCGGTCGGTCTGCCAGAACCAGCCCGCGCCGTGCGCCTCGAACTCCTCGACCAGCCGGCTCGCGAGCCGACCCTCATTCTCGCCCGCGGCATGCTCTTCGGCGAGCATGTGGTCGAGCCGGGCGAGGCGGTGGATGACGGCGGCGAAGCACGCGAGGAAGCCGAGCGCGAGCCCCGCGGGCAATCCGAACCCCGAAAGCCACGCGACGGCCGCGACGATGCCGATCGCGAAGGCCAGGATCGCCGCGCGCATCGCGACCAGCGCCAGCGCCGATACCGCGATCGCGCCCAGTGCCGCGACGAGGCAGGCGAGCCGGAGCGCATCCGGTGCGATCATGGAGGCTCCCTGCGCGAGATAGAGCAGGCTCGCCGCGAGCCCGGCGGCGACAAGCATGATCGCGCGAACCTGCCGATGCGGCGCATGGGCGCGGGCGCGCCCGATCCGCAGCACGCCGAAGACGATCATGCCGAGCGTCGCGGCGAGCCCGCCGCGGACCGCGATCTGCGATACAAGGCCGCTTTCGCCGACGGCGAACGCCGCCCCGGCGACGATCGCCGACGCGACGATCTGCGCGATCAGCGCGAACGGCCAGACCGAGGCGACCTGCCGGAGCGGCTGGAGCCGATCGAGCACGGTATCTTCCCCGGTTTCGACGAGCGACAGCATCGCGGATGTCGTCCGGGCGGTGGTTGCGAAGGTGGTGGTCCGACGGACGGAATCGCTCATGCCTGCGCTTTAGCAGGAAGGGCGTTTCCAATTGGTTTGCCAGATATGGTTAATGCAGGGCTTCCCGCCGACGGTTGTGCGCCCGGCGAAGCTGTGGAAACGGGGCGCGACGGCTTTGGCAAAACAAGGACGATGCGGACGGTGACGATCTGGCTGATGATGCGCTGGGCGGGGATTGCGCTGCTGCTGCTCATGATCGCCGTTCTGCTGGCGATCGTGATCGTGCCGCGCTTCCTCGACCGCATTTATTATCGCGGGCCGGTGAGTGATCATTTCGACGGGCAGCGCTTCTTCAATCCCGACGGCGACGACGCGCAGCGCCCGCCGACGGGGCGCAGCCAGCGGGGGTTCCTGATCCGCTATCTGCTGAGCCGCGACGAGCGGCCCGCCTGGCCCGATCAGGTCGCGGTGGCGCCGAGCGTGCCGCCCGCGCGCGTCGAGGGCGACCGGATGCTGGTGACGTGGGTGGGGCACGCGACCGCGCTCATCCAGACGCAGGGGCTCAACATCCTGACCGATCCGGTGTGGAGCGAGAAAGCGGGGCCGCTCGGCCTGGGGCCGCGGCGGGTGGCGGCGCCGGGCGTGGCGTTCGACGATCTGCCGACGATCGACCTCGTGCTGGTGAGCCATGGCCATTACGATCATCTCGATCTGGCGACGCTGAAGCGGTTATGGGCGCGCGATCGGCCGCGGGTCGTCACCAGCCTGGGCAATGACAGCATCATCGGCCAGGCGGACGTGCCCGCGACCGCGCTCGACTGGGGCGGCAAGGCGGCGGTGAGGCCGGGGATCGAGGTGGTGGTGACGCCCGCGCACCATTGGACGAGCCGGTGGATGACCGACCGCAACCGCGCCTTGTGGTCGGGATTCGTGGTGCGGCTGCCGGGCGGCAATGTCTTCTATTCGGGCGATACCGGGGCGGGGAATTTCGGCTGGGTCGATGCCGCGGCGGCCGAAGGGCCGATCCGGCTCGCGCTGCTGCCGATCGGCGCGTTCCGCTTCACCGAAGGGCAGATGGCGAGCGGCGCGCATATGGGGCCGCTCGACGCGGTCGAGGCGTTCCGCCGATCGGGCGCGGCGCGCGGGATCGGCGTGCATTGGGGGACGTTCCGGCTTTCCTACGAAGCCTATGACACGCCGCCGCGAATGCTGGAGGCGGCGATGCGCTGTGCCGGGATGGAACCGGCGCGGTTCGGCGCGGTCGCGATCGGCGCGGCGGTCGAGGTGCCCGCTTATGCGCCGCCGCCCGCGGTGGCGGATGTGCCCCGCGAACGGCGGCTTGCATGTCTCGATACGCCCGAGGTGCGGGTGCTGCGTTAGGACGGATCGACTTTCAGTTCCGGCAGCCTGCAAATGGCGGTTTTTCGTGCTTCCACTGCTCACGGACCGGTCGTCCGCTGCGCGCCCGGTCACGGAAAACCGTCATTTTCGGCTCACCATCTCCTGAATATCGACCCGTCCCAGAGCAACGTGCGTTGAATCAGAACCGTTCGTCCCCGGACTTGATCCGGGGTTGTCGAAGCACCGTCCTTT
>CAZXFY010000076.1:0-9651 GCA_964639855.1 uncultured Stakelama sp. | reverse complement strand
ACTTGCCGCCGAACATGAAGCCGGAAATGTTCTGGATGAACAGAAACGGAATGCGGCGCTGGCAGGCGATCTCGATGAAATGGGCGCCCTTCACCGCGCTTTCCGAGAACAGCACGCCGTTGTTCGCGAGGATTGCGACGGGAATGCCCCAGATGTGCGCGAAGCCGCACACCAATGAGGTGCCATAGAGCGATTTGAACTCGGCGAACTCGCTGCCGTCGACGAGGCGGGCGATCACCTCGTGCACGTCGTAGGGCGCACGAACGTCTTCGGGGATGATGCCGTACAGATCTTCGGCCGGGTATTTGGGCGGACGGGGAGCGCCGAGGTCGATCCGGGCGCCCGCATTCGTGGGCGCGCACGTGCTGAGAATGTCGCGGACGATGGTGAGCGCGTGCTCGTCATTCTCCGCGACGTGATCGACCACGCCGGACTTGCGGCCGTGCGTCTCGGCGCCGCCCAGTTCCTCTGCGGAAATGACCTCGCCGGTGGCGGCCTTCACCAGCGGCGGCCCGGCGAGGAAGATCGTGCCCTGGTTACGGACGATGACGCTCTCGTCCGACATGGCGGGAACGTAGGCGCCGCCGGCGGTGCAGCTTCCCATCACGCAGGCGATTTGCGGAATGCCCTGCGCGCTCATGTTTGCCTGGTTGAAGAAGATGCGGCCGAAATGGTCGCGATCGGGGAAGACTTCGGCCTGGTGGGGCAGGTTGGCGCCGCCTGAATCGACCAGATAGATGCACGGCAGACGGTTCGCCTCGGCGATCTCCTGCGCGCGCAGGTGTTTCTTGACCGTCATCGGATAATAGGTGCCGCCCTTCACGGTGGCGTCGTTGCAGACGATCATTGCCTGACGCCCCGAGACGCGGCCGATGCCGGCGATCATGCCGGCGCCGGGCACCTCGCCGCCATACATGTCGCATGCGGCGAGCTGGCCGATCTCGAGGAAGGGGGAGCCGGGATCGAGCAGCCGCTCGACACGATCGCGGGGAAGGAGCTTGCCGCGGCCGACATGGCGCTGGCGGCTCTTTTCGCTGCCGCCGAGCGCCGCCTTCGCCACATCGGCGCGCAGGCGATCGGCGAGCGCGCGGTTGTGCGCGGCATTGGCGCGGAATGACTCGCTGTCGCGCGACAGCTTGGTGTCGAGCACGGGCGCGCTCACGTGACGGCATCCTCCCTTAAGGTTGGCGCCTGCCTAGCGGCGCGCGTTCACGAAGGGAAGCCGCTGGCATTCGGCGCGCTCGCGGTGTAGTCCCGAAGCCATACACCAGACCCGGGAAAGAGATGCCATGAAGCGTAGCCTGTTGCTTGCCGCCCTCCTCGTTACCACCACCGCCGCATGCAGCCAGGCCGATCAGCAGAACGACATCGCCGCCGTCGCGGCCTCGGGCACGACGATCGGGATCGACACGACGGGGATGGATACCTCGACGCGGCCGGGCGACGATTTCGACCAATATGCGAACGGCGGCTGGCGCGAGAAGACCGAGATTCCGTCGGACCGATCGAGCACCGGCGTGTTCCTGGAGGTGTTCAGGAAGGCCGAGGCGAACACCGCCGCGATCATCAACGACGCGGTGAATGCCGAGGCCGCGCCGGGGACGGACCAGCGGCGGATCGCCGATTTCTACAACGCCTACCTCAATACCGGCGCGATCGAGAAGCGGGGTCTCGCGCCGATCCAGGGCGAGGTGCAGAAGATCGCGGCGATTCAGGACAAACAGGCGCTGTCGCAGATGCTCGGCGCCAACATGCGCGCCGACGTCGACCCGATCAACGCGACCAATTTCGGCACCGAGAATCTGTTCGGGCTGTTCGTGACCCAGGCGTTGACCAAGCCCGACGAGACGGTGCCGTATCTGCTCCAGGGCGGTCTGGGGATGCCCGATCGGGATTATTACCTCTCGTCCGCGCCGGAGATGGTGAAGATCCGCACCGCCTATAAGAGCTACATCGCGCAGCTTCTCAACCTCGCCGGGATCAGCGACGCGCAGGCGCGGGCGCAGCGCATCTTCGACCTCGAGACCAAGATCGCCAAGGTCCATGCCGACCGGATCACCAGCGGGCAGATGTCCGAAGGGCATGATCCGTGGACCAAGGCCGATTTCACGAAAAAGGCGCCGGGGATCGACTGGGACGCCTATTGGGCGGCGGCGCAGCTTCCCGGCCAGAAGGATTTCATCGTCTGGCAGCCCGATGCCGTGACCGGCGAGGCGGCGCTGGTGGCGAGCGAACCGTTGCAGGCGTGGAAGGACTGGCTGATCTTCCACCGGATCAACACCGTCGCGAGCGTCTTGCCCAAGGCAATCGACGACGCGCATTTCGCGTTCTACGGCACCACCCTTTCCGGCACGCCCGAGCAGCGCAGCCGCGACAAGCGCGCGATCGCGGCGGTGAACAACGCGCTCGGCGATGCGGTGGGCAAGCTCTATGCGGAGCGCTATTTCCCCGCCTCCTCCAAGGCCGACATCCAGAAGATGGTGCAGGGCATCCTGGCGGCGTTCGATACGCGCGTCGCCAATCTCGACTGGATGGCGCCGGCGACCAAGAAGGAAGCGCGCGAGAAGATCAAGACGCTCAAGGTCGGGATCGGTTATCCCGAGACGTGGCGGGATTATTCGGGGCTGATCATCCGCGCCGACGACCCTGTGGGCAATGCGCGGCGCGCGGCCGAGGCCGAATATCGCCACCAGATCGCGAAGATCGGCAAGCCCGTCGACCGCGGCGAATGGTGGATGACGCCGCAGACGGTGAATGCGGTCAACCTGCCCTTGCAGAACGCGCTCAACTTCCCGGCGGCGATCCTGCAGGCGCCCTTCTATGACCCGAAGGCCGATCCGGCGGCGAATTACGGGTCGATCGGCGCCATCATCGGCCACGAGATCAGCCACAGCTTCGACAATAACGGCGCGGAGTTCGATTCCACCGGAAAGCTCAGGAACTGGTGGACGCCCGCGGACCTTAAGCATTTCGAGGAGCAGGGGCAGGCGCTGGTGGCGCAATACAATGCCTATGAGCCGCTGCCGGGGCTGCACATCAACGGCGAGCAGACGCTGGGCGAGAATATCGCCGACGTCGCGGGGCTCACCGCGGCGCTGGAGGCGTATCATGCGTCGCTGGGCGGCAAGGACGCGCCGGTGATCGCGGGGATGACGGGCGACCAGCGTTTCTTCCTCGCTTATGCGCAAAGCTGGCGATCGAAGATTCGGGACAAGGCGCTACGCGGCCGAATCGCGACCGACGGGCACGCCCCGGCGCGGTATCGGGCGCAGACGGTGCGCAATCTCGACGCCTGGTATCGGGCGTTCGACGTGCAGCCCGACGCCAAGCTCTACCTGACACCGGACAAGCGCGTGCACGTCTGGTAGGGAGTGCCGATGGCCGATCATTGCTGTTCCGCCAAGGCGAACGAGCTCGAATTGCTCGCGCGCCGCGCCGATCAGCGGCGGGTGCTGCAGTTCGTGCTGGCGGTCAACGCGGCGATGTTCGTCATCGAGCTCGTCGCCGGGCTCGTCGCGGGCTCGGCCGCGCTGATGGCGGACAGCGTCGATATGGCGGGCGACGCCTTCGTCTATGGCCTCAGCCTCTACGCATTGTCGCGCAGCGATCGGTGGAAGGGTGGGGCGGCGCTGGCCAAGGGCCTCGTGATCCTCGGATTCGGCGTCGGCATCGCGATCGATATCGCGATTAAACTGTCGAATGGCGTGCCCCCATCATCGACGCTGATGCTTGTGTTCGGCGCGCTCGCGCTGGGGGCGAACCTCGTCTGCCTGCGGATGTTGTGGCGGTTCCGCGCACACGACATCAACATGGCGAGCACGTTCGAATGCTCACGCAACGACGTGATCTCGAATTTGGGCGTGCTCGCCGCCGCCGGGCTGGTGGCCGCGACCGCATCGCCATGGCCGGACATCATCGTCGGCGGCGCGATCGCGCTGCTGTTCCTACGCTCGGCGGTACAGGTGATCCGCGCCGCGCTGCCGGTGGTTTCGAGGGCGCGGGGCAGCGCGGTTTCCTGAGACGGGGGCGCCGGTTTTATCGGCGATCGCGGCCGATGATGCGGGCGCGACTACAGCCATGACCAGCGGCAGCGCTTCATCCTCTCCTTCGCGCAGCGCCTGCGCGCTCAATTCTTTGTCATTGGGGGACGACTTCTATCGGTGCATCGGTCGTCAATTGCCGCAACCTGTTGATGTCAGTCTGCGCCTTTTCATCTTCGCCGAGCATGTGATAGGCCGGAATACGTAGTCTGAGCGACCATGCGTCCCGGGGGTCACGCTCTAGCAGGACACTGAGCTGTGCGACCGCCTTATCGAATTTTCCCGCATTCATGCTGAGCAATGCTTCGCCGTGAAGAACCGCCCAGTTCGAGGGATCGGCGGAACGGACGATTGCGAAATCCTTCTCCGCGCGCTGGGCATCGCCTTTCCACGCATAAGCGAGACCCCGCTCGGCCAGGGTGTCTATATTCTCGGGGTCGAGTGCATGCGCTTTGGTGAGATCAGCGATTGCATCGTCAAACTTGCCGTCGTTCAGGAAAATGTCTCCACGGTTAAAATAGGCAGCGGCGTTGTCGGGGCGAAGCTGAAGCGAGCGCGTATAGTCTGCAACGGCATGTTGGCTGTCGCCTCTATCCTGATAGATCAGGGCACGATTATATAAAGAGTAGGAATCGTCGTGATCCAGTTGGATCGCCTTTGAATAATCAGCGAGGGCGTGCTCGTAATCTCCCAACCGATGGTAAGCATAGCCACGAGCAGCAATCACATCGGCAAAGTTGTTGGTATCATCGTCTTGTTCGGCAATCAGGCGATTGCAGGCTGCGATCTCCTCCTCCGGCGAATAGCGGGTCTGCCGATCGTAACATTGATCTTGCGTGGCGGATGTCATTCCGGCCACACCTCCCCAGAGACATGCAGCCCCCAAAAATCCGTTCCACATCAGCGATGCCCAGAAACGCTTCGGCTGAGCCTCGCGTTCATAGGTATCGTAAAAGCCTCGAGCGAGCGGCTGAATGCACCCCTTGGCGAACCCTTTCGCAATCGAGAAAAGTACCCAGCCGCCAACCGCTACGAGCAGAATCGGCCAGAAACTCGGCGACCGGGCGAATTGCTCGGCCGCCGGGGTGAAGATGAACACGGCCAGTGCCGCAAGGCCCGCAAGGATTGCTGAACTGCGCGCCAAATGGCTCGATGTCCGCCAACCAAGATCTTCGGGCGGCCGGGTAATATCGGTTCTGGACGGGGAATGCGTGATGTATCGAAAGATGTAACGTGCCGGAGCAAAGGCCGCCACCGCGATCGTAATCAGGAGCCAGACTCGTGTGGGAACGGCGTCGAACATCTACAGTGATGCTGGCGCATTTACCGGAGGTTCGCAAATCGGATTGCGAACTGGCGGCCCCGCTATCACGCCCCGATCAGTTCCCGCCCGATCAGATAGCGCCTGATCTCGTTGGTGCCGGCGCCGATGTCGTAGAGCTTGGCGTCGCGCAGATAGCGTTCGACCGGCCATTCTTTGGTGTAGCCGGCACCGCCTAGCGCCTGGATCGCTTCGAGCGCGGTCTTTACCGCGTTTTCGCTGGCGAGGAGGATCGCGCCCGCAGCGTCGAAGCGGGTGGTCTTGCCCATGTCGCAGGCGCGGGCGACGGCGTAGACGTAGGCGCGGGCGCTGTTCAGGGCGACATACATGTCGGCGACCTTGGCCTGGATGAGCTGGAAGCTGCCGATGGGCGTGCCGAATTGCTTGCGGTCGCGGACATAGGGGAGGACGGTGTCGAGGCACGCCTGCATGATGCCGAGCGGGCCGGCGGAGAGGACGGCGCGCTCGTAATCGAGGCCGCTCATCAGCACCTTCACGCCGCCGCCCAGCGGACCCATCACGTTTTCGGCGGGAACCTCGCAGTCCTCGAACACCAATTCGGCGGTGTCGGAGCCGCGCATTCCCATCTTGTCGAGCTTCTTCGAGACCGAGAAGCCGGCGAAATCCTTCTCGATCAGGAAGGCGGTGATGCCCTTTGGCCCGGCATCCGGCTCGGTCTTGGCATAGACGACGAGCGTATCCGCCTCGGGCGCGTTGGTGATCCAGAATTTGGTGCCGTTGAGGACGTAGCGGTCGTTGCCCTTCGCCTCGGCCTTCAATTTCATCGAGACGACGTCGGAGCCGGCGCCCGCCTCCGACATGGCGAGGCTGCCGACATGTTCGCCCGAGATAAGCTTGGGAAGGTAACGCTGCTTCTGCTCGTCATTGCCCCAGCGGCGGATCTGGTTGACGCAGAGATTGGAGTGGGCGCCGTAGGAAAGGCCGATCGAGGCGGAGGCGCGGCTGACTTCCTCCATCGCGACGCAATGTTCGAGATAGCCGAGGCCGAGACCGCCATACTCCTCCTCCACGGTGATGCCGTGAAGGCCGAGCGCGCCCATTTCGGGCCATAACGAGCGATCGAACCTGTTCTGCTCGTCGATCTCGGCGGCCCTGGGGGCGATGCGGTCGGCGGCGAAGCGGCGGGTCGTCTCGCGGATCATGTCGGCGGTCTCGCCGAGGCCGAAATCGAGAGTGGTGTCCATATCATCTCTCCACGCCCGTCGCCCCGGACTTGTTCCGGGGTCCACCGTCGGGCACACGTCACGCTTCATCGCCTAGAGCAACCGTGGATGCCGGAACAAGTCCGGCATGACGGGTTATTCTTTGGCAAATCGTCGATACCAGCGGACGAAGCGGATCAGTCGCGCGCCTTTTCGGTGAAATCGAAATGGATGCGGACCCAGGTGTGGAGCATCGGCTTGTTGTCGATGCGCGGCGGGCGCACGCGAAACTGCCACGCCGCCCGGCGCAGCGCGTTGGCGAGGCCGGAGCCGCGCGGCGATTCGGCGAGCGCGCGGCAATTCTCGACGCGGTAATCCTCGATCGTCTGGCACGCGATTTCCGCCCAACTGCCCTCGCGGACGACGGCGGGGAGATAATAAGCGAGCTCGGCGTGGCGCGGCTTGCGATACCAATCGGCCGCGTAGAGCGTCACGCCGCCCGGCCCCTCACCGGGGCCGTAGGTGGAGGCGCTTTCGGCGGGCTCCGCGGCGTCGCCGGCGGGGGCGGGCGGGCCGCTTTTGGGGAGCTTGCCGATGTCGGAGGCGCCGAAGACCTCCTTGCTGACGATGATCATCTTGAAGGGGGTCGGGGGCGACGCATCGGGCGCCGGCGGCTTGGGTGGAGGCGGCTTGGCGGCCTTCGGCGCCGCGGTGCGCCGCCTGGCGCGACGCGGTTGGCGCGAGGCTTTTCGTTCGGTCGTCTCGGGCGCTGTGCGCGTACCGGAGACGTTGAAGACCGAAAGCCCGGTGGGCGCCATGCGCTGGAGCGGCGAATAGGATGACATGGTCAGAAAGAGCAGCGCGAGCAGGACGTTCGCGGCGATCGCGAGCACGAGGCCCGGACCACGGCCGCGGCGCGATGCCCGATAGGCCGAGGAGGAATAGGCCGACGCCATTGTCCCGGCGCTTAGGCCGCCGAACGGCGCGGAGCAATCGGCGCGCGGCGGGACGAAGCTCGATCCGGTGGCCGGCATGACCGGGTTGGCACCCGGCCAAGCGCGTCACCCCCAGCGAAAACTGGGGGGGGTCCGTAACAGCGAGACCCCAGCTTTCGCTGGGGTGACGGTTTGGACGGGCGGCCCGCGCCGCCGCGATCAGCTCGCCGCGAGGTTCCTCAGAACGTATTGCAGAATGCCGCCGTTGAGGAAGTAATCGAGTTCGTTGACGGTATCGATGCGGCAGCGCGTGGCGAACCGCTCGGTCTTGCCGTCGGCGCGGGTGAGGGTAACCTCGACGTCCTGGCGGGGGCGGATGTCGCCGACGCCGTGGATTGTGAAGGTTTCCGAGCCGTCGAGTTTGAGCGTCTGGCGCGTCACGCCTTCCGCGAACTGAAGCGGGAGCACGCCCATGCCGACGAGGTTCGAGCGGTGGATGCGCTCGAAGCTCTCGGCGATCACGGCGCGGACGCCGAGCAGGATCGTGCCCTTCGCCGCCCAGTCGCGGCTGGAGCCGGTGCCGTATTCCTTGCCGGCGACCACGACCAACGGCGTGCCGTCCGCCTTGTGGTGCATCGCGGCGTCGTAGATGGGCATGACCGCGCCGTCATATTTGGTCATGCCGCCCTCGACGCCCGGCACCATCTCGTTGCGGATGCGGATGTTGGCGAAGGTGCCGCGCATCATGACTTCATGGTTGCCGCGGCGGCTTCCGTAGGAATTGAAATCCTGACGGCTAACCTGATGATCTTGCAGGTAAATTCCCGCCGGGCTGTCGGCCTTGATGCTGCCGGCGGGGGAGATGTGGTCGGTGGTGATGCTGTCGCCGAGGATCGCGAGCGGCTTTGCCTCGATGATGTCGGCGACGGGGGCCGGCGTCATCTCCATCCCCTCGAAATAGGGCGGATTCGCGACATAGGTGGAGCCGGCGCGCCACTGATAGGTCTCCGACGGCTCGACCTCGATACCACGCCACTTGTCGTCGCCGGCATAGACATTGGCGTAGCGCGAGCGGAACATCTCGTCGTCGATGTTGGCGTCGATGAGGTCGCGGACCTCCTGCGAGGTCGGCCAGAGATCCTTGAGATAGACATCCTCGCCGTCCTTGCCCTTGCCGAGCGAAGCGACCTCCAGGTCCTCGGTCACGGTGCCCTTCAAGGCATAGGCGACGACGAGCGGGGGCGAGGCGAGGAAGTTCGCGCGCACATCGGGCGACACGCGGCCCTCGAAGTTGCGGTTGCCCGAAAGGACCGAGGCGGCGACGATGTCGTTCTCGTTGATCGCCTTCGAGATGGGGGCTGCGAGCGGGCCCGAATTGCCGATGCAGGTCGTGCAGCCATAGCCGACGAGGTTGAAGCCGAGCGCGTCGAGATCGTCCTGAAGGCCGGACTTTTCGAGGTAGTCGGTGACGACCTGGCTGCCGGGCGCGAGACTGGTCTTGACCCAGGGCTGTGGCTTCAGGCCCTTTGCGCGGGCCTTGCGGGCGACGAGGCCCGCGGCCACGAGCACGGACGGGTTCGAGGTGTTGGTGCAGCTCGTGATCGCGGCGATGACGACGTCGCCGTCGCCGATCTCGTGGTTGCGGCCTTCCACGGGCACGCGCGTCGGCCGCTGCTTGTCGTAGATTTTGGAGAGGTCGCCGTTGAAGACTTCATCGACCTTGTTGAGCGAGATGCGGTCCTGCGGACGCTTCGGCCCGGCGAGCGAGGCGTGGACGGTGGACATGTCCAGCTCCAGCGTGTCGGTGAAGATCGGATCGGGCGTGGTCTCGTCGTGCCACATGCCCTGCGCCTTGCAATAGGCCTCGACCAGCGCGAGCTGCTCCTCGGTGCGACCGGTGAGCGCCATATAGTCGATCGTCTTGGCATCGACCGGGAAGAAACCGCATGTGGCGCCATATTCGGGCGCCATGTTGCCGATCGTCGCGCGATCCGCGAGCGTCAGCGTGTGCAGGCCCGGCCCGTAGAATTCGACGAAACGGCCGACCACGCCCTTCTGGCGCAGCATCTGCGTGACGGTGAGCACGAGATCAGTGGCGGTGATGCCCTCGTTGAGCTTGCCCGTGAGCTTGAATCCGACCACCTCCGGGATCAGCATCGACACCGGCTGGCCGAGCATCGCCGCCTCGGCCT
>CAZXFY010000075.1:0-10065 GCA_964639855.1 uncultured Stakelama sp. | reverse complement strand
CTCGAAAATCCACCATTTTCGACTCGCCATCTTCTGAATGTCGATCGGCCCTAGCCGAACCGCCGATCCGCGTCAGCCCTTCAGCGCGCCGTCTCGATCTCTTCCAGATGCGCGCGCAATCCCGCATGGTCGGGCGCGGTCGCGATCGCCTGCCGCAAGAGCTGGAGCGCCGCATCGCGCTTGCCCGCCTTGAACAGCGCCCAGCCATAGGCATCGGCGATGGCGGGGTTGAGCGGTTGCAACCGGTGCGCCGCGGCAGCGAACGGCACCGCGGCGCCCACGTCACCCGCTCCGAGATACGCCGAGCTCAACTCCGCCAGCAGCACCGCATCGCGCTCGCCCACCGCCGCCCGCAACCCCTCCAGCGTCTCGACCGCCGCATCCCAATCCCCCGCCGCAAGCTGCCACTCCGCCGTCAGCCGGCGCGCGGGCACGCTTTGCGGGTTCTGCGACAGATAGAGACCGAGCGTTCGTGCCGCCTCGGCCCGCTGCGCCGTCTTGTCGAGCGCGGCGATCAGCTTGAGCGCGGTCGGCTCGTCGAAGCGCAGGTCCGCGGCGCGCGCATAGGCAGCGGCGGCCGCCTCCGCGTGGTCGGTCACCGCCAGCATGTCGCCCGAAAGGAGCTGCGCCGCCGGCACGCCCGGCGCCGCGCGCGCGAGCCGCTGCGCACGGGCGAGCGCGTCGTCCATCCGCCCCGCCTCGATCAGCCCGCCGATATAATTGACGGCGATCTGCGGATCGCTCGGCGAATCGGCGGCCGCGGCATCGAGCAGCGCGAGCCCGGCATCGGCGCTGAACGCGCCCGGCGTGCCGCGCTCGGGCGCGGCGGCGCGATCGAGATAGCGCCCCGCCGCCTCGCGGTCGCCGAGCGCCTCGTAAGCGCGCGCGGTGAGCGTCAGCGTATAGCTGTCCGCATCGGCCCGGAGCGCTGCCGGCAACAGGAAGCGGAGCGCCCCTTCTTCGTCGCCCGACCGGAGCAGCGCCGCGCCGAGCAGCCGCCGCGCGGTCAGGTTGTAGGGCTGCCGGCTGATCAGCCCGCGCCATTGGTCGATCGCCTGCTGGTCGGCGCCGTCGCGATAATCGAGCAGCCCGCCGAGCAGCAGCGCGCCCGGCACGTCGCCCATGCCCGTCTTGGCGAGCAGCGCGCGCGACAGATCGAACCGGTGCGCGCGCGCCGCGAGAACGGCCTGCAGATAGTAGGCGCGCGGGTCGCCCGGATCGGCGGCGATCGCCCGCCGCGTCGCCGCGAGCATGTCGGTGTAGCGCCCGAGATCGCCGAGCGTCGCCGCATAATCGGCGAGCGCATCCACGTTTTCCGGATCGCGCTTCAGCGCCGCCTCGGCCCAGGGCAGCGATGCCGCCGGGCCGAATTGCCCGCGCACCAGCACGCCGCGCAGCAGGATCGCGCGCGTATCCGCCGGGTCGATCGCGGTTGCCCGCACCGCTGCCTCGATCGCGCCGCCTATGTCGCCCGCCTGCCGTCGGATCGCGCCGAGATCGGCCCAGGCGGCGGCATTGCGGTCATCGAGCAGCGGCGCGAGCGTGGCCTCGGCGGCGCCATAATCGCCTTGCGCGGCCAGCGCCCGCGCCCGCACCCGCGCCGCATAGCCGGCGTAACGCGGCGGCGCCTTCTTCGCCTCGGCAAGCGCGCGCTCGGCATCGCCCTGGAGCAGCGCCGCCTCTGCGAGCAGATGATACGTCCGCTTTGGGGCAAAGCCCGTCTCCAGCGCCCGCCGGACCTGCGCCTCGCCGGCCGCGCCGTCGCCCTGCGCCAGATACAGCCGCCCGAGCAGCGCATGCGCCAGCCCCCAGCCGCGATCCTCGGCCACCGCCGTTTGCGCCGCCGCGATCGCGCCGCTCACATTGCCGCTGCCGAACCGAACGAGGCTCCGCCGCAACGCTGCCGTCGCCGCCGCGCGATCGGCCGCGGGTTCGGGCCGCGGCGCATAGGCAAAGACGAGCGCGGCAAGCCCCAGCGCCCCCGAGAGCACCAGCACGAGCCGCACGCGCCGCGACAGCCGCCGCCGGCGCTTGCCGTCACGGTTCGTCCACCGCCGCCGTCTGCGCGTGGGCGCGTCGCTCGTTCGGTCAAGCATGGAGGTCGTAATTCCTGAGCAGGTCGTAGAGGGTCGGCCGGCTGATCCCGAGCAGTTTGGCGGTGTTCGAGATGTTGCCCTCCGCCCGCGCGAGCGCATGGCGGATTGCCTTGCGGTCCGCCCGCTCGCGCGCCGCCTTCAGGTTGATCGGCGCGTCGTCGGCGGCGGCATCGAGATCGAGATCGGCCGCCGTCACCATCTTGCCGTCGGCCATGATGACGGCGCGCTTCACCCGGTTTTCCAGCTCGCGGACATTGCCCGGCCAGCCCCAGGCATCGATCGCCGCGCGCGCATCGGCCGAGAATGCCGCCGCCTGGCTCGCCATCGTGCGCGCATGTTTCTTGAGGAAATGCCGCGCGAGCAGCCCCGCATCCCCCGGCCGTTCGGCGAGCGCCGGAATCCGAACTACGATCTCCGCCAGCCGGTAATAAAGATCCTCGCGCAGCCGCCCGTCCGCGACCATCGCATCGACGTCCTGATGCGTCGCGCACACGATCCGCGTATCCACCGGAATGCCCTGCCGCCCGCCGATCCGCTCGATCACGCGCTCCTGCAGGAAGCGCAGCAGCTTGACCTGGAGCGCCAGCGGAATGTCGCCGACCTCGTCGAGGAAGAGCGTGCCGCCCGCCGCCTGTTCGATCTTGCCGATTACCGTCTTCACCGCGCCGGTGAACGCGCCCTTTTCGTGGCCGAACAATTCGCTTTCGAGCAAGGTCTCGGGGATCGCGGCGCAGTTGATCGCGACGAACGCGCCCCTGGCTCTCGGGCTCGCCTCGTGGAGCCCGCGCGCGAGCAATTCCTTCCCCGTCCCGCTCGCACCCAGCAGCATCACCGACACGTCGGCCGCCGCGACGCGCTCGATCGTGCGCATCACCTTCAGCATCTCGGGCGCGCCGGTGATGATCCCGCCGAGCCCGGCCGCCGCGTCGTCGCGCTCGGCGAGCCGCCGGTTTTCGGCTTCCAGCGCATGGACGTGGAACGCGCGCGCGACGATCAGCCCCAGCGCGTCGATGTCGATCGGCTTCTGGTAGAAATCCCACGCCCCATCGGCGATCGCGCGCAAGGCGCTCTCCCTCGCGCCATGGCCGGAGGCGACGATCACCTTGGTGTCGGGCTTCAACGCTAAAATCTCGGCGAGCGTCGCGAATCCTTCGCGCACCCCATCGGGGTCCGGCGGCAGGCCGAGGTCGAGCGTCACCACGTCGGGCTCCTCGGCGCGCACCGCATCGATCGCGCTCGCGCGGTCGTGCGCCACGACGATCTCGTAATCCTCATAGGCCCAGCGAAGCTGCCGCTGGAGCCCGAGATCGTCCTCGACGATGAGCAGCTTGCGCGCACTCATGCCGCTTCTCCCAGCGAGAGCCGGCGCGCGGCGGGGAGCGTCACGCGGAACCGCGTCCCTTCGCCCTCGCGGCTCGACACGCTCACGTCGCCCCCCATCGCGACCGCGAGTTGCCGCGCCTCGAACGCGCCGATCCCGAACCCGTCGGGCTTGGACGAGACGAAGGGCTTGAACAATCGGTCGCGCACGAAGGCGGGGGACATGCCGCAGCCGGTATCGAGCACGTCGATCGCCACCCGCTCGCCGTCGGTCGAAACCGCCAGCGTCACGGGCGCCGCCGCAGGGCTCGCCTCGATCGCGTTCTGGATGAGGTGCCCCAGCACCAATTCGAGCCGCCCCGGATCGGCGCTCGCCACCGCCTCGCGCGCGCCCAGGCACACGATCGGATGCTGTGCCCGCCGCGCCGCCGCGACGCGCTCGACCAGCGGCATCACCTCGATCGCGACCGGTGGATCGGCGCGCACCTTGTAATGCTGGGAGAGGCGGGCGAGCAGATCGTTCATCTTGCCCGCCGAGTCCTTCAGCGTCGCGATCATGTCGGCGCGGAAATCGGGATTGTCGGCATGACGTTCGGCGTTGCGGGCGACGAGGCTCAACTGGCTCACCAGATTCTTGATGTCGTGGAGGATGAAGGCGAAGCGCCGGTTGAACTCGTCGAAGCGCTGCGCCTCGGCGAGCGCCCGCTGCGCGCGCGATTCGGCGAGATAGCTCGCCACCTGCCGTCCGGCGATGCGCAGCAGGTCGAAATCCTCCCAGTCGAGCGCGCGCGTCACCGGCGGCCGCGCGAGCACGATCACGCCTGCGAGGGCATTGAAATGGACGAGCGGCACCAGCACCCAGGCCTGCGGCAGATCGAGCATCCACATCGGGACGCTCGCCAGCTCGTCGGCATCGCCGCGCCCGCCGCGCAGCCGGTCGAGCTCGACGATCCGCGCGCTCGCCGCAAGAAACCGCGCCAGCGCGGCATCCCCCGCATCCGCGGGAATCGCATCGGTGGGCCAGTTCCACGCCGCGCCGAAGCCGAGGCCAGCCTCCTCGGGCACGAGCAGCAGCCCGCCCGGCGAATCGGTGAGGTCCGCGATCGCCTTGACGATACGCTCGTCGAGCGGCGCCGCATCCGCCTCCGGCCGCCCCAGCGTGTCGGTGAAGCGCACCCATTCGGCGCGATAATCGTAGCGATGGCGGAACAGGTGCTTGGCGAGCTTCACCTTGATCCACGCGCGCAGCCACGGGCTGGAGAGCAGCGCCAGGGTCGCCGCGGTCGAACCGAAGACGAACGCGGTCTGCACGACACGCGCATACACGCCGCCCCACGCCGCGATCACGCTGCTCGCGAGCGCCATGGATAGCACATAGAGCGCGACCCCCGCGAGCGAGAGCGACTGATAGGCGACGGTGCGCGAGACCTTGAGCGACCAATCCCCGTTCCGATGCACCGCGAGCGCGAAAACCGGCGCGAGCACCGCCATCGCGAACCCGCGCACCGCGATCAGCCCGCTTTGCCACGACAGCCCGGCATAGACGCCCGCTGCGAGCAGCAGGTCGGCGAGCCACATCGCCGCCAGCGCGACCACCGCCAGCCGGATGCCCTCGCGCGCGCCCGGCGAGACGGCCGCATAGAGATGATGCACCAGCACCAGCGCCGACACCGCGACCATCATGCGCAGCACCACCCGTCCATTGGCGAGCGCGGGCGATTGCGGCGCGACCGCGAGCACGATCCCCGCGACCACGATCAAGCCGACGACGGCATACACCCCCGCGATCGCCGCGCTCTCGTCCGCCGATCGGTCGCGCCGCACCAATGCGTACATGAAGCCGAGCCATGCCAGGTTGCGCAGCGATTCGGTGACGCGCGTCGCGACGTCGCCCGGGTCGATTCCCGCCGTCGCGAGTGCCCACAACGCGGTCATCCCCAGCGCGATCAGAAAGGCGAGCCGCGGCAGCCCTCCCGCCGCGCGCCGCACCTGCGAAAAGGCGAGTACCGCGAACAGCAGCGCCGCTAGCGCATGGCCCCAGAGGATGAGCGACTGGGTCACGAATCTCGCCGCAATATGGTTGGAACCGTTCGTGCTGAGCTTGTCGAAGCACGGTCCTCCGCATCACCCCGCCCTTCGACAAGCTCAGGGCGAACGGAAGATGTAATCAGAACGCGCATTTCTACCGCGCGCCCTCGGGCCACAGCACGACGCGGATCGTCTGGAGCAGGATCAACAGGTCGAGGAAGGGCGAATAGTTCTTCGCGTAATAGAGATCGTATTCCAGCTTCTGCCGCGAATCCTCGATCGACGCGCCGTAGGGGTAGTTGATCTGCGCCCAACCGGTGATGCCCGGCTTCACCATGTGCCGCTCGGCATAATAAGGAAGCTGCGCCTCCAGATCCTCGACGAATTGCGGCCGCTCGGGGCGCGGGCCGACGAAGCTCATCTCGCCCTTGAGCACGCTCCACGCCTGCGGCAGCTCGTCGATCCTGAGCTTGCGGATGATCCGCCCGACGCGCGTGATCCGGGGATCGTCCTTTTCGGCCCAGACGGCCTTGCCCGCGCTTTCCGCGTCCTGCCGCATCGACCGCAGCTTCAGGATGTCGAACCCCTGGCTGTAGAGCCCCACCCGCCGCTGGCGATAGAAGGCCGGTCCCCGGCTTTCGAGCTTGATCGCCACCGCGACGATCAGGATCAGCGGCAGCGACAGCGCGAGCAGCATGAGGCTGGCGGCGATGTCGAACAGCCGCTTCATCATGCTGGAGAGCATCCGGCTCGACGAAAAGCCGTCCGAGAAGATCAGCCACGAGGGATTGACGCTGTCGAGATCGACCCGCCCCGTCTCGCGTTCGAGGAAGGTGGAGATTTCGTTGACGTGGACGCCGGTGGTCTTGATCCTGAGCAGGTCCTTCAAGGGCAGCGCGTTGCGCCGTTCCTCGAGCGCGAGCACCACCTCGCTCGCATTGAGCAGCACGACATGGTCGGCAAGGTTGTAGATCGCGTCGCGCGCGATCGCCTCCGGGATGACGCGGTTGCCCTCGTTCATGGAGACGTAGCCGACGACGACGAATGCCGCCCCCGGCGTCCCCGCCAGCGTCTTCAGCCGCGCGGCGCGCGGGCCTGCGCCAAGCACCACGATCCGCCGCTTGAACGCCTGGCTGCCCAGCGTCTTGCCGAGGAGGATGCGAAGCGCGATCAGCGACACCGCGGCGAATCCCATCGCGTAGAGCAGGTTCGATCGCCAGAAGGTGAGCGCGGGGACGAGGAAGAAGATGAGGCTCAGGAAGATCGTGCCGAGCGACACCGCCACCAGCAGCCGCGCGGTCGCGAAGCGCAAGGATTGCAGCGCATCCGCCCCGTAAACCCCTACCGCGACCATGGCGAGTTCGAGGCTCAGCGCGAAGCTTGCAAGCTGGGGAATGCGGTGGACGATCGGCTCGACGCCCATGTCGATCTGGTGGGCGCGGATCACCCAGCCCAGTTCGGCCGACACCAGCAGCAGCACGACATCGAGCAGCCCGAGCAACAGCACGGCATTGGGCACGTAATGCTTGAACAGCCTGATCATCGCGCGCGTTTTAACGCCAAGGTGTAAACAAATCCGACACGGCCGACCCTTTTCCCCGAAGCGGAAAGGGGGAGGGACCCGCAGGCACCCCCGGGAGTTTCCCCCGACGAACCAATCCCCTACATCAATGCGTCACAAAGGAGCTTCCTGCATGTCCGAATCGCCGCGCGTCGTTCCCGTTATTCTTTCGGGCGGATCGGGCACGCGGCTGTGGCCGATGTCGCGCCCCGAATGCCCCAAGCAACTCCTTGCCCTCACCGGCGACGAGACGATGCTCCAGCTCACCGCCCGCCGCACGCTCGATGCGGCGCGCTTCGACGCGCCTGTCATCGTCGCCAACGCGCATCACGCCGATCAGGTCGAGGCGCAACTGGCCCAGGTCGGCGCAAAGCCGCAGGCGCTGATCCTGGAGCCGATGGGCCGCAACACCGCGCCCGCGATCGCGCTCGCGGCGATCGCGGCGGGCGGCGGCCCGGCGCCGCTGCTCGTCATGCCCTCCGATCACGTCATCAACGATGTCGCCGCCTTCCGCCGCGCGGTCGATGCGGCGCTGCCGCTGGTCAACGAAGGCTGGCTCGTCACGTTCGGCATCGCACCCGACGCGGCCGAGACCGGCTATGGCTGGATCGCCGAGGGAGAGCAGATCGCGCCCGGCGTCCACAAGGTCGCGCGCTTCGTCGAAAAACCCCCGCGCGACCGGGCCGAGGCGATGCTCGCCGCCGGCGGGCATTACTGGAACGGCGGCATCTTCCTGTTCCGCGCGGACATGTTCCTGGGCGCGCTGTCGGTCCACGCGCCCGACATGCTCGTCGCCTGCCAGCAGGCGATGGCGCGGGGCGCCCGGCTCGGCAGCCGGATCATGCCGGACGAGCACGCCTTCGCCGCCTGCCCGGCGGATTCGATCGATTATGCGGTGATGGAAAAGGCCGATCGCGTCGCGGTGGTGCCCGTCTCCATGGGCTGGAGCGACGTTGGAAGCTGGGATGCGCTCCACCTTCTCAGCAAGTGCGATGCGGACGGCAACGCGCATCGCGGCACCGTGCTCTCGATCGATAGCGCCAATTGCCTCGTCCGCTCCGATGGTCCCCGCGTCGCCTTGGTCGGTGTTCACGACCTGATCGTCGTGGCGTCGGGCGACGACGTGCTCGTCGTGCCGCGCGGCCGCAGCCAGGACGTCAAGAAGCTGATCGCGGCGATGAAGGGATGAGGCCGTGTATTGATCACCTTTTCTCGGCGGGAACGATCCGCACGCGGTTCCAATAGAGATGCGATCCGGTGCCGGACGAGATCAGATAGCCTCCGTCTTGTGCCCTCGCAATATACGCGCAGGTGCGAACGCCACGGCTCTTACCTTTCATGCACAACTGGTCGTGACGGAAATCAAATGTTCCGTAAAAGCGAACCGGAATCACGCCTATCGCGGTGCCGGCATAGCTGCCATTCGGAAAGAAGCGGCTGGCGACCGGCGCATTATCGGTGACGGCGGGTCCGATCATTGTTGCGCCGACGATCAACTGTCTCAGCGCGTCACCTTTTATCAGACGAGCGCCCGACGGGACCTCGACCGGTGGCGGTGTGGCCGCAATCAGAAGGAGCATCGCCGCGCTGGTGAAAGGGGAAGAGAAGCTGCCCATGATGGTGTCCGATCGATAATCTGCATCAACTCTCGCGCACCGCGATTGCAATTTCGTCAACGGCACGTTTCTCAAGGCGCCACACCCGCTTGACTCTCCCCGTCCGCGCGCCTATCTCGCCCTCATTCCGAACACACCGGTTTTCCGGCGGCGCCTCCGTGCGCTCGCCGGTCTCTTGCGTTTCGGAAATTGAACGCGATGAGATGGGGCATGTGCGGCCATGCCATGCCCTGTGGAGCTAGGAGAACATCGTTCATGGCACGTATTGCGGGCGTCAACATCCCGACCAACAAGCGCGTGGTGATCGCGCTCACCTACATCCACGGCATCGGCCCGGCCAAGGCCAAGGCCATTACCGAGAAGCTGGGTATCGCGCCCGAGCGTCGCGTGCAGGACCTGACGGACGCCGAAGTCCTCCAGATCCGCGAGACGATCGACGCGGAGCATCAGGTGGAAGGCGATCTTCGCCGCGAAACCGCGATGAACATCAAGCGGCTGATGGATCTTGCGAGCTATCGCGGGCTTCGCCACCGCAAGGGCCTGCCGGTCCGCGGCCAGCGCACGCATACCAATGCGCGCACCCGCAAGGGCAAGGCCAAGCCGATTGCGGGCAAGAAGAAGTAAGGCGATCAGAAAACAGTCCGGGGACTGTTTTCCGCCTTACTCCGCCGGAGGCAGCTCCGGATAAGCACCACAGCTTAGACAAGGTCAGGATAACAAATGGCACGCGAACCTCAGCGCATTCGTCGGCGCGAGCGCAAGAACATCACCGCGGGCGTCGCGCATGTGAACGCCAGCTTCAACAACACCATGATCACCATCACCGATGCGCAGGGGAATGCGATCTCCTGGTCGTCGGCCGGGATGATGGGCTTCAAGGGCTCGCGCAAGTCGACGCCCTATGCCGCCCAGGTCGCTGCCGAGGATGCGGGCCGCAAGGCCGCCGAGCACGGCGTCCGCACGCTCGAGGTCGAGGTCAAGGGCCCCGGCTCGGGCCGCGAATCGGCGCTCCGCGCGCTCCAGGCGGTCGGCTTCCAGATCACCTCGATCCGGGATGTGACCGCGATCCCGCACAACGGCGTACGCCCGTCCAAGCGCCGCCGCGTCTGATGTTGCCCGGGCCTGCGCGCGGTTGATCGCGCGGCGCAGGCCCTTTTCTCCCACGGCCGGAGTCGCCCTCGCTCCCGCCCAAAACCAAGGGGAAGCCCGTGTCTGTCAACGCTAAAAACTGGCAGGAACTCAAGAAGCCCACCGGTCTCGACAAGAAGACCGCCGGCGACGGCAAGCGCAAGGCGACCTTCGTCGCCGAGCCGCTCGAGCGGGGCTTCGGCCTCACGCTCGGCAACGCGCTGCGCCGCGTGCTGCTCTCGTCGCTTCAGGGTGCCGCCGTCACCTCGATCAAGATCGAGAACGTCCTTCACGAATTCTCGTCGCTCGCCGGCGT
>CAZXFY010000074.1:0-10331 GCA_964639855.1 uncultured Stakelama sp. | reverse complement strand
ATCGCGGTGCCGACCGGCATCAAGATCTTCTCGTGGATCGCGACGATGTGGGGCGGCTCGATCACCTTCAAGACGCCCATGCTGTGGGCGATCGGCTTCATCTTCATGTTCACGATCGGCGGCGTCACCGGCGTCGTGCTCGCCAATGGCGGCATCGACGATTACATGCAGGACACCTACTACGTCGTCGCGCACTTCCACTACGTGCTCAGCCTGGGCGCGGTGTTCAGCCTGTTCGCCGGCTTCTATTACTGGTTCCCCAAGATGTCGGGCCGGATGTACAACGAGTTTCTCGGCCAGGTGCATTTCTGGGTGTTCTTCATCGGCGTGAACGTGCTGTTCTTCCCGATGCACTTCCTGGGGCTGCAAGGCATGCCGCGCCGCTATCCGGATTATCCCAACGGCTTCGAGCATTGGAACTGGATCGCGACCGTCGGCTACATGATCATGGCGGCATCGATGGCGGTGTTCTTCGTCAACCTGATCATGTCGCTGCTCGCCGGCAAGAAGGCGCCGGGCAATCCGTGGGGCGAAGGCGCGACCACGCTCGAATGGACACTGTCCAGCCCGCCGCCCTACCACCAGTTCGAAACGCTGCCCAAGATCGACTAAAACCAATAACGCCCCTCCCGCTTGCGGGAGGGGTTTGGGGTGGGCGCCCGGCCAACTACCCGCGCCGGCCGATCGATAGCGCGAGCCCACCCCCGGCCCCTCCCGCGTGCGGGAGGGGAGGAAAAGCAAGATGATGATGACCGCGACCGAGCCTCTATCCATCCCCGCAGACTGGCGGGATTTCCTCGCGCTCACCAAGCCGCGGGTGATGGTGCTCGTCGTCTTCACGGGGCTGTGCGGGATGCTCGCGGCGCCGGTGGCGATCGATCCGGTGCTCGGCTTCACCGCCGTTTTGTGCATCGCATTGGGCGCGGGCGCCGCGGGCGCGCTCAACATGTGGTACGAGGCCGATCTCGACGCGCAGATGAGGCGCACGGCGAAGCGCCCGCTGCCCGCAGGAAGGATGGACCGGCAATCGGCGCTGCACTTCGGCGTCGGCCTCGCGGTCTTTTCGGTGGTGCTGATGGGCCTCGCCGTCAACGTCGCCGCGGCCGCGATCCTCGTCGCGTCGATCCTGTTCTACGTCCTCATCTACACCGTCTGGCTCAAGCGCCGCACGCCGCAGAACATCGTCATCGGCGGCGCGGCAGGCGCCTTCCCCCCGCTGATCGGCTGGGCGGCGGCAACCGGTGAGGTGGCGGCGCTGCCGGTGCTGCTGTTCGCCTTCGTCTTCCTGTGGACGCCGCCGCATTTCTGGGCGCTCGCCATGTTCGTGAAGAGCGATTACGCCAATGCGGGCGTGCCGATGCTCCCCGTCGTCGCGGGCGAGCGCGCGACCCGGCACCAGATCGGGCTCTACACCATTCCGATGGCGGCGGTTGCCGTCGCGCCGTGGCTGCTGGGGCTGACGGGCGCCGTCTACGGCGCGGTATCGATCGCGGCCTCGGCCTGGTTCGCTTTCCTCGCGGCGCATGTCGCGCTGCGCACGACCGGCGACGGCGATACGATGCGCCCCGAAAAACGGCTGTTCGGTTATTCGGTCGCCTATCTCTTCATCATGTTCGGCGCGCTCGTCGTCGACCGGTGGCTGGCATGACCGATCCGCACCATGACGACGAGGACCTGATCCGCCGCCGCCAGCGCAGCCGCGCGATGGTGACGGCGTGGCTGCTCGGCGCGTTCGTGATCCTGATGTTCGCCATCGCGATCGTGAAGATCAAGGCGGGGATGCTATGACGCCGAAGCTGCGCACCGCCCTGTTCGCCGTCGCCGGCGTTATCGGCATGACCGGGCTGGGTTATGCCAGCGTGCCGCTCTACCGCGTCTTCTGCCAGGTGACCGGCCTCAACGGCACCACCCAGCGAGCGCTGAAGGCACCCGGCGGCGTCGGCAGCAAGGTGACGGTGGCGTTCGATACCAACGTCTCGCCCGATCTGCCGTGGACGTTCGAGCCCGAGCGGCACGAGGACAAAATCGACATCGGCGCGCGCGACATGGCGTTCTTCCTCGCGACCAACACGTCGGACCACCCGATCACGGGCACCGCGACCTTCAACGTCACGCCGTCGCAGGCGGGCAAGTATTTCACCAAGATCCAGTGCTTCTGCTTCACCCAGCAGACGCTCGCCCCCGGCGAGACGGCGCGGATGCCGGTGATCTTCTTCGTCGATCCGAAGATGCTTGACGATCCCGACACCGACGATATCCGCGAGATCACCTTGAGCTACACCTTCTATCCGGTGGATTCCGCCGGAACCGCAAGCTAAGAGCGCGCGAGGGACATACAGGGACGAGACGAATGGCCGGAGCCAAGAACCACGATTATCACATCCTGCCGCCCAGCGCGTGGCCGCTGCTCGGCGCGTTCTCGGCGCTGGCGATGGCCGCGGGCGGCATCATGTGGATGCACGGCGCGCATATCAGCCCCGAAAAGGCGAATGGCGGCGGCTGGATCTTCTTCCTGGGGCTGGCGGGCGTGCTGCTGACGATGCGGCTGTGGTGGGGCGACGTCATCAAGGAAGCGCATCATGGCGACCATACGCCGGTGGTGCAGCTCCATTTCCGCTACGGCATGATCCTGTTCATCGCGTCGGAAGTGATGTTCTTCGTCGGCTGGTTCTGGGCATTCTTCACCTTCGCGCTCTTCCCCGCGACGGTCGATACCGTCGGCGGGGTGTGGCCGCCCAAGGGGATCGAGGTCATCAACCCGTTCGAGCTGCCGCTGCTCAACACGATCATCCTGCTGACCTCGGGCACCACCGTCACCTGGGCGCACCACGCGCTGATTCATGGCCAGCGCGGTGGCGAGAAGAAGGGGCTGTGGGGCCTGCTGGGCGTCGGCGACCGCGACGGCGTGCTCAAGGGCCTGTGGCTGACGATCGTGCTCGGCACGCTCTTCACCTCGATCCAGGCTTATGAATATGCGCATGCGCCGTTCGCCTTTTCGGGGCTGAACTACGGTGCGGCCTTCTTCATGGCGACGGGCTTCCACGGCTTCCATGTCATCATCGGCACGCTGTTCCTGATCGTGTGCCTGATCCGCGCGTACAAGGGCGATTTCACCCCGCGCCAGCATTTCGGGTTCGAGGCGGCCGCCTGGTACTGGCACTTCGTCGACGTGGTGTGGCTGTTCCTGTTCGTCACCATCTATGTCTGGGGCGGCTGGGGCGCGCCCTATCACGGCTGATGAGCGAGGCGGGCGATCCGGCCGGGCCGCCGCCCGTCGCCTCTGCGGTCAAGGGCCTGTGCCCGCGCTGCGGGGCCGCGACTCTGTTCGCCGGCCCGGTCCGCTTCGCCGATCGCTGCCGCGCGTGCGGGCTCGATTATTCGGGCTTCAACGTCGGTGACGGACCGGCGGCATTCCTGACGCTGATCGTCGGCGCGCTGGTGGTGGCGATCGCGGTGACGCTCCAGCTCACGCTCGAGCCGCCGCTCTGGCTCCAGATGATGATCTGGGTGCCGGTGACGGCGTTGCTCGTCGTCGGCGCGCTGCGGGTCGCCAAAGGCGTGCTGATCGCACTCGAATATCGCAACGCCGCGCGCGAAGGGCGGATCGCCGACCGGTGAGGCGGCTTCCGGTCTTCCCCACCATCCTTGTCGGGCTTGCCGCGGCGGCAATGGTCGCGCTCGGCATCTGGCAGCTTCAGCGCAAGACGTGGAAGGAGGGCCTGCTCGCCCATTACGCCGCGAACGAGAACCTGCCCCCCATCACCTTCCCCGAACATCCGTTCGGCGACGACGTGCTGTTCCGAAAAGCGCACGCCGTCTGCGCGCGGGTGACGGGCTGGTCCGCCGAGGTCGGCCGCAGCGCGAGCGGTCAGGTCGGCTGGCGCCAGATCGCCCGCTGCACCCGCGCGGGCACGGGCGAGCCCTTCGCGGTCCAGCTCGGCGTCTCGGCCGATCCGGGCACGCGGCCGGGCTGGGCGGGCGGCGCCGTCTCCGGCTTCATCAGCCACGCGCCCGACCACCATTCGCTGCTCGAGACGATGCTGGGCCAGGCCGGCCCCAAGGAGCTGATGCTCGTCGCGAAGACGCCACCCGAGGGCCTGATGCCCAATTCGGCCGCGGACCTCTCGGCCGTCCCCAACAACCACCTCGCTTATGCGGTGCAGTGGTTCATCTTCGCCGGGCTCGCCGTTCTCATCTACCTGCTCGCGCTGCGCCGCCGCCGCCATCCGCTTGTCACTCCGCGCAGCCGCGGCTAGGCGAGCGCCGATATGCGCTATGTAAGCACCAGGGGGAATGCGCCCGTCCTCGATTTCGAGGGCGTGACGCTGACGGGCCTCGCCGCCGATGGCGGCCTCTACGTGCCGGAGCAATGGCCGACGCTCTCGACCGAGGCGATCCGCAGTCTTCGCGGCCTTTCCTACGCCGAAACCGCGGTCGAGGTGATGGCCCCCTTCGTCGGCGACGCGCTCACCCGCGAGGAATTGAAGGCCCTGTGCGACGAGGCCTATGGCCGCTTCGCCCACGATGCCGTGACCCCGCTCGTCCAACTCGACGGCCGCCACTGGCTGCTGGAGCTGTTCCACGGCCCCACGCTCGCGTTCAAGGACGTGGCGCTCCAGCTTCTCGGCCTGCTGTTCGAGCGCTTCCTGACGGGCAAGGACACCCACCTCACCATCGTCGGCGCAACCAGCGGCGACACCGGCTCCGCGGCGATCGACGCGCTCGCGGGGCGCGCGCATGTCGATGTATTCATGCTCCACCCGGCGGGCCGCGTCTCGGAGGTCCAGCGCCGCCAGATGACGACGGTGCTCGCGCCCAACATCCACAATATCGCGCTCGACGGCGCCAGCTTCGACGATGCGCAGGCGCTGGTGAAGGCCGCCTTCAACGATCGGGATTTTGCGGGCCGCTTCCGCCTCTCCGCGGTCAATTCGATCAACTGGGCGCGGCTGATGGCGCAGGTCGTCTATTATTTCTACGCCGCCGTCCGTCTCGGCGCACCCGAGCAACCGGTCGCCTTCTCCGTCCCGACGGGCAATTTCGGCGACGTGTTCGCCGGATATGTGGCGGCGAAGATGGGTCTGCCCGTCGCCAAGCTGATCGTCGCCACCAACGTCAACGACATCCTCCATCGCGCGCTGTCGGCAGGCGACTATTCGACCGGCATTGTAACGTCGACGCCCAGTCCGTCGATGGACATCCAGGTCAGTTCCAATTTCGAGCGCCTGTTGTTCGACGCCGGCGGCCGCGACGGCGCTGCCTTGGCCGAGCAGATGCGCGGCTTCGAGGCGAGCCGGAAGATGCGGCTCACCAACGCCCAGCGCGAGGGCGCCGCCGCGCTGTTCGCGAGCGATCGCGTCGATATCGACGAGATGGCGATGACGATGCGCTGGGCCTACGAGCATGCCGGCGAGGTGATCGACCCGCACACCGCGATCGGCCTCGCCGCCGCCCGCCGCGCGGGGATCGAGGACGCCCCCGTCGTCACGCTCGCGACCGCGCATCCCGCCAAGTTCCGCGACGCGGTCGAGCGCGCCACCGGCGCCCGCCCCGCGCTCCCCGGCCGCATCGGCGACCTGTTCGAGCGCGAGGAACGCTACACCACCCTCCCCGCGACCTTCGAGGCGGTGTCCAGCTATATCGCCGATCACGCAGCGGCGGTGTCGTGACGGGGACTAAACTACCGTTCGCCCTGAACTTGTCAAAGGGCGTGGTGCCGAGAGCCGGGCTTCGACAGGCTCAGCCCGAATGGACCTGGACGTGAACCTCCACACCCTCGTCGGCGAGCCCTGGTCCGATTACGGACTCATCGATTCGGGCAACGGGCGCAAGCTCGAACGCTATGGCCGCTTCCGCTTCATCCGCCCCGAGCCGCAGGCATTATGGGCACCCGCTTCGCCTGATTGGCGCGCCCAGGCCGAATTCGTTCCCGGCTCCGACGAGGAGGGCGGCGGCCGCTGGAATTACGCCGAGCCCGTCCCGCGCGAAGGCTGGCCGCTCCATTGGGACGACGTCACCTTCACCGCCCAGACCACGCCCTTCCGCCACTTGGGCTTCTTCCCGGACATGGCGCCGGTCTGGAGCTGGATGCGCGCACGCGTCGCTGGAATGGAGGCGCCCGACTGCCTCAACCTGTTCGGCTATACCGGCGTCGGCACCCTTGCGATGGCCGCCAAGGGCGCGCGCATGGTCCATGTCGATGCGTCGAAGAAATCGGTCGAGGCCGCCCGCGCCAACGCAATGCTCTCGGGCCTCGCCGACGCGCCGATCCGCTGGCTCGTCGATGACGCCGCCAAGTTCGTCGCGCGCGAGGGGCGGCGCGGGCGGCGCTATGACGGCATCCTGCTCGATCCCCCCAAATACGGCCGCGGCCCCGGCGGCGAGGTGTGGAAGCTGGAGGAGGGACTGCCCGGCCTGATCGCCGATTGCCGCAACCTGCTCGACGCCGAATCGCGCTTTCTGTTCCTGACCGTTTACGCGGTTCGCATGTCCGCGCTCGCGATCGGCGAACTGCTTCGCCAGCGCCTCGCCGATCTCGGCGGCACGGTCGAGGCGGGCGAACTCGGCGTCCGCGAGGAAGCGCGCGGCCTCATCCTGCCTACCGCCATCTGGGCACGCTGGAGCCGTTAGGCCCGCATACGGTCAGCCTGGATCGTCCCCCGAACGTGCGAGGCCCCCATGCGTGCGGATTAACGGAATCGGCTGCGGACGGGCGCATCGCGAGGACGGGGCCGCAGGCAGGCGTTCCGCAAAGGAAAAGGGCGGGGGCGGCGTGTGCCGGCCCCGCCCTGGTCGATGCCCTCCCGGTCAGAAGCTCAGGCGCGCGCCCGCGTAGAATCGGCGCCCGATCGGATCGAAGGTGCCGTTGATGTTGCCGGCAACGCCCGAATAGAGCGGCGGCCGATCGACATCGAACAGGTTCTTCGCGCCAATGAAGAACTGCATCTCGTCCATGACGTTCACCCGGATCTGCGCGTCGGTGTAGATAACGCTGTCGATCCGGAAATATTTCTTGTCCGGCAGCGAGCCGTCCGCCAGCACGTAGCGCGTCTGGAAATTCTCATAATCCAGATATTGCGGCCCGATATATTCGGCGCCGACGGTGACGCCCCATTTGTCGTTGTCCCAGTTCAGGCTGGCATGGGCGGCATCCTTGGGTGAGCCGAGTTCGCCCATCGTGTTGTCGTAGGGATCGCCGGCGAGCGGGGTGTAGCCGTTCTCCAGCAAATGCGTCCAGGCGGCGGAGAAGCTCGCCCGTCCGCCCAGCGCGTTCATCGCGTAGGACAGGGTGAAGTCGAGGCCCTCGGTCTTGCTGCCGCCGCTGTTGACGAGCGCGCGGATCACCTGCTCGACCGACCCGGCGCTGAACGCACCGCTGTCGGTCGAGCGCCGGGTGACGAACTGGCAGAAGTCGGAGAATCCCTGCACATAGCATTTGTTCAGCACCGTCGATTGGGAGATGCGGCTGATCGCATCCTCCAGCTCGATGTTGAAATAATCGGCGGTGACCGTCAGCCCGCGCAACGCATCGATCGAGGTGGGGTTGACGACCACGCCCAGCGTGTAGGTCGTCGCCGTTTCCTCCTGGATGTTCGGGTTCGGCGCGGTGACGCTGCCCACGCCCTGCTGATCGGGGATGGTCAGCGTGAACGCGCCATTCTCCTGGATGTTGGCGAGCACGCCGGGATCCGCGCGGCAATTTTCGGCCAGCTCGCCGGTGCTCGCCATGGTGACGCCCTGGCACGGATCGGTGATCGAGATGATCCCGGCCTGCGGCGCCTCGAACAGCTCGCCGATATTGGGCGCGCGCACCGCATGGGCATAGACGCCGCGGAAGCGGATATCGGGCACCGGCGACCATTCGAGGCCGGCATTATACGCCCAGAAGCTGCCGACCGTGGAATAATCGGAAATGCGCGCCGCGCCGCGCAGCGTGAGGTTGTGGATGAGCGGGATGTCCGCGAGCAGCGGCACCACGACCTCGCCATAGGCTTCCTTGACGTCGAAATGGCCGACGGTGTTGGTCGCCTGCGTATAGCCGTTGCGCGCCTGGTTGGTCAGCGGATCGAAGATATCGCGGCTCGATTCGTAGCGATATTCGGTGCCCACGGCCAACTGAACCGGCCCGGCGGGGAGATTGAACACCGTGCCGGTGATGTTCGCCGCCGCGACGTGCATCTGCTGCATGGCATTGGCCTGATAGGCGGCGCGCACATAATCGATCGCCTCGGGCGTGATCTTGCTCGTCCCGTCGGGGTTGAGGCCGAACGGGTTGAACGGCACGCAGCCGGCCTTGCGCGCGTTCGCGTCCAGGCAGATCGCGTCGGTCGTGCTGCCGTTCTGGTTGACGTCGTTGATGTCCGGCACGACCTGGAGCGCGTTGGCGACATTGTAGAGGTTGGCGAGGCCGTCCATCCGCGTGTCCGCGCGAGTAAAGCCGTAGCTGTAATAAGCGTCGAGATTCCAGCTATTGCCGAGATCGACATCGCCGCCGAGCGCGAGCCGGAAATTCTCACGCTCCGCCGTCACCAGGCGGATGCCCGGCTCGAACATCGTCGTGCGGATCAGGAAGCTGACGTCCTTCAGCCCGTCGCCGGTGCGGTCGTTCGCCATGTTGTAGACGGCATCGGACACGAACGGGTTGCGCAGGACCACCGAGCTGCCGTCCGGCTGGAAGACGCGATGCTCGATGTTGAAATAGCCGTTGGCCGCGCCCGAGGCCGGGAACGCGCCCAACGCCCCGTCGGTGCGCAGCGGCGAGGCCTCCATATAGCCCTTGGTATCGACCTTGTTGTAGGTGCTCTCGATGAAGACGTTCACATTGTCGGTGATGTCGTAATTGGCGCGGGTCGCGAACGTCAGCCGCTCCACGGGCGAGGCGATCGCGCCGTATTGCGCGCGGTTGAAGCCGTCCCGGTCGCGCTCATAGGGGCGCACGCTGCCGTCCGGGTCGATGATCAGGCTGCCCTGGCCGGCGATCGAGAAGACGCCGCCCGGGCCGACGCTCGACGGCGAATAGAGCGGCACGAACAGATTCTGCGCCGCGGTCAGGTTCTCGTCGCTGGGGCTGCCGACGCGCTGCGTGGTGCCGAGGCTCACATAATCGTAGGCCGACCAGTCGCGCGCGGTGTTGCGCACCAGCCCTTGCCGCTGCCAGCCGGCATAGAACATCACGTTGCCCGCGCCGTCCGCGAAATTCTGGCCGAACGTGGCGTTGACGGCATATTGCTCGTCGTCGCCGCGCTCCGAGATCCCGGCCTGGGTGTTCAGCTGGAAGCCCTCGTAATCCTTCTTGTAGATGAAGTTGACCACGCCCGCGATCGCGTCCGAGCCATAGACGGCGGAGGCGCCGCCGGTCAGCACGTCGACGCGCTCGACGAACGCCGCCGGGATCATCGAGAGATCGACCACGCTGGAGCCCGGAACGCCGGCCACGGTGCGGTGGCCGTCGATCAGGACGAGCGTGCGTGACGGCCCCAGGTTGCGCAGGTTGACGCTCGACCGGCCCGGGCTGGTGCCGAACGTGTCGGTGGTGCGGCTGTCCCCCGGCGCTCCGACGGCGGGATTCTGTTGCAGGATCTCCTGGACGTTGAGCGCGCCCTCATGCTCGATATCCTCCGCGCTGATCACCTGAAGCGGCGAGGGAGAGGTGAGCGTGGGGCTGCGGATGCGGCTGCCCGTGACGACGATCGCCTCCCCGGACGGCGCCTGCTCGGCGGCCTGCTGCGCGGCCTCCTCGGCGGGGGTCTGGGCGACCTGCTCGGTCTCCTGGGCCTGCGCGGCGGTCGCGGCGAACAGCGCCAGCGCGCTTGCCGCCGTCGTCATCAAACCGGTGCGAATGCTGCATGAAGAATGATGCGTCATGGTTTCACTCCTTCCCTTTCCCTTTGTCGGATCAGACCCGTGAATCCGGGGCTTCTCATCGGGGCGGTTGTCCGCCTCTCTGTGATTGGTCGTCGGAGCGGCCGGGCGTTTCGCGGCGCGCGGGCATCCGAAGAATATCGAAATAGAAAGGGTATATTGCGGTCGCCGGTGACGACCGGAGCGCGTGTGGCACGACGCGGCGCGCTCGTTTCGAGCGCACAGTCGGTTTTCAACCCTTTCGGCATGGTCGCGTTCATAACCTCTCCACCGTTCCGCTTAGCGGGAACCGAAGCTGAATGCAATTATAATAATACTATAACACCGTCGATCCGGATTTCGATTGATTTCGTTTAATATCCAGCAGGCCATAAAATTGACAAAAAACGAAGAGTATCGCTAAGACGAGGGGCATGCCGGGGGCGGCCCGAACAGGGTGTCGAGCAGGCAAGAACACAGGAGCGGGGATG
>CAZXFY010000073.1:0-10979 GCA_964639855.1 uncultured Stakelama sp. | reverse complement strand
GAAGGTGCCGCCGAACGGGATCACCCCGCCATGAAGCGCCATTCCGTTCATCGCCGCCGCCATGCCGAACTCGCGGATGCCGTAATAGATGTAGCGCCCGCCGTAATTCTCCGCCGTCAACGGCTGGAGCGCGGGCGTCTTGGTGTTGTTCGATCCGGTGAGATCCGCCGAGCCGCCGATCATCTCGGGGATGAGCGGCGTCAGCACGTCGAGCGCCTGCTCGGACGCCTTGCGCGTGGCGACCTTCTGCGGATCGTCGAGCCAGGCGTCGAACGCCTTGCCGGCGTCGTCTCCGGCGGGCAGCGCCCCGGCCATCCGCCGTTCGAATTCCGCCTTGTTGCTATTGCTTGCGAACCGTTCCTGCCACGCAGCATGCGGCTCCTTGCCGCGGCTCCCGGCCTCGCGCCAGGCGTCGAGGATCGGCTCCGGCACCTCGAAGGGGGGCGCGGTCCAACCCAGCGCCGCGCACGCGCCGGCGACCTCTTCCGCCCCCAGCGGTGAGCCATGCGTCTTGGCCGTGCCCTGCTTGGTCGGCGCGCCCTTGCCGATGATTGTGCGACAGCGCACCAGCGAGGGCCGCGGATCGTCCACCGCCTGATCGAACGCCCGCGCGATGCTCTCGGGATCGTGCCCGTCGCATTCGGTGACGTGCCACCCGGCGGCCGCATAGCGCGCCGGCACGTCCTCGCTCGTCGATAGCGAGGTCGGCCCGTCGATCGTGATCTTGTTGTCGTCCCACAGCACGATCAGCCGCCCGAGCTTCAGATGCCCGGCAAGCCCTACGCCCTCGTGGTTGATGCCTTCCATCAGGCACCCGTCGCCCGCAATCACCCAGGTGCGGTGATCGACCAGGTCGTCGCCGAACCCGGCATTCAGGTGCCGCTCGGCGATCGCCATGCCGACGGCCATCGCCAGCCCTTGCCCCAACGGCCCCGTCGTGCACTCGACGCCCGGCAACTCGAAATTCTCGGGGTGTCCCGCGCACGGGCTGCCGAGCTGGCGAAAGCTCTTGATGTCGTCGATCGTCGGCCGCGCATAGCCGGTGAGGTAGAGCAAGGAATAGAGCAGCATCGATCCGTGCCCTGCCGAGAGCACGAAGCGGTCGCGATCGGGCCAATGCGGATCGGCAGGATCGAACTTCAGATAGCGCGTGAACAGGACGGTCGCGACGTCCGCCATCCCCATCGGCATCCCGGGATGCCCCGAATTGGCGGCCTCAACCGCATCCATCGACAGCGCGCGGATCGCGTTGGCGAGATCGGCGGAAGATACGGTCATTGCGGATTCCCGGCTGGTCTCCGGACGCGCCCCGCGCGCGCCCGTCGAATCGACGAAACAGCGGGTCTTTGCGGTGACGCGCCGCCGCCGTCAACCGGCGGGCGGGGAATCCTTCTTGTCGTGGCGTGAAGCCGTGCTATCCCCGACACATGGCCGATCCGACTTCCGCCATCGACCGCATCGACCGGGCGCTCGCCCGGATCGACCGCGCGGCCGCGGCCCGGGCTCACGAGAGCGAAGCGCTCGTCAAACGCCACGCCGCATTGCGCGCGCGCATCGCCGAGGCCGTGTCGGCGCTCGACGAGGTGATCGCGCGCGAGGACGCGTCCTGATGGCCGAGGTGACGCTCAATATCGGCGAACGCACCCATGTCGTCGCCTGCCGCGACGGCGAGGAGGCGCAGCTCCGCCAATTGGGCGCGATGCTCGACGAACGCTGGGAAACCGCGGAGCGCGTCGCCGGCAATATGGGCGGGGAGCGCACGATGCTGTTCGTCGCGCTGATGCTCGCCGACGCGCTCGACGAGGCACGCCGCCGGCCCGCCGCGCCGGCCGATGACGACGGCACGCTCGATCGCGTCGCGGACAAGCTGGAGGCGCTCGCGGCGGCCCTTGAGGACCGTGCGCCCGTATCCTAAATGAGCCTATGGTGGGAACTGCCCGGTACGAGCTGTTCGATTATCCCTGAGGCTATTCATCATCCATGGGAGCTGTCCCTGCCCGGGCCCTGGCCCGATGTATACGGCGCCCACCTGACGTCTTGGGCGTCAGTGGATTCTCAAGCAAACGGCCATGGCGGTCCCACCACCTCTATGTGACGAAGGGCCAAGACGTGACCGACAAGCGCGCCCTCCGCCCCCGCCTGCGCGCCGTGCGTGATGCGTTCGCCGCCACGCGTCCTCCCGCGATCGCGCCGCCCGAACCCTATCGCGCACTCCTGAAACCCGGCCTCACCATCGCCTCCTACGCCCCCATCGGCAGCGAGGCCGATCCCGCCCCGCTTGCCGCCGCCGCGATCGAGGCGGGCTGCGGACTCGCGCTCCCGCACGTCACCAGCCGCACGGCGCCGCTCCGTTTCCTCGCCTGGCACCCGGACCATGATCTCGCCCCCGGCCCTTTCGGCCTGAGCCAGCCGCTCGACCATGCCGAACAGGTTGCCCCCGACATCATTCTCACCCCCCTTCTCGGCTTCGATTCCGCGCTCAACCGGCTCGGCCAGGGCGCCGGCCATTATGACCGCGCCTTCGCCGCATATTCCGAAGCCCGCCGCATCGGCGTCGCCTGGTCGGCACAGCAGGTCGATGCGCTTCCCACCGATCCGTGGGACGGGCCGCTCCACGCAATCATCACCGAACAAGGCTGGATCGAAAGGACGACACGATGACGCCGAGCTGGCGCAAGCCCGCGGGAATGCTCGCGATCCTGGTGCTGATCGTCGTCTGGGCGGCGCTGGTGACGAGCCTTTCGGCCACGATCGGCCGCTGGCACTGGGCCGCGCAGCTCGTTTTCTATCTCGTCACGGGAATCGTGTGGATTGCACCGCTCAAGCCGCTTCTCCGATGGATGGAAACGGGGAAGTGGCGCGAGTGACGGGGCTCGAACCCGCGACCTCCGGCGTGACAGGCCGGCGCTCTAACCAACTGAGCTACACCCGCGCAGCAACTGCGTGAGGCGCGCCGATTAGGGGAGCGCCCCACCCCTGTCAACCGATCAAACGTCGTCTTCGTCGGGCACGTCCTCGCCCGGCGCGCGCCGCGTCGTCAGCGTGCCGTGCTCGAACAGGAAGCCCGCAATGTCGGGCTTGCCCGCCGCGCCGATCACCGTCTGCATGATGATGAGCAACGGCACCGCGAGCAGCGCGCCCGGCGTCCCCCATATCCATCCCCAGAAGCTCAGCGAGACGAGAATCATCAGCGGGTTGATCGTGAGGCGGTGCCCGACGACCAGCGGCGTGATGACGTTCGCCTCGACGAGGTGACAGCCGATCATGATCGCGGGCGGCACCATCGCCATCCAGATGTCGGTGAAGGTCATCAGCCCGCCCAGCGCCATCAACAGGGCGGCCACGATCGGCCCGAAATAGGGGATGTAGTTCAAGAGCGCGACGATGCCGCCCCACATCAGCGGATAGGGCATGCCGACCGCCCATAGGGCGCCCGCGATGACGAGCCCGAGCAGCGCATTGATCAGCGTGATCGTGCCGAGATAGGCCGACACGTCGTCGACCACTTCCTGAATCACGCGCGCGGTCGCCATCGCGCCGCCGAAGCTCGCGCGGTTGGTGATCGCCCGCTCACGCGTCCGCGTCCATCCGGCGAGGAAGAAATAGACGACGAGGATGCCGAAGAAGAGCTGCACGATCACCACCGGCGCCGAGGTGGCGGCGAGTTCCAGCAGCGAATTGGGCGGCGCCACCGCCGCCTGTCGCGCCTGGCTGACCGGCCCCGTGGAAAGCTTCTCGACCGTCGAATCGATATAATGGGTGAGGTTCGAATAGAAATCGAGCAACGGCGCGACATTCGCCTGGACGCGCTCGATCCGGTCGGGGAGCAGGCGGAAGAACTCGGTCGCCGGCACCACGATCGCGGCCAGCGCGATATTGGCGGCGACGAGGAACAGCAGCACACAGACGAGCGCGGCGATCGGCGAAGGGATGCGGTGGCGCTCCTGCCATTCGAGCACCGGCACCAGCGCGATCGCGATCACGAGCGCGGCGGTGACGGGCAGGAAGAATTCGGCGCCCGCCTTGAGCGCGAACGGCGTCGCCAGTGCGACCGCCGCGCCCATCAGCAAGGTGAGTGCGGCGAGCAGCCGGTCGCGCCGCAACGCGATCCGCGCGCGCTCCTCCTCGGTCTGCGGCAGCAGCGGCAGCCCGAACGCCCCCTCGCGCGGCGCATGCGGGCCGGGCGGACGCGCACGCCTGCCGCCCGCCGCCTCGTCCTTCCCCAATCCGCCTGCCCGCTCGTCCACCTGCTGCCTTTCGCGGCTTTCGCTTCATTATAGTGCGCATCGCCATCCCGGCGAAAGCCGGAGCTTGCCCAAAACACGACAGGGATAGCGAGCCTCGCACGAATGGACGCTGATTTCCGTCAACATGACGCGACCGGCGCGACCGGCTACGCCGCAATTCCTTTACGGCGCAATCCCCGCTAGCGTGCGGCCATGACCGACACGCTGCTGGTGATCGACGAAGGCACCACCTCCACCCGGGCGATGCTCTTCGCCCCCGACGGCGCCTGCCGGGGCACCGACCAGCACGACCTCACCCAGCATTATCCCCGTTCCGGCTGGGTCGAGCACGACGCGGCCGAGATATGGGACCGCAGTCTCGCTGCCGCGCGGGCGATGGTGGAGCAGGCGGGCGGGCCCGAGCGGATCGCCGCGATCGGCATCACCAACCAGCGCGAAACAGTGGTGTTCTGGGACAAGACGACCGGTAAACCCCTCGCACCCGCCATCGTCTGGCAGGACCGGCGCACCGCCGCGCTCTGCCGGTCGCTGCGCGAACGCGGCGAGGAAGCGGCGCTCCAGCGCAAGACCGGGCTGCTGCTCGATCCCTATTTCTCGGCGAGCAAGATCGCCTGGGCGATGGAGCATTGGCCCGAACTGCGCGAGGCGGGCGACCGGCTCGCGATCGGCACGATCGAAAGCTGGCTGATCTGGAACCTCACCGGAGGCTTGCACGTCACCGACGCGACCAACGCCGCGCGCACCGCGCTGATGGCGATTGAGCCGGGCGCATGGGACGACGATCTGATCGCGCTGTTCGGCGTGCCCAAAAGCGCGCTGCCCGAAATCGTCGATTGCGCCGGCCCGCTCGGCGAGACGACGTTGTTCGGCGCCCCCATCCCCATCACCGGCGTCGCGGGCGACCAGCAGGCCGCCTCGATCGGCCAATCCTGCCTGTCGTCGGGCGAGACCAAGGGCACGTTCGGCACCGGCGCCTTCGTCCTCACCCATGCGGGCGCCGCGCCGCCGCAATCGGACAACCGCCTGCTCTCGACCGTTGCGTGGCAGCTAAAGGGCGAGCGCGCCTATGCGCTCGAAGGTTCGGTGTTCGTCGCCGGCAGCCTCGTCCAGTGGCTGCGCGACACGCTCGGCCTGATCGACGCCGCGCCCGAAACCGAGGCGCTGGCGCGCAGCGTCGAGAGCAATGGCGGCGTGTTCTTCGTCCCCGCGCTGAGCGGTATGGGCGCGCCCTGGTGGGAGCCGGAGGCGCGTGGCAGCATCACCGGCCTCTCCTTCGCCACCGGCCGCGCGCACATCGTCCGCGCCGCGCTGGAGGCGATGGCGCACCAGGCGCACGACTTGAAGGCGGCGTTCGCCGCCGACGGCGTGGATTGGGAGGTGCTGCGCATCGACGGCGGCATGGTCGCCAACGACTGGATGGCGCAGGACATGGCCGACATGCTCGGCCTCACCGTCGAGCGCCCCCGCTTCGCCGAAACCACCGCGCTCGGCGCCGCGATGCTGGCGGGCGTAGGGTGCGGGATGTTCGCCGATCTGGAGGCCGCCGGCGCGATGCGGAGCGACGTCGAGATCTTCGCGCCGCGGATCGGCGAGGGCGAGCGTGCGGCGCGGCTGGAAGGATGGACGCGCGCGGTCGAATCGGTCGTCGCGAGCGCACAGGTCTGACCGCTCCCGCCGTCATCCGGGTCCGTCCAGAGCGCTCGAAAACCCGGCTTGCGACGCCGGTCCGTCTCGGGCGTGCCGAAGCATTTAGACTCGGCTTCGATCAAGTCCGGCATGACGACAGGCAAAGCTGATCGAATCTGAATCTGGCATGACGGCGGACTCACGGAGTCCGGCAATGATCCCCCAGATAGAGATAATCCGCCTCGAACTCGCCCAGCCGCGCCAGTGTCTTCACGTCATGGATCATCGCGCGCCGGTCGCCGACCTCCGCCAGCCCCGCTTCGCGCAACCGGCGGAGCGTCCGGTTGACGTGAACGCTCGTCAGCCCGCATGCCTCGCCCAGATCCTGCTGCGTCAGCGGCAGATCGAACGCGCCGCCCGTCGCCATCCCGATCGCGTCCATGCGCTCGTATGTCTCGCACAGGAAATGCGCCACCCTGCCCTGCGCGTCGAGCCGCCCCAGCCGGAAAATCCACTCGCGATGCAGCGCCGCGTCGAGCAGCGTCGAGAACCACAGCATCCGCCCCAGATGCGGCATCTTTTCGGTGATCTCTGTGATCCGGTCGTGCGGCACATAGGCGACCGTCACCTCGGTGAGCGTCGCGATATCGTGGTCGAGCCGCTGGAGCGGATAGCCGTGCAGGTCGAGGAAATCGCCCGGCACCTGATAGCAGACGAGCTGCCGATAGCCGTCGCGCGCATCCATGTAGCGGCACATGAAGCCCGAGACGAGCAAGGTGCTCCGGTGCACCAGGTCGCCGCGCTCGTGCGTCGTGGTGCGGGCGGGGATCGTTTCGACACGCTCGACCGCAGCTTCGAGCGCCTGGATTTCGGCGTCGCTCAACTGTCGCCGGCGGCGCCCGCGCAGGAAATTTTCGAAGAGCACCCGGTCCACCCCTCCCCGGACGGCGATCCGGAAAAATACCTTTCTACGCTGCGGCTTCCTCCGTGAACAGGCCCTTGAGATCGCGCTTCAGGATTTTGCCGTTCGCGTTCCTCGGCAGTGTTTCGGAAACGAAACGAATCGAGACCGGCACCTTGAACGCCGCCAGATGCCGCCCCACCCATTCCTGCAACTCGCGCTCGCTGGCCTGCATCTCCGGCGCGAGATGGACGACCGCCGCCGGCTCCTCGCCCAATGTCCGGTGCGGGATACCGATCAGCGCGCAATCGGTGACGGCGGGATGCGCGTAGAGCACGCTTTCGACCTCGATCGAATAGATGTTCTCGCCGCCGCGGATCACGATGTCCTTCGCGCGATCGATGATGTAGCAGAAGCCCTCCTCGTCGAGCCGGGCGAGGTCGCCCGTGCGGACCCAGCCGTCGACGAACGTCTCCGCCGTCGCCTCCGGCCTGTTCCAATAGCCCTTCACGATCATCGGGCCCCTGGCCCACAATTCACCGATCTCGCCCGTGGGCAATTCGCGGCTGCCGTCCTCGGACATGATCTTGAGGTCCGCCGTCGCCACCGGCGGTCCGCAGCTATCGGGGCGATTGAGATAGTCCTCGCCCGAATGGCTGGTGACGGTCGCCATCGTCTCGGTCATCCCCCAGCCGCTGCCGGGAAGCGCGCCGAACTCGGTGTAGATGCGCCTCACCAGTTCGGGCGCGGCGGGCGCGCCGCCATAGGCGATCGATTCGAGACTGGAGAGATCGAACCGCCCGCGCTCGGGATGCTCGAGGAGCTGCCACGCGATCGTCGGCACGCCGCCCGTCATCGTCACCTTCTCGCGCTCGATGATCGCCATCGCCTCCACCGGCTCCCATTTGCGCATGAAGATCAGCGCGGAGCCGGTCGCGATCGCGCCCATCATCACTGCGCTCAGCGCGGTCACATGGAACAGCGGAATGACGAGCAGCATCGATTTCGGCTCGGGCTCGGGCGGCGTCTCGCCGCGCCGCAGCCAGGCGCGCGCCGAGGAATAGCCGCCCGACAGGATGTTCGTGGTGATGTTGCGATGCGTGCCGAGCGCCCCCTTGGGTGTGCCCGTCGTGCCGCTGGTATAGAAGATGCCCGCCTCGTCGTCGGGCGCGATCTCCGCCTCGGGCAGCGCCCGATCGGGCAACGACGCATAGTCCTTCGGCGTCCCGATCACGTCCTCGAGCCGCGCCGCCTTGCCCTCCAGCGGCCCCCTGGCGCGCGCGACCAGCACATGCTCCAGCGCCGGCAGCCCTTCATAGTGATCGAGCAGCCGCTCGTGCCGCCGGCCGTCGACGATCAGCACCTTCGCGCCCGAATCGCTCAAGCCATAGGCAAGCTCCGCCCCCGTCCACCACGCATTGAGCGGCACCGCGATCGCCCCCAGCGAGACGATCGCGAAAAAGGCCGCCGGCCATTCGGGCAGGTTGCGCATCGCCAGCGCGACGCGATCGCCCTTCGCCACGCCCAGCGCGTGCAGATGCGCCGCCAGCGCCGCCACCGCGCGAAAGGTCGCCTCGTAGCTGACGCGCTCGTCCTGGTAGATCGTGAACGGCCGGTCGCCATGCGCCCGCCCGGCCTCGATCAGCCGGCGCAGCGTCGGCGGCGCGTTCTTCCACACGCGCGTCGGCACGCCCCGGATCGGCACCGTCTCCATCTCGAAGGTCGCGCCGGGCGCGGTGAGCAGCGCCTCCGCCTCGCGCAGCGACATCCTCGGCCATGCCGGATCGATCGGAACAATCGGTTCGCTGCTCAAGCCTGTCTCTCCGTCACTTTCCGAATGTCGGGTTTTGTCTGTTTCGCCGACAGAACACACGTTAGTGTTGATTCACGCGCCGCTCAAGGCAATAGGAGAGCGTAAGTTTGAACAAAGGGTATGGAGCAACGATGCACGGCACGCGGGGCGAGCGAACGGGCTTCGACAGCGACCGGCTGGCGCGAATCGATGCGTTCGTGAAGGAACGCTACGTCGAGCCCGGCCTGATCCCTCACGCCCAGCTCCTGATCGGCCGCGACGGTGAGATCGTCCACTTCTCCAGCATCGGCGCGGCGCGCGAGGGCGGCGCACCGATCGACGAATCATCGCTCTTCCGCATCGCCTCGATGACGAAGCCGATCACGTCGGTCGCCTTCATGATGCTGGTCGAGGAAGGCAAGGTCGCGCTCGACACGCCCGTCCACCACGTCCTCCCCGAGCTGAAGCGCCTCGGCGTCTATGACGGCGGCGGCGGGGGCGTGCCCTTCGTCACCAAAGCGCCCGCCCGGCCGATGCAGATGATCGACCTGCTGCGCCACACATCGGGCTTCACCTACAGCTTCCAGAACCGCTCCAACATCGACGCCGCCTATCGCGATTCCAGGATTGAGAACTGGCACGGCAACCTCGCGCTGGACGAATTCGTCGCGGCGCTGGGCAAGCTCCCGCTCGAATTCTCCCCCGGCGAGGCGTGGAACTATTCGGTTTCGACCGACGTGCTCGGCGCGGTGATCCAGCGCCTTTCGGGCCGGGATCTCGACGCCTTCCTCGCGGAGCGCATCTTCACGCCCCTCGGCATGGAAGACACCTTCTTCCAGGTTCCCGCCGACAAGATCGACCGCCTCACCGATTGCTACACCTTCGTCCCCGAAAAAGGCCGCATCATGTACGATCGCGGGGCGGAAAGCGCCTGGGCGCACCGCCCGCGCCTGTTTTCGGGCGGCGGCGGCCTCGTCTCGACGAGCAGCGATTACCACCGTTTCTGCCGCCTGTGCCTGAGCGGCGGCGAGTTGGACGGCACGCGCCTGCTCGGCCGCAAGACGATCGAGTTGATGACGATGAACCACCTGCCGAACGGCGCCGACCTCGCGAGCCTCTCGCGCTCGCTGTTCAGCGAGGCGACCAATGCGGGCGTCGGCTTCGGCCTCGGCTTCGCGGTGACGCAGGATGTCGCGAAGACGCTGATCCCCGGCTCGGCGGGCGAATATTATTGGGGCGGCCTGTTCTCGACCGCCTTCTTCATCGATCCCGTCGAGCGGATCACGATGATCTTCATGACGCAGATGAGCCCCAGCAACACCTACCCCATCCGCCGCGAGTTGAAGACGATGATCTATTCGGCGCTCACATAACCACATGTGCTCCTGCGAAAGCAGGAGCCCAGAGTCACCCAAGGATGCGCTAATACCCCTGGGCTCCTGCTTTCGCAGGAGCACGAAAAGGAGAAAAACCAGGAATGACCAGCCCCATCACCCTCCATCGCCATGGCGACGTGCTCGTCATCGTCTCGAACAACCCACCGGTGAACGCGCTCGGCGCCGCCGTCCGGCAGGGGCTCGAATCGGCGGTGAAGGAGGGCGTCAGCGATTCGAGTATCGCCGCGATGGTGATCCGCTGCGACGGCCGCACCTTCTTCGCGGGCGCCGACATCACCGAATTCGGCAAGCCGATGGTCGAGCCGGCGCTCCCCACGCTCATCGACATGATCGAGGCGTCGGACAAGCCGGTGGTCGCCGCGATCCACGGCACCGCCCTGGGCGGCGGCTGCGAGGTCGCGCTCGGCTGCCATTATCGGATCGCGGTCCCGTCGGCGAAGCTCGGCTTCCCGGAGGTAAAGCTCGGCCTGCTTCCCGGTGCGGGCGGCACCCAGCGCGCACCACGCCTCGCGGGCGTGCCGCTCGCGCTGGAAATGACCGCCAAGGGCGATCCCATTTCCGCGAACAAGGCGCTCGACGCGGGCCTGATCGACCGCCTCGCAGGCGAGGACAGCCTCGAAGCGGACGCGATTGCCTTTGCGCGCGAGTGCGTAGGCAAACCGCTGCCGCGCGCCAGCGAGAAAATCGTCGCGCCCGATCCTGCGGCCGTCGAAGCATTCAAAAAGGCCAATGCCCGCCGCTTCCGCGGTTTCGAGGCGCCCGCCGCCAACATCGCCTGCGTCGTCAAGGCGGCCGAGGTTCCGTACGAGGAGGGCGTCCAGTTCGAGCGGCAGGAATTCCTCAAGCTGATGATGGGCGTCCAGTCCGCCGCGCAGCGCCACATCTTCTTCGCCGAACGCAAGGCGGCGAAGATCGACGGCATCCCCGAAGACATCGCGCTGCGGCCCATCAACAAGGTCGGGGTGATCGGCGCGGGCACGATGGGCGGCGGCATCTCGATGAACTTCCTCTCCGCC
>CAZXFY010000072.1:0-11203 GCA_964639855.1 uncultured Stakelama sp. | reverse complement strand
GCCGCGGTCGGCGGCGGCTCGAACGCGATCGGGCTGTTCCACCCCTTCCTCGACGATTCCGACGTCGCGATGCTCGGCATCGAAGCGGCGGGGCGCGGCATCGAGACCGGCGCCCATGCCGCCAGCCTCAACGGCGGCGTGCCGGGCGTACTCCACGGCAACAAGACCTACCTCCTCCAGGACGAGGACGGCCAGATCGCCGAAGCGCATTCGATCTCGGCCGGGCTCGATTATCCCGGTATCGGCCCCGAACATAGCTGGCTGCATGAAAGCGGCCGCGTCGACTATCTCCCGATCACCGACCGGCAGGCGCTCGACGCCTTCCAGTTATGCTGCCGCCTCGAAGGCATTATCCCCGCGTTGGAAAGCTCGCACGCGCTGGCAGCTTTGGAGAGCAAGGCACGGGAATATCGCGACGATCAGATCATCGTCGTCAACGTCTCTGGTCGCGGCGACAAGGACATCTTCACCGTCGCCGATGCGCTGGGGGTGGAGATATGAGCTCTGCGCGCCATCTCGACTCCGTCCGTCACCCCAGCGAAAGCTGGGGTCTCGATGGTCTTGAGCGATCTTCGTATTTCGACGCGATCCCAGCTTTCGCTGGGATGACGAAGAGGGTCATATGACCCGCCTCGCCGCCGCCTTCACTAAGCCGCACCCCGCGCTCGTTACCTTCGTCACAGCCGGCGACGGGCCAACCCCCGCGATCCTCGACGCGCTGGTCGAGGGCGGCGCCGATGTGATCGAGCTCGGCATGCCCTTCACCGATCCGATGGCGGACGGCCCCGCGATCCAGGCCGCGAACCTGCGCAGCCTCGCCGCGGGCACCACCACGGCGGACATCCTCGCGATCGCGCGCGATTTCCGTGCGCGCCATCCCGATATCCCGCTCGTGCTGATGGGCTATGCCAACCCGATGCTCCGCCGCGGCCCCGACTGGTTCGCCGATCAATGCGCGGCAGCCGGCATCGACGGGGTGATCTGCGTCGATATCCCCACCGAGGAGGACGAGGCGCTCGGCCCCAGCCTGCGCGCGCGGGGCATCGCGCCGATCCGCCTCGCCACCCCCACCACCGATGCCGCGCGCCTGCCCGCCGTGCTCAATGGCGCGGGCGGCTTCCTCTATTACGTCTCGGTCGCCGGCATCACCGGCAAGCAGCAGGCGGCACAGGCGTCGATCGCCGACGCCGTCTCCCGCCTGAAAGCCGCCACGGATTTGCCCGTCGCCGTCGGCTTCGGCATCCGCACCGCAGATCAGGCCGCCGATGTGGCGCGTGTCGCCGACGGCGTGGTGGTCGGCTCGGCGATCGTCGATCTGGTCGCGCGCCACGGCGAGGATGCGCCCGGCCCCGTTCGCGCCTATGTAGCGAGTCTCGCGACGGCGATCCGCGAGGCACGATAAGGAACATTCATGAGCTGGCTCACCCGCGTCCGCAACGCGCTCCCCTTCGTCCCCAAGCGCGAGACGCCCGACAATCTCTGGCACAAATGCAAGGGTTGCGGCCAGATGGTCTTCGCCAGGGAGCTGGAGGAGAACCAGTTCGTCTGCCCCAAATGCGATTTCCATGAGCGAATCGGCCCCAAGCGCCGCTTCGATTACCTGTTCGACGAGGGAAGCTGCGCCGAGCTTCCCGCGCCCAAAGTGCCCGAAGACCCGCTCAAGTTCCGCGATTCGAAGCGCTACGCCGATCGCCTGAAGGCCGCCCGCGCCGCGACCGGAGAGCAGGATGCGCTCGTCAACGCGCGCGGTACGATCCAGGGCCACAGGGCCGTGGTCGGCGTGCAGGATTTCGCCTTCATGGGCGGCTCGATGGGTCTTGCGGTGGGCGAAGCGTTTGTCGCCGGCGTCGAAGCCGCGATCGCCGACACATGCCCGTACATTATCTTCACCGCGAGCGGCGGCGCGCGCATGCAGGAGGGCATCCTCAGCCTGATGCAGATGCCGCGCTCCACCGTCGCGATCCAGATGCTCCACGACGCCGGCCTGCCCTATATCGTCGTGCTCACCGATCCCACGTCGGGCGGCGTGATGGCCGCCTATGCGATGCTCGGCGACGTCCAGATCGCCGAGCCCAAGGCGACGCTCGCCTTCACCGGCCGCCGCGTGATCGAGAACACGATCCGCGAAAAGCTCCCCGACGATTTCCAGACCAGCGAATATTATCTCGAGCACGGCCTCGTCGACATGGTCGTCCACCGCAAGAACCTGCGCGAGACGCTGGCGAAGGTGATCGGCTATCTGTGCCACAACGAGAAGAAGACGGCGGCGTGAGCACTCTCCCTCTCCCCTGCAGGGGAGAGGGCCGGGGAGAGGGAAAATCCAAAATGCCCCGTCTCGCCATTCCCCCTCTCCCGCGCTTCGCTTCGCTCGCTTGCCCTCTCCCCGCGAGCGAGGAGAGGGAATGATGCCCGATCACGCCACCTCCACCGACCCCGCCGTCCAGCATCAGCTCGACCGGCTATGGTCGCTCTCCCCCGGCGCCGACACTTTGGGACTGGAGCGCATCACCGGCCTCCTCACCCGCCTCGGCGATCCGCATCACAAGCTCCCGCCCGTCCTCCACGTCGCGGGCACCAACGGAAAGGGCTCGACCTGCGCTTTCCTGCGCGCGAGCATCGAGGCGGCGGGCCTCACCGCGCACGTCTATTCGAGTCCCCACCTCGTCCGCTTCAACGAGCGCATCCGCCTCGCCGGCCGCCTGATCGACGACGCCCCCCTCGCGGCCCTCCTCGAAGAAGTGCTCGACCATGCCGACGGCATCGGCGCCAGTTTCTTCGAGGTGACGACCGCCGCCGCCTTCCTCACCTTCTCGCGCACCCCCGCCGACGCCTGCATCGTCGAGGTCGGCCTCGGCGGCCGCCTGGACGCCACCAACGTCGTCGCCCGCCCCCTCGTCACCGGCATCGCCCAGCTCGGCATCGACCATCAGGCGTTCCTCGGCACCACGGCGGAGGACATTGCCGCCGAAAAGGCGGGCATCGCCAAGCCCGGCGTCCCGCTGGTGACGATGCGCTATCCCGACACCGTCGCCACGCGCATCGCCGAGACCGCCGCCCGCGCCGGCGCCCTGGTCAAGCCGCTCGACACCACCTGGCGCTACGCGGTCGACGGCGGCCGGCTCCGCTATGCGGACGCGCACGGCCGAATCGAGACCGCCGTCCCCACCCTCCCCGGCCCGCACCAGCCCGGCAACCTCGCGCTCGCGATCGCGATGCTCCGCCACCAGTCCGCGCTCGCCATCCCGGCCGAGGCCTTCGACACCGCCGCCCGCACCGCGACCTGGCCCGCCCGGATGCAGAAACTCGCCCCCGGCCCGCTCGTCCGTCTGCTGCCGGAAGGAAGCGAGCTCTGGCTGGACGGTGGCCACAATCAGGCTGCGGGCGCCGCCGTCGCCGCCGCGATCGAGCGGGTGCAGGACGGCCGGCCGCTCCACCTCGTCTGCGGCATGCTCGCCAACAAGGACGCGGCGGGCTTCCTCGCGCCGATCTCTCGCCTCGCGACCTCGCTCACCGCCGTCCCCGTGCCCGGCCATGAGGCGCATCCACCGGAAGCGCTCGCCCGGGCTGCGGGTGCGCTCGGCCTCTCAACCGCGGTTGCGGACAGCATCGAGAATGCGCTGGGGCTGATCGCCGCAAAGTCGGAGAAGGAGCCCGCGCCCTCGCCCTTCCCACTGCCTTCGGCAGCGGGAGCGCGGGAGGGTGAGGGTGAACCGCTTTCAAAATCGCCTTCCGCCCCCCTCATCCTCATCCTCGGCTCGCTCTATCTCGCGGGGGAGGTACTCGCCGCCAACGACGAACTGCCGACCTGATCTCTTATTGCTATTGACTTGCAATAACGAACTAGAAACGATGCGCGCCCGTGAAGAGAGGAGTCGCGCATGCCCGCCACCGAAACGATCGCCCACACGCTCCCGCACGCGCTCCCGGACAGCGCGGACGCGCGCCTGGCCTTGTTCGCGATTCGCCGGATGGGCGCTCGTGGCATCCATGACGCGTGCGCCGCGCACGCCTTCGTCACCGCCTTCGGAGAGGGGTTCCGCCGCCCGCTCGTGCTGATGCGCGCCTTCATGCTCGACGTGGCGAGCACCGCCGCGCAACCGATCGCGATCGCGCCGTGCTGCTGCGCCCGCGCCACCGCGTCGGAGGCGGCGCTGCTCACCGTCCTCGCCCGCGCCGAGACCATGCCCGAAACCGCCCGCCTGCTCCTCGCCGACCAACTCGGGACCCGCGCGATCGACGGCGTGCTAGCGAGCGCCCACGCCGTCTCCGCGGCCTTCGCCGATGCAGGTCGGCCAATCGGCGCATAGTGCTCCTGCTTTCGCCGGAGCGCAAAGCCTGCCCGCTACTCCACCTCGCCCCGGCGCGCATCTCCCTCGCCTTCGATCCCCGCGCTGCCGATCGACCGGTCGACCAGCCCGCTGCGCGCCATCCACCAGAACAGCACGACGCCCGGCAGCGCCAGCACCGTCGTCAGCAGGTAGAAATCGACATAGCCGAACGCGACGATGAGGCTGCCCGCCGTTGTCCCGGTCACGATCCGCCCGACGATGCTCGCCGCGGCCGAGATCAGTGCATATTGGAACGCGGTGAAGCGCAGGTCGCACAGGGCCGAGAAATAAGCGACCACCGCCACCCCGCCGAAGCCGCTCGCGAAATTCTCGAACCCGATCGCGCCCGCCATGCCGATATTCGAATGCCCCGCCGCGGCAAGCCCCGCGAAGCTCAGGTTGGAGATCATCATCAGCACCAGGCTCAACAGCACCGATCGCTTCATTCCGATCCGCGCATAGAGCCACCCGCCCACGAAAATCCCCACGAGATACGCCCAGAAACCAAGCCCGACATCGTAGAAGGCGATCTCGTCATTGGTGAAGCGCAGGTCGTCGAACAGCAGCCGGAAGGTGAGGTTCGCCAGCGTGTCGCCGATCTTGTGGATCAGGATGAAGATCAGCGCGACGACCGCACCTTCACGGCTGAAGAACTGGACGAAGGGCGCCCAGATCGTCCGCAGCATCGTCGCGATGCTCCGCCGCTCGACCGGCTCGCGCCGTCGCGCCGGCTCGCCGACGATCAGCCCGGTCAGCATCGCCGGCAGTGCCAGCAGCGCGCAGGTGAGATAGGCGGCTTCCCAACCGCCCCGCGCCGCGATCACCAGCGCCAGCGCGCCTGCGCCCGCCGATCCGATCCGCCAGCCATATTGGCTCATCCCCGATCCGACGCCGAGCTGGCGCGGCTCCAGAATCTCGATTCGATAGGCATCGATCACGATGTCGAACGTCGCCCCCGCGACGCCCACGAGGATCGCCGCGGTCGCCGTCCAGGCGATGTCCGCCTCCGGATCGACGAGCGCGAGGTTCGCGACCGCCGCCATCACGAGCAGCCCGACGAAGACCAGCCACGACACGCGCTGCCCCAGCCGCCCGAGCAGCGGCAGCCGCACCCCGTCCACCACCCAGGCCCAGAGCGGCTTGAGGTTGTAGACGAGGAACGCCAGGCTGAACGCCGTGATCGTTGATTTGGTGATGTCGTTCTGCGCAAGCCGCGTCGTCAGCGTCGCGCCGATCATCGCATAGGGAAAGCCCGAGGAAATGCCGAGCGCGAGCGCCGCCAGCGGTGCCTTCTCCAGATAAGCGAGCAGCCCCGACGCCTCTTCGTGTCCGTCCCGCTCCGCCGCCGCTGCATCCATTACGCCGCTACTCCCGCCCGTTCGCGGGCGGACCCTAACGGCAAATCATCGGACGCGAAACGCCCCTCAGCCCACCGTCTCCAGAAACAGGCTGAACCCCGGCGGGGCGCGCCGCCGCTTCTTCCGGCCGGTCAGCACGTCCTCGATCACCGCGATGGCGTGCAGCAGGTCGCGCTGCGAATAGGGCTTGGCGAGACACCCGGCGGCAACGCCCTTCGCCTCGCCCGGGCAGGAGCCCGTGACGAACAGCGCGTGGATCCCCTTCGCATGCGCCGCCTCCGCAACGGCGATGCCGCTGCCGTCCGCAAGCGCCACGTCGACCAGCACCAGATCGACGGCGGTGCCGTTCTCCAGATGCGCCATCGCCGCGGCCACCGTGTCCACCGTCGCGGCGATCTCGAACCCTTCTTCGGACAGGAAATGTTCGGTGTCGAATGCCACAAGCGGCTCGTCCTCGACGATCAGCAGATGGTTGATCCGGCGCTTCTTTCTCCCGAACATCGTTACTCGCCTCTACCCCTTGAAGCCGATTTGCGCCGACATCCGCACAATCTCGTTACGCCTACGGGCCTAACGCACCAAACAGGCCGGAGCCGCAAATTTTTTGAGCGCGCGCGCCAAAAGGATGTATGGCCGCGCCGTGTCCCGTTCCCCCGCCCCCAAGGAAGCGCAGCGCATCGCCAAGCTGCTCGCCCGCGCCGGAATCGCCTCGCGTCGGGAGGTCGAGCGCATGATCGCCGACGGCCGCGTGGCGATCGACGGAAAGGTGCTCGATACCCCCGCGACGCTGGTGGCCTCGCTCCACGGCGTCACCGTGGACGGCACCCCCGTCGAGGCCCCACGCCCCGCGCGCCTCTTCCTCTTCCACAAGCCCACCGGCGTCCTCACCACCGAGCGCGATCCCAAAGGCCGCCCCACCATCTACGATCGCCTGCCTCGCGATTTGCCGCGTCTCATCCCCGTCGGCCGGCTCGATTACAACACCGAGGGCCTGCTCCTCCTCACCACCGACGGCGGCCTCAAGCGCCAGCTCGAGCTCCCCGCCACCGGCGTCGAGCGCGCCTATCGCGCCCGCGCCTACGGCAATGTCACCCAGGCGCAGCTCGAGGAACTGATCGAAGGCGTCACGATCGACGGCATTCGCTATGGCAGCATCGACGCCAATCTCGAACGCCGCACCGGCGCCAACGTCTGGATCGAGCTGGTGCTGACCGAGGGCAAGAACCGCGAGGTCCGCCGTGTGCTCGAGCATCTCGGGCTGGAGGTCTCGCGCCTCATCCGCACGCGCTACGGCCCGTTCGTCCTCGGCGACCTGCCCGTGGGCGGCATCGGCGAGGTCCGCCAGCACGATCTGGTGGCCTTCCGGCAAGCGTTGGCCAAGGGCAAGAAAGCGGAAGGTGTTGTGGAGGTTGCACCGCAGCCTCGTCCCTCCTCCGTTCGTCCCCGGACTGAATCCGGGACTGTCGAAGCACGCACGCAAAGGTCGAGCGCGCCACCCCCTCCTGCCGTTCGCCCTGAGCCTGTCGAAGGGCGCCTCCGCGCGCGCACCGAACGGGCACCGACAACCCCGGATCAAGTTCGAGGCCGAACGGAAAGGAGCAACAAGCCCAGGCGCCGCGCCACCGCGCCCGCTTCCGATAGCACTCGCCCGACCGAGCGCACGCGCAGAACCGATGCGGAAGCCCCCACCCCGCCAGCAAAAAAGCCGACACCAAAGCGTCGCCCCGGCTGGGCCAAGCCCAAGCCGAAGCCCGGTCCCCGGCGCCGCAAATGAGGATCATCGCCGGCCAATGGCGCGGCCGCTCGCTCGCCGCGCCCAAAGGCGATGCGACGCGCCCCACCGCCGATCGCACGCGCGAGGCGCTCTTCTCGATGCTCGCCAGCCGCCTCGGCAGCTTTGAGGGGCTCGCCGTCGCGGATCTCTTCGCCGGCTCCGGCGCCCTCGGCCTCGAAGCACTCTCGCGCGGCGCCGCCACCTGCCTCTTCGTCGAGCAGGACCGCGCCGCGCTCGACGCCCTCCGCGCCAACATCGCCAAGCTGGACGCCAAAGGCGCCGACATCCGCGCGCAGTCGGTCCTCGCGCTCGGCCCGGCGCGCGCGCCGCTCGACCTCATCCTGATGGACCCGCCCTACGCCACCGGCGCCGGCGCGGTCGCCCTCGACAAACTGGCCCGCCTCGGCTGGACCGGCCCCGGCACCTGGATCAGCATCGAAACCGCCCGCGACGAGGAACTATCGGTCGCCGGCTTCACAATCGACGCCACCCGCACCCACGGCAAGGCACGGATTACCCTGCTGCGACAGACTGGCTGAACGGACTCCCCCAGCCGTTCGTGCTGAGCTTGTCGAAGCACCGTTCTTCCCCAAAGCGCGGGAGAGCGGCCCTTCGACAAGCTCAGGGCGAACGGAAGGGGCCTTACTCCACCACCCGCCGCGCGCTGATGATCTTGACCGGCTCGGCGGGCACCTCGCCCTTGAACGCCCCGCGCACCGTCGCCGCCGGATCGACCGGCGCATCCATGATCTTCTCGACCACATCCATGCCCGTCACGACATGCCCGAACGCCGCATAGCCCAGATTGTCGCCGGGCGCGGTGGGATCGGCATCGAAGCCCGGCCGCTGGTCCCCCACCATGATCGTGAACTCCCCGCGCGCCGATCCCGGCTCCAGCCGCGCGATCGAGAGCGTGCCGCTCGTGTGGTGCAGCCCGGTCTCGGTGGTCGGCTCGTGCTTGATCGGCGGCAGGCTCAATTTCGGATCGCCGTTCACGCCGAACTGCACGAACCCGAACTGATCCTGTACCTTGACGATCCTGTAGAAGGTGACGCCGTCGAGCTTGTGCTGATCGACATAGGCCAGGAAATTCTTCGCGGTGATCGGCGCATGCTCGGTATCGACCGCGACGATGATCGGCCCAGCCGTCGTCTCGATATCGACGCGCGGCAGGTTGGCGTCGTCCGCAGGCTCGACCGGTGCGGGCACGGCGGTGCGACCGGGCGCGACCTGCGCCATCGCCGGCATCGCCAGCATCACCAACGCGAGCGCGACCATCTTCATCCCAGCGCCTTCTTCAGCAACTCGTTGACCACTTGCGGGTTGGCCTTGCCCTGCATCGCCTTCATCACCTGCCCGACGAAGAAGCCGAAGAGCTTGTCCTTGCCGCCGCGATAATCGGCCACCTTGTCCTCGTTCGCAGCCATCACCTCGGCGATGACCTTTTCGATCGCGCCGGTGTCGCTGGTCTGCTTGAGCCCGCGCTCCTCGACGATGGCCGCAGGATCGCTCCCGGTTTCGAGCATGATCTCGAACACCTGCTTGGCAAGGCTGCCCGAGAGCGTCTTGTCCGCAACCAGCCCGAGCAATTCCGCCGCCTGTCGGGGGCTTACCGGGCTTTCCTCGATCCCCTTGCCAAGCCGGTTGAGCGCGCCGAACAACTCGGAAGCGACCCAGTTGGACGCCTGCACCGGCGCCGCCCCCGCCTCCAGCAGCGCGTCGAACCAGCGCGCCGTCTCAACTTCGGCGGTCAGCACGCCCGCATTGTACGCCGTGATCCCCAGCCCCTCGTAGCGCGAGCGCTTGGCATCGGGCAGCTCGGGCAAGCTCGCCCGGCACTCGTCGAGGAATGCGTCGTCCAGCTCCAGCGGCAACAGGTCCGGATCGGGGAAATAGCGGTAATCGTGCGCATCCTCCTTCGACCGCATCGATCGCGTTGTGCCGCTGTCGGGATCGTAAAGCCGCGTCTCCTGCACGATGCTGCCGCCGCCTTCGAGCACATCGACCTGCCGGTTCGCCTCATGCTCGATCGCCTGCATCACGAACCGCACCGAGTTGACGTTCTTGGTCTCGGTCCGCGTGCCGAACGGCTCGCCCGGTTTGCGCACGCTGACGTTGACGTCCGCGCGCATCGAGCCTTCTTCCATATTGCCGTCGCATGATCCGACATATCGAAGAATCGATCGCAACTTCCTGAGATAAGCCCCTGCTTCCGGGGGGGAACGCATATCCGGCCGGCTGACGATCTCCATCAGCGCCACGCCCGACCGGTTGAGATCGACATAGCTGCGCGTCGGGTGCTGATCGTGCATCAGCTTGCCCGCATCCTGCTCGACATGGATGCGCTCGACGCCGATGCGTTTCGCGGCACCTTCGCCAACTTCGATCTCGACCGCCCCCTCACCCACCAGCGGATGATAGAGCTGCGAAATCTGATAGCCCTGCGGCAGATCGGCGTAGAAATAGTTCTTCCGATCGAACCGCGACCATTTGTTGATCTTGGCCTCGATCGCCATCCCCGTGCGCACCGCCTGCCGGATGCACTCGCGGTTGGGCACCGGCAACATCCCCGGCATCGCCGCATCGACCAGGCTCACCTGCGTATTCGGCTCCGCCCCGAACGCCGTCGAGGCGCCCGAGAACAGCTTGGCGTTCGACGTCACCTGCGCATGGACCTCGAGGCCGATCACGACCTCCCATTCGCCGGTTGCGCCCTGGATGCGGTACGTCGATTCCATCACATCTCTTCCCAGCGTTCCTGCGAAAGCAGGAACCCAGTGCCAAATAACCCTAGGCTCCTGCTTTCGCAGGAGCACGGAAAATCACCACCACGCCTCCGGCCGGGCCGAGAACCCCGCGCGCTCCTCGATCGCCAGTCCGGCATTGAGCACGCTCTGCTCGTCGAGCGCCTTGCCGATGATCTGGAGGCCCAGCGGCAGGCCCGCTGCGTCCAGCCCACCCGGCACGCTCATCGCGGGCAGGCCCGCCAGCGAACTCGGCACGGTGAAGACGTCGTTCAGATACATCGCGATCGGATCGGCCGATTTCTCGCCCAGCGCGAAGGCGGCCGAGGGCGCGGTCGGCGTCAGCAGAACGTCGCAACTCTCCCACGCCGCCTCGAAATCGCGCGCGATCAGCGTGCGGACCTTCTGCGCCTGCGTGTAATAGGCGTCGTAATAGCCGGCGGACAGCACATAGGTGCCGATCATGATCCGGCGCTTCACCTCGTCGCCGAACCCCGCCGCGCGCGTCGCCGCGTACATCTCCTGAAGGTTCGCCCCATCAGGCAGGTCGCGCAGGCCGTAACGCACGCCGTCATAGCGTGCGAGGTTCGACGAGGCCTCCGCGGGCGCGATGATGTAATAGGCCGGCAACGCGTATCTGGTGTGCGGCAGCGACACCTCGACCACCTCCGCGCCCGCGTCCTTCACCCACTCCACGCCCTGCCGCCACAGCGCCTCGATCTCTGCGGGCATGTCGTCGACGCGATATTCCTTGGGAATACCGACCTTCTTGCCCTTGAGATCACCCGACAATCCGGCTTCCCACCTGGGCACGTCGAGCTGGAGCGAGGTCGCATCCCTGGCGTCGAACCCAGCCATCGCCTCGAGCATGATCGCGCAGTCCTTGACGTCGCGCGCCATCGGCCCCGCCTGATCGAGCGACGAGGCGAACGCCACCACGCCCCAGCGCGAGCAGCGGCCATAGGTCGGCTTGATCCCCGAAATGCCGGTGAAGGCCGC
>CAZXFY010000071.1:0-11212 GCA_964639855.1 uncultured Stakelama sp. | reverse complement strand
AGGCCGAGGCCCAGGCGGTCTTGACCAGTTGCGCGACGCTCAGGCCCGAATCGGCGATCCTGCCCTTCAGCGTCGCGACATCGGCGTCGCTCAGCACCGGGCCGGCAGGGACGGGATCCTGCCAGATCAGGTCCTCCTCGGGCACCTCCGGCCCGAGATAGCGTGCCTTCGGCCCCATGTCGCGATGGGTGAGCTTGAACCAGGCGCGTGCCCAGGCATCCTCGAACGCAGCCCGATCGTCGCGGAACCGCTCGGCGATCTTGCGGTAGTCGGGGTCGGCCTTGAACGCGATGTCGGCGGTGGTCATCATCGTCGGCACGCGCCGGTCGGGGCTGTGCGCGCCGGGCGCCAGATCCTCGGGCGCCACGTCCTTGGGCTGCCACTGCCACGCGCCCGCGGGGCTCTTCACCAGCTCGTATTCGTAATCGAGCAGCATGTGGAAATAGCTCATGTCCCACGTGACCGGCGTGGGCGTCCATGCGCCTTCGAGCCCGCTGGTGATCGTATGATCGCCGACGCCGCTCTCGTGCCCGCTCATCCAGCCGAGCCCCTGTTGCGCGATGTCCGCGCCCTCGGGCTCGGCGCCGACCAGGGAGGCGTCGCCCGCGCCGTGGGTCTTGCCGAACGTGTGCCCGCCCGCGGTGAGCGCGAGCGTCTCCTCGTCGTTCATCGCCATGCGCGCGAAGGTTTCGCGGATGTCGCGGGCCGAGCCCATCGGGTCGGGCTGGCCGCCCGGGCCTTCGGGGTTGACGTAGATGAGGCCCATCTGGATCGCCGCGAGCGGGTTCTCCAGCACCATCTCCTGATCGGGATCGATCCGCGTCTGGCCGAGCCATTCCTCCTCGGTGCCCCAATAAACGTCCTTTTCGGGCTCGAAAATGTCCTCGCGCCCGCCGCCGAAGCCGAACACCGGCCCGCCCATCGATTCGATCGCGACGTTGCCCGCCATGATCAGCAGGTCCGCCCACGAAAGATTGCGCCCGTATTTCTGCTTGATCGGCCAGAGCAGGCGGCGCGCCTTGTCGAGATTGGCGTTGTCCGGCCATGAATTGAGCGGCGCGAAGCGCTGGTTGCCCGAGCTGGCGCCGCCGCGGCCGTCGCCGGTGCGATAGGTGCCTGCGCTGTGCCATGCCATGCGGATGAAGAACGGGCCGTAATGCCCGTAATCGGCGGGCCACCACGGCTGGCTGTCGGTCATCAGCGCGGTGAGGTCGCGCTTCACGGCTTCGTAATCGAGCGCCTTGAACGCCTCGGCATAGTCGAAGCCGTCGCCGAGCGGGTTGCCCGATCGGCCGTGTTGGTGGAGGATGTCGAGCGACAATTGGTTGGGCCACCAGTCGCGGTTGGTGCGTCCCAGCAGCGAGCGTAAGGCGGCGGGCTCCTTCATCGGGCAGCCCAGCGGGTCGCCGGTCTTCGCGTCCATGTCATCTCTCCTGGTGCGTCTTTTGAACGCTACGCTAGGCGCGATCGACGATCGGGCAAAGCGATTAAGATTGGTCAGGAACATTGGAAAAATCGATGATGGAACGGTCGCGCCGGCGGGTGCCGCCGGCCGCTCAAGCAGCGCTGCGCGCGGGCAAAGGAAGGCTTTCTGGCGCCACTCCGGGCCGCCGCCCATAATCGCGGGAAGCGAAAGGAGATTGAGAAGATGTCGATTCAGCTCGGCCAGACCGCCCCTGATTTCGAGGCGGACAGCACACAAGGCCGCATCCGCTTCCACGATTGGCTCGGCTCGTCCTGGGGGCTGTTCTTCAGCCATCCCAAGGATTTCACGCCCGTCTGCACCACCGAACTGGGCGAGGTCGCGCGGCTGCGGCCCGAATGGGACAAGCGGAACGTCAAGACGATCGGCCTCTCGGTCGATCCGGTCGATTCGCACCAGGGCTGGGAGAAGGACATCGAGTCCACACAAGGCCAGAAGCTCGATTACCCGATGATCGCGGACACCGATCAGAAGGTCTCCACGCTTTACGACATGATCCACCCCGAGGCCGATCCCACGGTGACGGTGCGCTCGGTATTCGTGATCGATCCGAACAAGAAGGTGCGCCTCATCCTCACCTATCCGCCGAGCACGGGCCGCAATTTCGCCGAGGTGATTCGCGCGATCGACAGCCTCCAGCTCACCGACGCGCAATCGGTGGCGACGCCGGTCAACTGGAACCAGGGCGAGGAAGTGATCATCTCGCCCAAGCTCTCGGACGAGGATGCCAAGGCGCGCTTCCCGCAGGGCTTCCGCACGCTCAAGCCCTATCTGCGCTACGTCGACCTGAACCAGAGCGCCTGACAACTCCTCCCCGGCACGGGAGCATCGGGCCGGATCGTCTCCCGGACGATCCTTGGCCATGCGGGGCGTGGCCAACCCGATGCTGGGACCAAGGAGCGAAGCGGCTTGGTGGAGGGGGCCCCGAGCTGCGCGGTTCGCTGGTAGCGGGCCCCCTCCACCACGCCCTGCGGGCGCGGTCCCCCTCCCCGTTCCGGGGAGGAATGGAACTTGCCCAAGCGCAGTGCCCGGCGCTACGGGGCTGGGATGAACAGCATGTCCACCGGCGTCGAGCGCCTGCAACGCCGCATGGCGCGCGGCTGCGCCTTCCTGGGTTGCGAGGTCGCGATCCTCGGCGGGGCGATGTCGTGGGTGTCGGAGCGGCACCTCGTCGCCGCGATCTCGAACGCGGGCGGGTTCGGCGTGATCGCGTGCGGCGCGATGACGCCCGACCTGCTCGACGCGGAGATTGCGGGGACGAAGGAGCGCACGTCCAGGCCCTTCGGCGTCAATCTCATCACCATGCATCCGCAGCTTTTCGAGCTGATCGAGGTATGCGCGAAGCACGGCGTCGGCCATGTCGTGCTCGCGGGCGGTCTGCCGCCCAAGGGCTCGCTCGAGGCGATCAAGACGACCGGCGCGAAGCTGATCTGCTTCGCCCCCGCCCTGGCGCTCGCGAAGAAGCTGATCCGCTCGGGCGTCGATGCGCTCGTCGTCGAGGGCATGGAGGCGGGCGGGCATATCGGCCCGGTCTCGACCAGCGTGCTCGCGCAGGAGATCCTGCCCGAAGTGGCCGCGGACGTGCCCGTCTTCGTCGCCGGCGGCATCGGCCGCGGCGAGGCGATCGCCGGCTATCTCGACATGGGCGCGGCGGGCGTCCAGCTCGGCACGCGTTTCGTGTGCGCAACCGAATCGATCGCGCATCCCGATTTCAAGAAGGCGTTCATCCGCGCCTCGGCGCGCGATGCGGTGGCGAGCGTGCAGATCGACCCGCGCCTCCCCGTCATTCCCGTCCGCGCGCTCCGCAACAAGGGCGGCGACTTGTTCACCGCCAAGCAGCGCGAGGTCGCGCAGGCGCTCGACGAGGGGCGTGTCGAAATGGCCGAGGCGCAGCTCCAGATCGAGCATTACTGGGCGGGCGCGCTGCGCCGCGCGGTGATCGACGGCGATGTCGAGCATGGCAGCGTGATGGCGGGCCAGTCGGTCGGCATGGTGACGAAGGAAGAGCCCGTCGCCGAGATCATCGCGACGCTGATGGACGAGGCCGCCGCGGCGCTGGAGAAGCGGGCGGGCTGACATGGAGACCGAGCGTGCCGGCCTGCCGATACGCAGCTTTGCCGATGCCTCGACGTGGGAGGCGTGGCTTGCCGCGCAGCCGCGCTCTTCCGCGGGAATCTGGCTGAAACTGGCGAAACAATCGGCCGCCACCGCCTCCGTTTCGAAGGCGGACGCGATCGACGGCGCGTTGTGCCATGGCTGGATCGATGGTCAGCTCAATCCGTTCGATGACGATTGGTGGCTGGTCCGCTTCACGCCGCGCAAAGCCCGCAGCAAATGGTCGGCGCGCAACCGCCGCCGCGCCGAGGAATTGGTCGCCGCCGGTCGGGTTGCGCCCGCGGGCCTCGCCGAAATCGCCGCCGCGAAGGCCGACGGGCGGTGGCAGGCCGCCTATCCGTCGCAACGCGAGGCGGCGGTGCCGGACGACCTCGCCGCCGCGCTCGCCGCCGATCCGAAGGCGCGCGCGCTTTTCGAAACGCTGACCGGCGCCAGTCGGTACGCCATCCTCTATCGCATCGCGGACGCCAGAAAGCCCGAAACGCGCGCGGCGCGCATCGCCAGGTTCGTCGCCATGTGCGCGCGGGGCGAAACGATCCATTGAGCGACGGGCGCTCGGCAGGCCGCCCGTCGCGGCAAGGGCACGGCTCGACTCTAACCCTCTGTTAACCATAGTGGCTTCAGGCTCTTCTCCCGTTTGGGGCATAAAAGGGAGAAGACATGCCGAGCTGTCGTGCGTTGCTGGCCGGAATCATCGGAACGCTGGCGCTCGCCGGATGCGCGGCCAGGCCGAAAGAGGTCGCCGCCGCGCCGCCGCCCCCGCCGCCCGCACCCGCGCCGCAACCCAGGCCGCAGCCGCCGCAGGGCGCGGTCGCCGGGATGGCGATCCCCGCGCGGCTGCCCGACGGCAGCTATGCGACCCCCAATCACGGGCTGACCGGCGATGCCGCGCTGTGGCACGTGCGCACGGGGCTCAACGTCGCGGCTCTGGGGTGTCGCGGCGCGAACGAGGCGACGATCATCGCGCAATACAACGCCCTGCTCCACGATCAGAAGGCCGCGCTCGCCGAGGCGCACGAGACGCTCGTCAAGCGATACGGGCAGGATGGCTATGACGATACGATGACGCGCCTCTACAATTACTGGGCGCAGCCCGCGGTGCAGGACGAATTGTGCGCGGCGGCCGCGAACGTGCTCGCGCGGTCGGCGGGCGTCACGCCGGCGACGATCGACAGCTTCGCGACCGGTGCAATCGCCGAGCTCGACGCGCCCTTCGTTGATTTCTTCCGCGCCTATGACGCCTATCGCGTCCGGCTCGCGGCGTGGCAGGAGAACCGGACGATGCTTGCGCTGCAGCCGGTCGAGAGCAGGACGGTCGTCGCGACGTCGGCCGCGCCGGGTCCCGCGCCCGCGCCGTCCGGCGCGTCGGCGCCGCGGATCGGCTACGATCCGTCGGTTTTCACGACACCCTGAACGCATCCGCACACTTTTGCCGATTGGCGCAGGTGGTGCCGATCTGGTAGCGCGCGTCCATGCCGCTTTCCGCGCCCGCCGCCGCCCGCGAGATCCTGACGCGCCTGCATGACGTGATGGGCTCGCGCAGCCCGGCGCAGGCGAAGCTGGCCGCGGTGGTGCAGATCATCGGCGAATCGCTCGATAGCGAGGTCTGCTCGATCTACCTGCTGCGCGACGGGCTGCTCGAACTGTTCGCGACGCGCGGGCTTTCCGAATCGGCGGTCCACGTCACCAAGCTCGCCCCCGGCGAGGGCCTGGTCGGCACCATCGCCGCCAATGTCGAGACGCTGAACCTCGACGAGGCGGCCACGCATCCCGATTTCGCCTATCGCCCCGAAACGGGCGAGGAGAAGTTCCACAGCTTCGCCGGCGTGCCGATCATCCGGCGCGAGCAGGCGGTCGGCGTGCTCGCCGTCCAGCACGCCGAGCCCAGGCGCTACGAGGATGTCGAGATCGAGGCGCTCCAGACGGTGGCGATGGTCTTGAGCGAGCTGATCGCCAATGCCGGGCTGATCGACCCGGCCGGCGTTTCCACCGCGCGCCCGCAGATGACGGCGGCGGCGACCATTCTCGGGCTGCGGCTCGTCGACGGGATGGCGTCGGGCTATGCCGTCTATCACCAGCCGCGGATCACCATCGAATATACCGTCGCCGAGGACATCGAGGCCGAGCGCCACCGCGTCTATGCCGCGTTCGACAGGATGCGCGAGCAGATCGACCGCATGACGAACCAGGCCGAGTTCGGCGTCGACGGCGAACATCGCGAGGTGCTCGAGACCTACAAGATGTTCGCCTATGACGAAGGCTGGTCGCGGCGGATCAACGAGGCGATCGATTCGGGGCTGACCGCCGAAGCCGCGATCGAGCGCGTCCAACAGCGCACGCGGATGCGGATGCGCCAGATCGACGATCCGCTGCTCGCCGATCGTATGCACGATCTGGAGGATCTCTCCAACCGGCTGCTGCGTATCGTCTCCGGCCAGATGGGCACCGCCGCGCAGATGGGGCTGCGCAAGGACACGATCCTGATCGCGCGCAACCTGGGGCCGGCCGAATTGCTCGAATATGACCGCCGGCGGCTGAAGGGCGTGGTGCTCGAGGAAGGCTCGCTGACCGCGCACGTCACGATCGTCGCGCGCGCGATGGGGGTGCCCGTGCTCGGCCGGGTGCGCGACGTGCGCCACAAGGTGAGCGAGGGCGACCTGCTGCTGCTCGACACCAGCGCGAGCACGCTGCTGGTGCGGCCGACATCGGCGATGGCCGAAGCGTTCGACGCCAAGCTCGCCGTTCGGCAACGGCGGCGCGCGGCGTTCGCGGCATTGAAGTCCGAGCCGCCGGTGACGAAGGACGGCCACCGGCTGACGGTGATGGTCAATGCGGGGCTGCGCGACGACGTCGCCGCGCTCGACCTGACGGGCGCCGACGGCATCGGGCTGTTCCGCACCGAATTCCAGTTCCTCGTCTCGGCGACCCTGCCCCAGCGCGAACGCCAGCAGCGGCTCTATCGCGATGTGCTCGACGTCGCGGGCGACCGGCCGGTGACGTTCCGCACGGTCGATATCGGCGGCGACAAGGCGCTGCCCTATCTGAACGGCGACGGTGCCGACGAGGAGAATCCGGCGATGGGCTGGCGCGCGCTCCGCCTCGCGCTCGAACGCGACGGGCTGATGAAGGCGCAGGCGCGCGCGCTGATCGACGCCGCCAACGGGCGCGAACTCAACATCATGTTCCCGATGGTGTCCGAAGCCTGGGAATTCGACGAGGCCAAGGCATTGTTCGAGGCGCAGCGCGACTGGATCGCCTCGCGCAACCGCAAGCTGCCGTCGCAGATCCACTACGGTGCGATGCTCGAGGTGCCCGCACTCGCAGAGCAGCTCGATCTGCTGCTGCCCAAGCTCGATTTCCTGTCGATCGGCACCAACGATCTGACGCAGTTCCTGTTCGCCGCCGATCGCGCCAACCCCAAGCTCGCCGAGCGCTACGACTGGCTCTCCCCGTCGATCCTGCGCTTCATCCGGCGGATCGTCGGCCCTGCCAAGGCGGCGGGCGTCGATCTGGGCGTATGCGGCGAGATGGGCGGGCGGCCGCTGGAGGCGATGGCGCTCGTCGGGCTGGGGATCGAGCGGCTGTCGATCACGCCCGCGGCGGTGGGCACGATCAAGGCGATGATCCGCTCGGTCGATCGCCGCGCGCTGACGGCTCATATGAAAGAGCTGCTCGCCGCGCCGCCGCGCGACCTGCGCGGCGCGCTCCAGCAATGGGCCGGCGAACACGGCGTGGAGCTCGGCTGATCGGCCCGCAAACCGCGCCTGCCCGTTGACAGCGGCGCCGTGCTTTGAAACACCTCACGCGCACGCGGGAGAAAACAGGGCCGCATCCCTCCCGCCGGAGATCCGGATGACCGACACCCCGCGCGAGGAGGATCGCGAGGACGCGACGTTGTTTCCCGCTTCCGCCGGAGAAAGGCTGCGCGAGGCACGCGAGGCGCAGAAACTGTCGATCGCCGATATCGCTGCGCGCACCCGCATCCCGATCCGCCACCTCGAAGCGATCGAGACGGGCGATTACGACGAGCTGCCCTCCCCGACCTACGCGATCGGCTTCGCCAAGGCCTATGCGCGCGCGGTCGATGTCGACGAGGTGGAGATCGGCCGCGATGTGCGCGCCGAGGCGGGGGTGCCGCGCCGCCCGACGATCGAAAGCATGCCCTACGAGCCTGCCGACCCCGCGCGGCTGCCGCCCGCCGGGCTTGCCATCGTCGGCGTGATCATCGCGCTGGTGGTGGTGATCGGCGCCGGAATCTGGCTCGGCACCGATTGGTTCCGCGGCGGGGAGGAAACGCCCGCCGCCGCGCCGACCCCGACCGTCGCCGCCACGCCCGCCCCTGCGCCGACGCCGACGCCGGCCGGGCCCGGCAAGGTCACGCTCACGGCGACCGATGCCGTGTGGCTGCGCGTCTATGATGCGGACGGCAACACATTGTTCCAGAAGACGATGCAGGCGGGCGAGCGCTACGACGTGCCCGCCGATGCGAACAATCCGATGATCAACGTCGGCCGCCCCGACAAGCTGGAGGTGCGCCTCGACGGCGCGCTCCAGCCGCCGCTCGGCGACGGTTCGCGGCCGCTGATGGACATCGGCGTCGGCGCCGCCGCGGTGAAGGCGCGGCAGCAAGCGGCGGGCGCCACCGGTGCGCCCGCCAACGCGTCGCCGACCGCCGGAACCGGTGCGTCGCCCGCTTATCCTTAAGGCTGGCGACAGCATCCTTCTGTCAGCTATACGGCGTCATTGCCGATCTGCTCGGGGGAGAGCCATGCGCCGCATCATCGTCATCGCCGCCGCCGCGGCCAGCCTGGGATTCGGGGCCAGCGCCGCGACCGCGCAGGATACCGGCGCGCTCGGGCAGCGCGTCGACCGCCTCGAAGGCCAGATGCGCGCGGTGCAGCGCAAGGTGTTCCCCGGCGGCGTCGGCCAATGGGTCGAGCCGCAGATCACCCCCGGCCAGGCACCCGCGGTCACCGGCCCCGGCTCGACCAGCGCGATCGCCGATCTCACGGTGCGGGTGAACTCGCTCGAAATGCAATTGTCCAGCCTCACCAACCATGTCGAGCAGACCCAGCACGACCTGCGCGTGCTGCGGGACGAGTTCGAGGCGTACAAGAAGGCGAACGCCGCCCCGCCGCCCGCTGCGGCCCCGGCGCCGACGACCGGCGCGGCCGATCTCGGCGCGGGCGCAGACGCGACGCTCGACGGCAGCGTCGCGAGCGGCGTGCCCGATACGGGCGGCAACGGGCTTCAACTCCCGGCGAGCGCGGGCGGGCCGACCCGCGCCGACCGCGTCGCCGCGGTCGAGAAGCCCTCGTCGGGCGATCCGGCGGAGGACGCCTATATCTACGGCTATCGCCTGTGGATGGCGAAGCTCTATCCCGAGGCCGAGAAGCAACTGAAATCGGTGGTCGAGCAATATCCCAACCACCGCCGCGCCAGCTTCGCGCAGAACCTGCTCGGCCGCGCCTATCTCGACGAGGGCAAGCCGAGCCTCGCCTCGATCGCCTTTTACGACAATTACAAGAAGATGCCCGACGGCGCCCGCGCGCCCGACAGCCTCTATTATCTCGCGCAGGCGCTGATCGAGCTCAAGAAGCCCAAGGACGCCTGCAAGGTCTATGCGGAGCTTTCCGACGTCTATGCCGACCGCATCTCGGCGGACATGAAGGCCGATATCGCAGCGGGCCGTGGCAACGCCGGCTGCCAGTAAGCCGCTGACGCCCGACGCGGCGCTGGTCGCGCGGTTCCGCGACGATCTCGCCGCCCTGTGCGATATCGAGTGCGACACGATGCTCGTCGCCGTGTCGGGCGGGGCGGACAGCACCGCGCTGCTGCTTCTCGCGCGCGCCGCGCTCGGCGATCGGTGCCGCGCCGCGACCGTCGATCACGGCATCCGCCCCGAAGCCGCCGCGGAAGCCGATATGGTTGCGCGACTCTGCGCGATGCTGGGCGTGCCGCACGCCACGCTCGCCGCACCGATGCCCAGGCGCGTGCGGCGCACTGCCAACCTTTCGGCGCGCGCGCGGGCGCTGCGCTACCGCCTGCTGGAGGAGCATGCGCGCGCGATCGGCGCCCGCCATATCGCCACTGCGCACCACGCCGACGATCAGCTCGAAACGCTGGTGATGCGGCTCAATCGCGGCGCGGGGATCGCCGGGCTTGCGGGGATTCGGCCCAGGGGCGGCGTGATCGTCCGCCCGCTGCTCGGCTGGCGCCGCGCCGAACTCGCCGCCCTCGTCGCGCGCGCGGGGCTTGTCGCCGTCGAGGATCCGAGCAATGTCGACGACCGCTATGATCGCGCGCGGCTGCGCAAGGTTCTGGCCGATGCGAGCTGGCTCGATGCCGATGCGTGGCGCCGCAGCGCCGCCGCGCTGGGCGACGCCGAAACGGCACTGGACTGGGCCGCGCGGCAGGCGGCGGAGCGTGCCTGCATGCTCGACGATGCAGGCGCGACGCTCGCGCTCGACGACGAGCCCGTCGAGCTCGTCCGCCGCCTCGTTCTATTGTGCCTGACGCACGTCGATTCGATCACCGATCCGCGCGGGGGCCAGGTGATGCGGCTCGTCTCGCAGATCATGGCGGCGCACCGGCGCGGCATCCATTTTCGTACGACGCTGGGCAACGTGCTGATCCAGAGCCATTTCCACCCGACGGCCGCAGTCGAATTCGGTTTCACGCGCGCGCCGCCCCGCCGGTCGTAACGGGACCTTTTGTTCCATTGCCATTAACCTGCGCGCGCCTATCTTAAGGGACGAAAGGTAGCGACACGTTCCATGAGCGACAACAAACAGCCCGAGCCGGAGAATAACGGCGGCAATCCCTGGATGAAGAGCCTGATGATCTGGGTGGCGATCCTGGTCGGGCTCGCGCTGTTCGTCGGGTTGTTCAACGGGCAGGCCAGCCCGCAGGCAGCGAACACGATCGCTTATTCGCAATTCCTCGACAAGGTCGAGGAAGGCACGGTCAAGGAGGTCAACGTCGCCGGCGACGTCATCACCGGCACGCTCACCAACGATTCGACCTTCCGCACCTATGCGATGCAGGATCCCCAGCTCACCGACCGGCTCCGCAAGGCGGGCGTGACGATCAACGCGCGGCCCGAAGAGAGCCCGTCGATCTGGATGATCATGCTCTACAATTCGCTGCCGTTCCTGCTCTTCCTCGGCATCGCCTTCTTCGTGCTTCGCCAGATGCAGAAGAATTCGGGGTCGGGCGCGATGGGCTTCGGCAAATCGCGTGCGCGGATGCTGACGCAGAAGGAAGGCAAGGTCACCTTTGACGACGTTGCCGGCATCGACGAGGCGCGCGAGGAATTGCAGGAGATCGTCGAGTTCCTGAAAGATCCGACCAAGTTCGCGCGGCTGGGCGGCAAGATCCCCAAGGGCGCCTTGCTCGTCGGCTCGCCCGGCACCGGCAAGACCTTGCTCGCGCGCGCGATCGCGGGCGAGGCGGGCGTGCCCTTCTTCACCATCTCGGGCTCGGACTTCGTCGAGATGTTCGTCGGCGTCGGCGCCAGCCGCGTGCGCGACATGTTCGAGCAGGCGAAGAAGAACGCGCCCTGCATCATCTTCATCGACGAGATCGACGCGGTCGGCCGCCATCGCGGCGCCG
>CAZXFY010000070.1:0-11283 GCA_964639855.1 uncultured Stakelama sp. | reverse complement strand
GCAAAACAACCGCCAGGCTCTAATCCCAGCTGGGGGAAAGCTGGGGGTCACGTCAGGGGCAGCCGTAGCTTGATTGAGGCGAGGCTGACGAAGCCGAGATAGGATTCCTTGGTTTTGTCGTAGCGATGACGATACGCCGCCAGTTCTTGAGTTGCCGAACAGTCGCTCGATCAACTTGCGCAGGCGGTATTTGTCTCGGTCGTGGAGCGCCGGATGGCGGCGGCTGCGTCTGGCCGGGGGATGACGGCCTGTACGCCAGCGCAGGCGATCTTCGCGCAGATGGGATCGGCGTCATAGCCGCGATCGGCGAGAAACGCTCGATGCGATCGCCGATCATCCGGAAGAGCGGCGCAAAACTACCAGCATCGTGGGTCTGGCCGGGTGTCACGAAGAAGCCGAGGAGACGGCCCTTGCCGTCGCACCGGCATGGACCGAACTTCACCGCGAACACTTTTGGCAGCGGCGATTTCGGTATGGGCGCGCGATGCGCCGCGCATCGCGACACGCCCTCCGCCCACCGAACTGCGCAGCATGCACCCCGGTGAATCATCCGCAGAACGGCACCACTCGATCGCAGCGAAATCTGCTTGTCGGCGACCGCCGACTGATCAGCTCGCCAAACCGATCCTGAGCGTCGCCAGAATGCCTGCGGCCATCAACACGTATGATGCGGCGTGGACAAGAACAATCAGCGCGTATTTTGCACTGCTATGGCTGTAATCCTCGATTACCACCTGAAGGCCGAGCGCCATATGCCGCGCCAAAGCGGTCAGCAGCAATATCGTAACGATCATGGCCACCGGCGATTGAAGCCATCCGACAAATTCGCCGTAGCCGCTCCTGCCACGGCGGATGATCGCCGCCAAAAACCACAAGGTGAGCGGAATGAGGGCAATTGCCGATACGCGCTCCACCCACCAATGGTGGGTGCCCGATCGGGCCGATCCCAATCCGATCGCGCGCGCGACGGGTGAGCGTGTCTCGCGATGCTGCATGATCAACCGCCATCCAAGAGGAGGCTTGCTGCCCAGGTGCCAAGCGTCAGCATGATGCTGGCCGCTACCACCGCCCAGCCGGACGCGTAGATGGAGCGTAGGTCGAACCCGTGGACCGTATCCCAAATGAGGTGGCGGATGCCTCCGCACAGATGCAGGAAAAACGCGAAGGTGAAGCCGAACAATACAATCTGTCCCGGCCATGAGAAGATGATTGCTTGCGCGGCGGCAAATGCGTGAGGGCCCGCCGCCGCCGCCATCAACCAGCCGACGAGACCCACGGTCCCGATGCTCAGCAGCAGGCCCGTCATCCGATTGGCGATCGAAAGGACGGATGTGAGTTGCGGGCGGTAAATTTGGATGTTTGGCGACGTCGGTCGCGGAAATCGTCGCCCGAGCGTATGGCTATCGGCTCCAGCTCCGGAATGCTGCCCATCGATTGAGAGTTCTTGCTGAAATGCGGTAGCGATCCGGAATGGCGCGTCCGGCGTTCCGGCCGCCTCGTCATCGGTGCCAGGCGGTGCCGCAGCTGGATCGGGGGAGGCGGCCTTTTCGTTCGTTGCGCCGTAATCGATGGCGGCTCTCATCTCTTGCGCCGTTGGCTTTCCGACACCGGAATTCTCACGTCGCGCGCCGTCATCTCGCTTCGGCATTGTCTCCTCCCGTCAGTCAACTGCGTGCGCTCGGGCGTTCCTCAACTCTGCCGCTCAATCATCATTCTCTTGATCTCGGCGATTGCTTTTCCAGGATTGAGGCCTTTTGGACAGGTGCGCGTGCAGTTTAATATGGTGTGGCAGCGATAGAGCCGGAACGGGTCTTCAAGCTGATCCAGGCGCTCCTCGGTTCCCTCGTCACGGCTGTCCGTTAGCCAGCGCCATGCCTGAAGAAGAGCGGCCGGACCCAAAAAGCGACCGGGGTTCCACCAGTGACTGGGACACGCTGAGGTACAGCAGAAACAAAGGATGCATTCATAATATCCATCGAGCCGGGCCCGTTCCTCGCGCGATTGAAGCCTCTCTCGTTCGGGAGCCGGTGTGTTGGATTTCATCCAGGGTTGGATCATGTCGTATTGCGCGATCAGATGTGTCAGGTCCGGCACCAGATCCTTGATGATGCTCCTGCTGGCGAGCGGATAGACTCGGGCTTTGTTGCCAAGATCGGATATCGCTCGGGTGCAAGCCAGCCAGTTCGTGCCGTCGATGTTCATGGCGCAGGAACCACACACGCCCTCGCGGCATGACCGCCGGAAGGTGAGCGTCGAATCAATGTTGCTCTTGATCCAGATGAGCGCGTCGAGAACCATCGGGCCGCAATCGTCGAGATCCACCTGAAAGCGGTCCAGCCGGGGATTTTCGCCGGAATCGGGATTGTACCGATAGATGTCGAACGTCTTGAGACGTGTTGCACCAGCCGGTGCGGGCCATCGTCTGCCCCGGCGGATCCGTGATCCGGGGCTAAGCCCGAAATTCTTCGGCACCGGAAAGCGCTTTAGCAACGTGCCGCGCGGTACTTGCTCGGATGATGATATAATCATCTCTACCTCTCTCGGTGCCAGGCGTCGCAGGTGGAAGGATACGCTTCAACTACGCTTCAGCGTCAGTTCTTTCGACGCGGCCTAAGCGAAAATGACCTTCACGCATCGGGCGCTTGCGACTTTTGGGCCGGCTCTCAGCTGCCCGCCTCGGTTCGGAACGGGATGGCGAGACGGTTCCACCCGTTGATGGTGATGATCGCGAACGTGAGATCGACGATCTCCTGCTCGGAAAACTGCTCCTGCACCTCGTCAAACAAGGCGTCGTTCGTAGACGCTTCGGAGATGCGCGTGACCGCCTCGGTCCAGGCAAGCGCGGCCCGTTCGCGTTTGCTGAAGAATGACGTCTCACGCCACGCTGAAAGTGTGTAGAGGCGCTGCTCGCTTTCTCCCAAAGCGCGCGCATCCTTGGTATGCATGTCCAGGCAATAGGCGCAGCCGTTGATCTGCGACGAGCGCGTTTTGACGAGCTCGAGCAGCGAATGCTCGAGCCCGCATTTTTCGACATAATCATTCAGATGCCTGAATGATGCCATAGCGCGCGGGGCAGCGTTCCAATAGTCGATCCGGGCAGTCATTCGCGTTCCCCCCGGACGTGCGCCTGATCGAACAGGATCGTCAGCAGCAACGATGAATCTTCTACCGCGTCCACGGAATGGGTGACGCCGCCATCAAAGAAGACCCATTGGTCCGCGGCCAGTTCCATGCTCCCCTGTTCCAGGCCGAGACGAACCCGACCTTCGAGGCAATGCAATGTGAACCTGCCTTCGACATGGTGCGATGGTATCGACGTGCCGGCGCGCACGACCAATCGGACGGCTTCGAATGTATCCGATTTGACCAAGGCGGTCGTATGCGCGTGCCGCAGTTCCTGCCCGAGAGGATGCAAATCGACGACCTCTCCTGATTTCGCGTGGTGCAACGCCATTCAACGTCCTTTCGATTGTCCATTGCCAACATCGGGAATTCGCTTGCCTCTCCCCAGTGGAATCGTGTGACTGATCCGCTTCAACTTCGGAGTTTCAACCGCCCGCCAATGCGCCTGTGCGCATCCGCTGCCGCCTTGCTAGCCACGATGCGGGCGGCGGATCGAACCTGTTCAAGGTTTTCTGCGATGAAGCGTTCGGGCGATTGGTCGTTGATCGGCGCGAAATGGACGTGCTCGTCGGAGGCCATCGAAAACACCGCGCTGAGATAGTGGTCGAACACGCCTCGCAGCGACAGCCATTGCGCTTGCCCATTCAGCCAGTTCTTGGTGTTGCCCGAGGAGGTGAGGCTCAGCAGGTGCGCACCGCCGAGCAGCGGATTGCCGAGTTGCTCGCGCATATCCCTGTGCGAGACGCCTGAACCGAGAACGCGCTCGACATAGCCCTTGAGCATCGCCGGCGGCGTGCCGAACCAGATCGGGTAAATGAGCACGAACACGCGGGCCCCCGACAATTGGCGAAGCTCTTCGGCTACGTCGGGGAGCGGGCGGAATTCGGGATCGCCAGGTCGTTCTTCATCCTTCAGCACCGGATCGAAGCCGATGCGGTAGAGATCGCGCAGGCAGACCTCGTGTCCAATGTCCTGGATTGCCGCGCAATAGGTGTCCGCCACCGCACCATTGAAGCTGTCCCGCCGCGGATGACAGAGGATGACGGCGTGCTTGGGTACATCGGACATCAAAGTGCTCTCCCCTTCTCAAGCGGCCGCTTGGGCGGCGCTGCACGCGCGTTCGACGACCGGCGGCTGTGCGAACGCGAGGCGCGCCCGATCCTCGTTCCGAACGTTGGCGGGTGAGATCGGTTCATGTTTCCGGCTTCTGGTCGGCCCGCGGATGCCACACGATCGGCGCGCTCCAGATCGCAAAAAGCAGGAATGCCGCGATCCAGAACGCCGCCGAGATCTCGAGCAACACCATGAAGAACTCGGGCAATAGCCCCGCGCCAACTCTCGCCAGCGCGGCTAGATTAACCGAACCGTAGATCATGACGGCCAGCCCGTCGGCGGTGAGCGGGCGACCGGTATGGCCGCGGCAAACGCGGGTCATCACCGCAAGCACCATCGTGCCGATCGCGCCCGCCGTCAGCGCGTGGACCGCGGCAGATTGAGGAACGGCAGGTGTCAGGGTAGCGAGGCCGAGCAGCGCTACGCCAAGAACCATCCACAGATAGCCGATGTGCAGGATCGTGAGCAGCGGCTCATCGAACGTTGTCCAGCCTCGCCAACGGGCGAGTCGTACCAGCGTCAGCGCTGCCCCCAGGAGCAGCAGGCAACCGAACACGTCCATATCCGCAAACAACGCCCAGCCGAGCAGACCGGCGTGGAGGGCGACGCTCGCGATGCGATCCAGCCAAGCATTCGATCGAGGAAACGCCGTTGCACCCCGGGCGACGAGCCAATTTCGGGTGAATGTGGGCACGATCCTGGCACCCACTACTGAAATGAGTGTAATCACCGCAGCGAGCGCAATCCGCCAGCCGATGCCGCCCGGGACCGAAGTGCCCGCCTGTTCGAGATACATCAGCAGGTCGGCAAGGCCCAGCATGGCGATCGGGACCGGCATCATTACATTGCGCCGGCTCCGCCCGGCCACAATTTCATGGGCAACGAGCAGCGCGAGCAGCAGCGGGAATGCAGTGTCGATCGCGGCCGTGATCCATAACGGGGCGAGCTCGGAGAAGAGATTGAGTATGCGGCCGGCGCCCCACAGCAATACCAGGCCGCCAAGAGGCACTCCGCTGATCGGCCTGCGCCCTGTCCAGTTCGCAACCGCAGTCAGGATGAAACCGGCGATCGCGGCAAGCACGAAACCGAACAGCATCTCGTGAATGTGCCAGGTCAGAGCAGGAAATGCGGTGGGCAATGGCTGCCCCGCGGCGAACGCGACGATCCAGATGGCCAGCGCGAGCGCACTCCAAATACCGCCAAGGAGGAAAAATGGCCTGAAGCCGATGGAAAGCAGGGGAAAAGGACGCTCTTCTGTCATGGTTTCAGCAACGCCTTTCCGCCAATCGGGAAGCTCGGCGAGTCCGCCAGCGGCCTCTCGACAGAAGCCTCTGCGATCATGTGCGCCGGCGCCATAGCGGGGCATCTTGAAGACGCCTCGCCCACTGCCGCGAGACACGCTGGCGTCCAATCGAGATGCGGCCGATCATTTCGACGGCCGCTCCCAGATCCATGCGGGTGGATCGCTGGCGGGAAAGGATTCCTCGGATGCTTCGTCGACGCAGTCCTCGGCCGATTGCAGCCCTAGCGATCTCAGGTGGTTTTCCACCTGCTGGCGCACCTCCTGAACGATCGTTCTATGGAGGCCGGAGCGGGCGTGTTCGATACCATCTTGGATATCCACGGCACATGAGCAGAACATCTGATGCACGGCTGTCTCGACATGGGTCTCCAGCGGGACGCCGGGCGCGTTGTTCCGCAGCTCGATCGTCCGGGCGACCGACGCCTCGACCGCTTCCGAGCTAAACGGATCGCCATATTCGTGGGTCATCAAGATTGCTCCGTCATAGTCACGGTGTATCGATATGCCCGCCCGCTAATCGTTCGTTGCGGGAGCTTTTCGGCGCATCCGGACCGACCGGTATTCCGGCGCTCGGCAACCTGGAGATCTGGCGCTAGCCATTAGCTTTTTGTCGGTTCTGATTGGCGGTTATCCCGTGAAGAAGACTCGCGGCGATCATTCGGGCCCGACTATGCACATGTTCGCGCGCGGCTGCATCGCCGAGTTCGTCCAACGTCTCGCCGAAGAGTAGCAGCCAGCGATCGAACAAGGCGCGGTCCAGGCCGGGAATGACGATGTGTTTGAGCATCGGATTACCCATGAACTCGCCCGAGCTGAACAGGACCGAGCGCCAGAAGCGTTTCATTCGGTCGAGATGATCCGGCCAGTTCTTCACGCGACTGTCAAAGATGGGGCCCAGCGACGGATCATCGCGGACGCGCGCGTAAAAATCATCGACGAGGCGTGACACGAATGTTCCGTCGATCCCCAGCGCATCGGCTTCAAGGCGTTTTGCCTCGCGTGCCGCGAGCGCATGGGGCGACGTGGTATGGGAAGAGGCGTTCTGATTCATATGCGCCTTTTACCGCATCAGGTGACATAAAGAAACATTTTTGATATTGCTTTGGTGTCCGGGCGCGATTCCGGATTGAGAGCGGCGACGACCGGGAGCGCACGAATGTTGATCGAGGTCGAAGCAACGCCGAACCCGGCATCGTTGCGCTTTCTCATGCCGCGCCCGCTTCCCACAGGCGCTCCGCTCGCATTCGATAAGGGGTCCGATCCTCGCCCGAAGATGGCCGACCGATTGCTCCTGATTTCGGGTATAACCGACGTCCTGATTGCGCGTGACTTCGTGGCCGTGAGTCGCGATTCGAGCGCAGCGCCATGGCGGATGTTGCGTACCGACGTCATCGTCGCCCTGGTCGAGGCTCTTGCTGAAGGCGAAGATGCGGAGCTCGGAAACTGGCGCGAAACACGCGTCGCGAGCGATCCGGTCGAGGCGCAGATCACGGACATCCTGCGCACGCGCATAGCGCCCGCCGTCGCGAGGGACGGAGGTGACATAACCCTCGTGAGCTATAGCGAGGGCGTTGCCATCGTCGAGATGCGGGGCGCGTGCGGCGGATGCCCGTCAGCGCTGATGACGCTCAAGCGCGGTGTCGAGACCACCTTGAAACGCTACGTGCCCGAGCTCGAACGCGTCGAGGCGGTGCGCGACGCCAATCCTCAAAAGCCGTTCTGGAAGACAATGCTGATTGCGCGCGGCGCGCGGTTCCGCGAAGGCTGACCGATCGAGCTACAGGATGAAATACAGCGTCAACGCGACGCACACGACCACAACGACCAACCAGATGATCGGCCAACCTTCACCCTGGCCCTCCTTGGCGGAGGCGGTGTCGATCGGCGCGGGGGTCGTTCGTTTGGTGTCGAATATCGTGTCGGTGCCGCTCTTGAGGGCGGGATTGAGGGGCGCGTCGTTCGCCTTGTTCCGATCATCGTCGCTCATCGACGGCTCCTCTCATGGCCGTTTCGAACCGGGCCGAGCATGATGCGCGCACGCGGGTGCGGTCAAGCGCCAGTGCGCCATCGCGCACAGGCATGTCGTCCCCGGATCATCGGTGTCGCGCATGGCCGAGACGAGCGTTCCCCAATCCTCTTCGCTCGCGAGGCGGGAGAAATCCGCCACGGCCGCCCGGACCCAGGAGGCAGTGCCGAGCCCCTCATGCGCTGCAGCCGTTACAACCTCATCCGCAAGCGCCGGGTCGGACGCCCGCAGCCAGGCTTGGAATCCGCCGGCCGAATCGCGCGCCGCCGCGAGAAGATCCCCCAGCATCATCAGCCCGCAGCGCCTTCGATCCGGACGCCTTCCACCTCGCCGCGCGCGGCAAGCGCGGCGACGTAGCGGGCGGCGGCCACCGACCAGCTTCGCGCCTCGAGCATGTCGGCGATCTTCGGTCGGACGACATCGAACGGCAAGGTGCGCCCGGCGATCCGCCGCTGGAGCCTGAGAACGTGCCAGCCGAAGCGCGAGCGGACCGGCTCGCGGCCGGTGGTGCCATCGGCAAGCGCCTCGATCCCTTCCTGAACCGCGGCCACCAGCTCGCCGCGCCGTATCTGGCCGAGCGCGCCGTCCTGCTGCGCGGAGGCGCAGCCCGAAAAGGCGCGGGCGGCAGCCGCGAACGCTGCCGGATCGTCGCCGACATCGCTCGCGATCGTCCGCGCGCGCGTCGCGGCCGCATCCCAGGCCGTTTCGTCCTCACCTTCGGGTTCGATCAGGATATGCGCGGCCTCGAACAGATCGGGCGTGCGGAAACGCTGCTCGTTCGCCTCGTAATAACGCAGGCATTCGGCGTCGCCGGGGCGCTCGGGCGCCACTTCCTCCTCGAGCAGCACGCGCACCAGCGCGTCGTCCGCGCCTTCGATACGCCCCGCCTCGTCGGTTTCGGGCTCCGCCTCATAGCCCAGCCGCCGCGCCTCCTGGAGCAGCAACTCGCGCACCGCGAGCGCGCGCGCCGCTTCCATCCACGCGCTCTCGGCATCGGGCGCCGGGTGGTGCTGGATTTCCTGCGCGATCGCATCGGGGGCGATCTCCACGCCGTTGACGCGCACGTCGCCGAAGCTGGGGGGAGGCGGCAGCATCGGTTCGGGGCCGCCGCAGCCGCCCGTCTCGCACGCGCTCGGCATTGCGGGCGCAGGCCGCGCCTCGGGGTCGCCGAGATTGATGACGTCGAGCCGCCTCGTCATGCGCCCTCCTGTCCGCTCTCGGCCATCTGCCGCAGCACGGTCGTGCCGCCATAGCTCGGGGCCACACCCGCCGGGCCGCGCGTCGGCGAATGATCGGGCCGCTTGCGCGACGAACGCGATCGCACGATCTGAAAACCCGGCCGCAGCAGATACCAGACGGGCGCGCTCCAGATGTGGACGAGCCGGGTGAAGGGCGTGATCAGGAACAATGTGAGCCCCAGCACGATGTGCAGCTTATAGACCAGCGCCACGTCCTGGATGCTGTCGGGCGCCCCCGGGTTGAGCGTCAGGATGCCGTGCGCCCAGTTCATGAAGCGCAGCATCTCGCTTCCGTCTATATGCTGCATCGTCCACCAGGTGGTGAGGATACCGAGCGTGAGCTGGAGCCAGATCAGCACCAGCACCGCAATATCTCCCCAGGACGAGCTGCGCCGGATGCGCGGATCGAACAGGCGGCGATGGAGCAGCAGCGTACAGCCGATATAGGCGGCGACCCCCGCAATCCCGCCGACGACGAGCGCCGCCGCCTGCTTGAAGCTGTGGCCGATGCCCAGCCGATCGATCACCGTCACCGGCGTCAGTAGGCCGACGAAATGGCCGACGAGGAGCACGAGCACGCCGAGATGGAACAGGTTCGACCCGATCATCATCTGCCTGCGGCGCAGGAACTGGCTCGATTGCGCGCGCCAGCTATACTGGCTCGCGTCGAAGCGCAAAATACTGCCGACGACCAGCACCGTGACCGCGATATAGGGGTACCAGCCGAATGCGAGCTGGTTCAGGAACTCGTTCATCGCCCTGCCTCCTTTTCCGCGGCGCGGTTCGACGCCCTGATCTTCGCGACGATGCCCGTGGGACCGCCCATTTCGTGCGCCGCGCTCGCGTTGAACGTCACCGGGGCCTCCTCCCATTCCTCGTCGATGCGGGCCGGGTCTTCTTCGGGCTCACGCTCCTGCAGCTCGCGCAGCGCGTCGAGGTCGAGCTTGCCTCCGGACAGCGAAACGAGCGCGTGGAGGATCGCGGCGTAGGGCGTCTTGCGCTTGTCGAGCCGCTCGGCAAGCGCGGCATAGACATGGGCGGGCTGCGCCAGCATCGCGCGCGCCTCCGTGGGCGGCAGACACGACACGAATTCGAGAAAGACCGGCAGGAAATCCGGCAGCTCGCCGCCATCGAGATAGAAGCCCGCATCGACATAATGCTGGCCGAGATCGATCATCGCCTGGCCGCGATCGCGATTATCGCCGTGGACATGCTCGAACAGATGGAGCGATAACGCGCGCGAGCGGTCGAACAATTCGCTGTAATCGGCCTGCAGGTCGAGCAGGTCCCACGTCTCCAGCCGCCGCAGCAGCGGCTCCAGTCCCGACAAGGCGGCGCGCGGCAACGCCGCCTCCGATCGGATCGCCTCGCGCACCTCACCGGCGTGGTGCTGGAGCTCGGCTGATGGATAGCCGAGCAGTGCGGCAAGCGCGCGCAGCGTGAGCGGCATCGCGGGCGCCTTCATGTCGGAACATCCATCATCGGCTTGCGCGGCGTTCGCTTGCTGCCACCGAACAGGTTCACCTTGGTCGAGCCGGTCGTCTCCTCACGGAACGCGAATCCAGACGAGCCGCGCAACACATAGGCGTCCTCGTCGAGCTCGCGATGCGCGGTCGGGATGACGTAGCGGTCCTCATAGGCGGCGAGGGCCATGATCTTGTACATTTCCTCGATCCGCGCGCGGCTGAGCCCCGCGCGCTCCGGAATCGATTCGTCGATCCGTCCTTCGACGGACTTTGCGCGCATATAGGCGCGCATCGCGAGCATCCGCTCGAGCGCCGTCGCGATCGGCGCCTCGTCGCCAGCGGTGAGCAGGTTGGCGAGATATTTGAGCGGAATGCGCAGAGATCGTACGTCGGGCATCCGGTCCTTCGACGAGATCTTGCCCGCCTCCGCCGCCGACTGGATCGGCGACAGCGGCGGCACATACCAGACCATCGGCAAGGTGCGATATTCCGGGTGGAGCGGAAAGGCGACCTTCCATTCCATCGCCATCTTGTACACCGGCGAGCGCGTCGCCGCTTCGAGCCATTGCTCGGGCACGCCGTCACGCCGCGCCTGCTCCTGCACGCCGACGTCGTAAGGGTCGAGGAAAACGCCGAGCTGCGCAGGGTAGAGATCCTTCGGATCCTCGACCGAGGCCGCCTCCTCGATCCGGTCCGCGTCGTAAAGCACGACGCCGAGATAACGGATGCGCCCCACGCAGGTTTCGGAGCAGACGGTCGGTTGCCCCGTCTCGATGCGCGGATAGCAGAAGATGCACTTCTCCGATTTTCCAGAGGACCAGTTGTAATAGATTTTCTTGTACGGGCAGCCCGAGACGCACATCCGCCAGCCGCGGCACTTTTCCTGATCGATCAGGACGATGCCGTCCTCCGCCCGCTTGTAGATTGCGCCCGACGGGCACGAGGCGAGGCACGAGGGATTGAGGCAGTGCTCGCACAGCCTCGGCAGGTACATCATGAACGTCTTTTCGAACT
>CAZXFY010000069.1:0-12154 GCA_964639855.1 uncultured Stakelama sp. | reverse complement strand
AGCGCGCGATAACCCTGCGGACCTGGCTGCCCTTCCAATGGATCAAGGCGCAACCCGGCGCGACCTCAACAAGGATGTTCGATGTACGTTGTTATCTACGGCCTGGGCTATGTGGGGCTCACCGCGGCGGCATGCCTCACCAAAGCCGGGCACAAGGTGCTTGGCGTCGATGTGAGCGACGAAAAGGTCGCCGCCGTGAATCGCGGCGTCTCTCCCATCACCGAGCCGGGGATCGAGGAGGCCTTTGCCGAGGCGCGCCGCGCGGACCTGTTGAGCGCGACGCATGATCCGTCCGCGGCTCTCCGGGAGGCCGATCTGGCGATGGTGTGTGTCGGCACGCCCAGTGCCGCCGACGGAGCGCACAACATGTCCTTCATCGCCGAGGTCTCGCGGCAGATCGCCAGCGCGGTCGATGCGGAACGAGCGCGCCCGCTGACGATCGCCTATCGCTCGACGATCCGGCCCGGAACGACCGAGGACCTGATCATTCCGATCTTCCGCTCGGTGCTCGGCGATGCGACGGAAAAGGCGGTCGAAATCGTCTACAATCCCGAATTCTTGCGCGAATCGAGCGCCATGGCGGACTATTTCAACCCGCCCAAGATCGTCGTGGGCACCGCCGATGCAAAGCCGTCACAGGCGATGGAGCAACTCTATGACGGCATCGATGCGCCGCGTTTCCATACCGGGTATCGCGAGGCCGAGATCACCAAGTTCGTGGACAATAGCTGGCACGCGATCAAGGTCGGCTATGCCAACGAGATCGGCCGGCTGTGCGTTCGCCTGGGCATCGACGCGCAAACGGTGAGCCGGATTTTCCTTTCGGACACGAAGCTCAACATTTCCCCTTATTACATGCGGCCCGGCGGCGCGTTCGGCGGCTCGTGCCTGCCCAAGGACCTTCGCGCGCTCCAGCACCTCGCCGGCGAGACCGGGATCAATGCCGCGATCGTCGATTCGGTGATGCGCTCGAACGACGCGCACAAGCATTTCGCATACGAGCTGTGCGCACACGATCTGGCGCCCGCCTCGCGCGTGCTGGTGGCGGGGCTCGCGTTCAAATCGAACAGCGATGACCTGCGCGAGAGCCCCAATCTCGACCTGGTGAGCCGATTGCTGAGGGCGGGGCATCGGGTGTCGGTCTATGATCCCTCAATCGTCTCGGAGCGGCTGATGGGACAGAATCTCGGCTACGCCTATGCGAATCTGCCCTCGCTCAAGGCGCTGCTGGTGGATCGCGATGAGGCGGAACGCGAGCAATACGACCTGTTCATCGACGCGAACGGCCAGGGCGGCGCGCTTTCGGTTCGTGCCGACCGGGTGGTCAACCTCCACAGCCTTTGATCGGCGCGGCATGGCCGCGCTTTGCCTTCAGACACAAGCCTCGGCTTCTGCGAGGCGGCGGCGTTTCGTGCGTGCGGCCAGAGCCCACCACAGGAACGACGCCACCGCTGCACAGGCGACCTGCGTCCACATTACAACCATGATATCGCCGATGGCGGCGGCCGCGATGATTGCGCCGACGGTCATCGGCACGACCAGAACGCGGACGGCCAAGGCCGATGCGGCGCTGCCCATCGCGCGCAGCGCGCCAAGCGCGGCAAAATTGGGACCCTGAACCGAGATCACGAGCGCCATTACCGGAAGGATTGGTTTTCCGAGCGCCCACGATTGTCCGGCCAACGGCTGACCTATCCAATCCGGAATGGCGGCGATCGTCTCGGCAATGACAAAGAACGCTAGCCCGGTCGCGATTGCGATCACACCCGCTTGCTTCATCATCTCGCCCGGCCGTTCGTCCCAAACCCGAACGAGGTAGGGAATTGTGGCCGTCATGATGCCGGCCAGCAGAATATTGATCGGGCCCATGATGATCTGGGCGGCGCGGTAAGCCGCATTTCCTTCGAGACCGATCATGATGGCAATGACGTAGATCACGCTCTGCTGAGCGCCCGAAACCAGACCACGGTCGGCGATCAGGCTGAGCATCAGATGCCGTTTGTCGTGTATCCAAAGCTTTACCGAAGTCAGCGACGGCAATCCGAAACGAGCGAACGGCAGTGTCGCCAAGGACGCCAAGAAGCCGGCCGCGACCCAAAGCGACGAAACCTTCCCGATCGTCATTTCAGACGACCATTCGGGAAAGAAGAACACGAGAATGAGCAGGAGCCACAGCAGGTCGCTGATGAGTGCCAAACGGACCCGCTTGGTCGCAAACCCGACATAGCGAATGCAATCCTGGAGCGTCAGGCCTGCAAGGCCGATCGCCAACGGCAGCAAGCCCGCTCCGATCGCGCCTCCGATCGCTATCGCAGCCCCGGCAACAACGAGGCCGGCGAACAGGCCGGCAACGAACGATATCAGAAGATTCGAGCCGGCGTCGCTGACGGCGCGCTGCTGTCCGGCGAGCAACAATACCTCACCCGTTGCCGCCCGGACCAAAAAGACGATCAGCATATAGGTCGCGAAGACGACGCCGAACGCCCCGAATTCTCTTGGCGCAAGCGCATGCGCCGCGATCACCGAGATGAGCAGGTTCGATAAACTCGATATCACCTGGTCGAGGCTGACCAGGCCGATCCGCGCTCCGACGCGGGCGAATGAACCAAGTGAGAGCCGCAAAGGATTTCGCTCTTTTTGATCTCAGCGAACGGACGCCGACCGGCAAGGCCCGTCGACATGCCGGTAGCACGAATGCCCCCAAGCACACGATGGGCATCGCGCTTCGTGGCGATGGCGAGCCATGGATGCGTGCCGTGTCACATCCGGTCGATCTGGCCCGTCACGGCCGTCAACAGATCGGCCGGTTTGGCCCCAAGCGGCACATCCAGAAGCATCGGTGGGGCGCGAAGGCCCTGGAGCCCCCGTTCGACGATGTCCTTGACCATCCGGGTCGCCGCTGGAGAATCGATGCCGAAACCAAATCCCTCGGAGGCCGGTCCGGCACTTCCCGCTGCGGCGAGCATGGACCAGAGCATTTGAAGCTCGAACTGCATGACGTGAGCCATCTGAACCGCGGCATCGCCGGCCGAGAGCGGATGTCCCGCAAACTGCTCGACCTCGGTCCGGCGAAGGAAAAGAACGTGCGTCAGCGGCGCGGATGCTGCACCTTTCCCCTCGCCGAAAAGCGTTTCGGCGTGGACGCGCCGCCGTACGCTCTTCTTGCCGAGCACGCGCTGCCTCGATGCCCATTGGGCGCGGTCGATCAAGGACCGGTCTTTCATCAAGGCGCGGCTCAGCCGGGATTCCCCCTCGAGATTGTAGGGATAGACCTGCATCTTGAGCGGCGTTCTGTGAATGACGCCCGCATCGTCGAGCACTGCGAGGTCGTCGGAGATGAATCGCCACGCGTCAGCCGAATGCAGCAGACGGATAAGGCTGGACGTCTTGCCGATACCCCCCCAGGCCATCAGCAGGACGGTTCGCTCCCCATCGGTGCACGCGCTGGCATGACAGAATGTCTGGCCCTTACGAATCTGGTGCAATTCGATGGCCTGATTGAAGACCAGATAATAGAATCGCTTGGAAAGGCGGCGCCACGAATCGTTGAAGGCGTAGTCCATCGGACGAATAAGCTGCCGAACGACGGGGGCGCCCAACATGCCGAGACGGGAATCGACCGTCACACGCATGATGTCGCCGTCCTGGACGATGAGATGCGGAACATACCTGTCGCGGACCAGAATCCAGTTCCTGCCGACGATGTATTGGCCGAGGTGAACGCCGTTTCCGCCGGGAACGGTAATCTTCCCGAATTCAAAGATCACGTCCGCGGGAGCATCGTCGGAGCTCGCCATCTGCGCGGGAATTTCTTCAAACGCAGCAGCCGCGAGCGGGCCATCGCCGAGTAGCTCGAAGATCAGCCTGCCCAGGCGAAAACGACGGTGCATCTTCCCAATCCTTTCTTGTGGTCCGCTCTCGATCTCGGCCGGGTATGCGTCGAGAGCATGGATCGAACGGGCTCCTTAGAGGAGTCAATCCGGTTTTCCCAGCCAACGAATGCGTGCATATCGGCAGACCGTTTTCGCGAGCTGCCGGCGCTTGTCGGCCGGACGGTCGTTCAAAAAGGCCTTACCTCGACGATGCCCCGATGGTATGCGGACGCAACGATCGACGAAGCTCGGTGGATAGACTGCATGATATTGAAGTTAAATGGATTTCTGAACAGCTACCATTACGGCATACCGGCTGGACAGAACGGAAGATGAATCATCATTCCTGCGATGCGGAGGCGACCGACACCATGCAGGCCGTCCAGCCCTCACGGAGCACGCATATTTCGGGCGCAGACGCCGCCGCCGTGAAGGATTTCGAGTTTCAGCGGAACGTCAGCAACCCTGAATATTGGCGACGGGTTGGCGCAGTCGACTTTACCGGCAAGACCGTTCTGGAGATCGGTTGCGGCCTCGGCGCATTGACCGTGGATATCATCCAACGCGGTGCCGCGAGGGTCGTTGCGATCGACCTCGACGAGTTCCGGATAAATTTTGCACGCGCGCATCTGAGCGCGCAGTTTCCGGAGGTATTCGCCAGGACGGAATTCAAGGTCGTCGACATCGCCGAGCTCGAAGCCGGGTTCGATGTCGTCATCTCGAAGGACACTTTCGAACATGTCGAGGACCTCCATGGAATGGTGCGCGACATTCACCGGCTCCTTCGACCGGGCGGCATCATGGTCGCGGGGTTCAGCCCTCTCTATTTCAGCCCTTTCGGGGATCATGGCAGGCTGTTGGGCAAAAACAGGTTGCCGTGGGCGCCGGCGCTCATTCCCGAGCCTGCCCTCCTGCGGATCGCCAGCATGCGGCGGCGGCGGAAAATTCGATCGATCAGCGATCTCGGCCTCAACAAGCTGACGCCCAAGCAGTTTCGGGCAATCATGGATCCGACGCGCTGGGAAACCGTCTCCTTCGATTATAATCGAAGGATCGGCCGGCTTGCCAAACTGTTCAATGCGATGCGGCGGATCGGAATTCTGGAAAAATACTTTACCGTCAATATCTACGCGCAATACCGCCGGCGATAGCCGGCCGGGCATAGGGCGGCGCGGCCGAAGCGCGCCGCCTCCGTCGGCCTGCCGATCGCGGCAGCAGAACGGTCGCGCGCGCCAGTGCCATCGCGCCGAACACGTAAAAAAGCGAACCGAGGAACTCTTCGCCCAGCGCCGCCGTGGCGACCGAGATGACGAGAATGCCCGTCATGCTGGAGAAGAGGACGAAATCCTCGGGCGTCCGTGTCGCCAGCACCAGGCGCCAGGCGGCACCGACCAGCACGGCGATCGTCAGGACGAAGAACAACAGCCCCAGCACGCCCGTTTCAGCGATGATCTTCGGCCAGAACGTATCGAGAAGGAAGCTGTCGTTCTTGTAGGTCGCCCCCCAGAGTCCATAGACGCCGTGCGTGAAATAAAGACTGCTATACCCGTTCGTCCTTGATCCTTCGCTCGCGAACGTTCCCGTCCCGCTTCCTATCGGCATCAGCTCGCCGGCGATCTCGAAGCTCCCATGATAAAGGGCGCGCCGTACGGTGTCCGTGCCTTCCTCGCCCGTGTAATAGGAAATACGAGAGGCTACTTCATTACCGACCGGCGAGGCGAAGACGGAGACGATCGCAGTCAGGGCGACCAGGATCGAAATGAACTTCGTGAACGCATTGTTGCGAACATAAAGGAGAACGAACATCATCAGGCAAAGGCACCCGACGATGATCTCTTTTACGGAAATATGGACCATGAGGACCAGGAACAGAAACGCCGCCGAACCCAGCCTTCGGGGGGTGGCGCCTCTTGCAAGGAATCCGAGTGAGGCGATGAAGCCGAACAATACGATCTGGGCGCTTGCCACCGGGTGGTGAAAAAAGCCATTCGGCCGGTGGAAACCGCCCCGAATGTCGAGCGGTGTGCCGTCCAGCCCGACGCCGTTCCCAACCAAATCTCGAAAAACCTGGATGGAATTGATGACGGCAACGAAGACGAGCACCTTCATGATGAGTTCGACATTTCGCTGCGAAACGCCGGTTTCGGCGCTGCGCAGTGCAAGGGCGTAGGCACCGAAGAACAGGGCGAAGAACTTAAGGTCGAGTGCAAGGCTTGTATAGAATACCTCTCGACCACGTTCGAAGGAATATTCGTGCAAGAGACTGGAAGCGAGAATTATCGCAATGTACGCGCAGGTATAAAGTATGAACTTTAAACCGTTTCGGGTTTTGGACAGCAGTATAATACCCAGCGGGGCGAACAAGCCGATGGCGACGACCAGAATTTCGTCGAGCGGCGACGCGGCAAACTCCGACTGGAATAATTGATAAATAAGACGGCCGATCAGGAAGATCGCCATGATTATGCCCAGAACAGCCCACCGCCGTGACCTGGCGCGAGGCGTCGCGGGTTCAATGGCGCGTGAAGCGGGAACGGGTCGACCGACGGGCAATGCTCGATTCCTGTGCTGATTGTCCGGCCGGCGCCCGGCTTCCGGGCGTTGCCAGCCGCTTAGCAAGCGCTCTCGAGGGCGGCAAGGGCGCTCGAGGCGGGGGCGGCGCGGTTGTAAGGCGAACCGTTGTTGGCTATCCGCGCTGCCTTCAATTGATGGAATTCCGGGCGGTATGCGGAGAAAATCGGTAGCGATCGTCCTTGCCAACGGCATCGAGGGCCGTGGGGGGATTGAACGGATCATGCTCTACATGTCGCGGCAGATCGCGGCGGATGCTCCCGATCTTCCCCTCGTCATTCAGACGTCGCGGTGGGATTGGCCGGGTCCGCTCAAGCATCTCGGCATGCCGGTCGCGCTCGTCCAGTTCGTCTGGCGGCTGCTCAGGCGCCGGGTCGGCGTCGCCCATATCAACGTGGCGCCGCGCGGCTCGACGTTCCGCAAGATGCTTTTCGCCGCGGCGGCCCGATCGACGGGCGCACGAACGATCGTGCACCTGCACGGCAGCGGCTACGATGATTTTTTCCGCCGGCTTCCCGGCCCCGTGGCCCGTGTCGTCGGGGCTTTCTTCCGAAAGGCGGATGCCGTCGTCGTGCTGGGTTCCTATTGGCGCAACTTCGCGTTGACGACGCTGCAGGTCGATCCGTCCCGGTTGATCGTTATCGAAAACGGAGTCGCGGCCGCGCAAACGCGCGCCGAGCCGACCCATGATGTTCCGATCATCGCGTTCATGGGGCAACTCGGCGAACGCAAGGGCGTCGACATCCTTCTGACGGCGCTCGGAATTCTCAACGCGCGCGGCGTCGCGTTCCAGGCGCGGCTCGGCGGCAACGGCCCCGTCGACCGATTTCGTGATCTTGCCCAGGAGAACGGGATCACTGACCGCGTCGATTTCCTGGGCTGGGTGGACGAAGCGGCGGTGGCCCGGACGCTCGCCGAGGCAGACCTGTTCGTGCTCCCCTCCCGCGCCGAAAATCAGCCCGTTTCAATCCTGGAAGCCATGGCGCACGGCCTGCCGGTGGTCGCGACGCGCATCGGCGCGATTCCGGAGCAGGTCGTCGACGGCGTCACCGGATCGATCGTGCCCCCCGAGGACGCGGAAGCGCTGGCAGACGCGCTCGAGAGGCTGTGCCTCGATCCAAACCTTCGGCAAATGATGGGCACCGCAGGCCTGGGTCGATGGCGCGAATATTATTCGATCGAGAGCACCGCCCGACGGATGATCGATCTGTACCGTCGCCTGCTCGCCTGAGCTCCGCATAGCCGCCTATTCGAAATCGTTCGCGGACGGCAGGGGCAACGGGCGGTCGATGCGATCGGAAAGGTCGTGTCCCTGCTCGATATTGGTGAACCAGACGGTAGCCGTCGAGGTGACCGGCTTCTTGTCCGTGCGAATTCCCCACCGGTAGAGACCGAACTTCATCACGCCCATGCTCGGTTCAATGCGGCTGCCCGTATAGAAGTCGCCGAGCGGGCCGCCCGTCCAGTCCACGACCTTCCGCCCGTCGATCCAGACGCGCACGAGACCGTCGGTAAGGCCGGTCCGCGCTTCGACGACGAAATTGTACCAACGATACGGCTCCACATCGATCGTGGTCGTCCTGAGCGGACGCATTCGGCCACGCTTGTCGGAGCCGCGATGGCTGATCTGCAGCTTTCCTTTCTGGCCGCGTTTGAGTTCGAACCGCAGCCACGGCCCGGCGCCTTCCCGCGAAACCCGCGCGGAAACCTCGCTGATCCACTGTGCGATGATGTTGAAGTCTCCATCGGGGACGAAATCGGCGATCCGGAAGGCGCCGGAATACCAGCGCGTGGCGCCAAGCGGGGCATCGATGCGCGATCTTAGCTCAACCCGTTCACGTGCCCCGCGTTCGCCTTTCCGCTGTTCTCCCGGCTTCAATTCAAAACGAAGGACCGGGCTTTTCTCCGAACCTCGATCGAAAATCTGGAGGTTATGGGCGTGCTGCGGCGTTTCGACCCAGTAACGCTGCCCCGACAGGCCGATATCGCTGCCGTTCGGCACAACGTCCGACTGCCCCCGGCGGATGCGCTGCGCGGAAATTCTGGCCCCGAGCATCGTCAACGGCACCATCGCGAATGCAAAAAGGAGCCGGCGCCGGTTGGAAGAGAAACCGGAACGGTTCATCACTGTCGCCTCTCATGTGTAATGGATGCGCGGCCCTTTCGATCCACGTAGCGGGATTACTCCGCTGCCGCAGGAACGGTTCGCGGCCGCTCGTGAAATCGGCTGCGTATCCGGCGCACCGGGGCCGTCACCCGATACGATATGTTCGCCGCAAGGAAAGTCAGCGCAAAGCCGATCGGGATCATCGCCAGCTTGGTGGTCAAGTCAGCATCATGGATGCCGTGCCCCGTGACTTTCGTAAACATCGCCAGAAATTCGAGGTGCCAGAGATAGGCACCATAAGAGAGCACTCCCATCTGCCGCATCGGCGCAAGCTCCAGCAGCTTGATCACCGGCCCGCCGCCATATCCGAACAGCCCGTAGAAGAACAGCATGAGCGACATGCCCTGGAGCGAATAGCGAAAGGTTTCCCGGAACATCAGATCTCGATACAGAAGCGAAACGAGCATGAGGAAGCCGGCGCCCAAGATCGCAGCGCCACTCGCCTTCGTCGAACGGGCAGTCGTGTTCCATCCGTAGAACAAGGTTGCGGTGAGGCACCCGAAGGCGATGCTGTCGATCCGGGCATCGGTGGCGCAATAGGTATAGAGGTGATCGACGCCGCCAAGCCCAAACGGGGCGCCGTCGACGACGATCCAGATCCGCCAAAGCAGCGCCGCCACGCAGATGCCCGCAAGCAAGGATGCCAGCACGCGCGTTCGGCGGGCGAACAGGAGCACCATCAGCGGGAAGGTGAGGTAGAAATGTTCTTCGACGGCGAGCGACCATAAGTGCGGCCATCTAGCCGACGCATCAGTAAATGCTTCTGTGTAAAGGAGATAATAATTTGTCGTGTAGGTTAGGGCCGCAACAATGCTGCCTTTGCTTACATAGGCATAGATCAGGCCGACCGTCGATCCAAATGCAATAAGCAGCAGGAGTTCTGGGCTAAGCCTTAGAAATCGCCTCGCATAGAAGTTCGGAAGCGAAATGGTCCCGTATTTCCCGCGCTCCTTCAACAAGAGAGTCGTAATGAGAAACCCGCTGACGAAAAAGAATACCGTCACGCCAAGGCCGCCGGGAACGATCCATCCGAAACCGAAATGGCCGACCATGACGAGCAGGATGCTCACGGCTCGGATGCCATCCAGCCCGGGTATGTAGCCGCTTGGTTTGGAAACCAGGGCGTCGTTGACTGGCAAGGCTTTCTACTCCGTTCACTACCGTGTCGATGGTAACGCGATCAGACGGACATGGTGCCGAACCATTTTCCCATGAACCGCGGGGAAGCGACCTATCCGAGTTTTCTCCGGAAGCGCAAGTTCAGCCCGCGCCGAAGCGCGCGATCTCGTGGCCGAAAGGTGGAGTCGCGCGGATATCCGTATCGCCTCGTCGTGAAATCGGGTTTGGCGCCGCTCTTTTCGGAAATCGATGCGTACTCGGTCTGGCGCCATCGATGCTTTCGGCCTAGGTGTGCCGCGGCATATACTCGAACAATGTGAATGGAGGCGGCCGAAGCGTGCGAAATCTTCGGAAGACGATGCGAATTTCGGGCGAATGCGAACTCGACGACATCGGGCACGTCGGAGCGCCGCTTTCGATCGCGCACGGATCGCCGACCTGCTTTCGCCCCGACCGTCGGCGCATCCGGGGGGCGGCCGCCGATGCGTGCTGAAGGCGCGGTATCGCCCGGTACGATCGACGTCGCCCCGCATGCCGAAAATGCACTGCGCGGGCGCAAGATACTAATTCTCGTCGAGAATCTGCCCGTTCCGTTCGATCGCCGCGTGTGGCGCGAGGCGCGCACGCTCAAGGAAGCGGGCGCCCAGGTTTCGGTGATCTGCCCGACGGGCGCGGGGCACGATTGCGATTATGAGGTGATCGACGGTATCCACATCTATCGCCATCCGCTGCGCGAGGCGGGCTCCACGGCGGGATATCTGCGCGAATATGGGGCGGCGCTGTTCCACGAAATGCGGCTGGCGATGCGGGTCGCGCGCCGGCAGGGGTTCGATACCATCCAGGCGTGCAATCCGCCCGACCTGCTGTTCCTAGTCGCGCTGCCCTTCAAGCTGCTCGGCAAGCGGTTCATCTTCGATCACCACGACATCAACCCCGAGCTGTTCGAGGCGAAGTTCGGCCGTCGCGGCGTTGCGTGGCGGCTGCTCTGCTTCTTCGAATGGCTGACCTTCAAGGCGGCCGACATCGTCATTTCGACCAACCAGAGCTACCGCCGCATCGCGATGACGCGCGGCGGCAAGAGCGGCGAGGATGTGTTCGTCGTCCGCTCCGGCCCGGACCTTTCGCGCGTGCAGCCGGTTCCGCCCGATCCGAGCCTCAAGAAAGGACGCCGCTTCCTGATCGGCTATGTCGGCGTGATGGGCGAGCAGGAAGGCATCGACCTGCTGCTCGAATCCGCCCGACACCTGATCAAGGACAAGGGCCGCGACGACATCCAGTTCGTCCTCGTCGGCGGCGGCCCCGCGCTGGCTGACATGCGCACCTATGCGGAACGCCTCGGCCTCGCCGATCACGTGACCTTCACCGGCCGCGCGCCCGACGAGATGCTGTTCCGCGTGCTCTCGACCGCCGACGTCTGCGTCAACCCCGATCGGGTCAACCCGATGAACGACAAATCGACGATGAACAAAATCCTCGAATATATGGCGTTTTCAAAGCCGATCGTGCAGTTTGACGTCACCGAAGGGCGGTTCAGCGCACAGGAGGCGTCGCTTTATGCGGAGGCGAACGATCCGCTCGATTTCGCTGCCAAAATCGAGGAGCTCCTTGCAGACGAAGCGGCACGGGCGCGCATGGGTGCGTTCGGCCGGCGCCGCGTCGAAAGGGAGCTTGCATGGGATTACGAAGCTCCGAAGCTGATCGCGGCGTATCAGCGCTGTTGATAGCCTCCGGATCGAATGGTTGTTCAGTTGACGAGACAGGATGGAACATGAAGCAGCACAATCTCGCCAATCGGTTTCGGCAAAGGCGGATGCAGCGGTTCAGCGACCTCATCGCACCGCTTCGGCAGAAGGAATTGCGCATCCTCGATATCGGCGGCACGGCCGATTACTGGCGCGCCCTGCCGGGACTCTATCACGATGACAAGGTGTCGATCACGGTCGTGAACCTCGATGTGGAGGAGCGCAGCGATGCCAATATCCGCATCATGAGCGGAAATGCCTGCGCGCTCCCCTTCGATGACGATTCATTCGACGTCATCCATTCGAACAGCGTGATCGAACATGTCGGCCACTGGCACGAGATGGAACGGATGGCGGGCGAGGTGCGGCGTCTTGCGCCGACCTATTTCGTCCAGACGCCGAACATGTGGTTCCCGATCGAGCCGCATTTCAAGCTGCCGTTCGTTCACTGGCTGCCCGAACAGACGCGCGCATCGCTTGTCCAGGCAACCGGGCGATCGAGGAAATTCAAGGATGCCGGCGAGGCGACGCTGAACGTTCAGCGAATCTCGTTGCTGAGCGCGCGCCAGTTCCAGTGCCTCTTCCCGGACGCGACGATCTGGCGCGAGCGCGTGCTCGGCCTTTCCAAGTCGCTGGTGGCCGAACGCTCTCGCAGGCCGTAGCACGACAGCGCGTCACGCCGT
>CAZXFY010000068.1:0-12257 GCA_964639855.1 uncultured Stakelama sp. | reverse complement strand
CGGCGTCGCCAGCACCGACAAGATTTTCTATTCGGCCGCGACCGGCATCGACAATCCGATCGTCTATGTCGGCTCCAAGACCGGCCGCGACGGCATCCACGGCGCGACCATGGCCTCGGCCGATTTCGACGAGGATTCGGAGGAGAAGCGCCCCACCGTCCAGGTCGGCGATCCCTTCACCGAGAAATTGCTGATCGAGGCGTGCCTCGAATTGATGGCCAGCGACGCCATCGTCGCGATCCAGGACATGGGCGCGGCGGGGCTCACGTCGTCATCGGTCGAGATGGCCTCGAAGGGCGGCGTCGGCATCGAGCTGGTGATGGACGACGTGCCCCAGCGCGAAGAGGGCATGACGCCCTATGAGATGATGCTCAGCGAATCGCAGGAGCGGATGCTGATGGTCCTCAAGCCCGGCCGCGAGGCCGAGGCCGAGGCGATCTTCCGCAAATGGGAGCTCGATTTCGCGGTGATCGGCCACGTCACCGATAACGGGCGGATGGTGCTCAAGTGGCGAGGCGAGACGGTGTGTGACATTCCGCTCGGCCCGCTCGCGGACGATGCGCCGTCCTACGATCGCCCGTGGACCCGCACCGAGCCCCCTGCCCCGCTCCACGACATTCCCGATGTCGCCGACATCGCCGCCGAGCTTACGACGCTGATGGCCTCGCCCGATCTCGCCTCGCGGCGATGGATCTGGGAGCAGTACGACCACATGGTCGGCGCCGACACCGTCCAGCGCCCCGGCGGCGACGCGGCCGTGGTGCGCGTCCACGGCACCGACAAGGCGCTCGCCGTCACCACCGATTGCACGCCGCGTTATTGCCTCGCCGATCCGGTCGAGGGCGGGCGGCAGGCGATCGCGGAGGCATGGCGCAACCTGACGGCAGTGGGCGCGACACCGCTCGCCACCACCGACTGCATGAATTTCGGCAACCCGCAGCGGCCCGAGATCATGGGGCAGTTCGTTGGCTGCATCGAAGGCATGGCCGAGGCCTGCGCGGCACTCGATTTCCCGATCGTGAGCGGCAACGTCTCGCTCTACAACGAAACGCGCAACGACGACGGCAGCAGTTCGGCGATCCTTCCCACCCCCGCGATCGGCGGTGTCGGGCTGCTCGACGATTGGTCCAGATCCGCGACGATCGGCTTCAAGGGCGCGGGCGACGTGCTGGTGGTGATAGGCACACGCGGCGGGCATCTCGGCCAGTCGCTCTGGCTGCGCGAGATCCACGGGCGCGAGGGCCGCGACGCCGGGCCGCCCCCGCCCGTCGATCTCGCCGCCGAGCGCCGCACCGGCGATTTCGTGCGCGCGCAGATCGCCGCCGGCGCGCTCACCGCGATCCACGACGTGTCCGACGGCGGCCTTGCCGTGGCGATCGCCGAGATGGCGCTCGCGGGCAATATCGGCGCGCTGATCCAGCCCGCAGGGCCCGGCTGCATCGCCAAGCAGTTTTTCGCCGAGGACCAGGGCCTCTATGTCGCCACCGTCGACGACGCCGCGCTGATCGATTTCCTCGCGGGCGCGGACGCGGCGCACGTCGATGTCGAGGCGATCGGCCGCACCGCGGGCAAAAGGCTGATCTTCGAGCTGGCCGACGGCGATTTCTGCGTCACACTCGACGCGCTGCGCACCGCGCACGAAGGCTTCTTCCCGACGCTGATGGGGGCCGACTCGGCGCTCGCCTGAGCCGGCGATAGCGGCTGTCCTACAAGCCCGCTCCCGTGCCACAATGCCGGCATGAACGCCGGGGCATCATCACGCCACCTCCTCGTGTTCCCGCGAAAGCGGGAACCCGGAATCGCAAGCGCCACGCTCAATGACTCCGGGCTCGCGCTTTCGCGGGAGCACCGCCGGCTGGCGAAAGTTGACTCCGGCACCGTCATGCCGAACGCGTCGCGGCATCGGATCATTCGCCGATGCTGGTGTAGAACACGCATTGAACTACCTGAAATATCGATCAAAAATGGAGGTTCGGCACCATATCGACAGCCGCGCCCGCACCCGCTGGCGCTCGCCGGCCACCCCCGAACCACGGTCAAGTTGGTCAACTTCGCCGCACCGGCACGCCCTCGGTGATGACCGTGACGCCCCGCGAAGGCGACCGCATCGCGACGCTCGACATCATCCGCGGGCTCGCGGTGATGGGCATCCTCGTGATGAACGTGATCGGCTTCGCGCTGCCCGAGGCCGCCTATATGAACCCCGCCGCTTATGGCGGGCACACGGGCGCCGATCTCGCGACGTGGGCGGTGGATTTCGTGCTGATCGACGGCAAGATGCGCGGGCTGTTCTCGTTCCTGTTCGGCGCATCGATGCTGCTCGTGATCGAGCGCGCGACCGCGAAGGGAGAGAATGCCGCCCGCGTCCATTTCGCGCGGATGTTCTGGCTGCTCTTCCTCGGGCTCGCGCATCTCGTGCTCTTGTGGTGGGGCGATATCCTCCATCATTACGCGCTCGTCGGCGCGCTCGCCTGGTTCTTCCGGCGCCTCGCGCCATATCAGCTCGTCGCCGCCGCTTTGCTGCTGCTCGCGGTCGAATTCGCGCTGGTCTTTCAGGTGCAGCGCGGGTTCGAGGCGAACGAAGCGGCGATGCGCGGCCCCACGCCGAGCGCCGCCGACGCCCGGACCCATGAGGCCTATCGCGGCAGCTTCGGCGTGCCGCGGCGCGAAGAGATCGCGCGCGACATCGCGGTCCATCGCTCGGGCTATGCCGACATCGCCGCCAAACGGTGGAAACACGCCCGCCGCATTCCGGTGCAGACCTTCTTCTTCCTCGGCATGGAAACGCTCGCCTACATGCTGCTCGGCATGGCGGGGCTGCGATCGGGGATGCTGACGGGAGACTGGCCGCGTGCCTGGTATCGCCGAGGCGCGGCGATCGGATTCGGCATCGGCATCCCGGTCTATGCGCTGCTCGCGACGATCCCGATCCGGCACGGCTTCGCCATGGGCTCGGTGCTCGCCGCGGCCGTGGTCTGGTCCGAGCCGATTCGCCCGCTGATGATCGTCGGCTGGGCCTGCCTCATCGTCCTGCTGCTGCGCCCCGGCCGCGCCCTCGCCGATCGAATCGCCGCGGCAGGGCGAATGGCCTTCTCCAACTATCTCGGCACCACGATCGTCTGCACCACGATCTTCTACGGCTACGGCTTCGGCCTCTACGGCCGGCTCACGCGATTCGAGCTGGCGGGAATCGTGCTCCTCGTCTGGGCGCTGATCCTGCTCTGGTCGGAACCGTGGCTGATGCGTTTCCGCTACGGCCCCGCCGAATGGCTGTGGCGCAGCCTCGCGCGCGGGCGGCTTCAGCCGATGCGCGGCGGCGCATTGATCGCGAGCCGCTCGCAATAAGTCTTGCGAGTGGTTCGCATTAGCCCTACAGAGAGCGCATTGCCCCTGGGGAGAGTCGCGTGGTCGTCTGTGTCTGCAATGCCATCCGGGAAGCCGAGGTCCGCGAGGCCGCGCGCTGCGGCGCGACGAGCGCATGCAAGGCCTATCGCGCGCTCGGCCGGCAGCCCAAATGCGGCCAGTGCATCCCCTTCGCGCGTGAGATCATCGATTCCGAACGCGCGGCTGCATAGCAGTCGCAACAAGGAAAGCCGCGGATTTCCGCCATTTTCCGGGTGTCTTTATCGCCCCGATTGGGGTAGAATCGCGCCTCGCGAACAAGGAGGCGACGATGCAGGGCGATCCCAAGGTCATCGATTTTCTGAACGAGGCGCTCAAGAACGAGTTGACCGCGATCAACCAGTATTTCCTGCATTACCGCATGCTCGATCACTGGGGCGTCAAGCGGCTCGCCAAGTTCGAATACGACGAATCGATCGACGAGATGAAGCACGCCGACATCCTGGCGGAGCGCATCCTCTTCCTCGACGGCCTTCCCAATTTCCAGCTCCTCGGCCGCCTGCGCGTCGGCGAGACGGTGGAGGAGATCCTGAAATCGGATCTCGCGCTGGAACTGGAGGCCGTGACCCAGCTCAAGAACGCGATCGAATATTGCGAGCAGATCCGCGATTACGTCAGCCGCGACCTCTTCCGCCGCATCCTCGTGAGCGAGGAGGAGCATGTCGACACGCTCGAAACCCAGTTCGAGATGATCGAGCGGATGGGAATCGAGAATTACATCCAGCTCCAGTCGCGCCCGGCGGAGGACTGAGGAAAGGTCAGGCCCGCCCGAACCCGCCCGCGCGCCGCCCGAACCCGCCCGCCGCGTGGCGCTGGACCAGCGGGTTGGCCTCGCGCTCGAGCAGCGAAAGCGTATTTTCGAAGAGCGGACGCAGCTTGACGACCAGTTCGAGCGCTTCGCTGGGATCGTCGCGGGTCTCGACGCAGGCGCGCGCGATCACCTCGATCCGCTCGGCTGTCAGCGCGAGCGGCTCGGCGCCGAACTGGCGCGACTCGCCCTTCAGCGTGTGCGCCGGGATCACCAGTGCCGCCGCGTCGGACCGCCGCATCGCCTCCTCGATCGCTGCGACCGATTTGACCCCGTCTTCATGGAAATAGCCGAGAATGCGCACGAAACTGGCGCCCAACTCGCTGCGGGCCTGCTGAAAGACCGTCCAATCGACCAGCGAATCGTGTTCGTTCATAACCGCTTCGTTCCCCCGTCGTGCCGCGATCCCCGATATGGCACTGACGAAGCCGGCTTATACCAATGCGGTAAACGCGGGGTTGACGAACCCGGATCACCCGCCGAACGGGTTCCTGGGCGCGCGCAAGGTGAGGCGGATCGGTACCGCGCCGAAGCCGAGATCGCGGCGGATACCGTTCATCAGATAGCGTTGATAGCTTTCGGGCAGTTGATCGACGCGGGTGCCGAACAGCACGAACCCGGGCGGCCGCGTCTTGGCCTGCGTCAGATAGCGCAGCTTGATCCGCTTGCCGCCGGGCGCGGGCGGCGGGTTGACCTCGATCGCGCGCTCGAACCAGCGGTTGAGCTCGCCGGTGCCGACGCGGCGCGACCACGCCGCGCGCGTCTCGAACGCGACCTTGAGCAAGGTATCGATCCCCTTCCCCGTCGCCGCCGAGATAGTGAGCAGCGGCACGCCCTTGACCTGCGCGAGCCCCTCTTCGAGCGCGCCGCGCACGCCGTTGAACAGCGCCGAGGCATTCTCCGCCACGTCCCATTTGTTGAGCGCGATGACGAGCGCGCGGCCTTCGTCGAGCACGCTCGCGGCGATCTTCAGATCCTGCGCTTCGAGCCCGCGCGTCGCATCGAGCAGCAGCACGACCACCTCGGCGAAATCGACCGCGCGCAGCGCGTCGGCGACCGACAGTTTCTCCAGCTTGTCCTGCACGCGCGCGCGCTTGCGCATTCCGGCGGTGTCGATCAGCCGCACGGCGCGCGTGCCGCCGTCGGGATCGTGCCATTGCCAGTCGATCGCGATCGAATCGCGCGTGATCCCCGCTTCCGGCCCGGTGATCAGCCGATCCTCGCCCAGCATCCGGTTGATCAATGTCGATTTGCCCGCATTGGGGCGGCCGACGATCGCGAGCTTGAGCGGCGCGTCGGGGCTCTCCTCGTCCGGCTCGGCCGCCTCTTGCGCCTTGCCTTCGAGGTGCGGGCGCAACGCCTCGAACAGATCGGCGACGCCCTCGCCATGCTCGGCCGAAAGCTGGACCGGATCGCCGAGCCCGAGCGCCATCGCCTCATAGACACCCGCCTCGCCCGCGCGGCCTTCCGCCTTGTTGGCGACGAGCACGATCGGCGTGGTCGCGCCACGCAGCCAGCGCGCGATCTCCTCGTCGAGCGGCACGATCCCGGCGCGCGCGTCGATCAGGAACAGCGCGACGTCGGCCGCGCGCACCGCGGCTTCGGTCTGCACGCGCATCCGGCCGGGAAGCGTCGCCGCATCCTCATCCTCGTAGCCGGCGGTGTCGATCACCCGGAAATCGAGGCCGAGCAGGTGCGCGTCGCCCTCTCGCCGGTCGCGCGTCACGCCCGGTTGGTCGTCGACCAGCGCAAGTCTTTTGCCGACGAGGCGGTTGAACAGCGTCGACTTGCCGACATTGGGCCGGCCGACGATCGCGACGGTGGGAAAGCTGGGCATGGGTGCTTTCTAACGTGACCGGGTGCTCCTGCGAAAGCAGGAGCCCGTAGCAGCGAGCGCGAGCGCATGAACCCCGGGCTCCTGCTTTCGCGGGAGCACACGCCTCACCGGAACGCCGAGATGCGGCCCGAATGATCGAGGATGTAGAGCGTGTTGTTCGCCACCACCGGAGACAGCGTGACCGCCTCGTCCAGCGACATGCGGCCGATCTCCTCGCCCGTCTGCGGCGAGGCGAAGACGACCTCGCCTTCGGTATTGGCGATGATCAGCCGGTTGCCTGCGAGCACGGGGCCGGTCCAGGTGATCAGCCCCTTGCGGTCCTCTTCATCCTCGAACTGCTGATATTGATGAATCCAGCGGATTTTGCCGCTGGTGGCCGAAAGGCAGATGAGCTTGGCGTTGTCGGTGATGACGAAGACCCATTCGCCGACCACCCACGGCGTCGAAATGCCGGCGAAATCCTGCTCCCACAAACGCTGCCCCGTATCGAGCTGGATCGCCACCATCCGCCCGCCCTGGCCGAGCGCGTAGACGCGGCCCTGATCGATCACCGGATCGGCGTCGATGTCGGAAAGCGAAGAGACCGAGGTCGTGATCGTGGTGCGCGACAACGCATCCTGCCAGAGCGTGCGCCCGTTCTCGTAGCGATAGGCGTTGAGCTCGCCCGACGAGAACCCCGCGACGACGCTGCCCGCCGCGGCGGCGGGCGCCGCAACCCCGAACACGCCCTGCGATTCGAGCGAGGCGGTTTCGGTCCACACCACATGCCCGTCCGCCTGCGAGAGCGCGAAAAGCTGGTTGTCCTGGCTCAGCACATAGACATTGCCGTTGCCGATCGACGGCGCGCCGCGCAGCGGGCCGCCGGGCCGGACCCGCCAGACCTCGGTGCCGTCCGCGGGCTTCAACGCGACCACGTCGCCCAGGCCGTCGGTCGCATAGAGCATGCCGTTGTCGAAGCTGACGCCGCCGCCGAAGCGGGCATTCTCATTCTCGCTACCCTGGGCGATCTGGTGCGCCCACAATTTCGCGCCGCTGTCCGCCGAGAAGGCATGGACCACCGCGTTGACGTCGATCACGTAAAGGCGGCCATCGGCGATGATGGGCGACGCGGCGAGACGCTGGCGCTTCGATCCGCCTTCGATCTGCGCCGTCCAGGCACGCGTCACCGTGTCTCCCAGCGCGAGATGCCCCATCGACTTCGCGGCGTTGCCGCCCGGCTGCGTCCATTCCGTGTTGGCCACGGGCGCGGGCAGCAGCACCTCGACACCCGCGAGCGCCGGATCGGGCGTGAGTTCGTCCTCGGCAACGAGGATCGGCACGCGATCGCCCACCGTCGGCGTCTTGTCGCCGTCACCCTTGAAAATGCCGCATCCGCCGAGCGCGAGCAGCGCCATCGCCACTGCGGGCGCCTTCATCGACTTCATCATTGCGCTGTCTTGTCCTCGTTCTGGTCGATCGCATCCACCCCTAGAGTGCTCGACATCTGAACCGCGCGTTGACGGATCGATTCGGGCACATGCTCGGTCGCCGCGATCTGCCCGAAGATCTGGCCCGCGAGGTCGCGCCGGCCCTGCCGCAGATAGGCGAGCGCCACCATCTCGCCCGCGCTGCCGAACCAGGGGCTGCCCTGGACCGCGAGCCCGCGCAGGCGGTTGACGACGACCTCGGGCTTGAGCGTGTCGAATTCGGCGGCGGTCTGGCGGATCAGCGCGAGATCGCGAAACGGTTCGGCCAGCGACTGATCCTGCGCGATCGATGCGAATTTGGCCGCCGCGCCCTTGAGATCGTTCTTCTGCAACAGGATGTCGGCCTCGGTGAACCGTGCCATCGCGCGATAGCCATCGATGTCGGACGTGGCGAGTTCGGCGAGCTGTTTCGACGCCGCGTCGGGCTTGTTCGCGCCGAGCGAATCGATCGCTTGCTGGAATTGCTCGCCCTGCCGGCCGGCCACCTGCTCCTGATGATGGCGCCAGTAGAGAAAGCCCGCGAGCACCGCGAGCGCGAGCACGATCGCACCGATGATCCACCAGCCGTAGCGGCGTGCGAAATCGGCCATTTCGTCGCGGCGAAGCTCCTCGTCCACCTCACGGAAGAAGGCTTCGTTGGTCGGGGGCTTGGACGCCAAGGCAAAACTCCTGAGGGGCTCGGAAAGGCGCGGACCTTAGCGATGGTTCGGGCGAAACGGAAGCGGATCAATCCTTGGGCGCATAGGTGTGATCGGCGCCCGGGAACGCCCGCGACCGCACCTCGCCCGCATAGGTTTCAACCGCGGCGGAAATACGGCCGGCCATGTCCTCGAACCGCTTCACGAAGCGCGGCGTGCGCTCGAACATGCCGAGCATATCGTCGACAACGAGCACCTGCCCGTCGCATTCGGACGACGCGCCGATGCCGATCGTCGGGCAATCGATCGTGCGCGTGAGCTCCACCGCGATCGGCTCGATCACGCCTTCGACGACGAGCGAGAAAGCCCCCGCCCCGGCGATCGCGCGGCCGTCGTCGATGATCTTCGACGCCTCCTCCTGGCTGCGGCCGCGCGCGCCATAGCCGCCGAGCACGTTCACCGCCTGCGGCGTCAGGCCGACATGGCCCATCACCGGGATTCCCCGTTCGGTGAGGAAACGCACCGTCTCGGCCATCGCCGCGCCGCCTTCCATCTTCACGGCCGCCGCGCCGGTTTCCTTCAGGAGCCGCGAGGCGTTCTCGAATGCCTGTTGGGGCGAGGCCTCGTAGCTGCCGAAGGGCATGTCGACGACGACGAGGCTGTGATAGCTGCCGCGCACCACCGCGGCGCCGTGCGCAGCCATCATATCGAGCGTGACGGGCACCGTCGACGGCAGCCCATAGATCACCTGCCCCAGGCTGTCGCCCACCAGCAGCACGTCGCAATGCGGATCGAGCAGTTGCGCCATCCGCACCGTATAGGCGGTGAGCACGACGATCGGCTCCCCCTTGCCCTTTCGCTTGCGGATCGCCGGCGCGGTGACGCGCTTCATCGGCGCCGAAACCGGGGTTGCGCGGCTGGTCGCGCTGTCGATCGTATAGGTGGTGGACATGCGCCGGTCCCTTAGTCTTACAGCCGCGGGTGCGCCAGCGTTGCAGCGGATGATGGTAATAGATATTGACTCTATGTTCGTTATTCTTTACATTATGCCGCATCCAACGAACATGAGAGGCCGATATGGCGTTCAGGGAGAAAATCGCGTGGGTGACGCTGGGTTCGATGCTCGTCGCCTACACCGTCTATTTCACGCTCCTCGCGACCGTTTTCGATCCCACCGCGCCGGAACGCCCGCAGACGGTGCAGATGCTGCTGCTGTTCGGCGGGGTGACGATCGCCCAGGTGATCGTCGTCATCGTCGCGACGTCGGTGCTGGCGATCCGCGCCCATCGCGAAGCACAGGCGAAACCCGACGAGCGCGACCGGGCCATCGCGCAACGCGGCGCGAGCGTCGCCTATTTCGTGCTGATGGTGGGCATGATCCTGGTCGGCGTGGTCATGCCGTTCAGCGAACCGAGCTGGAAGATCATCAACGCCGCGCTGTTGTCACTCGTGATCGCGGAGGCGACGCGCTACGTCCTTATCATCGCGAGCTATCGGCGGGGCTGGCATGGCTAAGCCGCCGATCGCGAACGATATCCGCACGCTGCGCTTTCTCGCCGGAGAGATGACGCAGGCCGAGCTCGGCGAGAAGATCGGCGTCACCCGTCAGACGATCGCCGCGATCGAGCAGGGCAAATATTCGCCCAGCCTGGAGGCCGCGTTCCGCATCGCGCGCGTCTTCGACAAGCCGCTCGAGGAAGTGTTCCGCTGGGAAGGCGATTAGGGCGGATCGACATTCAGGAGATGGCGAGCCGAAAATGGTGGTTTTCCGGGATCCGGCGCGCAGCGGACTACAGGTCCGTGAGCACCGGAAGCGCGGAAGGCCGCCATTTGCAGGCCGCCAGAGCTGAATGTCGATCGGCCCTAGCCCGTCCAGCCCCGCCGCCGCGCATACCCTGCGAACCAGATCGAAAAGATCGCGATCAGCGTGATGACGATCGGGAAGCCCATCGCCTCGCCCACACCTTTCACGGAGACCACGTCGGTCGTGAGGAACAGATAGCCGAAGATCACCACGATCGCGATCAGCGACAGCACATAGAGCCAGCGCGCCGCCGCCGATCGGCCGAGCAATGCAAGCGATCCGAGCAGCCCCGCGCCGACCGCGGCCGCATAGACCCACACATACCAGCCGGGCAGCGCATCATAGAGCCGGCGATCATAGTCGCTCGCCGGCCCCATCGCGTCGGCGCCGAGCGTGAAGTGCAGATACCAGCCGTAGCAGCCGAATGCGTTCCACAACGTCAACAGAATCGCGACGATCCAAAAGGTAGTGGTTGGTTTCTGCCGGATATACGCCATCGGACCTCTCCCAAAGAGGACGGTCGCGCGAGGCTGCGCCCGTTCCGGCCGGATTGCAATCGCAGATTTTTACGCAAGCGTAACGGCGCCCGTTCAGCCGAACGTGGCGGCGTATCTTTCGGGCTTGAAACCCACCGTCAGCGCGCCGCCGGCATCGAGCACCGGGCGCTTGATCATCGACGGCTGCGCGACCATCAGCGCGATCGCCTTCGCCTCGTCGAGATCGGCCTTGTCGGCATCGGGCAGCTTGCGGAAGGTCGTGCCCGCGCGGTTGAGCAGCGTTTCCCATCCGACCTGCCCCGCCCAGCCGCGCAGCGTCTCGGCGTCGATGCCTTTCGCCTTGTAATCGTGGAAATCGTACGCGACGCCATGCGCATCGAGCCACGCGCGCGCCTTCTTCATCGTGTCGCAGTTCCTGATGCCGTACATGGTCGTCAAAGCGATACCCCTTTCGCGTGATCGTCGTCCGGCGCTATATCCCGGTGATGGAACAGGGCAACCAGCCTGGCCCGCCGGCGCCCGAATGGGAAGTGGAGCGCTGGCTCAACAGCGACGAGCCGGTGCGCCTAGCCGGCCTGCGCGGACGGGTGGTGCTCGGCGTCGCCTTCCAGATGCTTTGCCCCGGCTGCGTCGCACAGGCGCTGCCGCAGGCGCAGCGCGCAGCGGCCGCCTTCGCGCCCGCCGATCTCGTGGTGCTCGGCCTGCACAGCGTCTTCGAGCATGAGGAGGCGCAGGGAAGCGCGGCCGCGCTCTCGGCTTTTCTCCACGAATATCGCATCGGCTTCCCCGTCGCGATCGATGCCCGCCATGAGGACGAGCGGCTTCCGGCGACGATGCGCACCTACGCGATGCGGGGCACGCCCACGATGCTGCTCATCGACCGGGAAGGACGGCTGCGGCTCGACCATTTCGGTCATCTCGACGACATGCGCCTCGGCGCGGCGATCGCGACGTTGATCGCCGAAGCGGCCGGAGTACCGGTCTCGCCAGTCGGCAGCGAGGGCGCGACATGCCGGATATGAGAATCAGGCGCGTTCGCGAGGCGGAAAAGGCGGGCGACGGCTATCGCGTTCCGGGGCCGCCCCTTGCGGAGTCGAATGAACCGGGCGTCCGCCCCCCGGACGGCCGCTGATTCCTGCGGCACCTTGCGGCGCCGAGCGAACCGGGCAGACGCGCCCCGCGCGTCCACTGATTCCGGTTCACTCCCACTCGATCGTGCCCGGCGGCTTCGAGGTGTAATCGTAGACCACGCGATTGACCCCGCGCACCTCGTTGACGATCCGCGTCGCCACGCGCGCCAGGAATTCGCTGGGGAAGTGGAAGACCGCCGCGGTCATGCCGTCGGTCGAGGTGACGGCGCGTAGCGCGAGGACGTGGTCGTAGGTGCGCCCGTCACCCATCACACCCACGGTGCGCACCGGCAGCAGCACCGCGAACGCCTGCCAGATCGCGTCGTAGAGGCCGGCATTCCTGATCTCTTCGAGATAGATGGCGTCGGCCTTGCGCAGGATGTCGCAGCGCTCCTTGCTGACCTCGCCGGGGATGCGGATCGCGAGGCCGGGGCCGGGGAACGGATGGCGGCCGACGAACACGTCGGGCAGGCCAAGCTCGCGGCCGAGCTCACGCACCTCGTCCTTGAACAATTCGCGCAAGGGCTCGACGAGCTTCATGTTCATCCGCTCGGGCAGCCCGCCGACATTGTGGTGACTCTTGATCGTCACCGAGGGCCCGCCGGTGAAGCTGACGCTTTCGATCACGTCCGGGTAGAGCGTGCCCTGCGCCAGGAACTCCGCCCCGCCGATCTT
>CAZXFY010000067.1:0-12815 GCA_964639855.1 uncultured Stakelama sp. | reverse complement strand
CACGCGCGCGCCATCGACCTCGACCGTCTTGGCGTCGAGATTGACCGCGAGCTTGCCCGTCCTGATGACCGACTGCGAATGCCCCTTGGATCGGCGCACCACCGCATGGATGCGCGCCACCAGTTCTTCGCGATGGAAGGGCTTGGTGACGTAATCGTCGGCGCCGAAGCCGAAGCTGCGCACCTTCGAATCCATTTCCGAAACGCCCGACAGGATCAGTACCGGCGTCTGCACGCGCGCGACGCGCAGCTTCTTGAGCACGTCGTAGCCGTGCATGTCGGGCAGGTTCAGATCGAGCAGGATGATGTCGTAGTCGTACAGCTTGCCCAGATCGAGGCCTTCCTCGCCCAGATCGGTGGTGTAGACGTTGAACCCCTCGGTCGAGAGCATCAGCTCGATCGCCTTCGCGGTTGTCGGCTCGTCCTCGATCAGCAGCACGCGCATGCGTCTGTCCCCCATGTCGTTGCACCTGTTCGAGCCACCCCGGCCCGATGCGCCCCGCACCTCATTAACCAAATAACCTCTGAAGGCAAAAGGTTAATTTCGTCTTAAACGGCGGAAATGCGCGAGTCGCCTGGGCTCAGGACGTTATCGAATCGTTATCGTCGCCCGGCGGGCCGATGTCCTCGCCGACGATTTCCCTAAGATAGAGCGTGCGGATCAGCGTGAAGAGCACCACCAGGATCGCGGCCGAAAAGAACAGCGCATAAAGGCCGAACACCGCGCCGATCCCGATGATCGCGAACAGGGTGACGGCGGGTGGAATGTCGATCACGCGGTTCTGGACATAGGGGGTGATGAAGTTGGTCTGGATCAGCCGTACGACGGCATAGGTGACGAGCGCACCCACCACCGCCTCGTTGCTCGCGGTCGCGGCGAGCCCGATCGCGGGCAGCATCGCCGCGGTGGGGCCGATATAGGGGATGAACTCGCTGAGCCCCGCCAGTAGGCCGAGCGCGGCCGAGGACGGCACGCCCGAAATCCACAGGCCGATGCCCACCATGACGCCCATCGTCGTCATCCCGATGAGCTGCGCGCGCAGCCACAGGCGCAGCGTGTCGGCGACGTCGTCGAGCGAGTCGGCGACCGCCGGGCGCTGCGGGCGCGGCACGAGCATCAGGAAGCCGCGGCGATAGATGTCGGGATTGGCGGCGAAGAACAGCGCGCCGACGATCAGCAGCAGCACGTTGAGCAGCGCCGCGCCCGCGCCGGTGACGAGGCCGCTCAGATCCTGCGCGATGCGCGAGCCCGCATAGGCATCCTCGACGGCATCGACCAGCTTGGCGCCGACAGGCGATTGCGAGAGCCAGTCGGCGAGCGTGTCGAGCAGCCGCGGCAGCGCGTCGACGAAGGCGTTGACCTGCGGCGCGAACTGGACGCCGAACAGCCAGATGAGGAACCCGACAATGCTGATCGCCGTGATCATGCCCGCCGCGAGCGCGGCCTTTTCGGGAAGGCGCAGCCGCCGCTCATAGCCTTCGGCGAGCGCATGGATCGCGATCGCGCCGAGCATCGAGCCAAAGGCGAGGATCAGCAGGTCGGCCGCACGGTAGAGCGCGACCGCGACCCCGAGGATCGCGAGCACGATCAGCACGCGGCGAATGAAGCGCGCGTCGGCCTCGTCTGGTCGCAGCCGGTTCATGGCGTGCCACCGATGGCACGGAAGCGGGCTGCGAGGAAGTCGATCAGCAACTCGACGCGCGCGGGGCGAAGCGTGCTGGGCGGCGTCATCAGGTGGAGCGCGATCGACGGCGTCATCCAGTCGGTGAGGATCGCCTCGAGCGTGCCCGCCTTCAGATCGGCGTCGACGATGAAGCCGGGCAGCCGCGCAATGCCCAGCCCCGCGCGCAACGCGGGCAGCATCGCATCGCCGCTGTTGGTAGCGAGCGGCCCCGATGGGCGCACCGCCGCTTCCTCGCCGCCCGGCCCGGTAAAGCGCCACACGTTGCCGGGCGCATTGGTGTAGCCGATGCACGCATGCTCGCCGAGCTGCGCGGGGTGGCCAGGGCGGCCATGGCGGTCGAGATAGGCCGGCGCCGCGACGACATGGACGGCGATCCCGCACAGCCGTCGCGCGCGCAGCGAGCTGTCGGGCAGATCGGCGATGCGCAAGGCAATATCGAAGCCTTCCGCGACGATATCGACCCTGGCGTCGGACAGCGCGAGCGCGATCTCGATCCCCGGGTGCGCCGCGAGGAACTCGGCGACGAGGGGCGCAAGATGCGTGTTGCCGAAGCTCATCGGCGCCGCCACCCGCACCAGCCCCGCGGGCAAGGTCGCGCTGTCGCGCGCGGCCTCCTCCGCCGCCTCGCCCTCCGCGACGATGCGCCTGGCATAATCGGCCAGCGTCTTCCCGCTCTCGGTCAGCGTCAGCCGCCGCGAGGTGCGGTGGAAGAGGCTCGTGTTCAGTGCCGCCTCGAGCCGCGAGACCGCCTTGGACACAGTTGCCTTCGATACCCCGATCGCCTGCGCCGCCGCGCTGAACGAGCGATGCTCGACAACGCAGGCGAAGATCGCCCAGGCTTCGAAATCGGGCAGCCGCATCGTCTTTCTCTCCTCTGCCGGACCTGGACACCCGCCAAAGTATCAGTTCGGCCGCGCCCAAATCCGGACCGACGCATTATAACGATGCCTATAATCGGAAACAATCTGTTTCCTTTGTTTCCATTTACGTGCCGATCGGACGCCCTCATATGCTGTTCCGCAACACCTTCGCCAACTTCCAGCCAAAGGAGGCTTCGGATGATCGAAAAACGTCCCTTCGCCAGTCTGGGCCACGCCGATCACGGCTGGCTCGACGCGCACCACCATTTCTCCTTCGCGAATTATTACGACCCCGCCCGCATGGGCTGGGGCGCGATCCGTGTTTGGAACGACGACACGATCGGCCCGAACAGCGGTTTTCCACCGCACCCGCACCGCGACATGGAGATCATCACCTATGTCCGCACCGGTGCGATCACCCATCAGGATTCGATGGGCAATCAGGGCCGCACGGCCGCCGGCGACGTTCAGGTGATGAGCGCCGGCACGGGCGTGCGCCACGCCGAATACAATCTGGAGAGCGAGCCGACGACGCTCTTCCAGATCTGGATCGAGCCCAGGCGCCCCGGCGGTGCGCCTTCCTGGGGCGCCAAGCCCTTTCCGAAGGGCAATCGCTCAGGGAAGTTCGTGACGCTCGCCAGCGGTTTCGAGGGCGATGAAGGCGCGCTTCCGATCCGGGCCGACGCCCGCGTGCTCGGGGCGACGCTCGGGGCCGGCGAAAGCCTGACGCACAGTGTCGGCGAGGGCCGCCACGCCTATCTCGTCCCCGCCACCGGCGCGATCGAAATCGGCGGACAACGCTTCGACGCCCGCGATGGCGTCGCGCTTTCGGGCGGCCAGACCGTGACGATCACGGCGCTCGACGATACCGAAATCGTTCTCGTCGACGCGGAGTAACCTTATCCGTCACCCCAGTTTACGCTGGGGTGACGTCCCTTCATCAAAGGAGCCCCAAATGACCAAAGTCCTCGTCCTCTATTATTCGTCCTACGGCCATATCGAGCAGATGGCGGACGCGGTGGCCGAAGGCGCGCGCGAGGGCGGCGCCGAGGTCGATATCCGCCGCGTCCCCGAAACGGCGCCGCCCGAAGTGGTGAAAGCAGCCGGCTTCAAGGCCGACACCGCGCATCCCGTGATCGAGGACATCAACGAACTCGCCGATTACGATGCGATCATCGTCGGTGCGCCGACGCGCTTCGGCCGCATGCCGAGCCAGATGGCGGCGTTCCTGGACAAGGCGGGAGGCCTATGGGCCTCTGGCAAACTCAACGGCAAGGTCGGCGGCGCCTTCACCTCGACCGCAACCCAGCATGGCGGGCAGGAGACGACGCTCTTCTCGATCATCACCAACCTGCTGCATTTCGGCCTCGCGGTGGTCGGGCTCGATTACGGCTATGCCGGCCAGCAGGGCGTTAAGGAAGTGCACGGCAGCTCCCCCTATGGCGCGACGACGATCGCGGACGGCGACGGCAGCCGCCAGCCGAGCCATATCGATCTGGGCGGGGCGCGCTATCAGGGCAAGCGCATCGCCCAGACTGCGGCGAAGCTCGCCGCCTAGCCGTTCGGCGCAGCCGCCGGAGGTTTCGGCACCGGCGGCTGCGACACCACGCGAATGACGAGGTTCGGAATACGCGGGTCGGCCGGGAAGCGCTCGCGCGCGGTCGCGAACAGCCGTCGCGCCGCCGCGGCGCCCGGCTCGGCGCGCGATCGCCCGACCCAGCGCCAGTGCCACGGCTCCCATGTCACGCCCTGCGGATTCTTCCATGGAAAGGACAGCTCGAACCCGTATTCCGTCGCATGCTCGAGCAGCCATTGGCCGAGCGGCGTGAGATCGAAGCAATATTCGACATCGGCGCAGCCGTTCGACGGGCGCGTGCCGAAATCGATCGCATAGCCGGTCGAATGCTCGCTATGCCCCGGCGGCGCGACGCTCATCGCGCGGCGGGCGGGTTCTTCACAACGCGGCCGTCCTTCGGGATCGGTCTCGCAGAACACCGCGCGCTGATGCGCCTGCGAGCGGTAGCACGAGACGCCCTGCACCGTGCCCGCAACCCCCGCCGCCCGTGCCCCGGCGATCAATGCGACCAGATCCGGCAGGACCTCGCGGCGGATCAGGCACGGCTGGCGCAGCGCGAAGCCCTCCGGCGCCTCGACGAGCATCGAGCGGTCTGCCTCGGGATAGGGTAGATGGCCGTAGAGGCGCCCGTCCGCGACCTGACCGGCGGAAGCGGCGGTCGAAAGAGTGAGGGCGGCGAGCGCAAGCATGGGGCGAAGGAGCATCGAAACGGGTTCCGTCGGAGGGCTGCGGCTCTGGCATGAGGCGCGGCTTGGTGGCAAGAGCGCGCCATGCTCAGCGACTGCGTTCTCTTCATCGACGCCGAGGCGATCGTGCTCGACAAGCCTTCTGGCCTGCCGGTCGATCCGCCGCGCGACGGTTCGTTGAGCCTCGAAAATCATCTCGAAAGCCTCACCTTCGGTTTCCAGCGCTGGCCGCAGCCCGTGCACCGGCTCGATCGCGACACGTCGGGCTGCCTGCTCCTCTCGCGCAACCCGAAGGCGCACCGCCGCTTCCAACGTGCGTTCGAGGAGGGCCGCGTGCAGAAGCGCTACGTCGCGGTGGTGGACGGTATCCCCGAGCGCGACGGCGGCACGATCGACCTGGCGCTCATCAAGGTGAGCAGCGCCGAACGCGGCTGGCGGATGACGGGTGCGAAGAACGGCAAGCCCTCGCGGACGCACTGGAAGGTGCTCGACGTCAAGGACCGGCGCGCGCTGGTCGAGTTCGTGCCCGAGACGGGGCGCACCCACCAGATTCGCGTCCATGCCGCCGAAGGGCTCGGAACGCCGGTGTCGGGCGATCCGGTTTATGGACGGGGCAGCGGGGCGTTCCTGCTCCACGCCGACTCGCTGGTGGTGGTGCGCGACGGCAAGCCGCCGATCGACGTCGCCGCGCCGTTTCCGGAGCGGTTCCGCGAGGCGGGGTTCGATGGCTGACATTCCCGATGATGCGATCGAGGAGCGCTTCCTTGCCGCCACCGGGCCGGGCGGGCAGAACGTCAACAAGGTCGCGACGGCCTGCCAGCTTCGCGTGAACGTGTTTCGACTGGGGCTCGCGCCCGACGTATACCAGCGTTTGAAGACGCTCGCGGGCAGCCGGCTGACGAGCGGCGGCGAACTGGTGCTGACCGCGCGGCGATACCGCACGCAGGAGGCGAACCGCGCCGATGCGCGCGAACGGCTTGCCGAGCTGCTCGCCAAGGCGCACGAACGGCCGGCGAAGCGGCGGCCGACCAAGCCGAGCCGCGCTGCCAAGGCAAAGCGCGTCGATGCCAAGAAGAGCCGCAGCGCTGTGAAGGCCGGGCGCGGCAGGGTGAAAATGGACTGACCATGTACGCTTTCGATGTGACCGCCGGCTCCAAGGCCGAGCTTTATCGCGATCTCCTTTCAGCGATCGACGCGCTGACGGCGGACGAACCCGACGCGATCGCCAATATGGCCAATGTCTCCGCGGCGATCTGGCAGTTCCTGCCCGATCTCAATTGGGCGGGATTCTATCGACTGGTTGACGGTGAGCTCGTGCTCGGGCCGTTCCAGGGCAAGGCGGCGTGCATTCGCATCGCGCTGGGAAGTGGCGTGTGCGGGATCGCGGCGGCGACGCGCACCACGCAGCTCGTCGAGGACGTGAACGCCTTTGCGGGGCACATCGCCTGCGATGCGGCGAGCGCGTCCGAGCTTGTCGTGCCGATCGTGCACGGGGATCGGCTGATCGGCGTGCTCGACCTCGACAGCCCGCACGTCCGTCGGTTCGATGCGGAGGATGCGGTGGGGTGCCGGCAAATCGCGGCGCTGCTGGGGCCGCGGCTCGCCTGACCCAGATCGGGACTCGGCTGCGCTTTCTGCGCCATGCCCGCCGTGGTAATCGGCAGGGCGAGCGGAGCGCGGGGGCGCAAGGCGGGAGACGGGGACATGCGGAGGCTCTTGATCGTCGCGGCGGGCGCAGGCGCCGTCCTGGCGGCGCCGGCCTTGGCGCAGCATCATGGCGGCGGGCAGTGGCAGGGGCGGCCGGGCGGCTCCTGGCACTGGAACGGACAGGGGCCGCGCTGGGGCGGAACTGTTCACGGCCGCTGGTATGGCGGCGTGCGCGCGCCCGGCGGCTGGGCAGCGTATCGGCGGCCGGTGCGCGGCTGGACGCTGCCTTCCTATTGGGTGTCGCCGGGTTGGGGCGTGCCGGACTGGGCCGAATACGGTCTGCCCGCGCCGCCCGACGGCTATCGCTGGTCGCGTTATTACGACGATGCAGTGCTGATCGATGCGACCGGGCAGGTGTGGGACAGCCGCGGTGACGTGGATTGGGGTTCCTACGATCGGGGTTATGACGACGGCTATCGGGACGCGGTCGAGGATGGTTGGGACGACGGGATGGGGCCTCCCCCGCCGCCACCGCCTCCGCCGCCGGCCGGAATGCGCTACCCCCATGTCGCGGTGACGCGTGGCGGGGTGCCGGTGGAGGGCGCGCGGGTGACGACGACCTGCGTCGGCGATTGCGCGGGCGTGGTCGATGGCGGCTGGTTCTATCCGCCCGCCACCGAGACGAGGGTGACGATCCCGCCCTGCGCGCGGACGGTGACGACGACCACGACCACACATCCAGGCAAGACCTATGTCGTCGAGCGGCCGGGCAAGACCGTCGTCGTCGAGCGGGCCGCGCCGGCGCCGGGCAAGACGGTTCGCAAGGCGCGCAAGGTGCAACGCAAGACGACTCGGCGGAAATAGGGGGCTCCGGCCGCTGCGGTTGGGCTAAGTTGGCGAAGGTTGCGCGGAAACGCCCTTGTTGCGGGTGGCGAGGGCGATGGAGCCTGCGGCTCGCGCACGATGACAGGATTCGGGCGTGTAGGACAGCCCCTCCAACCCCTTCAGGCGCGGCGGCGGAGGAAGGGGAACCGGTCGCGGATGCGGGCATGGAAATAGCGGCCGAGCGAGGGCGCGGCGACCAGCCCCTCGGCGATCCGCGCGGGCACGCCGAGATAGGTGTACCAGCCGCCATGGTTGAGCCGGATCGCGAGCCGCCGCCGCGCGGGATCGTATTCGACCTTGTTCATCACCGACGAGCTGACCTGGACCATGCGGGGACAACGCACGAGCGGGGGAAGGGTCGCGCGTAACGGGTGCGGTGGGGCGAAGAGGCGAGTCAACTTTGCTCGATCCTGCGAACGATGCCCTTGCACGATATAACCATATCGGTTTTTCAGGATTTGCGCGGGCTTTTACGAGCGCGGCTGGGGCGCGGCGGTGCTTCATGCGTGGCGGGCAAAGTTGACCAAGTTGACCGTCGTGCAGGGTAGCGCCCTGGACGAATGGAGCAGCGCGAGCGTCGGCCGGGCGAGCGGCCGCGGAAGGCAGGGCGGCGACATCGACGAGGATGAGGTTGCGTTGCTCCGCCGGAGAGTGGGGGCTTCGTGGGAGGTCGGCGCGTGGCGCGCCGTGCGGTTCCGGGTGGCCGCCGTGCGACGGTGATCCCATCGCATTGCGAGTCCCTTCCTTCCTCATGCAAGACAATCCGAATAACCGAAATGGTTCGTATAGGACAGCGCAGGTCCGGTCGGGCGGTGCCGCTCGCGGCGTTGCGCGCCGGCCCCGGGGAACACGCTCACGCTGCGCACCGGCCCTTATGCCCGTTACGACCGGGTCGATCATGTGCTCGCCGACGTGAGGCGCGCGGGGACCCACGCGGCCGGGCTTCGTCGGCAATGCGGCGATGGTGCGCCGATCAGGCACGATAGCGCCACGGCGGAGGCGACAAGCGGCCGATCGGTCCGGAACGGCGCCGGTTGAGCACTGACACGACGCGCCGGCAAGGATTTGGTGACGTTCGAGGCGCAGGATCGCGCCCGAAGGACGATGAAGCACGATACGGACTTCCATCGCGCGCGGGCGCGCCGGTCTTCGCTGGGGCGGGTCGTGCCGTTCCGGGCGAGGCGCTCGCCTGCGCGCCGCAGCCGACCGGGAGGCTGGGCGTGGAACGTGGCGGCGATGACGGCGCTCGGCGTCACGCTGGGACTCGCGATCGCTATGCCCGATCGCGCCGCGCACATGCTAGGCACGGCGGCGGCGACGGCCGACCGGGTGAAGGCGGAAGCGCACGCGCTGATGACGCCGCGGGCCGACGGCACGCCGATGGCGGCGCGGCATTTCGGGCTGTGCTTCAGCGGCGGCGGCGTGGATTGCGTGGTTGATGGCGACACCTTCTGGATCGACGGCGAGAAGGTACGCGTCGCCGACATCGATGCCCCCGAAACCCACCCGCCGCGCTGCGCCCGCGAGGCACGGCTGGGCAATGCGGCGACCACGCGGCTACGGGCGCTGCTCAACGCCGGGCCGGTGATGCTGGTGCCGATAGACCGCGATGTCGATCGCTACGGGCGCAAACTTCGGATCGTGGAGCGCGACGGGCACTCGCTGGGTGGGGTGCTGGTGCGCGAAGGACTGGCGCGCGAGTGGGGCGGGCGACGGGCGCCGTGGTGTTGAGGGGCGTCATTTCGGTGGCGTTGGCTGCTTCTTTGGTTCTGGTTTGGGTACAGCGCGTTCTTCGAGCGAAGTTTCACTCTCGCAGCGGTGGCAATGGGCGTAATCGAAGATGGCGCCGAGTACCCATTGCTGGGTTCCGGTGTCCCAATCGGCCCATGCGTCGCGGGAAATCTCGTTGCTGCCGCAATAGGCGCAGACATATTCGACCTTCATCGATCGGCCTTTCCCCAGTGATCGGCAGTCTGCAGGCTCGCAGGCGAAAATGCTGCGCTTGCCGGTGCTGTCCATCTGATTAGGATGCCAGATCATAAGACGGGGGCAATTGGTGGCCGGTAGAAGTTGGTCCGAAGCGGTGACGAATGCCGTGCGCCGCCATGTGGCAGAGACCGGCTCCGCGATATTCACGCGGCAGGCGCTGATGGACACTCAGCTCGACGCCATTGTGGCGGACACCGGGTCCGCCGGAGCAACCCCTCACCAGACGCTGAGTCGCGAATTGCAGCAGTTGCGTGACACAGGGCTGCTCGAGTTTATCGATCAGGGCACCTATCGGTGGAAAGGCGCTGCACTCGATTCCTTGCGGAATGGGACGAGCAAGGGCGTGTTCGTCATCGGATCGCATTCGATCTACCAGGACGAGCCGGAACGCTTCTATCGCTTCCCGCAACGGTGGATGGCGAATGCCGCGAAGATCGTGGGCAATTGGATCATCTATCAGGAGCCCAGACGCGCCGGACCGCGTGGATATTATGCCGTCGCAAAGTTCGAGAGGATCGTTTCCGATCCGGCGAACGAAGGCATGTATCTGGGGCTTATCGAACCCGGCTCCTATCTGGAGTTCGGGCGCGACGTGCCCTTTCAGTTGGACGGCCGGGCGGTGGAGCGTGGACTTCTGAACCCCGACGGGCGGTTGAATAACGGGCGCGCGATCCAATCCATTCGGCCGATCTCCGACGAAGATTTCAATCGCATCGTCGGTCTTGGGCTGATCGATGACGACGAGCTTCTCCCCCGGATTGACGACCGTGAGCCGGTGCCGAACAGGCTTCACGAGGAACGGGTCGCGTGGGAAGGGCCGGTCGACAGGGCGACCATGCTGGTCAACCGCACCGTGGGACCGGCAGTTTCGCAAGCGCGTTCTCGACGCGTACGATTGCCGGTGCGCGTTGACGGGAATGAAGCTGATCAACGGCGGCGGCAGAGCCGAAGCGCAGGCGGCGCATATTATGAGTGTTGAAGGCGGCGGGCCGGATGTGGTCAACAACGGGATCGCACTTTCGGGCACGGTGCATTGGATGTTCGATCGCGGGCTGCTCTCCCTAAGCGACGAGGGGGAAATCCTGCTGTCCCGGAACATCAACGATGTCGAGGGCGTGTCGAAGCTGATTTACGGTGATCGCAAGGCGCGATTGCCGGCTTCAAACGCGCATCGGCCGCACGCGCGTTACCTTGAGTGGCATCGGCGGGAATGCTTTCATACCTGACAACTGAGCGAGGCATTGAAACAGGACTATCTCAACCTGCGGATGAGTAAAATAGCACCCCTACGCTGCAGCTCCGCATCGCCAGCTCGGAATTAGTAAACTGTCTCGTAATTCGAAGAGAGCTGCGGGTCTTGGGTGTAGTATTAGGCCGAATAGTCATTCCGTGCGTTCTCTTCAAGTATAAAGTGTCAATTTACTCATCCTCTTCGGCAACTTCTGAGCTAACACTCGATGCCGAAAATCCCGGAGTTTCAACTTTTATAGTATCGGTTACCGGCCGCTTCCTGAGGAGGCGCTCCGGGTGTTCAGCAAATTTTAGCAACAAGCTGCTACGCAGGCGTTCGAGTAATGATCCATCTTCAGACATTTCACCTTTATAACCGGAATACGCGAGAGAGGCAGCAGCCTTTTCCGCGTAATCCATGCGAAGTGTTTCCAATGATGAAATTTGCCGAGTTGTAAAATATATCACGTAAACAAGTGGAGCTAAGACAGTTGCGCGCAACATAGTGGTCGGAATCGCCCGTTCAAGAAACGAACCTGCATCATTGGAAATGGTATGCTCAAGGCTTGGAAGGACGTAAAGTGCCGCGATTGCAGCGGCGCAAAGTGATGTAATATATAGTATAGCGGTGAAAATATATGATCTACGAGCTAATTTCCTGCTTTCTTGTAAATATGAGTTCGCTAAACCTGCCTGACTAGAAAGGCCCATGACTAATTTAGCTTCGATCTTTGTCGTTTCTATTTCTTTCTGCGCCTCTTCTATCTCTGATAATGCAGAATTTAGAGATTCTATAGATTCAGAGGCCAACGACGACGCCTTAGAGGCGTTTGCCAAAACGTCCTCTATTGAACTTAGCTTTTCCTCTGCTCGACGTTTGAGCGATTCTAGAGATTTCCCGCGCCCATCGCCTGATGCCAGCTTTTCAACAAGATTCCGAATCTCGCCTACTTTCTCATATGCAGCATTGATTGTTTCCTTTTTGTTCTCAATGACTTCAAGCGCACTTTGGGAAGATTCTTGAATCTCTATCGAATCTTTTTTGGCGCCTAAAGCTTCATTTCTGTATTTAAGTGCCTCTTCGGCGAGCTTTTGTATTTCTGTAAGCTGCCTATTTCTAATTGTTTTGACTTTATAGTAATAATTTCCAACCGCCTTCTGAAGGCGTTCTTCACATAAAAGTAACGTGGGCAGCGTTGTTTGTACAAAATGCGATGCGCCCGATTCAAGTGAGGCGGGTATGCCTTCGATAACATTTACAGATAGATCGCCTACATTTCCGCTAGAGTGCGCTAAATACTCCGCATGGTCGACACTTCCTTTGTCGATACGTTCCAGCAAGGAAGAGATCGATTTGGTAAGTCTATCGAAATCTGTTCCATAGAATTGAGGCAAGATATTCCGAATCTCACCGCCATTATTTACGACGAGGCGGCGAGCTTCTATTGCTGCCTCGTCAAAACGTGCTTGATAGTTAGACATCATCCCCCCTCATATCTCCTACTCCGCCGCAATCCCCGCCTTGTCGAACATATCCCCGTCGCCCTCGTCCTCCTCATTCGCTGCCGGCCCCGCCTTCGCCTTCTGGCGCTTGTCGAAGCTGTCCCACACCTCGTTCCAATTCCCCCGCGTCGCGGCCTTGGAATATTCGGTGGCGCGCTGTTCGAAGAAGTTGGCGTGCTCGACGCCGTTCAGGAGCGGGGCGAGCCAGGGGAGGGGGTGCTCGTCGATCAGGTAGATGGGCTTCAAGCCGAGTTGGCCCAGCCGCCAGTCGGCGATGTAGCGGATGTACTTCTTGATCTCCTTGGGCGTCATGCCGTTGACCGGGCCCATCTCGAAGGCGAGGTCGATGAAGGCGTCCTCCAGCCGCACGGTCGTCTGGCACTGGTCGATGATGTCGTCCTTGACCGATTTGGTGAGGCAGTCGCGCTCCTTGGCGAAGGCGTGGAACAGGCGGATGATGCCCTCGCAGTGCAGGCTCTCGTCGCGCACGCTCCACGAGATGATCTGGCCCATGCCCTTCATCTTGTTGAAGCGCGGGAAGTTCATCAGCATCGCGAAGCTGGCAAAGAGTTGGAGCCCCTCGGTGAAGCCGCCGAACATCGCGAGCGTCTTGGCGATGTCCTCATCGGTGTCGACGCCGAAGCGCTGGAGGTAATCGTGCTTGTCCTTCATTTCCGCGTATTCGAGGAAGGCGCCATATTCGCTCTCGGGCATGCCGATCGTGTCGAGCAGGTGCGAATAGGCGGCGATGTGCA
>CAZXFY010000066.1:0-12892 GCA_964639855.1 uncultured Stakelama sp. | reverse complement strand
GCAAGATCATCGTCGACACCTATGGCGGCGCGGCCCCGCACGGCGGCGGCGCGTTTTCAGGCAAGGACCCGACCAAGGTCGACCGCTCGGCCGCCTATGTCGCGCGCTACCTTGCCAAGAACGTCGTCGCGGCGGGCCTCGCGCGGCGCTGCACGATCCAGCTTTCCTATGCGATCGGCATCGCCGAGCCGCTGTCGGTCTATGTCGATACGCACGGCACGGGCACGGTTCCCGAATCGAAGCTGGAAGAGGTGCTCCCGCAGCTCGTGCGGTTGACCCCCAAAGGCATCCGCAACCATCTCGGCCTCAACGCGCCGATCTACTCCAAGACCGCCGCCTACGGCCATTTCGGCCGCGCGCCGCAAGGCGACCTGTTCACCTGGGAGCGGACGGATCTGGTCGACAAGCTCAAGGAAGCCGTGGCGTAACCGCTTGCGGCGGCGCTGAAATCCGCTACCCTCCTGCCGCACGCGGGAGGGGGCGGGCTCATGCGTATCCTGACGATGATGGTGGCGGTCGCGACGCTGGTCGTAAGCGCACCTTCGGCAGCGCAAACGATTACGGTCGCACCCGAGCAGCAGGCTGCGATCGATCTCGCGGAAGAACGCGGCGCGCTGATCTACGCATACGATCAGGCAGCCTGGCACGCGACCGACGACATGCTCGCCAAGCTTCCCGATGCGGCATCGAGCGTCGGCGGCTGGATCGTCGATGGCCCGGTCGGCGGGCCGACCGCAATCTTCTTCGATCGCGATCCGCAGCAGCCGCATGCCGTTTATGAAGCGCATTTCCGAAGCGGAGCGCTCGTCGATAGTAAGGTTCTTGGGCCGGATGACGATCGTGCGCTGAGCGCGGAGCGGCTACGGCTCATTCGTGCACGACGCGCCGCGCTCGAGGCGTTCGGCAAGGCCGAGGCGAAGATGTGCTCGCCGCAGCGCCCCAACACCGTCGTCCTGCCGCCCGAACAGCCCGATGGCGCCGTTCTGGTTTACCTGCTGACGCCGCAACCGGACCTGAAGCGCTTCCCGCTCGGCGGCCATTATCGTGTCGCGATCGCCCCCGACGGTACCGTGGGCGACGTTCGCAGTTTCGCAAACTCCTGCCTGATGATGTCGCCGCCCGAGGGCGACGGGAAGAAGCCGGAAATGTTCTTCGTCACGCACCTCCTCGATCCCGTCCCAACCGAGATCCATGTCTTCACCTCGCTCGCCGCGCATCTTCCGATCGGAGTGATGACAACCGCCAACAAGCGCCTCTGGATCGTCGATGGCGCGCATATTGAGCCGACGGATTTCAAACCCGATTGACCGGCTTGGCAGGGGCGGCTCCGGCCTGCCATAGGCGCGCGATGAACGATCCGACCACCATTCGCCGGCTCTACGGCCGCCGCCAGGGGCACAAATTGCGCGCAGGCCAGGCGGCGCTCGTCGAGGAGCTGCTGCCCGAGGTGTCGGTGCCCGAGACGGGGGCGGTCGACGCTGCGACGCTGTTCGGCGACGATCGGCCGCTCGAATTCGAGATCGGCTTCGGCGCGGGCGAGCATCTCGCGGCGCAGGCGGAGGCGCGGCCGGGCGTGGGGTTCATCGGCTGCGAGCCGTTCCTCAACGGCGTCGTCGGCGCGCTCGGGCATATCCGCGAGCGTGGGCTTGCCAACGTTCGGCTCCACATGGGCGACGCGCTCAGCGTGCTCGATCGGCTGCCCGATGCGTCTTTGGAGCGCGTCTACCTCCTCCATCCCGATCCCTGGCCCAAGGCGCGCCACGCCAAGCGCCGGATGGTCAATCCCGGCCCGCTCGATCTGATCGCGGCGAAGCTCAAACCCGGCGGCGAGTTCCGGCTCGGCACCGACGATCCCACCTATTGCCGCTGGTCGATGATGGTGATGAACGGCCGCCGCGACTTCGACTGGCTCGCGCACGAGCCGCGCGATTTCCTCGACCGCCCCGCCGACTGGCCCGAGACCCGGTACGAACGCAAGGCGCGGCGGCACGGGCACGAGGTCTGGTACTTCCGCTATCGGCGCACGTGAGCCGCCGCCAGAAATCGGTTCAACCGGCAGCCCCGATGCGCTAGGCGCGCGGCCATGCTCAACATCAACGGCATCACGGTGCGGCTCGGCGGCCGCACGATCCTGGGCGGCGCCAGCGCGGCGCTGCCGCCGGGGAGCCGCGTCGGGCTGATCGGGCGCAACGGCGCGGGCAAATCGACGCTGGTGCGCGTGATCGCGGGCCTGCTCGAAGCCGATGACGGCGCCGTCGAGATGCCAAGGGGCGCGCGGCTCGGCTATGTCGCGCAGGAAGCCCCCGCGGGCGCCGCGACCCCGTTCGAGACGGTGCTCGCCGCCGACGTCGAACGCGCCGCGCTGATGGCCGAGAGCGAGACCTGCCACGACGACGCCCACCGCCTCGCCGAGGTGCACGAGCGGCTGCTCGCGATCGACGCCTATGCCGCGCCCGCGCGCGCCGCGCGCGTCCTGGTCGGGCTCGGCTTCGATGAGGAGATGCAGGCGCGCCCGCTCGACAGCTATTCGGGCGGCTGGCGGATGCGCGTCGCGCTCGCGGCGCTCCTGTTCTCGCAGCCCGACGTGCTGCTGCTCGACGAACCCTCGAACCACCTCGATCTCGAAGCGGTGCTGTGGCTCGAGGATTTCCTCAAAAGCTATCGCGCGACGATCCTGATCGTCAGCCACGAGCGCGATTTCCTCAACAACGTCGTCGATCACATCCTGCACCTGCAGGGCGGCAAGCTGACGCTCTATCCCGGCGGCTATGACGCGTTCGAGCGCCAGCGCGCCGAGCGGATGGCGCAGCTCGCCGCCGCCAGGGCCAATCAGGATGCGCAGCGCGCCAAGCTGCAGGACTATATCGCGCGTAACTCGGCGCGCGCCTCGACCGCCAAGCAGGCGCAGTCGCGCGCCAAGGCGCTCGCGCGAATGCAGCCGATCGCCGAGCTCGCCGACGATCCCTCGCTCTCGTTCGATTTCCCCGACCCTACCGAGCTGCGCCCGCCGCTGATCACGCTCGATATGGCGAGCGTCGGCTATGGCGAGACGCCGGTGCTGCGCCGCCTCAACCTGCGCCTCGACCCCGACGATCGCATCGCGCTACTCGGCCGCAACGGCAACGGCAAGACCACACTCGCCCGCCTGCTCGCCGCGCAGCTCGCGCCGATGGAGGGCGGCATGTCGGCGACGGGCAAGATGAAGGTGGGGTATTTCACCCAATATCAGGTCGAGGAGCTCGACGCGGCCGACACTCCGCTCGATCACATGACGCGCACGATGGCGGGCGCGAGCCCGGCCGCGGTGCGCGCGCAGCTCGGCCGGTTCGGTTTTTCGGGCGACAAGGCGACGACGAAAGTGGGCAAGCTCTCGGGCGGCGAGCGCGCGCGGCTCGCGCTCGCGCTCATCACGCGCGACGCGCCGCACATGCTGATCCTCGACGAGCCGACCAACCATCTCGACGTCGATGCGCGCGAGGCGCTGGTGCAGGCGCTCAACGCCTATTCGGGCGCAGTGGTGGTGGTGAGCCACGACCGCCACATGCTGGAGATGACCGCCGACCGGCTGGTGCTGGTCGACGGCGGCACCGCGCGCGAGTTCGACGGCAGCCTCGACGATTATATCGCGCTGGTGCTGGCCGGCGACGGCGCCAAGGCCGAGGGCAAATCCAAGGCGAGCCGCAAGGACGACCGCCGCGCCGCCGCCGAGCAGCGCGAGCGCGACAAGGCGCTGCGCAAGCGCATCCGCGAGCTGGAGACCGAAACCGCGACGCTGACCGCCGAGCGCAGCGCGATCGATCGCGCGATGTTCGATCCCGCGAGCGCCACGCCCGCGCTCGCCCGCCTCACCATGACCGACCTGATGAAGCGCCGCGCCGCGCTGCAGGACCGCATCGACGCCGCCGAGGCCGAATGGCTGGAGGCAAGCGAGACGGTGGAGGCGAAGGCGGCGTAGATCGGGGATCGTCCAGTCGTCGCCGCGGAGACAGGGCTGCCCAAACCTGCCGAAGTTCACATTTTTCACCGTCATGCCGGACTTGCCTGCCCTCGCGAAAGCGGGGGTGGCCCGACCTATTCGGTCAAGACACCGAGGGCAGGTGAGACGTAATCCGCATCATGCGCGAAGGGAAGCGGCGCCTCGTCGCGCAACGCGGCGAGCACGGCTGCGAAATCGGTGCGGCAGACAAACCCAAGGACGCGCTCGGCGCGCCCGGAATCGTAAACGCGGTCGATCGTGCGCGGCAGCGACCAGCCTTTGCGGGCATAGAGCGCAGGCGCTTCGGGGAAATAGCCCTCGATGATCGCGGCCGCGTCGGTCCGCAGCGCACGCATATCCGCCGGAGCGAACGGCGTCGGCGCCGAGACGATGAAGGTGTCGAAGCCGAGTTCAGGCGCGCGGTCGAGCGCCGCCAGATGCGCCGCCGCGGCGTCTTCGACGGTCAACCGGCGATGGAGCAGTTCGTTCGCCTTCATGTTCTCGCCCGACAGCGCGCGGTGCGTGTCGTCCTCCTCGGGGAAGAAGCGCGCGGTGCGCAGCACGACGCACGGCAATCCGTCGCGCTGATGGGCAAGGCGGCAGAGCTGCTCGGCCGCGAGCTTGGTGATGCCGTAGATGTTGCGCGGCGCAAGCGGCGCCAGATTCTCGTCGATCCACACGGCTTCCTCACCTAGCCCGGCGCGGATCGCTTCGGAGATCATCAGCGAGGTGGTCGAGGTGAAGACGAACCGCCCCACCGCCGCCGCCGCCGACGCTTCGAGCAGGTTGAGCGTGCCGGTGACATTCACATCGACGAACGCCTGCGCCGGAGTGCGGGCGATATCGGGCTTGTGGAGCGCGCCGGCGTGGATCACCGCATCGAACATGCCTTCGGCGAACGTCCGATCGACGAGCGCCCGGTCGGCGACCGAGCCGACGATGGTCGTGTCCGGCCCCGGCGCGATGTCGAAGCCGGTGACGGCATGCCCCGCATGGCGCAGCATCGGCGCGAGGAATCGCCCGAGCCAGCCGGTCGCACCCGTAAGCAGCACATGCATCAGCGATTCTCCGGCAGCGTCACGATCCACGTCTCCAATGCATCGGTGTCGCGCAGGTCCCCCGGATAGGAATGCGCGGGCTTCAGCGGCTCGTTCGCGCCGCGCTCGCGGCCCCGATAGACCTTCATCGGCACCGAAACCCGCATCATGCCGCTCGGCAGCACATCCTGCCGCACGTCCATGTAGAGCGTGTCGGCGCTCGTCTCCTGCCCCACCTGGATCGCGCCCAGCGCCTTCCACAGATCGGCGGCGTCGAGACAGGCCGACGCGCAGCCGCTGTCGGTGACGAAATAGACCGGGCCGGCGGGCGGCGCGGGCGGCGCGGGCGGCGTGCCGGGCGTCTTCGGCAGATCGGGCTCGACATAGCGCCACAGCGGCTCGCTTTTGGCGTGCGCGGCCGTGATGCCGTCCACGGTCGCCTTGATGAACGCCTTCATGTCGTCCGACGTGCCGGGCGACTCGGCCATGTGCCGCCCGAACTCGGTGAGCGTCGCGACATTGTCCGCCGAGGCGCGCCAATCGACCCCGCTCGATCCCTCGATCGCCTCGACCCGCTGCCTGCCCCACAGGATTGCAGCGATCTGCGCTGACCAGTCCGACGAACCGCCATTGTTGCCGCGCAGGTCTAACACGATGCGCGGGGCGGCGGCGATCGCGGCGCGATCCCGCGCCATCGCGTCGATCAGCGGCGTCAGCGCCCTGGCATCGGCCGACTCGGGATCGCCGTCGAAGCCGGAGAGCGTGAACCAGCGCGTCCCGTCGGCGAAGGTGCGCGCACCGATCGGCTCGCGCACGACCTCGCTCGTGTCGCGCAGCCGTGCCGCCAGCGCGTCGGCGCCGATCGGTTTCCAGTCGAGCGCCACGACATGCTCCTCGCCGTCCACCGCGAAAGTGCAGCGCGACGGCCGCGCCACGAAGGGGTTGCCCTGATCGACGAACAATAGCCCGCCACGCCGCACCCGTCGCGAGGCAAGGAACCATCGCCCCTCGAACGCACCGACATTCGCCGCCGCCAGCGCATCGGCCGGGCGGCCGTCGCATTCCCGAAGCACCGCGCCGAGCGGCACCGGTGCGCCATCCTCGCGCGTCAGCACGACCTGCCGGTCGCCGTCGAAACCGGTGAGGAAGCCCGGCCATTGCGCGGAGCGTTCGGGTGCCTCCTCGGTCGAGCGGACGTTGAGATGGCCGTCCTCGAACGATGCGGCATAGGCCTTCATCGCGTAGAAATACCCGGGAAAGCCGCGCACCTTATCTGCGCGCTTCAGCGTCAGCGCGAGCGCGGCATCGTTGCGCGTCGAAAAATCGGGGTCGAGCGCGTTGACGGGGCCGGGATGGTTGGCGGCGATGTCGTCATGCATCGCCCGCGCGTCGGCGCGGAGCGTCTGCGCCCAATCGCGGTCGGGGGCCTGGGCGAGCACGGCGAGCGTGAGGAGAAGCATCGTTATGGCGCCATCTTAAGCGAGTGTATTGTTTATGCAATACAGTTGTGGCGGCGGGCAATCGCACGCTTTTTCGTCACCCCAGCGAAAGCTGGGTCTTTTCTGCAATAGAGCGACCCCAGCTTCCGCTGGGGTGACGGGGATGGATCACGCCGCCGCCAGCGCCACCTCGTATGTTGCGGTCGTCTTCGCCGCGACTTCCTCCTCGGTCACGCCCGGCGCCAGTTCGATCAGCCGGAAGGGGCTGTGATGGTCCGCCCGCTGGAAGACGCACAGATCGGTGACGATCATGTCGACCACGTTCCTGCCCGTCAGCGGCAGCGTGCATTGGGGGATGAACTTGGGCTCGCCGTGCTTGGAGGTGTGCTCCATCACGACGATGATCTTCTTCACGCCCGCGACCAGGTCCATCGCGCCGCCCATCCCCTTGATCATCTTGCCCGGGATCATCCAGTTGGCGAGATCGCCCGTCTCGGCCACCTCCATCGCACCGAGCACGGCGAGGTCGATATGCCCGCCGCGGATCATCGCGAAGCTCTGGTCCGAACTGAAATAGACCGTCCGGTCCAGCTCGCTCACCGTCTGCTTGCCGGCGTTGATCAGGTCGGGATCGACCTCGTCCGGGTAGGGGAACGGCCCGATGCCCAGCATCCCGTTCTCGGACTGAAGCGTCACCTCGACGCCTTCGGGGATGTGGTTCGCCACCAACGTCGGGATGCCGATGCCGAGGTTCACGTAAAAGCCGTCGCGCAGCTCCTTCGCGGCGCGCGCGGCCATGTCGTCGCGGGTCCAGGGCATCAGTTCACACTCCCGTTGGTGGTGGTCGCGGCCGGGGCCGGCGCGGTGGCCGCCGGATCGGTCCATTGCTTGTCGGTGGGGAAGACCTCGTTGAAATTTCCCTTGAGCGCGCTGCCATAGACCGGGTTGGGCAGCAGGAACCAGCCCAGCCCCCACAGCCATTCGACCTCGCGGCTCATCGCGAGGCGGCGGCGCGCATCGACATTGGGCGTCGTCGTGTTGAACAGGTCGGTGAAGTCGCCGAGCTGGTCGCCGACCTGCGCGATCACGCAGTATTTCTGCGAGATCCGCCAGCGCCGCGCGTCCTTGCCGCTTTCGCCCGGCCCGGCGAGCCAGAGCGTGTCGCCATAGTGCACCTCGCCGAATCCGGCCGCCTTCAGCATCGCCGCGGTCGCATCGGCATTGGCGAGCGAGCGGTTCGAGTTGAAGATCACCGTGACGCCCGCCTTGCGCGCGATCTCCACCGCGTCGAGCGCACCGGGGACGGGCGCCACCTTGCCGCCGCCCGTCTGCTCCCAGCGCGACCAGCGCTGATCGTCATAGACGCCGCCGCGCTTCGCCTGATCGGCCTCGAAACCGAGGTTGAGGATCGCCGTTTCGTCCACGTCGAACACCACCGCGAGCGGCTTGCCGTCGCACGGCTCGAACACCGGCTTGGCGAGCGTCGAGCCCTTGGCGAACACCACCGACTGCACCTCATGCCCGATGCTGCGATCGGACGCGCGCGCCATCAGATAGGTGTCGAGCGCGCGATAGGTCTGGAGGCTCAGGGCCGCCGCTTCGCCCGATCCGTAGAGATATTGCATGCCGGGCGGCACCGGAATGCTCGCCGGCACGCTGCCGACCGGGCCGACATAGGTGAGCGACGAATCGGCGGCGGCGGCGGGTTTTCGGTCGGCGCCGTGATCGTCGCCCATGAACCGCTGGCGCGCGATCGCCGCCGCGGCCAGCCCCGGCACCGCCGCGACGCAGCCCTCCAGCAGCATCGCGGCGCCCGCAAGCGCCATCAGGGGCAGTGCCGCCCTCACGCGGCCGCGCGCTCCCGCGTCGTCACGAACTCGATCCGCTTGTCATAGGGCGCGCCCAGGATCAGGCGGTTGACGTAGATGCCGGGCAGGTGGACCTGATCGGGGTCGAGCGCGCCCACCGGCACCACCTCCTCCACCTCGGCGACGCAGATCTTGCCCGCGGTCGCCATCGGCTGGTTGAAGTTGCGCGCCGTCTTGCGGAACAACAGGTTGCCCGCCTCGTCGGCCTTCCAGCCCTTGATGATGGAAAGGTCCGCCCGGATGCCGCGCTCCAGCACGAATTCCTCGCCGTCGAACATCTTGGTCTCCTTGCCCTCGGCAACCTGCGTGCCAACGCCGGTGCGCGTATAGAAGCCGGGGATGCCCGCCCCGCCCGCGCGGCAGCGCTCGGCGAGCGTCCCTTGCGGGCAGAACTCGACCTCCAGCTCGCCTGCGAGGAACTGGCGCTCGAACTCCTTGTTCTCGCCGACATAGGAGGAGATCATCTTTTTCACCTGGCGGCTGCGCAGCAGCTTGCCGAGCCCCTCGCCGTCGATCCCCGCATTGTTGGAAGCGATGGTCAGATCCTTCACGCCCGAGGCCTGGATCGCGTCGATCAGCCGCTCGGGGATGCCGCACAGCCCGAACCCGCCCGCGCAGATCGTCATGCCGTCGAACAGCACGCCGTCGAGCGCGGCCTCGGCGTTCGGATAGAGCTTCTTCATCGCGAGTCCTCCACTGTTGGCGCGGGGCATAGGCGCGGCGGCGGCGGCCGGTCAATGAGGGCGGCGTTAACCGCACCTCGAAGCGTGCGGTTAGCCCGACCGCGCTACGACGCCGTGCATGATTTCGAGCCGCATCTTCCGCAGCCGCTGGGCGGCATTGCTCTGGGCGGCCGGCATCCTGTGGACCGCGGTCGAGGTAGCCGGCACCGCGCAGGCGCCCGAGCCGCGGGGCAACCAGGCCGCGGCGCAGACCGATGCGCTCGGCCAGCCGGTGTCGAACGAGGAGCTGGCGATCCTCGCCAACGCGATGGACTGAGCGTTGCGGGGTGCCCCATTGCGGGGCTAGGGGCTCTTCATGACGCAAGAACGCACCGGCGGCCGCATCCTGGTCGACCAGCTCACAGCCCAGGGCTGCGACCGCATCTTCACCGTGCCCGGCGAGAGCTTCCTCGCCGTGCTCGACGCGCTCCACGATACGCCCGCGATCGATCTCGTCGTTTGCCGGCAGGAGGGCGGCGTCGGCTTCATGGCGTGCGCCGACGGGGCGATGACGGGGCGGCCGGGCATCGCCTTCGTCACGCGCGGGCCGGGCGCGACCAACGCCGCGATCGGCGTCCATGTCGCTCGGCAGGATTCGCAGCCGATGATCCTGTTCGTCGGCGATGTCGATCGGGGAACGCGCGACCGCGAGGCGTTCCAGGAGATCGATTTCGAGGCGATGTTTTCGCCCATCGCGAAATGGGCCGCCCGCATCGACGACGCGCGCCGCATCCCCGAATATGTCGCGCGCGCCTACAACGTCGCGATGTCCGGGCGCCCCGGCCCGGTGGTGCTGGCGCTGCCCGAGGACATGCTGCTCGATCGCGTCGAGGCCGCCGATCGGCCGCGCGTCGAAAAACCCGCTTTGCCGTGCGATCCGATCGCGATGGGCGAACTCTCCGCGCTGCTCGATCGCGCCGAGCGACCGGTGGCGATCATCGGCGGCGCGGGCTGGAACGCCGATGCGGGCCACGATTTCGCGCGCTGGGCCGAGCGGACGGGCATCCCCGTCGCCACCGCCTTCCGCCGGCAGGACGCGATCGCGAACGATTGCCCGGTTTATGCCGGCAATCTCGGCTACGGCCCAAATCCGAAGCTCGTCGAACGCATCCGCGCCGCCGACCTGCTGCTCGTCATCGGCCCGCGGCTCGGGGAGGCGACGACCGACGGCTATACGCTGATCACGCCGGAACATCCGGGCCAAACGCTCGTCCACGTCCATCCCGATCCGGGCGAACTCGGCATGACCTACCGAACCGATCTCGCGATCTGCGCGGACATGCGCGAGTTCGCCGAGGACGTGCACGCGATCGAGCGCGCGCGCCTGACGGAGGGCGCCGAGGCGCATGCCGACTGGCGCGCCTGGTCCACGCCCGAACCGCGCGACCTCATGATGGACCTCGGCCCCTGCGTCGCGGCGATGCGCGAGCGGCTGCCCGCCGACACGATCATCTGCAACGGCGCGGGCAATTATTCGGGCTGGTGGCATCGCTACTGGCCCTATGCGGGCCCCGTCAGCCAGCTCGCGCCGACCGCGGGCGCGATGGGCTATGGCGTGCCCGCCGCGACGGCCGCCGCGCTGCGCCACCGCGACCGCCAGGTGGTCGCGCTCGCCGGCGACGGCTGCTTCCTGATGAACGGGCAGGAGCTTGCAACGGCCGTCGCCCACGGCGCCGACATGCTCGTGCTCGTCGTGGACAACCATGCTTACGGCACGATCCGCATGCACCAGGAGCGCGAATTTCCCGGCCGCATCTCCGGCACGACGCTGAAGAACCCCGATTTCGCTGCCCTCGCCCGCGCTTATGGCTGTTGGGCGGAGACGGTGGCGCGCACCGAGGATTTCACCCCCGCCCTCGACCGGGCGCTGGCCGAGAAAGGCGTGCGGCTGTTGCACCTCGAGACCGATGTCGAGGCGATCACCGCCGGCACGACGTTGAGCAAGGTGCGGCAGCGATAATCATCGTCACCCCCAGTGAAAGCCGGGGTCTTCCAGTAACAAAGGGATGCCAGCTTTCGCTGGCATGACGCGGGTGCAAGAAGGCCGCTCCGGCTTCCCCGAGCGGCCCCGATCCGCCGGCGCGGCGGCGTCAGATGTCGTCGCCGAGCGCGCCCTTCACCTTGCCGACGAATTGCTGGGCCTTGCCCTTGCCTTCCTGCTTCGCGCCTTCCTCGCGCTCGGCGGGATCGTCGCTCTTCTGCTTGATCTTGCCGGCGGCCTCGTTGAGATTGCCTTTGATCTTGTCGGTAAGCTCACCCATGATCCGTCCTCCTGCGCTGCGCGCGTCGGCCGGAAAGGCCGCCGTCGCGTACGCAGGGATCAACCCGCGAGCCCCGTCGGAAGTTCCGCGCTCCCGATCTACCCGACTGTTTTCTTTAGGAAATCCATCACCGCCTGCCAGGTCGGCGCTGCCCCTTGCGGGTCCTTGGCCTCGATCAGCGTCGAGGAGCCGTGGATCGCGCCTTCGGGGGGCGTGAAGAAGGTCGCCTGATCGCCGGGCACGCGCGCGGCGATCGCCTTGGCGGCGGCGATCTCTTCGGGATCGTTCGCCGAGGTGATGAAGATCGGCTGTTCGAGATAGGAGGCGGCGCGGCCGACCTGATGCTTGTCGGCGAAATACTCGCCCGGCGAGAAGGAGAGCACCGCCTTCACCGCATCCGAATAGCTGTTGGCGACGGGGATCACGAGCGAGGCCGAATAGCTGCTCCCCCACAGGACGACCGGCATGTGGAACGGCTTGGCCCAGCGCACCGCGGCTTCCAGGTCTTGCGTCGCATCGACATAATCCGCCGATTTGCCGAGCCGCTCGACCGTCTCGTTGGTGCCGTACATCTTGCCGCCCGAGCGCTGGTCGATCGCCAGCGCCGAATAGCCCGCCGCGGCGAGCTTCGGCGCGATGGTCGCATATTCGTCCTTGCTCGATTCGGCCTGGTGGAAGAGCAGGATCACCGCCTTGGGCTGCTCGGCCTCGTAAAAGGCGCCGCGGATCGACGTGCCGTCCTGCGCCTGGAGCCAGACGGGGCTGGGCGTCACCACCTGATCGGCCGCGGTCATGTTGTTCGCAGCGGCCGCATTGTCGGCGGCGGGCTCGCCCGAGCAGGCGGCGGTCAGCGCCAGCACCCCGGCGGCGAGAAGATGACGGATCATTCGCGGCTCTCCCGATTCTACGCCATCTCCGTCATGCTGAACTTGCCTGTCCCTGCGACGGCAGGGGTTTCAGCATCCAGCGTCGGGCAGGCGCATCGCTTCATTGTTCGACGATTCAGCCTGCCCCGACTCGGACCCTGAAACAAGTTCGCAGGTGATGGCAGGCGTGGAAATCGGGGAAAGGAGCCTCAGATCAGCCCCGAAAGCGGGCTCGACGGATCGGCGTAGCGGCGCTTGCCCATCCGTCCGGCGCAATAGGCGAGCCGCCCCGCCTCGACCGCAGCCTTCATCGCGGCGGCCATCATCACCGGGTCCTTCGCCTCGGCGATGGCGGTGTTCATCAGCACGCCGTCGCAGCCCAGCTCCATCGCCACCGCCGCGTCGGATGCGGTGCCCACGCCCGCATCGACCAGCACCGGCACGCTTGCACCTTCGACGATCAGCCGGATCGTCACGAGGTTCTGGATGCCCAGCCCCGAGCCGATCGGCGCGCCCAGCGGCATGATCGCGACCGCGCCCGCATCCTCCAGCCGCTTCGCCGCGATCGGATCGTCGACGCAATAGACCATCGGCTTGAAGCCTTCGTTGGCCAGGATTTCGGTCGCGCGCAGCGTCTCCACCATGTCGGGGTAGAGCGTCTTGGCCTCGCCCAGCACCTCCAGCTTGACGAGATCCCAGCCCCCCGCCTCGCGCGCGCGGCGC
>CAZXFY010000065.1:0-13081 GCA_964639855.1 uncultured Stakelama sp. | reverse complement strand
GAACCGGCGACGGAGTCGCGCGGCTGGTGTCCGTATCGATCGTGACCTTCGACATTCGGCTGCCTCCTAGCCATTCGCGGGTTCCCGCGCAAAGGCCTATCGCAGGCACCGGCGTTGCTGCGATTGCAACAAGGCGGTAACTTCAGTTCGGGGGAAGGTCAGACGCATGCGAACGCTGGCTATTTCGGCGATTGTGATTGCAATCGCGGCGGCGGGTCCAGCCGCCTCCAAGCCGCGAAGCTCGCTCCCCGCTATCCACACGCTATTGTCGGTCGTCAGCGATGGGCATCGCGAACCCGACGGCTCGACCTGGTTCAAGACATGGAGCGAAGGCGCGCGGTTCGTACTCCCCGCCAACGACGATCCGTCAACCGAGAAGCTGTGGAACCTGCTGCTCGTATCGAGCTCCGACTCCCGGGCGATAGAGATTGGCTTCGATGCCGCCGGTGCGACCTTCAATACGGACACCGGGACGATCGACTTCCCCGTTTGCTCCGCCAGGCTCGACGATATCATATTCACGCGCTCGCCGGGCTGCGCCGCTAAGCAAATGAATGCGGAACGGCTTTCTTCACCAGCGAAAGCCGCATTGGGCTGGGCCGAAGTCGCGAATGGCTCTCCAGCGGCGGCCTTACCGCTCCTCGACAATGCAATTGCCGACCCGAAATTGCCGCAGCCCTTACAAGTTACCGCTCTCATCGCCCGCTCGTCGGCGAACAGCCAAGTCGCTTATCGCGCCCGGCCCACGAGCGAAGATTCGGACCGGGCGTTTGTTGCAGCGTTGATCGACGATCGCCGCCTCGCCGAGCTGCAGCCGACGGATGTGGAGCACCGCTTCTCCGAAGCTGCCGACCTGTTTGCGCTAGGCGATTATGACGGCGCTTCGCGACTCTATGACGAAATCCTCAAGCTCTGGCCGGATGAAACCTATCGAGTCACCGTTCGCCGGGCCGCTCTCGCTCGCACTCTTGGCCAGAACGAACATTCGCTCGAACTCCTCAACTCGCTGGTCCCGGGAAGCGCCGGCGAAGACCTGGGCATGAAGTTTTACTACCACCGGGGCTGGACCTTGATGAAGCTCGATCGTTTTGACGAAGCGATCGCCGATTTCACCGAGGGCCTGAAATCGCAGCCAGACTGGCAGTGGGCCTACATCCTTCGCGGCTGTTCCTACGCAAGCATGGGCCAGATCGAATATGGCTCTGGTGATTTCGCGGTCGCTGCGCATTTCCTCGAGGCTCTTCCATCGGCGCGTTCAAGTGCCCGGGTTCAACATGATGCAGCGCTTGCAAACTCGATCGCCCAGTCTTTGAAGAAGCGCGCCGAGGCGGGCGAAACCAGTCCCGTCATGAATTTATGCGACGGCTTCTGGGATCAGTTGGACAACGGCCGGCCCAGAAGTGCGTTGCTGGACGCGGGCGCGGCTAGGCCCGCTGGCTGAACGCTTCAGGCCGGCGATCTCAACGGTTGGCCGTAACCGGCGGAACTTTTCGCGGTTAACAGCCGTCGGGCGGGCAAGTGCGGCGCGGATCGCGCGTCGTGATGACGAATTGGAGATTTTCGATGCTCGATCGCCGCTGGGTGACCGACGTCGCGCTGGCCGCCCTGATTGCGTTTCCGGCCGTGCTGCCCGCGTCGACAGCCGTTAGGACCGCAGCCGTTCACAGCGCGCCGCCCGCCGCCCCCGCTTCTACACCCGCCAGCCCAGCTCCTTAATTAAGCCTGCTGCACCGGCATTTGGATGGTCGCGCTAAGGCCCGGCTTGCAATCGCCGAGCACGAGTTCGCCGCCGTGGAGGTGCGCGATGGCCTCGGCGAGCGCGAGCCCCAATCCCGCGCCTTCCAGCGATCGGCTCGAATCCAGCCGACGGAATCGTCGCTTGGCCTCGTCGCGATTGCTTTCGGCGATCCCCGGCCCACTGTCGAAGACCGTGAGGTCGAGCCGGTCGCCATCGCGAATTGCGCGAAGACCGATCTCGCCACCCGACGCGCCATATTTGATCGCGTTCTCTATGAGGTTGCTGAGCGCCTGCGCCAGGAGTTGCCGGTGCCCGTTGACCTTCAGGTCGCCGCGCGACCGATGAAGGATGAGCGAAGCGCCGGCTTCTTCGGCGACGGGCTCGTACATTTCGGCAAGCTCGGCAACGAGATCGCCGGCATCGAACCACGCGAACTGGTTCCGGCTGGTCAGTGCCTCCGATCGCCCGATCTCGAGGATCGTCGTCAGGATTCGCATCAGCGAATCCGCCTGCTGGATGATCCCGGCGAGCAGCTGTTCGCGCTGTTCCCCCGACGCGGTCAGCGCGGCGTCCGCAGCCGACCGGATCCGCCCGACCGGCGATCGCAGGTCATGCGCTAGCGAGTCGGTGAGAATCGACACTTCGTCCATCAGTGTGTTGATGCGATCGAGCATTGCGTTGATCTGGCGGGCAAGCGCGTCGAACGGATCGCGGGTACCGTGGACCGGCACGCGTTCGCGGAAGTCCCCGCTACCGATCCGGTCAGCAACCTTCCCCACGGCCCGCACGCTTCGCCCGACATAGCGGGCGACGATGATCCCGCATGCAAGGCCGAGGAGCAAAGCCAAGGCAAGCCCGATCCACAGCGATCGCTGAAGGGTTTGCCGAAGTGCCAGCCCCTCGCCTGCAACGCGCGCGCTGATCAGCCATTGGCCGCCGCGCATGCGATGGAGATAGACCGCCGCTTCCCTGGGCACGCCTTCGTCCTGCAGCCGGACAAGGGCGGTCCGATAGCCTTCCGAAAGGTCGGTCTGGACCAAGGCGAAATCGCCGAATTGGGGGCGCCCGTTCCGATCGAGCAGCCCTGCCTTGGCCTGGGGATCGTCGGCATCGACATCGTCCATCGCGCTCTGCAGCGCGTCCAGCCCTCCTTCCTGGTAGATATCCGCGAGGAAATAATTCTGGTCGGTGACCTGGCGGCGAAGAGTCGCGATGCTCTCGTCGTACGTGCGCCAGTGGATGAAGCCGATAACGGCGACGTTCGAGGCAAGTGCGAGGATTGCCGCGAGCAGCGCGATCCGGACGCTCGTCGGCATCAGCCGCCCGCGCCTTCAGGCCTCGAGCCTGTATCCGGCCCCACGGACGGTGTGCAGAAGCGGCCGGTCAAACCCTTCCTCGAGCTTGCGCCTCAAGCGGCTGACATGGACGTCGATAACGTTCGTGCCCGGATCGAAGTGATAATCCCAGACTTTTTCCAGTAACATCGTCCGGGTGACGATCTTGCCCTCGTTGCGCGCGAAATATTCCAGCAGGAGATATTCGCGGGGTTTGAGATCGATCTTCCTGCCGCCACGGCGAACAGTCCTCGACAACGGATCGATCTCAAGGTCCGCGACCGTGATTTTCGGGTCCGCGGTGGGCCGGGATTCATTGCGGCGGAACAGCGCGTTCGCGCGCGCGGCCAGTTCCGCGAACGAGAACGGCTTGACCAGATAATCGTCGGAGCCGCAGTCCAGCCCCTCGATCCGGTCGCCAACCGAAGCCAAGGCCGAAAGGATCAGCACCGGTGTCGCAATCTCCGCCGCTCGAAGCGCTCGGAGCACGGCGAGACCATCCAGAAGCGGAAGCATCCGGTCGAGAATGATCAGGTCGTAGGACCCGTCGCTCGCCCGGAAAAGGCCTTCGCGGCCGTCGGTGACATGCTCGACGCTATGGCCTTCTTCCCCGAGGCCACGCGACAGATAGGCAGCGGTTTCCCGATCGTCTTCTACAAGGAGGATTTTGCGGCCCATTGGCTTCCCGCTGTCCCTTTCGGCGCTCCGCTTGCGACCGCCATGATGAACCGGCGGTGTCCGCCCGGCGTAACAGAGGGGAACCGCCGGGCGGACGCCCGCCGTCGCCTATTTGGTCGTTTTAGCGGGCTTCTTCGAGTTCGACTGCGCGGCCTTTGCCTTGCTGGTGGCCGCTGTCTTGCTTGCCACTTTGCGATGAGACGCGTGATGGCGCCGGGCGTGATGTTTCATCGCCTCGTGGTGACGGACTTCCTTCGTTTCCGTCTTCACCGATTCGCCCTCCGCCTTCGCCTGCTGGGCAATCGAAGGGGTCGTCTTCTTGGCACTGGCATTGGCAGTGGCCTTGGTCTTGGTCTTGGCCTGGGTCGTCGCCGGTTTCGCGGTCGACGTTGCTGCGAGCGCCGGGGTCGCAATCAGCCCGAGCACCGCCAGAGGTGCGAGAAAGCGTTTCATTCCAGGTTCTCCTCACCGGCACGATTGCCGAAGCACGACGGTTAGCGGGTCGAGCTTCGCCGGAGGGTGACGGAGGAATTAAAAGCGGTTCACCTTTCGCGGCCGGCGGGAATCACCCCTCGATGATGACTTCGGTGCCGACCTTGGTCATCCCGTACAGCTTTTCCGCGAAGGCCTTGGGCAGGCGCACGCAGCCGTGACTCGCCGGATAGCCGGGGTTCGGCCCGGCGTGGAAGGCGATTCCGGCGTGGTCGTACATCTGCATGTAGGGCATCGGCGCATTGTCGTACTTGCGCGAATAGCCGAGCTTCTTCTTCAGGAAGACCTTCCAGAATCCGAGCGGCGTTTCCTTGCCTTTCTTGCCGCTGGAGATGGTCGAAATGCCCACCAGCTTGTCGCCGCGATAGACGTAGAAGCGCTGGGTCAGCGTATCGATCACCACCTTGGCATCGCCGCTGTCGGGGATATCCGCGACCCACTTGTATTCGCCGGGCTTCAGGTGGAGCTGGCCAAACGCGGCGACGGCATCCTCGTGCGCCTGCGGGGCATTGCCCTGGGTCCAGCGATAGGGGAGTTCTTGCGGCACCGGCTGCGGCGGAGCCACGGCCACCCGCGTCGGCGGCGCGGTCGAGCAGCTTGCCAGCAGCGCCCCGGCAACCGCGATCGGAATCCAGTTGAGAGTCTTCATCGGCCAGTGAAACAGCCCAAGCCGGTCCCCGGGTCAATAGAATGGTAAACGCGAATTTAGCGGTTAACCGCCATTCCTGGTGACCCGCTTCTCAACGGGGTGACTTTCCCGAGCATTGTTCGTTCGCCATTGGGAAGTCCAATGCGAGTCGCCGCAGCTCCCAAGACCACGTCATGCCGCTGACCCGGGCGGCAACCTTCCGTTCGCTCCGCAATTTCAATTATCGCGTGTGGATCGGCGGGACGCTGGTCTCCAACATCGGCACGTGGATGCAGCGCACCGCACAGGACTGGCTGGTACTGACGGAGCTGACCCGCAACAACGCGTCCGCGCTCGGAATCGTGATGGCACTGCAGTTCGCTCCGCAGCTCCTGCTGCTGCCGTGGACCGGGTTCGCCGCCGATCATTTCAATCAGCGCAAGCTTCTGATGACGACTCAGGCGATCATGGGCCTGCTCGCGTTCGGCCTCGGTCTGCTGACCGTGACCGGCGTGGTCCGGCTGTGGCACGTCTATGTTTTCGCGCTCCTGTTCGGTTGCGCTTCGGCATTCGACGCGCCCGCCCGCCAGACGTTCGTCGGGGAACTCGTCGGGGACGCCGACCTTTCCAACGCCGTCGCGCTCAATTCGACGGCGTTCAACGCCGGCCGGATGGCGGGGCCAGCGATTGCCGGTATCGTGATTGCCTCGGTTGGCACCGGCTGGGCATTCCTCGCTAACGGAGTTTCCTTTGTCGCCGTCCTGATATCGCTGACCCTTCTGCGAGGAGGAGAGCTTCGTCCGAACGCCCGGGCCAGCCGGGCACGAGGAAGCCTGATGGAAGGCCTTCGCTATGTCTGGGCGCGCAAGGACCTGACGATGATCCTGGTGATGCTGTTCCTGATCGGCACCTTCGGCCTCAATTTCCCGATCTTCGTCTCGACCATGGCCGTGAAGGTGTTTCATAGCGGCGCTGGCGGCTACGGCCTGCTCTCGTCGATCATGGCGATTGGCACGCTGGGCGGAGCTTTGCTCGGGGCCGGGCGCGAGCAGCCGCGGTTCCTCTACCTCCTCTATGGCTCGGCGATCTTCGGAGCTGGATTCGTCCTCGCCGCACTCGCTCCCAATTACTGGCTGTTCGCCCTGACGCTGGTCATCATCGGGGCCGCCGCGCTGATCTTCCTCAACACCAGCAACAGCCTGATGCAGCTTTCGACGGAGCCAGCGATGCGCGGCCGAGTGATGGCGCTTCGGCTCGCGGTCGTCCTCGGCGGAACCCCGATCGGAGCGCCGATCGTCGGCTGGGTCGTCGATACTGCCGGTCCGCGCTGGGCACTGATGGTCGGCGCCTTCGCGGGCCTAGCCGCGGGGGCTGCCGGCTTCTACGCCCGCTCCAGATATGCGGTCCGGACCGTCGACCGCTCGCGCGGCGCAAGACCGGAGCCGGAGCTTCGCGAGGCGCAGGACCCGGCCACCCGCGAAGTTTAAGCGGCACTTGGAACCGGAGTGGCCGCGGCGGCGCTAAGGCAAGCGAAGAAGGAGTTTCGCCCCGTGCCCCAGTCCGTCGTCCTTTACCGAATGATCCTGCCCGAACACACGTGTCCGTACGGCGTCATGTGCGTGAAGATGCTCGAAGCCGCCGGAGTGGATTTCGAGGATCGAATCCTCCGCTCACGCCCGGAGGTGGACGCGTTCGAGGCCGAGCAAGGCGTCGACACCACTCCTCAGATTTTCATCGACGGCGAGCGGATCGGCGGCAGCGAGGCGCTGGAGCAGTGGCTGCAGACGCAGGCGGCCTGACCTACCCCATCGTGTAGAACATGACCCAGGGAAAGCCGATGAGGTAGACGACCGAGAAGATCGCGAAGGCGCCGTGATAGCGCGCGTTTCGAGTGAGCATTGCGATCAGGATCAGCACGGAAAGCGTTCCGATGCCGACCGGATAGGCCGGGCCGAGCGAACGGAAATGCGCGAGTCCCTTGAACAGGGTATCGGCGACATCGACTGCCTGTCCGGCGAGCAGCAGCCCGAAGAACCAGCCCTTTCGTGAATAGAAATAGTCCTTGAAGCCCTCATAGCCGGCGAGGTCGCGCGGGAAGAGAAGCGCGCACCAAAGATAGATCAGCACCGCGTAGCCGAGAACGAACAGGTAGAGGGTGAACGTCCATTCGGCGGTCTTCGAAAGCTCGAACTCGAACCACCACCAGAAGATCGCCCGAAGGAAGATCGCGGCGACCCAGAGGAGGTGGACCCAATAGATTTTCTCGCGATGCGGATGCTGGACGAGGCCGCCGACGCCCTGGAGCAAATGCGTGATCCCGAGCCCGATGATCACCGAGGCCAGGACCATTACATAGTTGAACATCTCCATGGCCGCCCCCTCGTGACCGCTAGAGCAAGAAAGGGAGGAGCATCTTCGTTCGCGCTCGGTAAGCCGGGTAGCTATCCGGAAACCGCTCCATCATGAACGTCTCCTCAGCCCGCGCGCTGAACAGGAAATAGACTCCCGCGACAATTGCGATCGGCAACCACACCGGACTGAGCCCGATTGCCGAGCCGATCATCATCAGAAGCATTCCGGAATAGATCGGGTGGCGCACGAGACGGTATGGCCCGCTCGTCACGAGGTCGGTGTCCAACCTCCGTGTCGCCGGCGTTCCCCAGTAGCGCCCAATCGTTGCCCGCGCGGTGAAAGCGAGGATCGCGCCGGCCGTTGCGATGACCGCGCCGGTCAGCGCGAGCACGGGGTTTCGGAACGACTCCGCCTGCAAATCGCGCAGGCTCTGCGAACGATCCGTCGCCAGGAGAATCAGGATTATTGCCACGACGAGCGCGGCGTGAAACTTCCACATGCCCGGTCCGCGACCGGAGACCGTGCGGCCCCTGCTTCGTCTCCCCACTACCCCCGCGACTGTCCAGTAGATTGCGAAAGCCGCCCACAGCGCGACGATCCACCAGTGGCAGGCGGTGAGGATTACTCCCACTCGATCGTTCCGGGCGGCTTCGACGTATAGTCGTAAACGACGCGGTTGATGCCGTTCACTTCATTGACGATTCGGGTCGCGACGCGGCTGAGGAATTCGCTGGCGAACGGATAGACGTCCGCCGTCATTCCATCGACGCTGGTCACCGCTCGAAGCGCGCAGACGCTGTCATAGGTGCGGTAGTCGCCCATCACGCCGACCGTCTGAACCGGGAGAAGCACGGCGAACGCTTGCCAGATCGAATCGTAAAGGCCGGCGTTGCGAATTTCCTCGAGATAGACCGCGTCGGCCTTCCTCAGGATATCGCACTTCTCCTTCGTCACCTCGCCGGGGATCCGGATGGCAAGTCCCGGTCCCGGAAACGGATGGCGGTCGACGAACGCTTCGGGAAGCCCGAGCTCGCGCCCGAGCTCGCGGACTTCGTCCTTGAACAATTCGCGGAGCGGCTCGACCAGCTTCATGTTCATTCGCTCGGGGAGCCCGCCGACATTGTGGTGGCTCTTGATGGTGACGCTCGGACCACCGGTGAAGCTCACGCTCTCGATCACGTCCGGATAGAGCGTGCCCTGCGCCAGGAAGTCGGCGCCGCCGATCCGCTTCGCCTCGGCCTCGAAAACATTGATGAATTCGGCGCCGATGAACTTGCGCTTCTTCTCGGGATCGGTGACGCCCTTCAGTCCGCCGAGGAATTCCCTGCTCGCGTCCACGTGCACCAGCGGGATGTTGTAGCTTCCGCGGAACAGCGAGACGACCTGTTCGGCTTCCCCCTGCCGCATCAGCCCGTGATCGACGAAGACGCAGGTGAGCTGGTCGCCGATCGCCTCGTGGATCAGCACCGCCGCGACCGCCGAATCGACCCCGCCCGAAAGCCCGCAGATGACGCGGCCCTTGCCTACGGCCGCGCGGATCTCCTCGATCTTGGTCGCGCGGAACTCCGCCATCGTCCAGTCGCCCGAAAGCCCGCAGACGTGGCGCGCGAAATTGGCGATGAGGCGCGCACCATCGGGGGTGTGGACGACCTCGGGGTGGAATTGCATCGCGTAATAGCGGCGGTCGTCGTCGGCGATCACGGCGTAAGGCGCGCCGGGGCTGGAGGCGACGATACGGAAGCCGGGCGCGAGCTCGGTCACCTTGTCGCCGTGGCTCATCCACACCTGATGCGAATCGCCCTCGGCCCACAGCCCGTCGAAGAGCACGCACGAATCCACGATCTCGATGAAGGCGCGGCCGAACTCGCCGCTGTCGCCGCGTTCGACGCTGCCGCCGAGCTGCGCCTGCATCGCCTGCTGGCCGTAGCAGATGCCGAGCAGCGGCACGCCGGCGTCGAGAATCACCTGCGGAATGCGCGGGCTGCCCTCGTCCACCACCGAGGCGGGGCCGCCCGAGAGGATGACGCCGCCGGGCCGCATCCGTTGGAAAGCCTCTTCGGCCGCGTTGAAAGGCGCGATCTCGCTATAGACGCCGGCCTCGCGGACACGGCGGGCGATGAGCTGGGTGACCTGACTGCCGAAATCGACGATCAGGATGCTGTCATGGGGCTGCACGGTCATGCCCGAGCCGCATAGCAGATGCGCAAGCCGTGGGAAGAGGGTTGGCTGAAGGTTTGTGCTCCTTGCGAAAGCAGGAGCATGATACATTACCCCACCTTCAGCCCCGTCCATTTCGCCGCAAAGGCCCAGGTGTCGGCGGCTTCCTCGATGATCTTGTCGGTGGGCTTGCCCGAGCCGTGGCCCGCGCGCGTCTCGATGCGGACGAGGTGCGGCTTGACCCCGATATCGGCGTGCTGGAGCGCGGCCACATATTTGAACGTGTGCGCCGGCACGACGCGATCGTCGGTGTCGGCGGTGGTCGCGAGGATGGCGGGATAGGCGCGGCCCGACTTGATGTTGTGATAGGGTGAATAAGCGTGGAGCGCGCGGAAGGCGGCTTCCTCGGCCGGCGAGCCGTAATCGTCCACCCAATAGCGCCCCGCCGTCCAGCGATCGAAACGGAGCATGTCCATCACCCCGACGGCAGGGAGCGCGGCGGCGAACAGCTCGGGCCGCTGGTTGACGACCGCGCCCACCAGCAGGCCGCCGTTCGAGCCGCCCTGGATCGCGAGCTTGTCCGGCGTCGTGATGGCGTGCGCGATCAGATGCTCGGCCGCGGCGATGAAATCGTCGAAGCTGTTCTGCTTGTTGGCGAGGCGGCCGCCCTCGTGCCAGTCCTTGCCATATTCGCCGCCGCCGCGGATGTTGGCCACCGCGAACACGCCGCCGCGCTCGATCCACGCGAGCCGCGCGGTCGAGAAGGCGGGCGCGACCGGAATGTTGAACCCGCCATAGCCGTAAAGGATCGTCGGCTGCGGCTCGGCGGGCAAATCCTTGCGGCCGACCACGAACATCGGCACGCGGGTGCCGTCCTTCGAGGTGAAGAAGGTCTGTTCGACGGCATAATCGGCCGGGTCGAAATCGACCTTCGGCGCGGCCCAGACGCGGCTTTCGTCGGCGGCGACATCGTAGCGGTAGATCGTCGTCGGGGTGGCGAAGCTGGTGAAGGCGTAGAAGGTCTCGGGATCGTCCTGCGTGCCGCCGAAGCCGACCACCGAGCCGATGCCGGGCAGCGCGATCGCGCCGTGCGGCCGCCCTTCCAGATCGAACCGGCGAACCTCGTTCTTCACGTCGACCAGATATTGCGCGAGCAGCACGCCGCCAATGATCGCCGCGCTTTCGAGCACGGCATCCGCCTGCGGCACGATCTCGCGGAGCCGGCGCGTCGTCGAGGCGACGTCCATCGTCACGACCCGGCGGCGCGGCGCGCCCGAATCGGTGACGAAATAGAATCGCGAGCCGACATTGCCGGCGAGGCTCCAGTGATTTTCCAGGCCGCGGACGATGACGCGCCTGGTCATGCGCGGCTGGGTGAGGTCGATCGCGGTCAGCTCGTAGCGGTCGTCAGTGCCCTCGGACGAAGAGACGAGCAGCCAGTTGCCGTCGTCGGTGATCTCCGCGACGCTGTTGAGCCGCGGGCGATCGGGGGTCGAGAAGACGAGGCGATCGGCGGACTGATCGGTGCCGAGCGCATGGAAATAGACCGCGTGGTTGAGGTTGAGCGCCTGATATTCGGCACGCGCGGCGGGCGCGGGGAAGCGCGAATAGAAGAAGCCGGCGCCGTTCTTCGCCCAGGCGAAGGCGGAGAATTTTACCCAGCCGACCTCGTCGGCGGCGACCTCCCCCGTCGCGACGTCGAGCACGCGGACGATGCGCCAGTCGGTGCCGCCGTCCTGCATCGCGTAGAGCAGCTTCGTGCCGTCCTCGCTCGGCAGCCATTCGGCGAGCGCGGTGGCGCCGTCGTCCGCCCATTGATTGGGATCGATCAGCACGCGGCCCTCGCCGTCGAGCGAATCGCGGACGTAGAGGACGGCCTGGTTCTGGAGGCCCGAATTGTGGACGTAGAAATAGCGCCCGCCTTTCTTCACGGGCAAGCCGAACCGCTCGTAATCGAACAGCGCGCGCATCCGCGTCGTGAGCGCGCGGCGGCCGGGAAGCGTTTCGAGATAGGCGTCGGTGATCTTGTTCTCGGCCTCGACCCAGGCGCGGACGCGGTCGCTTTCGCGCACGTCTGCCTCCAGCCAGCGATAGGGATCGGCGACCGTGATACCGAAATGGGTCTCGACGACGGGCTCGCGCTCGGTGGGCGGATAGGCGATCGGGTCGCTCATCGGATTCTCTCGTGACACACGGCGAAGGGCTAGGATGTCGGGAACCGCGCGGCAAATGAAAAGGGGCGCGCCGATGGCCGGCACGCCCCCTTTTCGAGATGGATGAGGCCGATCAGGCGGCGGCGTCGAAATCCTCGTCGTCGAGCACCGGGCCGGAATCCTGCCCCTTGGCATCGACGTCGCGGTCGACGAACTCGATCACCGCCATCGGCGAGGCGTCCGACGCGCGGATGCCGGCCTTGATGACGCGGGTATAGCCGCCCTTGCGGTCCGCGTAGCGCGGGCCGAGCACGTCGAACAGCTTGGCGAGCTGCGCGTCGTCGAGCAGGCGGGCGTGGGCGAGGCGGCGGTTCGAAAGGCCACCCTTCTTGGCGAGCGTCACCAGCTTTTCGACATAGGGGCGAAGCTCCTTCGCCTTGGGAAGCGTGGTCGTGATCTGCTCGTGCTTGATGAGCGCGGCCGCCATGTTGCGGAACAGGGCGGTGCGGTGGGCGGAGGTGCGGCTCAGCTTACGGCCGCCGACGCGATGACGCATGGGTGCTTCCTTTACGTTCGTATGGGGGCCGTGCGAGGTACCCCCAGCCAGGCGGTGCGATAACGGGCCACCGCCCAAAACCCGAAGTTGGCGAAGGTGTCGCGGAAAAGGACCGTCAGCCCAGGATTTCCTGCTCGAGCTTCTTGGCCATTTCCTCAATGTTTTCAGGCGGCCAGCCCGGGATTTCCATACCGAGTCTTAGCCCCATGGAGGACAAAACCTCCTTGATCTCGTTCAGAGATTTGCGGCCGAAATTCGGGGTGCGCAGCATCTCGGCCTCGGTCTTCTGAACGAGGTCGCCGATATAGATGATGTTGTCGTTCTTGAGGCAATTGGCCGAGCGCACCGACAGTTCGAGTTCGTCGACCTTCTTGAGCAGATAGCGGTTGATCTGCTGGGTGTCGCCCTCGGCCTCGGCGGCGGGCGCGGCCTGGCCGAGCGCCTGGCTGCGCTGCAGCGCCGATTCGTCGAAATGGACGAACAAAGCGAGCTGGTCCTGAAGGATGCGCGCGGCGTAGGCGAGCGCATCCTCGGGCGTCACCGTGCCGTCGGTCTCGACCGTCAGCGCGAGCTTGTCGTAATCGAGATCTTGCCCGACACGGGTGGGGTCGACCTTGTAGCTGACCTGGCGCACCGGCGAATAGAGCGCATCGACCGGGATCAGGCCGATCGGCGCGTCGGCCGGACGGTTGGCGGTCGCGGGCACATAGCCCTTTCCGGTGTCGGCGGTCAGTTCCATGTTGAGCGTTGCGCCGTCATCGAGATGGCAGAGCACGAGATCGGGGTTCATCACCTCGATATCACCCGAGACGGCGATGTCGCCGGCCTTCACCTCACCCGGGCCGGTGGCCGAGAGCTGGAGGCGCTTGGGGCCTTCGCCCTCCATCTTGAGCGCGATCTGCTTCACGTTCAGCACGATGTCGGTCACGTCCTCGCGGACGCCGGCGAGCGACGAGAATTCGTGAAGGACGTTCTCGATCTTGATCGAGGTGA
>CAZXFY010000064.1:0-13383 GCA_964639855.1 uncultured Stakelama sp. | reverse complement strand
AGCTGCTCTCGCTGCGCAAGGGCACGACGCTGACCAAGGAGATGTTCCTCAACCACCTCTATGGCGGGATGGACGAGCCCGAACTCAAGATCATCGACGTCTTCATCTGCAAGCTGCGCAAAAAGCTGAGCATGGCGTGCGACGGGGACAATTATATCGAGACCGTCTGGGGCCGCGGCTACGTGCTGCGCGAACCCGAGGAAGACCGCCAGGCGCAAACCGCGGTCGCCTGAACACCATCACCCGAGCGGGCGGCCGCGGCGTCGGGGGGCGCCGCGGCCGCTTCTTTTTTTGGGGGGTGCCTGATTTCCCCTTTCCGTCATGCTGAACTTGTTTCAGCATCCATCGCCGTGCCGGGCGAAACGCTGACCTTCGTGCCAACCGTTCGTCTATGGACCCTGAAACAAGTTGGTGCTTATCCCCTTCGGGCACGTAATCACCTGATCGCCCTTCTCGACGCACTTCCCCGGCGAAGGCCGGGGTCCAGTTGCGAGCGGCCCGATACTGGGCCCCGGCCTTCGCCGGGGAAGGAATTAGAAATACGTATCCGAAGGGGATAAGCCCCAAACAAATTCAGGGTGACGGCTCTATTTGACCGGCTTCGGCTTCAACGGCTCAAATCCGTAATCTTCTGCCAGATCTCGCCATTCCGGGTTCGTCTGTTCGATCAGGTTGATCTTCCACTGGCGATGCCACCGTTTGAGCTGCTTTTCGCGCAGGATCGCATGCTCCATGTCGCCGAAGAACTCGATATGGACGAGCCGCTTCACACGATAGCGGCTGGTGAAACCCGGCACTTCGCCGCTCCGGTGCTGCTGGATGCGCGCCAGCGGCTGCGACGTCACCCCGATGTAGAGCGTTCCGTGCTTCTGACTCGCCATGATGTACGTGGCCGGTGTGCGTTCCACCTGACGTGTTTCCCGCCCCATGCGTCAGTCCATGGATGCTGAAACAAGTTCAGGGTGACGGCAATGGGGATAACGCCCGGAAAGCCTATTTCCGCTCCCACATCATCTTGCCGCCGACCCAGGTCTGTTCGACCTGCATGGTCCACAGCTCGCTCGGGGAGGCGAGGAGGGGGTCGGTGTCGACGATGATGAAATCGGCCCACATGCCCGGCGCGAGGCGGCCGAATCTGTCTTCGGCGAAGCCGGCATAGGCGCCGCCCATCGTGTAGGCGCGCCATGCCTCGACGCGGCTGATCCGCTCCTGCGGCTGCCAGCCGCCGAAGGGCCGGCCGGCGCCGTCGGCGCGGGTGAAGGCGGCGACCCAGCCGTGGAAGGGATTGAAATCGTCGTTGGGATAATCCGAGCCGAAAGCGAGCGGCACGTCGTTTTCGAGCATCGAATGCCACGCATAGGCCCCCGCGAGCCGGTTCGGGCCGAGCCGGGCCTCGGCCATCGCCCGGTCCGACACCTGATGAATCGGCTGCATCGAGGCGATGATGCCATGCGCGCCGAAGCGCGGCAGGTCCGCCGGATCGACGATCTGCGCATGCTCGATCCGCCAGCGGCGATCGCCTTTATAGGTATCCGACACCGCATCGATCGCGTCCAGGGCCTGCGCGTTGGCCTTGTCGCCGATGGCGTGGATGGCGACCTGGAAACCGTCCATCGCGGCGCGGCTGATGAGATTCTTGAGCTGCGCATCGGTGAGGAAGCATTGACCGCTCTGCTCGGGCGCGTCGGCATAGGGCGCCTTCAGACACGCCCCGCGCGAGCCCAGCGCGCCATCGGCGAAAAGCTTGACGCCGCCCATCCGCAGCTTGCCGTCGTAAAGCCAGGGCGACGGCGCCCCGCCCGCGGCGCGGTTCGCCGTTTCGATGCTGTCGGCATAGCTCATGATGCGCATGCGCAGCAGGTTCTTGTCGGCGATACGGCGGAAGACGAGCCAGTCGTCGAGCGTGGTGCGCATGTCCGCGGTCGCGGTGATGCCCCTGGAAAGGAGCATCTGCTGCGCCTGGATGAAGGCGAGGTCGCGTTCGCGGGCGAGCGGCTGAGGGATGACGTTGGCGACGAGCTGCCGCGCGGCGTCGGTAAGCACGCCGTTTTCGATGCGGCCGCCGGCAGGTGCCTTGGTGTCGGACGTGATCCCCGCCGCCTTCATCGCCGCCGAGTTGAGCCACACCGCATGGCCGTCGATCCGCGTCAGCGCGATCGGGTGCCCTGCCGAGACCGCGTCGAGCTCAGCCGCGGTCGGGAAGCGGCCGAGGCCCCAGTTCACCTGGTTCCAGCCACCGCCGAGGATCCATTTCCGGTCGGGATTGGCCTTCACATAGGCGGCGATCTTCGCCTGGGCCTCGGCGAGCGAATGCGTATCGGAAAGGTCCAGCTCCAGCGCGCGGAAACCGAGATCCATGATATGGCCGTGCGCATCGACGAAGCCGGGGAGCATCACCTTCCCGTGCATGTCGGTGCGCCAGTCGAGCTTCTCGGGGCGCTCGTCACCACGCTTCAGCAGCTTGGTGATGCGCCCGTCGGGGGTCATCAGCAGCCCGGTGAAGTGGACGACGTCACCGTCCTCGTCGAGCGTGATGCCGTTGACATTGTCGATCAGCGCGTCGGCATGGGCAGGGGTGACGAGGAAAAGCGCGAGAAGCGCGAGAAGCGCGTGACGAACGGTCTTCATTTCGGCAGCCTCCGCACCAGCGCGCTCGTGTCCTGGCGGGCGCCGCCCATCTTCTGCACCTCGGCGTAGAATTGATCGACCAGCGCCGCGACCGGGAGCACCGCGCCGTTGCGCTTGGCCTCGTCGAGCGCGAGGCCGAGGTCCTTCCTCATCCAGTCGATCGCGAAGCCGAAATCGAACTCGTCCTTGGCCATCGTCCCCCAGCGGTTGACCATCTGCCAGCTCTGCGCCGCGCCGCCGGAGATCGCCTCGAACACGTGATCGAGATCGAGCCCGCTCGCCTGCGCGAACCGCAGCGACTCGGCGACGCCCTGGATCACGCCGGCGATCGCGATCTGGTTGCACATCTTGGTCGTCTGTCCCGCGCCGGGACCGCCGACATGCGTGATGCGCGCGGCATAGGCCTGCATCAGCGGCCCGGCCTTCGCCATCGCGTCGGCGCTGCCGCCGCACATGATCGAGAGCGCGCCCTTCTCGGCGCCCGCCTGTCCGCCCGACACCGGCGCATCCACCGAAAGGAAGCCGCGCTTTTCCGCCTCTTCGGCCAGGCGCCGTGCGATCGCGGCCGAGACGGTGGTGTGATCGACGAACACCGCGCCCTTGCCCATCGCGTCGAACGCGCCGCCCTCACCGAGCGTCACCTGCGCCAGATCGTCGTCGTTGCCGACGCAGGTGAAGACCGCCGCGCAGCCCTGCGCGGCCTCGGCGGGGCTGTCGGCGACGCGGCCGCCATGTTCCTTCGCCCACGCATCCGCTTTGGCGCGCGTGCGGTTGAACACCGTCACCTCGTGCCCCGCACGCACGAGATGCCCCGCCATCGGCGCGCCCATCACGCCGGTTCCGATGAATGCCAGTCTTGCCATGCCGACGCGCATAAGGGGTGTTCCGCCCGCGCGCCAGATGGTCTAGGCGCCGATCGTAACACCGTTCGGGCTGAGCTTGTCGAAGCCCGTCTTTCGAGAACGCGGTCGGCTACGCCCTTCGACAGGCTCAGGGCGAACGGAAGGTGAAGATGGCAACACAAGCGCAACCCGTCGATTCCGTCCTCCCCGTCTCGATCGATGATGTCCGCGCGGCGCATGAGCGCATCCGCGACGCCCTCGTCCGCACGCCGACGCTCGTCAGCCGGACGCTTTCCGAGATGACGGGCGCGACCGTCTATCTCAAGTTCGAGAATCTTCAGTTCACCGCCGCCTACAAGGAGCGCGGGGCGCTCAACACCCTGCTCCAGCTCGACGAGGCGGGGCGCGCCAAGGGCGTGATCGCGGCCTCGGCGGGCAACCACGCGCAGGGCGTCGCCTATCACGCGGCACGGCTCGGCATCCCCTCGACGATCGTGATGCCGAAGAACACGCCGACGGTGAAGGTGACGCAGACCGAGGCGCACGGCGCGACCGTGATCCTGGAGGGCGACACGTTCGATGCCGCCTATGCCCATGCCCGCACGCTGGAGGCGGAGCGCGGCTATACCTTCGTCCATCCCTTCGACGATCCGCGCATCATCGCGGGCACGGGGACGGTCGCGATCGAGATGCTGGAGGATGCGCCCGCGATCGACACGCTCGTTGTCCCGATCGGCGGCGGCGGGCTGATCTCGGGCATGGCCACCGTCGCGCGCGCGTGGGACAAGCCGATCGAGGTGATCGGCGTGGAGGCGGAGCTTTTCCCGTCGATGTACAACCGCCTCAACGGCACCGAGCTGCCCTGCGCGGGCGACACGCTCGCCGAGGGCATCGCGGTCAAGGAGCCGGGCGCTGTCACCAGCCGCTTCGTCGAGGCGCTGGTCGACGACATCGTGCTGGTGAGCGAGCGCAGCCTGGAAGAAGCCGTCAGCCTGCTGCTCCAGATCGAGAAGACGGTGGTCGAGGGCGCGGGCGCGGCGGGGCTCGCGGCGTTGCTCGCCTATCCCGAGCGGTTCGCGGGCAAGACGTGCGGGATCGTGCTGTGCGGCGGCAATATCGACACGCGGCTGCTCGCCAACGTGCTGCTGCGCGATCTGGCGCGCTCGGGGCGGCTCTCGCGGCTGCGCATCCGGCTGCACGATCAGCCCGGCGCGCTCTACAACGTCGCGCGCATCTTCGGGCAGGAACGCGCGAACATCATCGAGGTCTATCACCAGCGCGTCTTCACGACGCTGCCAGCCAAGGGGCTGATCACCGACATCGAATGCGAAACGCGCGACGCGGCCCACCTCGCCCGCCTGATCGACGCGCTCCGGCTCGCGGGTTACGAGGTCAGCCAGGTGGAATTGGCGTAACCTGACCGCTTACGCGGAAGCGGCACCGAATCCGCGAAAACCGACGAATGGAATCGTGCCTGCGGTGAAGCGAGTCGCAGACTCTTTCGCACGACTCATGCGCGGGCGTAGACTGCGCGGGCGGGGTTAGTCACAAGTATCCACATCGCTCCGAACGCACGTCGGAGACGTCCATGCGCGGCCCGCCTCAAGGGCCGAAGGTGCATCGGGTCGCAACCTCGACGGGCCCGCGCATGGACAGCGCGACATGGGGACGCCGCGAGCGGCGGGATCGTCGACGCGCCGCCGCACGCCATGCATCCCGACGGCGAAAGCGGCGTTAACCTTCTTTCATGGTAAAGCGGCTTTTCATCACGAATCATCCGATTCATACTGGCGCCCGCATGATCGCTCGCAACGAGCCTCCAGGGGACGCACGGTGACCGCTCCATTTCGATTTCCGCGGTTCTTCGTCACCAGCCCGACGCCCTGCCCCTATCTGCCGGGGCGGCAGGAGCGGAAGGTGTTCACCGAGCTTGCCGGCCCGCACGCCAACGAGCTGAACGACGCGCTCGGCCGCATCGGGTTCCGCCGCAGCCAGGCGGTCGCATACCGGCCGAGCTGCGCCGGCTGCACCGCCTGCCAGTCGGTCCGCGTCGTCACCGACGGTTTTCGTCCCAACGCCACCCAGCGCCGGGTGCTGCGCCGCAACGCCGATCTCGACGTGCGCGCGTGCCGCCCCTGGGCAACCGAGGAGCAATACGACCTGCTCCGCCGATACCTCGCCGTGCGCCATCCCGGCGGCGGCATGGCGAGCATGGACGAGGGCGATTATGCCGACATGGTCGAGCAGAGCCCCGTCACCTCCTTCGTGATCGAATATCGCGAGCCCGACGCGCACGGCCGCCCCGGCAAGCTCGTCGGCGCATGCCTCACCGACCGGCAGGCCGACGGCCTCTCGATGATCTACAGCTTCTTCGACGCCGAGCATGAAGACCGGCCGGGGCTGGGCAACCTCGTCATCATGGACCACATCCTGCGCGCGCGCAGCGTGGGGCTGCCCTATGTCTATCTCGGCTATTGGGTGAAGGGGTCGCGTTCCATGGCCTACAAGACGCGCTACCGCCCGATCGAGGTGCTGGGGCCGACCGGCTGGCGGCTGCTGCGCGAAGAGGAGATGAATGCCGCCCCGCCCACGGCGCGCATCCGCGAGGGCGAGTTGGCCTGAGTCCAGGCTCCTGCGAAAGCAGGAGCCCAGGGTGACAAGCGTTGCACCCAGGATTCTGGGTTCCTGCTTTCGCAGGAACCCAACCCTATTCCACCAATCTCGTCAACATGCCCGGCGTCAGCACCTGCGGGAGCACCTTCGGCTCCGCCGCGCCCGGCGCGTAATAGAGATAGAGCGGCACGCCCGCGCGGCCATGCGCGGCGAGAAAGCGGCCGAGCGCGGGATCGCCGTCGGTCCAGTCGCCGACGAGCATCGCAACCTCGTGCCGCTCGAACGCGTCGCGCGTCGCGTCGGTGTCGATCGCGTTCGCCTCGTTGACCTTGCAGGTGAGGCACCAATCGGCGGTGAAATAGGCGAAGACCGGGCGTCCTGCGGCGCGCAGCTCGGCGAGGCGCATCTCGCTGAACGGCTCCGCGCCTGCGACGGGCGCTGCTTCGGCGTGCGGCAGGCGCGTCACCGCTGCCGCGCCGGCCGCGCCGACGACGATCAGCGCCACCGCAGCGATGGCGCCACCGGCGAGGCCCCTCGCCTGCCGCCGCCCCGCGAGCCACAGCAACGCGCCAAGCACCAGCGCGGCGACAATAGCCAGCACGATCCCGGCCGTCCCCTTCTCCTGCGCGAGCACCCACAGCAGGGCGAGCGCGGTGAGAAACATCGGCACGCTCAGCACGCGCTCGAAGGTGCGCATCCACGGCCCCGGCCTGGGCAGCATCCGCCGCAGCGCCGGCACGAAGCCGAGCAGCAGGAAGGGCAGCGCCAGCCCCAGCCCCAGCCCGCCGAACACTGCCAGCGCAGCGGGCCAGGGCAGCACCAAAGCCGCGCCCAGCGCCGCGCCCATGAACGGCCCGGTGCAGGGCGTCGCGACGAAGGCGGCGAGCACCCCGGTAAGAAACGCTCCGCCGCTCCCCGCCATGCGGTTGACGACGCGCGGCGTAGGGATTTGGAACAATCCGGCCAGATTGAGCGCGATTGCGGTCGCGAGCACGAACAGCGCCACGATCATCCGCGGATCCTGAAGCTGGAACGCCCAGCCGATCGCCGATCCGCCCGCGCGGAGGGCAAGGATGATGCCACCGAGCACGAGGCAGGTCAGCACCACACCCGCGGTGTAGGCGAGCCCCTCGCGCCGCGCATGGCCTTCGCCGATCCCGGCGCGCGCGAGGCTCAATGCCTTGAGGCTGAGGATCGGGAAGACGCACGGCATCACGTTGAGGATCAGCCCGCCGAGCAGCGCGCCGAGGAACGCCATCGCGGCCGCGCGCCAGATACCGCCGCCCTCTCCCTTCGCGGGGGAAACGGCGCCGGGCGTCGCGGAGACATGCAGCCCGCGATCCGGCCCGATCCTGAGCACGCCGTCGATCGTGTCCGCGCCAGTGCCGGTCGCCTTCGTCTCGACCACCAGCCGATCGCCGTCGCGCGTCACCTTCTGCGGCGCGGCATAGTCGATCCGCCCCGCCGTGACCGGGAAGAAATACGCATCGCCCAGCGGCGCTGCGGCGGGATAGGGCACGGCGATGCGGATGCGGCCCTGATCGATCTGATAGCGCGCGGTGCTGCCGAGCGGTTTGGGGATCGCCTGCCGCCAGCGATCGAACATCGCGCGCCGCCCGGGCGAGATCGCGCCGTCGCCCACCATAAGATCGAGCGCGAGGTCCGCCGCTTCGGGCACGCAGATGGCGTCGGTGCAGACGAGATAACTGGTGTGCAGGCGAATCGGGAGCGGCGTGCCCTTCGGCATCCCTTCGGGAATCGAGAGCGTCACCAGCGGCGCATAGGGCGCCTCGAACACATAGTTCATCAGCCCGCCGATGATCAGCGTCTGCGGCATGGGATATTGCGGCGCCCCCGCGGTGACGGCGCCGGGCAGCGTCCACTCGAAGGTCGCGGGGAAGCCCGCGTCCCCCGGGTTCTGCCAATAGCCGTGCCAGCCCGGATCGGGCCGGGTGTCGATCGCCAGCGTCACCGTGCCGCCGGCGCGCGGCGTCTCGGTTTCGGCGACGAGTTGCATCGCCAGATGCGGCGCGGACGCATCGGGCGCGCGCTGCGCATGCGCCGGCGTGCCCGCGAGCACGAGCAGCATCAGCGTCACGATCCAGAAACTTGCGGCGCGCATCCTTGTCATCCCTGCCCCACTCTCCGATAGCGGCGGCGCATCCGGTTCCATAGGGGAAGCTCGTGAAGAAATCTCTGGTCTCGCTCGCCGCGCTCGCGCTCGGCACCCTTGCCACGCCGGCGATCGCGCAGGATGCGGCACCGCCCGCATCGGCGCCCGCTCCTGCTGCCCAGCCCGCGCCCAGGCTGCTCGTCGTCATTTCGGTGGACCAGTTTTCGGCGAACCTCTTCGCCGAATATCGCAACCGCTTCACCGGCGGATTCGCGCGGCTGCTCGATGGCGCGGTCTTCCCCTCGGGCTATCAGAGCCACGGCGCGACCGAGACCTGCCCCGGCCATTCCACGATCCTGACCGGCATGCGCCCCGCGCATACAGGGATCGTCTCCAACAGCTGGATCGATTTCTCCGCCCCGCGCGAGGACAAGACGATCTATTGCGCCGAGGACGAGAGCGTCCCCGGCAGCACCGACGACGATTTCACCGTCAGCGCCAAGCACCTGATGGTGCCGACGCTGGGCGAGCGGATGAAGGCGGCGGACCCGCGCACGCGCGTCGTCTCGGTCGCGGGCAAGGACCGCGCGGCGGTGATGATGGGCGGGCATGACGTGGACGAACTGTGGTGGTGGAAGGGCGACCGCTTCGTCACTTATGCCGGGCGGCCGACCCCGCCCGTGGTCGCGCGCGCAAACGCGGCGGTCGCGGCCCGGATCGCCGAAGCGCAGCCGCCGCTGGAGCTGCCCGCTTATTGCGCCGCCAAGGACCGGCCGATCGCGCTCGGCGGCGGCGAGACGGTGGGCACCGGGCGCTTCGCGCGCGAGGCGGGGGATGTGAGCGGGTTCGTCAACTCGCCCGCCAAGGACGGCGCGACGCTCGCGCTCGCGGCGGGGCTGATCCAGTCGATGAAGCTCGGCAAGGGCCCGGCGCCCGACATCATCGATATCGGCCTGTCGGTGACCGACCATATCGGCCATCGCTACGGCACCGAGGGCACCGAAATGTGCCTCCAGATGTTCGCGCTCGACCGCAGTCTGGGCGATTTCTTCAAGGTACTCGACGCGACGGGCGTCGATTATGCGGTGGCGCTCACCGCCGATCATGGCGGCAACGACCTGCCCGAGCGCGAGCGGCAGCAGGCGCTGCCGATGGCGCAGCGGCTGTCGACGAGCCTCGACGAGAAGGCGATCGCGACAAAGCTGGGAATCGAGGGCGATCCGATCGCGACCGCCAGCGGCGACGTCTATGTGACGCCCGTCGTCCCCGCATCGAAAAAGGCCGCGGTGATCGCCGAGGCGAAGAAGGCGCTGCTCGCGAACCCGCAGGTCGCGGCGGTGTTCACCGGCGCCGAGATCGCCGCCTCGCCCGAACCGTCCGGCCCGCCCGCCACCTGGCCGCTGATCATGCGCGCCAAGGCGTCCTATTATCCCGGCCGCTCGGGCGACCTGATCGTGGCGCTGAAGCCGCTGGTGACGCCGATCGCCGATCCGACCCACGGCTATGTCGCGACGCACGGCAGCTTCTGGGATTACGACCGCCGGGTGCCGATCCTGTTCTGGTGGAAGGGGATCACGCCGTTCGAGCAGCCGCATGGCGTGGAAACGGTGGACATCCTGCCGACACTCGCGGCCCTGGTGAACGTGCCGGTGGGCGCGCCCAGGGTGGATGGGCGCTGCCTGGATCTGGATGCGGGGGCGGCAAGCACCTGTCCTTGACCTCTTCCGTCATGCTGAACTCGTTTCAGCATCCAAGGTCAGTCTCGGGAAAGCTGCTCCGCAATGCTGAGCAGTGGTGCGAGGTCGTTCCACTCCGGATTGTCGCGCTCGATCAGGTTGCACTTCCACTCGCGATGCCAGTGCTTGAGTTGCTTTTCGCGAGCGAGCGCGGTCGGCATATCGGCGAACAGCTCGTAACGAACGAGGCGACGGACCTTGTAGCGGCGCGTGAAGCTGTCGAAGGCGCCCGTTCGATGCTGATAAAGGCGCGCGGGAAGGTTCGAGGTCACGCCGATATAGAGCGTGCCGAGGTAGCCGCTGGCGAGGATATAGACGCACGGCTGTCGAGTCATCGCACCGGTATCGCATGGACGCCATTGGATGCTGAAACGAGTTCAGCATGACGGCCTTTGATTGAGGATCAGCGTTCCTCGAACCGCCGCACGCCCGGCCCCAGATGGTTATCCGCCACCTGAATCGCATCGCCGCTGAGGTCGGCCACGAAGGCCGGGCTGCGGTCCACGCCGGGGGCGAGGCGCGCGTCGTTATTCTCGATCCGCAGGCCATCGGCGGAGAAATCGTGCGCCTCCGCCGCCACCACGATGAAGCCGGACCAATTCTCCTTGTCGCGGCCCTGGACGAAGGTGTTGCGCGCGATGGTGCCGCTCGCGCCATTGGGCAGATCGATCATGTAGTTGGTCTTGTGCCCGTGGCTGTCGTCGAAGCTGTTGTCGGTGATGTCGATCCTGGGGACGCGCAGCTTGACGTAATGGCCGCCCTGCCCGCGCTCGAAACGCGAATTGGTGATCGTCACGCTGCCCTCGTTCGACAGATAGATCGAATGCGCGCAATCGGTCGCATCGTCGCAGGTGCCGAGGCCGGAAAAGGTCGATCGGTCGATCACGATGCGCTGGTTGGACGGATAGCCGCCCAATATCCCCTCCTGGCTGTCGAGGAACATCGCGTTGCGCACAATGAGGTCGCCCGTTTCGATGCGGATGCCGGCGCCATTGCCGTCGGGCACGCGGATGTTGCGGAAGACGAGGCCGTCGACGGTCGCGCTCTGCCCGCGCAGGACGAAGGCGGCTTTCCCTTCGCACGCATCGCCGTCGAAGATTGCGGTGCCGGGTTCCACCGCCTTGAAGGTGATCCGCCCGCCGGCCTGGACGGTGCATTGGTGATAAACGCCCGGCGCGATCAGGATCGTCGCACTGCCCATGCGAACCGATTGGACCGCATCGTCGATGTCGGAGAAGGTCTGGCCGGTCTCGGCGATGGTGAAGGGGGCCTGCGCCTGCGCCGCGGCGGGCGCGGCGAGGAGCAGCAAGGCGAGGGGGGCGAGACGCATGGGGCGGGATCCTTTCGCGCGCAGGCTGGCGGGCGGTGCATGCGGAAGGAAGGCGGATTGAGGGTTAACGGCCGGGGATTGCCTTATGAAGTCTTGCCGAGTCGGTGATCTGTCCCGCAGCGGGCCAACCGCTTACGCCGTCATGCTGAACTTGTTTCAGCATCCAAGGCTGAACAGGGCGGCACGCTTCGACGTTGAAGCGCACCGCCTGAACCACGTTGGATGCTGAAACGAGTTCAGCATGACGAACAAAGGGGCGGCTATTGCAGGTTCGGCTTCAGCCACCGCCGCGCCTGATCGAGGCTGACGCCGCGGCGCTCGGCATAGCTTTCCACCTGATCCTCGCCGATGCGGGCGACGCCGAAATATTCGGCCTGCGCATGGCCGATATAGAAGCCGGAGACGGCCGCCGTGGGCACCATCGCGAAATGATCGGTCAGCTCGATCCCGGTCGCGGCCTCGGCGCCCATCATGTCGAACAGCATCCGCTTCTTGCTGTGATCGGGGCAGGCCGGATAGCCGGGCGCGGGGCGGATGCCGCGATATTGCTCGCGGATCAGTGCCTCGTTGTCGAGTTGCTCGCCCTCGGCATAGCCCCAGAGCGTGGTGCGGACGTGCTGGTGCAGCCGCTCGGCGAACGCCTCGGCGAAGCGGTCGGCGAGCGCTTTCAGGAGGATGCCCGAATAATCGTCGTTATCCGCGCGATAGCGTTCGAGGTGCGGCTCGATCCCGTGGCCCGCCGTCACCGCGAAGCCGCCGATCCAGTCACCCGCCGGATCGATGAAATCGGCGAGGCACATATTGGCCCGCCCCTCGCGCTTCGCGATCTGCTGGCGAAGGAAGGGAAAGCGAATCCATTCGTCCCCGGAGGCGTTGACGACGACATCGTCCCCTTCCCTGCGGCACGGCCACAGCCCGACCACACCCTTCGCGGTCAGCCATTTCTCCGCGACGATCCGGTCGAGCATCTTCTGCGCGTCGTCGAACAGGCCGCTGGCGCTTTCGCCCACCACCTCGTCGTCGAGGATCGTCGGATAGGTGCCCGCCAGCTCCCAGGCGCGGAAGAACGGCGTCCAGTCGATATACTGGCGCAGATCGGCCAGATCCCAATCGTCGAACACATGGATGCCCGGCTGTATGGGCGCGGGGGCCTTCAGCGCCATGTCCGCCTCGAAGCCGCGCGCGCGCGCCTCCTCGATCGGGAGCAAGGGGTTCTGGCCCTTGCCTTCGCGCGCCTTGCGCACCTTTTCATATTCCTCCGCGATGCCGGCGACATAGGGGTCGCGCTGCGTATCGCTCACCAGGGTCGAGGCGACGCCCACCGCGCGGCTGGCATCGAGCACATGCACCACCGGTCCGTCATAAGCGGGCGCGATGCGCAGTGCGGTGTGGACCTTCGAGGTGGTCGCGCCGCCGATCAGCAGCGGCATCGTCATTTTGGCGCGGGTCATCTCCTCGGCCACGGTCACCATCTCGTCGAGCGACGGGGTGATGAGGCCGGAAAGGCCGATCATGTCGACATCGTTCTCGACCGCCGTTTTGAGGATGTCGCTCCACGGCACCATCACGCCGAGGTCGATCACCTCGAAGCCGTTGCACTGGAGCACGACGCCGACGATGTTCTTGCCGATATCGTGGACGTCGCCCTTGACGGTCGCCATCACGATCTTGCCCTTGCCGCGCGCGCCGGGCTCCTTCTGCGCTTCGATGAAGGGGAGCAGGTGCGCCACGGCCTTCTTCATCACGCGCGCCGATTTGACGACCTGCGGCAGGAACATCTTGCCCGATCCGAACAGGTCGCCGACGACGTTCATCCCGTCCATCAGCGGACCTTCGATCACCTCGATCGGCCGTGGACCCGCGTCGGCGAAGGCCGCACGAGCCTCTTCCGTATCGTCGACCACATGTGCGTCGATGCCTTTGACCAGCGCATGCTCCAGCCGTTTCTCGACCGGCCAGCCGCGCCATTCGGCGGCTTCCTTATCGGCTTTGGGGTCCTTGCCCTTGTAGCTTTCGGCCAGCGCGATCAGCCGCTCGGTTGCATCCGGACGCCGCATCAGGATCACGTCCTCGCACGCGTCGCGCAGCTCGGGATCGATCGCGTCGTAGACGTCGAGCTGC
>CAZXFY010000063.1:0-13668 GCA_964639855.1 uncultured Stakelama sp. | reverse complement strand
GCTCGAAAAGCCGCTATTTGCAGGCCGCCAGAGCTGAATGTCGATCGGCCCTAGGGCCGGCCGACGATTGAGCAATGCTCCTGCGCAAGCAGGAGCCCAGGGTTGCAAGCGTTTACGCCCGGGACTCTGGATTCCCGCTTTCGCGGGAATACATGCTTGCCAGACCGAAGGGCCCCCAAATGACCGATCCGATCGACCGTATCGCCGCCGCGCTCGAGCGGCTCGCGCCGCCGCCGCCCGCGCCGGCCGATCCGCAGGCGCACCCGGCTTATGTGTGGCGCGGCGACGGGCTCGCGGCCGCGCGGCATTTCGCGCCGCTGCCGCTCGACATGCTGCGGGGAGTCGAGAAGCAGAAAGGCGCGCTCGTCGCCAATCTCGAGCGGCTGGCGGCGGGCCATGCCGCGCAGGACGTACTGCTGTGGGGCGCGCGCGGCACGGGCAAGTCGGCTTTGGTCAAGAGCACGGTGGCCGCGGTGCAGGCCGGGGGCGGCAATCTCGCGCTGATCGAGGTGGTGACGCATCGGCTCGACGACCTTTCGGCGCTGTTCGAACGAATCGCGCCGGTGAAGCGCGCCTTCGCCCTCTTCATCGACGATCTCGGCTTCGACGCGGCGGGCGATGCGCGCGCGCTGCGATCGATGCTCGAAGGCGGCGCCGAGGCGCGGCCCGCCAATGCGCGGCTGGTCGTCACCTCGAACCGCCGCCACCTCGTGCCGCGCGACATCGTCGAGCAGGAAAGCGCGATCAATCCGCGCGATTCGGTGGACGACCATCTGGCGCTGGCCGACCGTTTCGGGCTCAGCCTCGGCTTCCACGTCGTCGATCAGGATGGCTATCTCGCGATCGTCGAGGGCTATGCGGCGGCGCATGGCCTCCCCTTCGACCCGCACGAGGCGATCGCCTGGGCGACGCGCCGCGGCAGCCGGTCGGGGCGCGTCGCGTGGCAATATGTCGTCGATCTGGCGGGGCGGAACGGGAAAGCGCTGTAGCCGCTCAACCGAGCGCTTCGACCTGTTCGGCGAGGGCCAGCCAGCGCAATTCGGCGGCTTCCTTTTCGGCGCGGGCCTGTTCGATCGACTTCATCAACGCGTCGAAGCGGGCGGGATCGCGGGCGTAGAGATCGGGATCGGCGAGCGCCGCCTCGGCTTGCGCGATGTTCTTGTCCAGCGTTTCGATACGGGCGGGGAGCAGATCGTAGTCGCGCTGGTCCTTGTAGCTGAGCTTGGTCGGCCTTTGCGGCGGCGGGGGTGGCGCGGCGGCCTCCGCCTTCGCCTTTTTCGGCTCGATCCGCGTCTTGCGCTTGCGTTCCCAATCCTCGTAGCCGCCGGCGATGATATCGACGTGGCCCGAACCGTCCAGGCCGAGCGTCACCGTCACCGTGCGGTCCAGAAAGTCGCGATCATGGCTTACGATCAGCACCGTGCCGTCATAGTCCGCGATCACCTCCTGGAGCAGATCGAGCGTCTCCATGTCGAGGTCGTTGGTCGGCTCGTCGAGCACCAATAGGTTGGAATGCCTTGCGAATTCTCGCGCGAGGAGGAGGCGCGAGCGCTCGCCGCCCGAAAGCGTGCCCACGAGCGCGTCCGACAGCTCCGGATCGAACAGAAACTCCTTTAAATAGCCTTTGATGTGTTTCTTGTGCCCCCGCACCTCAATCCAGTCCCCGCCGTCGGCGAGCACGTCGCGCACGCGTTTTTCGGGAGAGAGCAATTTGCGCTGCTGGTCGATGACGACACCGTCGAGCGTCCTGGCGAGCGTGACGCTGCCCGTATCGGGCGCGATCTCGCCGGTGAGGAGCTTCAGGAGCGTCGTCTTGCCCGCGCCGTTCGCGCCGACGACGCCGATCCGGTCGCCACGCTGGATGCGCAAGGTAAAATCCTTGATGATCGTGCGGTCGGCGCCTGCCCCGGACCCCGTTCCGGGGTAGGATTTGCTGACGTGATCGGCGACGATCACGCTCTTGGTGCGCACCTCGTCGCTTTCGACGGCGAGCTTGGCGGTGCCGGGGGGCCCGAGCATCGCCGCGCGCTGGGCGCGGAGCTGGTGGAGCGCGGCGAGGCGGCCCTGATTGCGCCGGCGCCGCGCGGTGACGCCCCGTTGCAGCCAGTGAAGCTCGAGCTTGAGCTTCGCGTCGAGCTTCTCGGCGGCGCGCGCCTCCTCGGCATAGACCTGCTCGGTCCATGCCTCGAACCCGCCATAGCCGATCTCGTTGCGGCGGAGCTGCCCGCGGTCGAGCCACAGGGTCGAGCGGGTGAGGCGCGTCAGGAAGGTGCGGTCGTGGCTGATGACGATGAACGCGCCCGAATAGCGGCCCAGCCAATCCTCCAGCCATTCGATCGCGGCGAGATCGAGATGGTTGGTCGGCTCGTCAAGAAGAAGGACATCCGGCCCCTGCCCCAACGCCCGCGCGATCGCGGCGCGGCGGCGTTCGCCGCCGGACGCGGTGGCGGCGGGGCGCGTCAGGTCGATGCCGATCTGGTCTGCAATCGCCTCGGCCTCGTGGCGTTCGGGAGCACCGTCGCCGCGCAGCACGTAATCCATCAGCGTGTCGCAGCCCGACAAATCGGGCTCCTGTTCGAGCAGCACGACGCGCGTGCCGGGCTGGATCGTGCGACGGCCCTCGTCGGTTTCGATGAGATCGGCGAGCGCCTTGAAAAGCGTGGTCTTTCCCGCGCCGTTGCGGCCGATCAGCGCAAGCCGATCACGCGGGCCGATATGCACGTCGAGCCCACGGAACAGCCAGCCGGTGCCCTGGATCAGGCCGAGATTTTCATATGCGAGGACGGGAGCTGCCATGATGGCGCCCACCTAGGGCGCACGGCATCGCTCGGCAAGTTGCCGCCCAATGACGACCGCATTCATAGGCTATTCAACGCCGTATCGCTATGCCAGAGGCCATGAGGATGGTCGTTCTGTCAGCGTTCTGCGCCCTGTCGGCGCTCGCCGGTGCCGCCGGGGCGCAGCCGGCACTCGATGCGCAGCATCGGCGCGGCGATCAGCGCGAGGCCTATCAGGCGCGCCGCAACGGCCGCCTGCTGCCGGTACGCGAGATCGTGCGCCGCGTCGCGCCCTCGATCAAGGATGCGCGCTATATCGGCTTTGCGTTCGAACCGGACAGCGCCATTTACACGCTCAAGTTCCTGCGCGATGGAGTCGTCATCTGGGTGGACGTCGACGGGCGCACCGGCCGCATCATCGGCCGAACCGATCGCTGATGCGGCGGCGCCCGCGGCGACACGAAACGGGGAGACACCATGCGCGTTCTGATCGTCGAGGATGAGCCCAGCCTGGGCCAGCAGCTCAAGAGCACGCTCGAAGGGGCGGGCTATGCGATCGACCTCGCCACCGACGGCGAGGAAGGCCATTTCCTGGGATCGACCGAGACATATGACGCGGTCGTGCTCGATCTCGGCCTGCCCGAGATCGACGGGCTGACCGTGCTCGACCGCTGGCGCAAGGAAGAGCGCGCGATGCCCGTGCTGGTGCTCACCGCACGCGATTCGTGGTCGGACAAGGTGGCGGGGCTCGACGCGGGCGCCGACGATTATCTCGCCAAGCCGTTCCAGACCGAGGAGCTGATCGCCCGCTTGCGCGCGCTGATCCGCCGCGCATCGGGCAACGCATCGAGCGAACTGACCGCGGGCGACGTGCGGCTCGACACGCGATCGGGCAAGGTTTCCAAGGGCGGCGAGCCGGTGAAGCTGACCGCGCAGGAATATAAGCTGCTGAGCTATCTGCTCCACCACAAGGGCAAGGTCGTCAGCCGCACCGAATTGATCGAGCATATTTACGACCAGGATTTCGACCGCGATTCGAACACGATCGAGGTCTTCGTGACGCGGATCCGAAAAAAGCTCGGCCAGGACGTGATCACCACGATCCGCGGGCTCGGCTACAGCCTGGAGGATCCCGACGACCGGCGGGAGGGCTGATGGGACTCGATCGATCCTGCCAATGCCGTCACCCTGAACGTGTTTCAGGGTCCATGTGCATCGGCTCGGCCGCTATCGGTCGGGAGAGATCGCCGAACGTCGCGCCTTATTTCGCCGTGGATGCTGAAACAAGTTCAGCATGACGGTTCGATATGATCGAGCCCGGCCCTGACCGATGACGACGGCCACCGAACCCCAACCCAAGGCGGACGTCCGCGTTTCGGGCTCCTTGAGCCGCCGCATGATCCTGATCGCGGCGGCGTGGATCGCATTGCTGCTCACCGGCGGCGGCTTCGCGCTGGACCGCGTGCTCAGCACGGCGATCACCAGCAATTTCGACAACGGCCTCGAATATATGCTGAACTCGCTGCTCGTCTCGGCCGTGATCGGGCCGGACGGCGAGGTGGTCTTCAACCCGCCCGAGCTCGCCGATCAGCGGACGCTGGAGCCGTATTCGGGTCTCTATTGGCAGGTCAGCGCGCCGGGGCACGAGGACTTCCCCTCGCGCTCGTTGTGGGATCGGCGGCTCGATTACGATTCCAGCCATCACGATCTCAAGGTGCACGCCTATGACAGCAGCCAGTTTCCGGGCGAGAAGCTGAGGATCGTCGAGCGCGACGTGAAGCTGCCCGGTTCCCCCGTCATCTGGCGCTTCCAGGTCGCCGAGAGCCGGGCGACGCTCGACGCAGAAATCGCGGTGCTGCGGCGGACGCTGGTGCGCTCGTTCCTGCTGCTCGCGCTCGGGCTGATCGTGATGGCCGCGCTCCAGACCTTCTACGGGCTGCGCCCCCTGCGCAAGGTGCGCGAGGAGATCGCGCGGATGCGTGCGGGCAAGCTCCAGCGCGTCGAAGGGCCGATGCCGGTCGAGGTGGTGCCGATGGTCGAGGAGCTGAACGGGCTGATCGCGCACAACGAACGCCAGGCCGAGGAAGCGCGGCGCCATGCGGGCAACCTCGCCCATGCGCTCAAGACGCCGCTCACCGTCATCATGAACGCCGCGACCGCCGATGCCGACGATCTCGGCGAGACGGTGGTGCGCGAGGCGCGGACGATGCGCCGGCAGGTCGATCACCACCTTGCCCGCGCGCGCGCGGTGGGGCGGCGCGGCCACGCGCACAGCCGCGCCGACGTGTGGCCGAGCCTCGAATCGGTCGAGCGCGCGGTGTCGCGGCTCTACCCCGACGTGCGCTTCGACCTGGACGGGCCGAAGGATTTGCAGGTCCATGTCGAGCGGCAGGATCTCGACGAGATGCTCGGCAATCTGATCGAGAATGCCGCCAAATATGGCGGCGGCAGCGTGTTCGTGACGGTGGCCGCGGAAGCCGGATTCGTCGAGTTCCTGATCGAGGATGACGGCCCCGGCATCGCCGAGCAGGACCGCGCCCGCCTGTTCGACCGCGGCGCGCGGCTCGACAGCAACAAGCCCGGCACCGGGCTGGGCCTCGCGATCGTGCGCGACGTGGCGGAGATCTACGACGGCACGGTCGGGCTGGAGGAAAGCGAGGATCTTGGCGGGCTGCTGGTGCGGCTCAGGCTGCCGGCGGCGACGTAGGGCAGCGAGCCGTAAATCGGCATCATCCATCCCCGTTCGCCCTGAGCTTGTCGAAGGGCTGTTCTTTCTTTGCGATGCAGAAAAGAAAGAGCGGTGCTTCGACAAGCTAAGCACGAACGGAAGAAGGGATGATGCCGATTTAACGCATGCCGCCCTGGCCGTGTTCCTGCGAAAGCAGGAACCCAGGGCAACAGGCGACAGCGTATGAAACCCTGGGCTCCTGCTTTCGCAGGAGCATAAGCGTTACCCCTGTCCGTCGAGAATCGCTTCGATCGCCTGGGTGACGTGGTCGATGTCCGCCATGCCGTCGACGCGGCGGACGAGACCGCGGGCTTCGTAGATCGGGAGGATCGGCGCCGTCTTGGCACGGTATTCGGCCATGCGCGTGCGCACCGTCTCCGCATTGTCGTCGGGGCGGCGCTTGAACTCGTGGGAGCCGCACACGTCGCAGACGCCCTCGACCTTGGGGCGCTTGAAGGTGTCGTGATAGCCGGTGCCGCACACCGCGCAGGTGAAGCGGCCGACAATGCGTTCGACGAGCGCATCCTCATCGACCTCGAGCTCGATCACATAGTCGAGCTTGCGGCCGCGCTCGGCGAGCAGCAGGTCCAGCGCTTCGGCCTGCGCCGCGGTGCGCGGATAGCCGTCGAAGATGAGGCCGACGCCGCGGTCGATCCGGTCGAGCCGCTCGCCGATGATCGCCGAGACGATCGCGTCGGAGACGAGTTCGCCCGCGTCCATCACCGCCTTGGCCTTCAGCCCTACCTCGGTGCCGGCCTTCACGGCCTCGCGCAGCATGTCTCCGGTCGAGAGCTGGACCATGCCGCGCGTCGCGACGAGACGGCTCGCCTGGGTGCCCTTTCCCGCCCCCGGCGGGCCCAGGAGGATGATGTCCACGGCAACCTTTCCCCTAGTTGATCCGGCATCCGGCCGGCCACCCGCCCGGCCCTCTACTGAGCACGAACCGGGTGGCCGATGCAATCGCCAGCGTCAGCGCAGGCGCGCGCCCTTGAGCTTCGCCTTCTTGATGAGATCGCCATATTGGTGCGCGAGCAGGTGGCTCTGGATCTGCGTCACCGTGTCCATCGTCACGTTGACGACGATGAGCAGGCTGGTGCCGCCCAGATAGAAGGGGATCGACAGCGCCGATACCAGATATTCGGGCACCAGGCAGATCGCGGTGAGATAGGCGGCGCCGATCACGGTGATGCGCGTCAGCACGTAATCGAGATACGCCTCGGTATTCTTGCCCGGGCGGATGCCGGGGATGAAGCCGCCGTGGCGTTTCAGGTTCTCCGCCGTCTCCTCCGGGTTGAAGACAACCGCGGTGTAGAAGAAGGTGAAGAAGATGATGCCGCCGCCATAGAGCGCCATGTAGAGCGGCGAGCCGTGCTGGAGATACTGGTTGAGGGTGATGACGAGATCGCCCCACCAGCTTTCGCCCGCGACGCTCTGGCCGGCGAACTGGCTGATCGTGAGCGGCATCAGCAGCAGCGACGAGGCGAAGATCGGCGGGATCACGTTGGCGGTGTTGAGCTTCAGGGGCAGGTGGCTGCGCTCGGCCTGCATGCCGCGCTGCGTGGCGCGCTTGGGATATTGGATGAGGATGCGGCGCTGCGCCAGCTCCATGTAGCAGATAAACAGCACGAGGCCGAGCACCGCGGCGACGATCAGGATCAGGTTGAGCGTGTTGATCGAGCCGCTGCGGCCGCCCTGGAGCAGGTTGAACAACGTCGTCGGCATGTTGGCGACGATGCCGGCCATGATGATCAGCGACACGCCGTTGCCGACGCCGCGGCTGGTGATCTGCTCGCCCAGCCACATCAGGAACATCGTGCCGCCGACGAGGCTGACGACGGCGGCGATGCGGAACAGCATGCCGGGCATGACGATCGCCTGCACGCCCTGGTTGGCGCCCAGCGCCTCCAGTCCGACGGCGATGAACCAGCCCTGCACCGCGGTGAGGCCGACGGTGCCGTAACGGGTATATTGGTTGAGCTTCTTGCGGCCGCTCTCGCCCTCCTTCTTGATCGCGGCGAGCGTCGGCGACAGCGAGGTCGCGAGCTGCACGACGATCGAGGCGGTGATGTAGGGCATCACGCCGAGCGCCGTCAGGCTCATGCGCTTCAACGAGCCGCCCGAGAAGGTGTTGAAGAAATCGAGCACCCCGCCCTGCGTCTGCTGCGAGAGCAGGCCGAGCGCGGTCGGATCGACGCCGGGCAGCGGCACGTAGCTCAACATGCGGAAGACGATGAGCGCGCCCAGCGTGAACCACAGGCGCTTCTTGAGCTCGGTCGCCTGCGAGAAGTTCGCGAGGCTGATATTGGTTGCCATCTGATCGGCGAGCGATGCCATTACGGTGTCCTGAAACTAAAGCGGCGGGCAAGCGTTCGTCCGCCCCCGCCGCTCATATAGTCGCACTTGGCGGCTTGTCTAACCCGCCTCAGCCCTTCTTTTCGGCCTTCTTGGCGCTGCCCTTCTTGGCGGCGGCTTTTTCCGCGGCGGACACGACCGTCGCGATCTCGACCGAACCGCCGGCCTTCTCGACCGCCTCGATCGCCGCCCTGGACGCGCCGGCGACCGCGAACTTGAGCTTCGCGGTGATCTCGCCCTTGCCGAGCAGGCGCACGCCATGCTTGCCGCCGCGCGCGAGGCCGGCGGCCTTGAGCGCCGCGTGGTCGATCGTGCCCTTGGCGTCGAGCTTCTTGGCGTCGATCGCCTTCTGGACCGCGCCGAGGTTCACCTCGGCATAATCACGCGCGAAGATGTTGTTGAAGCCGCGCTTCGGCAGCCGCATGTGGAGCGGCATCTGGCCGCCCTCGAAGCCGTTGATCGAGACGCCCTCGCGGCTCTTCTGGCCCTTCTGGCCGCGCCCGCCGGTCTTGCCCTTGCCCGAGCCGATGCCGCGGCCGACGCGGATGCGGCCCTTGCGGGCGCCGTCATTGTCACGGATGTCGTTGAGTTTCATCGTCTGCACTCGCTTTCGCTTTGTTCGCGCAAGCTTCGATCGATGATCGAAGCGCAGTCCTCGCGAAAGCGAGGACCTCGTGCCCATTTCCGTCATGCCGGCGCAAGCCGGCATCTCATCGTGGCTGACGCGCCCTGCCACCAAGAGACCCCAGCTTTCGCTGGGGTGACGTCGCTACTCGGCGCCGAAGGTTCAGCCTTCGACGCTAACCATATGCTGCACCTTGCGGATCATGCCGCGGACCTCGGGGGTGTCCGTCAGCTCGACCGTGCGGTGCATCTTGCCCAGGCCCAGACCCTTGAGGGTCGCGAGCTGGTCCTTGGTGCGGCGGATCGGCGACCCGGTCTGCGTCACCTTCACCGTGTTTGCGTCCTTCTTCGCCATGTCGGCTTACTCCGTGACGGCCGCGGCATCAGCCTCGGCGGTCTGCGATCCGCCGCGACCCAGAAGGTCGGCGATCTTCTTGCCGCGGCGCTGCGCCACGCTCTTGGGCGAGGTCTGAAGCCCAAGCGCCTCGAAGGTCGCGCGGATCATGTTGTAGGGGTTCGAGGTGCCGACCGACTTGGTCACCACGTCGGCGACGCCGAGCGATTCGAAGATCGCGCGCATCGGGCCGCCGGCGATGATGCCGGTTCCCGCAGGCGCCGAGCGCAACGTCACGCGGCCGGCGCCGAAGCGGCCGTTGCCGTCGTGATGCAGCGTGCGGCCTTCCTTCAAGGGCACGCGGACCATCGCCTTCTTGGCCGCCGCGGTCGCCTTCGAGATCGCCTCAGGCACCTCGCGCGCCTTGCCGTGGCCGAAGCCGACCCGACCCTTGCCGTCGCCCACGACCACGAGCGCTGCAAAGCCGAAGCGCTTGCCGCCCTTCACCGTCTTCGAGACGCGGTTGATGTGGACGAGCTTCTCGATCAGCTCCTCGCCGCCATCGTCGCCGCCGCGGCGATCGTCGCGCCGCCCGCGACCGTCACGGCCGCGACCGCCACGATCACCACCGCGGCCGCCGCGCGGCCCTCGTCCGCGACCGCCACGATCGCCACCGGGCGCGGGAGCGGGAGCTGCGTCGGGCGCCGCCGCCTGTTCGGCCTGGACGCCCTCGCCCGTCGTGTTTTCGTCAGCCATTCTTTAAAACTCCAATCCGCCTTCACGCGCGGCCTCGGCCAGCGCCTTGACGCGGCCGTGGAACAGGAAGCCGCCGCGATCGAACACCACCTTGGTGACGCCCGCCTTCTTCGCCGCCGCCGCGACGCGCTTGCCGACGTCGGCCGCCGCATCGACGTTCGCGCCCGACTTGGCGCGCGCGTCCTTCTCCAGCGTGGAGGCGGCCGCGACCGTCTTGCCCGCGGCATCGTCGATCACCTGGGCGTAGATATGCTTGCCCGAGCGATGCACCGACAGGCGCGGGCGGGTGCCCGAGCGCGCGCGGAGTGCAGTGCGGTTGCGCCGGCGGCGCTTCGCGAAAAGAGAAAGACCCTTGGTCATCACTTCTTCTTCCCTTCCTTGCGGAAGATATACTCGCCGCGATACTTGATGCCCTTGCCCTTGTACGGCTCGGGCTTGCGCCAGCGACGGATCTCGGCCGCGACCTGACCCACCTTCTGCTTGTCGATGCCGCTGATCTCGACCGTGGTCTGATCGGGCGTCTTGATCTCGATGCCCTCCGGCACCGGGAAGTTGACGTCGTGGCTGTAGCCGAGCTGGAGCTTCAGGTTCTTGCCCTGCGCCGTCGCGCGATAGCCGACGCCGGTGATCTCGAGCGTCTTGGAGAAGCCCTCCGTCACGCCCGTCACCAGGTTCTGCACCAGGGTGCGCTGCATGCCCCAGAAGGCACGGGCGCGCTTGGTGTCGTTCGCCGGCTGCACCGAAATGCCGCCGTCGCCGATCTCGTACGTGATATCATCGGCGAGCGGCATGGTGAGGGTGCCCTTGGGGCCTTTCACCGAAAGCTGCCCGTCGCCGATATTGGCGGTGACGCCGCTGGGGATCGCGACCGCCTTCTTGCCGATGCGGCTCATCAGAACACCTCCGCCAGCACTTCGCCGCCGACATTCTGGTCACGCGCCTCGGCGTCCGAGAGCACGCCACGCGGCGTCGACACGATGGTGATGCCCAAGCCGTTCTGCACGCGCGGAAGCTCCTTCGAGCCCGAATAGACGCGGCGGCCGGGCTTCGAGACGCGCGCGACGTGCTTGATCGCCGGCTGGCCCTCGAAATATTTCAGCTCGATGCGGATGCCCTTGGCGGGCCCCATCTCTTCCTCGGCATAGCCGCGGATATAGCCCTCGCGCTGGAGCACCTCGAGCACGCGGACACGCAGCTTCGACGCGGGCGACAGGACCGAGTCCTTGCGCGCGCGCTGGCCGTTGCGGATGCGGGTGAGCATATCACCCAGGGGATCGGTCACTGCCATGATCTAATCCTTACCAGCTCGACTTCGTGACGCCCGGGATCAGGCCCTTGTTGGCCAGATCGCGCAGCTGCACGCGGCAGAGGCGGAACTTGCGGTAATAAGCGCGCGGACGGCCCGTCACCTCGCAGCGGTTGCGCACGCGCGTCGGATTGCCGTTGCGCGGGATCTCCGCCATCTTGAGGCGCGCCATCAGCCGCTCGTTATCGTCGAGCGACTTGTCGTTCGCGATTCGCTTCAGCTTCGCATATTGGCCGGCATATTTCTTCACCAGCTTCTTGCGACGCTCGTTCTTGTTGATCGAACTCAGTTTCGCCATGACTTAAGTTCTCTTCCTTCCATTCCGTCATTCCAGCGCAAGCTGGAATCTCTCTAATCGGGGAGACCCCAGCTTTCGCTGGGGTGACGATTAAAATTAGGCCGCCTGCTTCTGCTCTTCCGCCTGCGGGAACGGGAAACCGAACAGACGGAGCAGCTCGCGCGCTTCCTCGTCGGTCTTCGCCGTGGTGGTGACGATGATGTCCATGCCGCGGACCTTGTCGATCCGGTCATAGTTGATCTCGGGGAACACGAGCTGTTCCTTGAGGCCCATCGCATAATTGCCGCGGCCGTCGAACGACTTCGGGTTCAGCCCGCGGAAGTCGCGGATGCGGGGCATCGCGATCGTGATGAGGCGATCGAGGAACTCGTACATCCGCTCGCGGCGCAGCGTGACCTTGCAGCCGATCGCCATGCCCTCGCGCAGCTTGAACTGCGCGATCGACTTCTTCGCCTTGGTGACGACGGGCTTCTGGCCGGCGATCAGCTCCATCTCGGAGGCTGCCTGCTCGACCTTCTTCTTGTCCTGCGTCGCCTCGCCCACGCCCATGTTGAGGACGATCTTCTCGATCCTCGGCACTTCGAGCGCGTTCTTGTAACCGAACTTGTCGGTCATCGCCTTGACGATCTTCTCGTCATAGATGCCCCTCAAGCGGGGCGTATACTTGGCATCAGCCATCGATCTTCTCCCCGGACTTGACCGCGACGCGGACCTTCTTGCCGTCCTTGCCGGTCTCGAAACGGACGCGCGTCGGCTTGCCGTCCTTGGTCACGTGCGCGACCTTGGAAATGTGCAGCGGCGCTTCCGAGCGCTGGAGGCCGCCCTGCGGATCGGCCTGGCTCGGCTTGACGTGACGGACGGCGACGTTGACGCCCGACACGACGACCTTGCCTTCCTTCGGCATCGCCTTGGTGACCTCGCCGGTCCGCCCCTTGTCCTTGCCGGACAGGACGATGACCTGATCACCCTTCTTGATCTTGGCGGCAGCCATCACAGCACCTCCGGCGCGAGCGAAATGATCTTCATGTGCTTCCTGGCGCGGAGCTCGCGGACCACCGGGCCGAAGATACGGGTGCCGATCGGCTCCTCGTTCTTGTTGACGAGCACCGCGGCGTTCGAATCGAAGCGGATCACCGAGCCGTCGGCGCGGCGAATGTCCTTCGCGGTGCGCACGATGACGGCGCGATGCACGTCGCCCTTCTTCACGCGGCCGCGCGGCTGCGCTTCCTTGACGCTGACGACGATGATGTCGCCGACACCGGCCACGCGGCGCTTCGAGCCGCCCAGCACCTTGATGCACTGCACCCGCTTGGCGCCGCTGTTGTCCGCGACGTCGAGATTGGATTGCATCTGGATCATCGATCCGGTTCCTTCTCAAATGGCCTGCCGGGACCAGCCCGACGGTTCCAACTACATCCGTCACCCCAGCGAAAGCTGGGGTCTTTCAAAATCTGCCCCGCGCCTGGACCCGCGAGACCCCAGCTTTCGCTGGGGTGACGGGCAGGTCAGGCGTCGACGTCGACCCGCTCGGGCGTCGCGTGGGTGTTGACCCGCTCGACCACCTTCCACGTCTTGAGCTTGGAGATCGGCGCCGTCTCCTCGATCCGCACCGTTTCGCCAGCCTTGTACTCGTTGCCCTCGTCATGGGCGTGGTACTTCTTCGAGCGACGGATGATCTTGCCGTAGAGCGGGTGCTTCACCTTGCGCTCGACGCTCACCACCACCGTCTTGTCGGTCTTGTCCGAGACGATCCGTCCCGTCAGCACGCGCTTCGGCATCTTGGCTTCCTTACTTCGCGGCCGCAGCGTCGCGCGTCCGCGCGGTCTGCAGCGTCTTGATACGGGCGATGTCGCGACGCACTTCGCGGACCCGGCTCGGCTTTTCGAGCTGGTTGGTCGCGGCCTGGAAGCGGAGGTTGAACGCCTCGCGCTTCAGATTGCCCAGCTCGTCGCCGAGCTGGTCGTCGGTCATCGCCTTGAGATCGTCGATCCGGGCCATGGCTTATCCTTCGAGGTGCGAGGTGTCGCCGAGACGCGCCACCACCTTGGTCTTGATCGGCAGCTTCATCGCCGCGCGGCTGAACGCTTCCGCCGCGAGCGGGCCGGGCACGCCGTCCAGCTCGAACAGGATGCGGCCGGGCTTGACGCGCGCTGCCCAGAATTCGGGGCTGCCCTTGCCCGAGCCCATGCGGACCTCGGCGGGCTTCGACGAGACCGGCACGTCCGGGAACACGCGAATCCACAAACGCCCCTGGCGCTTGATGTGACGCGTGATCGCGCGGCGCGCGGCCTCGATCTGGCGCGCGGTGATCCGCTCCGGCTCCATCGCCTTGAGGCCGTAGGAGCCGAAATTGAGCGCGGTGCCGCCCTTGGCGTCGCCGTGAATGCGGCCCTTGAAGGCCTTGCGGAACTTGGTGCGTTTCGGTTGCAGCATTTCTACAAGTCCTTAGCGGCGATCGTCGCGCATCGGGCGAACGCCCGAGGTCTGCGCTTC
>CAZXFY010000062.1:0-15518 GCA_964639855.1 uncultured Stakelama sp. | reverse complement strand
ACTTGGCCTTCTGCAGGTCACGGCCCTTGCGGACCAACTGGTTGATCGTCGGCATGAAGCCCTTCACCTTATGTTACCGGCAAACCCGGCGGTTACTTTGCCGAAAGCACAAAATGCACGAGAGACCCGGCGGCCATTCCCGGCCCCCGGCCTCGTGCGTGTCGGCAATGTTCAATGCTCTCAGTCGAATGGGCGGCGATCGGGAATTCCTTCACCACCGGCCTTCCGCAAGCAGGCGCGCCTATACTGGCGCGTCCCGCTCGGGTCAACAGCATCGACGCGGCGCCCATGGGTGGACGCGCCCGCTCTCCCCCGCTAGCACTTCGCGCAACGCAAAAGGGGGAGCGGATGTTGGGCAAGAAGGATGTGGGGCGCACGCCGACGAAGCGCAATGGCTTTTCGGTGCTGGGCCCGGACGTGACGGTGACCGGCGATGTCGAGGCCGAGTCGGACCTCCATATCGACGGGACGGTGAACGGCGATGTGCGCTGCGGCATGCTGATCCAGACCGAATCGAGCACGATCACGGGCGCGGTGAACGCCGAATCCGCCCGGCTGGCCGGCACTATCGAAGGCCGCGTCGCGGTCGCCGAGCTCACGATCGAGACAAGCGCCCGGATCATGGGCGACATCACCTATACCAACGTCACGGTGGAGGCAGGCGCGCAGGTCGATGGCTGCCTGTCGCGCACGACCGCGATCGAGGCCCGCCCGGCCGAGCCGGTGCTGCTCGTGAGCGCGGCGGAATAGCCTTCGTCAGGACTGCCTGAAATCGACCGGCATCGCGTCGAGCGCGTCGTGATAGGCGCTCGCGGCCCAAACCGTGTCCACGAAGAAGCCGATCCACATCGCCGAGAGCACCACGCACGAGGCGAGATAGACGAGAAAGCGCGGCTGTACCTTCTTCGGCCCGATATGGATGATGCTGTGGCCCACGCGCAGGATCACGAACGCCCAGGCGAGCAGCACCTGGATATGATCGGCCTGGTTGGTGACGAGCAGCAGCGGCACCAGCGCAAAATAGAGGACCGGCATCTCGAACAGGTTGCGCAGGTTGTTCGCCGCCATCTCGACCGGCTGGAAATAGCGCAGCGCGGCCTCGCCGGTGGCAAGGTCCTCCGCGCGCGGCGGGTTGCGGCGGAAATGGCCGAAGCGCTGGACGAAGAGCGTGAACCACACGACGAAGATCAGCGCGACGAGTGCGAAGGTGGGCCACAGGATCGCGAACGGCATCGGAACCTCTCCCGGCTTTCAGGGCTTCACGATCCTGCCCCGCTTCGCCGCCGCCGTCCAGAAGGAGGAACACGATGGCCGAATGGACATTGCCGATCGAAGGAGGATGCCGTTGCGGCAGGGTCCGCTTCCGCATCACCGCACCGCCGATGCTGACGATGGCATGCCATTGCACCGGCTGCCAGAAAATGAGCGGCAGTGCGTTCTCGACCACGGTGATGGTACCGAGCGACGGCTTCGTGACCGAGGGCGAGCCGGTGATCGGCGGGCTCCACGGCGATCAGGCGCGGCATCATCATTGCGGCTGGTGCAAGAGCTGGCTGTTCACGCGGGTTCAGCCCGACATGGGCTTCGTCAACGTCCGCGGAGGCGCGCTCGACGATCCGGGCTGGTTCGCGCCGTTCGTCGAGAGCTATACGAGCGAGGCGCTGCCCTGGGCGAAAACGGGTGCGCGCCACAGCTTCCCGGAATTCCCGCCGATGAATCGGTATCAGCCGATCCTGGCGGAGTTTGCTGCCGAGCAACACTGACCGTCACCCCAGCGAAGGGGTTCCCATCAAAGTCCTATTTTGATGGGTGCCAGAAGGCTGGGGTCTCTCCGTTATGAAGAGATGCCAGCTTTCGCTGGCATGACGGTTGGCGTCAGATATGCAGCGCCCGGCCGTAGGCCGCGAGGACGCTTTCGTGCATCATCTCGCTCAAGGTCGGGTGCGGGAACACCGTGTTCATCAGCTCGACCTCGGTGGTCTCGAGCGTCTTGCCGACGGTATAGCCCTGGATCAGCTCGGTCACCTCGGCGCCGATCATGTGCGCGCCCAGGAGCTCGCCTGTTTTCGCGTCGAACACCGTCTTGATGAAGCCCTCGGCCTCTCCCAGCGCGATCGCCTTGCCGTTGCCGATGAAGGGGAAATTGCCGACCTTCACCTGGTAGCCCGCTTCCTTGGCCTTGGCCTCGGTGAGGCCAACGCTCGCCACCTGCGGGTGGCAATAGGTGCAGCCCGGAATGTTGCGCACGTCCATCTCGTGCGGATGCACGTCCTTGTTGCCGAGCGCCTGTGCGATCGCCTCGGCCGCGATCACGCCTTCGTGGCTCGCCTTGTGCGCGAGCCAGGGCGGCGCGGTGACGTCGCCGATCGCCCACAGGCCGTCGACATTGGTGCGGCACAGGCCGTCGGTCTTGATGTGGCCGCGTTCGGTCTCGACCTTCAGCGCCTCCAGCCCGATATTCTCGGTATTGGGCACGATGCCGATCGCGACGATGACATGGCTGAACTCGGACGTGACGACCTTGCCGTCCTTGCCCTTGATCGCGGCCTTGACGCCCTTGTCACCCACGTCGAGCTTTTCGACGCCCGCGTCGGTCATGATCGTCATGCCCTGTTTCTTGAGCGCCTTTTCGAGGAAGGCCGACACATCGGCATCCTCGACCGGCACGACGCGGTCAAGCATCTCCACGACCGTCACCTCGGCGCCCATGTCGTTGTAGAAGCTCGCGAACTCGATCCCGATCGCGCCCGATCCGATGACGAGCAGCTTGGTCGGCATTTCGGGCGGAGTCATCGCCGCCCGATAGGTCCACACCCGCTTGCCGTCGGCCTTGGCGAACGGCAGGTCGCGCGCGCGCGCGCCGGTGGCGACGATGATGTGCTTGGCCGAAAGCTCGGTCTTCTTACCGTCCTTGTCGGTGACGGAGAGCTTGCCTTTGCCGGTGAGCACGCCGTCGCCCATGTGGACGGTGATCTTGTTCTTCTTCATCAGGTGCGTGACACCCTGATTGAGCTGCTTGGCGACGCCGCGCGAGCGCTTGACCACCGCCTCGATATCCGCGCTGATCTTCTCCGCGACCAGCCCGTAATCCTTGGCGTGGTTCATATAATGGAAGATCTCGGCCGAGCGCAGCAGCGCCTTGGTGGGGATGCACCCCCAGTTGAGGCAGATCCCGCCCAGATTCTCGCGCTCGACGATCGCGGTCTTCAAGCCGAGCTGGGCCGCGCGGATCGCCGCGACATAGCCGCCGGGGCCGGAGCCGAGAACGATGACGTCGTAGGTGTCAGCCACTTTATGCTCCTCGAACGTATATGGCCGGCGACCGTAGCGCGCCGGCAAATCTCATGTCAGGCCGCGTTTCCCGTCGGCGGCACCCGCCGCGGACGCCGCTCCTCGTCGATCGCGACGAAGACGAACTTCGCCTGCGTCACCTTGTGCGATTCCTCGCTGTGGCGGGCGCGGCGCCAGGTTTCGACGTCGATCGTCATCGAGGTGGTGCCGACGCTCACCAGATGCGCGAACACCGACACGTCGTCCCCGACGAAGACCGGGTGGTGGAACTTCATGCCCTCGACCGCCACGGTGACGGCGCGGCCCTTCGAATGGCGCGAGGCGACCACGCCCGCCGCCATGTCCATATGGCCCATCAGCCAGCCGCCGAAGATGTCGCCATAGGGATTGGCATCGGCGGGCATGGCGGTGATCCGGATCGCGGGCGCGCCCGGCGGCGGCAGCTCTTCGTCAGCCATGGATGCGCCTCCGCCCGCGCGTCACGCGGATCGCACGGCGCAGCGGGTTGATCCCCATCAGCACGGTCAGCACCATCGCGATGCCGCCGATCGTCCAGATCGTCTTCTCGCCGATCGGATAGGCCCAGGCCGACACCCACGTCACCGCGAGCGCAGCGGCGAGGCCGGCGAGGATGTGCAGCGCTTCGGCGGCGACCCGCATCTTACGCGATCATGCCGAGCGGCGCCTCGACAAGCTCCTTGAACAGCTTGAGCATCGCGGCACCGTCGGCACCGTCGATCGCGCGGTGATCGAAGCTGCCGGTGACGCTCATCACCGTCGCCACGCCGAGCGCGTCGTCGACGATGTACGGCCGCTTCTCGCCCGCGCCGACCGCAAGGATCATACCCTGCGGCGGGTTGATCACCGCTTCGAACTGCTTGATGCCGAACATGCCCATGTTCGAGAGGCTGGCGGTGCCGCCCTGATATTCCTCCGGCTTGAGCTTGTTCTCCTTGGCGCGGCCGGCGAGCTCCTTCATCTCGGTGGAGATAGCGGAAACGCTCTTGTTCGCGGCGTCGCGGATGATCGGGGTGATGAGGCCCGAGGGCGTCGAGACCGCGACCGACACGTCGGCGCGCTTGTAGGCGATCAGCCTGTCGCCCGCGAAGGTGACGTTGCACTTGGGCGAGGCTTCGAGCGTGACGCCGAGCGCCTTGATCAGGAGATCGTTGACCGACAGCTTCACCCCGCGCGGCTCGAGCGCCTTGTTGAGGTCGCCGCGCAGCTTCAAGAGCGCATCGAGGCGGATGTCGAGCGTCAGATAGATGTGCGGGATCGTCTGCTTCGCCTCGGTCAGGCGGCGCGCGATCGTCTTGCGGATGTTGGTGAGCTTCTCTTCCTCGTGCGGGATCGAATCGTCGAACCACACGGCCTTGGCCTCGGCCGGCGTCGCGGCTGGTACCGGCGCGGCCGCGGGCGCAGCCGCCTCCGCCTTCTTCGCTGGCGCGGCACCGGGCTTGGCGCCCTCCACGTCCGCCTTGACGATCCGCCCGCCGGGGCCGGAGCCGTCTAGCGCGGCGAGGTCGATTCCCTTTTCGGCGGCGATGCGACGCGCAAGCGGGCTCGCCTTGACGCGATCGCCGTCTCCGCCTTGGGCGGGCGCCGACGGGGCAGCGGCCTGCTCGCGCTCGGCGCGGGTTTCCTGCACCTTGGCTTCGCTCTTCGCGCTCCCGGCCGTTCCCTCGGGCGCCTCGGCCTGTTCTTCCTTTTTCGGCGCCTGTGCCTTCTCCTTCGGCGCCTCGACCGCCGATGCATCCTCGCCTTCCTCGGCGAGAACCGCGATCACCGCGCCTACGGCGACGCCCTCGGTGCCTTCGGGCACGACGATCTTCGCGATCGTGCCTTCATCGACGGCTTCGAACTCCATCGTCGCCTTGTCGGTCTCGATCTCGGCCATCAGGTCGCCCGCATTCACCTGGTCGCCCTCCTTGACGAGCCATTTGGCGAGCGTCCCCTCCTCCATCGTGGGCGAGAGGGCGGGCATCTTGATCTCGATCGACATCGATTGCGGAGTCCTTGTGTCTGGCGCTTGTGTTTCGGCAATGCGCGGGCGCTTCCTTCGCCATCAACGTCCACGCGTCAAGACCGTGCCCTTGCGCGAGCGCGATTCAGGCGTCACCTTCGCGCTCCGCAAGGGGGAACAGGGCCGTATGCGCATCTATCTGGTCGTGATCGACGAGTCACCCGAAGCGAGCGTCGCGCTGCGCTTCGCGGCGCGGCGCGCGGTGAAGACGGGCGGCGGGGTGGAGATCCTGGCGCTCATTCCGCCGCCCGAATTCGTCCAATGGGGCGGCGTGCAGGCAACGATCGAGGAGGAAGCGCAGCTCAAGGCGGAGGGGCTGGTCGCCGCCGCCGCGGGCACGCTCGTCGAGGAATCGGGGCTGAAGCCCTCGATCACCGTGCGCCAGGGTGACGCGCGCAAGGTGATCCGCGAATTGATCGCCGAGAACCCGGACATCGCCGCGCTCGTCCTCGCGACGGCGGCGAGCGGCGGACCGGGGCCGCTCGTCAGCCATTTCACCGGATCGGACGCGAGCGCGCTCACCGTGCCGCTGATGATCGTGCCCGGCAGCCTCGACAACGACGCGATCGACCGGCTGAGCTGATGCTGGCCGCCATTTTCCTCGCCGCCGCCGCCCCGCAGGCCCAGCCCGATCCCGCGCGGCTGCGTGCCACCGTCGAGGCGCTGGTCGGTTTCGGCACGCGGCACACGCTTTCGACCACCACCGACCCGAAGCGCGGTATCGGCGCGGCACGCGACTGGGCGGCGGCGCGGTTCGAGGCGATCGGGGAAGCGTGCGGCGGCTGCATCACGGTCGAGCGGCTGTCGCGGCGCTTCGTCGGCCCGCGCGCGCCCGACGGCGTGGTGGTGGAGGACGTGCTCGGCATCCAGAAGGGCTCGAACCCGAACCGCTACGTCATCGTCGGCGCGCATATCGACAGCCGCGTCACCGACGTGATGGACGTGACCAGCGATGCGCCCGGCGCGAACGACGACGGATCGGGCGTCGCGCTGGTGTTGGAAGCCGCGCGGCTGCTCTCGAGGGAGAAGCTGCGCGCGACCGTGGTCTATGCGCTCTTCTCGGGCGAGGAGCAGGGGCTGTGGGGCTCCACCCTGCTCGCCGAGACGGCCAAGGCGCGCGGATGGCAGATCGATGCGATGCTCAACAACGACATCGTCGGCAACACGATGGGCCAGAACGGCGTCCGCGTGGCGGATCGGGTGCGCGTCTTTTCCGAAGGCATCCGCGCGTCGGAAAGCCTGGCCGAGCAGATGGCGCGGCGCGCGAACGGCGGCGAGGACGACGGGCCGAGCCGCGCGCTCGCCAAGGCGATCGACCATGTGGCCGAGGGGCTGGGCGGGCTCGACGTGTTCATCAACCGCCGGCCGGATCGGTTCGGGCGCGGCGGCGATCACGAGCCGTTTCTCGACCTCGGCTATCCGGCGGTGCGCTTCTCCGTCGGCGCGGAGAACTGGACGCAGCAACACCAGGATCTGCGCGCCGAGAACGGCATCGAGTACGGCGACACGATCGACAAGATGGACTTCCCCTATCTGGCGAACGTGACCGCGATCAACGTCGCGACGCTGCGCCGGATCGCCTCGGCACCCGCCGCGCCGACGGAGGTGACGATCTCCGGCGCGCTGTCGTTCGACACGACGGTGACATGGAGCGCCGTGCCCGGCGCAGCGGGCTATCGCGTCTATTGGCGGCGCAACGACGCGCGCGACTGGGCCGATCATCGCGACGTGACCGGCACCGAGACGGTGCTGGAGAATGTCTCCGTGGACGATCATTTCGTCGGCGTCGCCGCGCTCGCGGCGGACGGGAGCGAAAGCGTTGTCACATTCGGGGGACGGGCGCGCCGGTGAACGCACGGCCCCGTTCGCCCTGAGCTTGTCGAAGGGCCGTTTTTCTCCTCTCCCGTCGATTGAAGAACGGTGCTTCGACAAGCTCGGCACGAACGGTTTACATCTGCCTGCCCTTCCCCCCGTTCAATCCCGCAGCAGGTCGTTGATCCCCGTCTTGGCCCGCGTCTGGGCATCGACGCGCTTGACGATCACCGCGCAATAGAGCGCAGGCTTCCCATCGCCCCCGCCGATGCTGCCGGGCACCACCACGGCATAAGGCGGCACCTCGCCGCGCAGCACCTCGCCGGTCGCGCGGTCGATGATCTTGGTCGAGGCGCCGAGATAGACGCCCATCGAAAGCACCGCGCCCTCGCCCACGCGCACGCCCTCGGCCACCTCCGCGCGCGCGCCGATGAAGGCGCCGTCGCCGATGATGACCGGATCGGCCTGGAGCGGCTCGAGCACGCCGCCGATCCCCGCCCCACCCGAAAGGTGGACGTTGCGACCGATCTGTGCGCAGCTTCCGACCGTCGCCCAGGTATCGACCATCGTGCCCTCGCCGACATGCGCGCCGATATTGACGAAGCTGGGCATCAGCACCGCGCCCTTGCCGATGAAGGCGCCGCGCCGCACGATCGCGCCGGGCACCGCGCGAAAGCCCGCCTGGCGGAACTCGCCCGCGCCCCAGGCGGCGAATTTGGAGGGCACCTTGTCCCACCAGTTCGCCTCGCCCGGGCCGCCCGAAATCTCGACCATCTCGTTGAGGCGGAACGAGAGCAACACCGCCTTCTTGAGCCATTGATTGACGCGCCAGCCGCCCTCCCCGTCCGGCTCGGCCACGCGCGCCGAGCCCGAATCGAGCATCGCCAGTGCGCGGTCGACCGCCAGCCGGATCGGCCCCTTGGTCTCGCCGCCGATCTCCGCCCGTTCCTCCCACGCGGCGTCGATCGTCGCCTGAAGGTCCTCGCTCATCCTTCCTCCTGAATCTCGTGCAGCCAAGCTGCGATGTCGCTCGTGGTGTAATCGACGAAGCTGCGATCGGTTTCCGCGCCCTGTTCCGACCCGTTCTCGACCCAGACGGTCGTCATCCCGATCGCCTTTGCGGGGGCAAGGTTGCGCGCCATGTCGTCGGCGAAGAGGCAATGCGCCGGATCGAGATCGTAGGCGGCGCACAGACCCGCATATGCATCCGGGTGCGGCTTGGGGACATAGTTCGTCGCATGGACGTCGAACAATGATTCGAAGCTTTCGCTAAGCCCGATCCGGTCGAGCACGCGGCGCGCATAGGGCGCATCGGCGTTGGTGAAGATCATCTTGCGCCCCGGCAGCGCCGCGATCCCCGCGACCAGCGGCGCATCGTGCTCGAGCAGGTCGAGCTCGATATCGTGGACATCGGCGAGATAATCGTGCGGATCGACGCCGTGCTCGGCCATCAGCCCCGCGAGCGTGGTGCCGTGGCGATGGAAATAGCCCTTCTGGATGTCCCGCGCTTCCGCCGCATCGCATCCGAAATGCCGCGCGACATAGCCGCCGATCCGCGCATCGATCTGCGCGAACAGGTTCGCCGACGCCGGATAGAGCGTGTTGTCGAGATCGAAGATCCAGGTGCTGATGTGGGAAAGCTCGGAACGCATGGCGGGCGCACGCTTAGGCGGGACCCGCATGCACGGCAAGGCAGATGGACAAGTGCGCGGTGATTGTGCCACCTTCCGCCTTGAAGAGGGACATATGTTGCGGAAATCGCGCAACCTTCTCATTGCGATCGGCGCCTCCGCGCTTTCGGCGCTGACGGCGGCGTGCGGCGGCGGTGGCGGCGTTCGCAGCACCCCGACACCGCCCAGGGCGACACCCACGCCGTCGCCGACCCCGGCACCTACGCCTACGCCTACGCCGCCGCCCGCCGATTACGATACGGTGGAATATCGCCAGACGGTCGGCGCGGTCTCGATGAACGCGCTCGCCGCCTATCAGGAAGGCGCGACCGGGGCGGGCGTGAAGGTGGGGGTGATCGACAGCGGCATCGATCTGCAAAGCCAGGAATTTCCGGGCAGGATCGATCCGGCGTCGGCGGACGTTGCCGCGAATCGCGGGCTCGACGACGAGGGCGGCCATGGCACCGCCGTCGCCTTCACGCTCGCGGGGCGGCGCAACGGGGTCGGCACGCACGGGGTCGCGTTCGATTCGACCCTGCTCGTGATGCGCGCGGACGCGCCGGGCTCGTGCGCGGAAACCGGCGAGGACGGCGGCTGCAAGTTCAATGACGATGCGATCGCGCGCGGCGTCGACCGGGCCGCGAACAACGGCGCGCGCGTCATCAACATTTCGCTGGGCGGCGATCCGCCGAGCGCGGGGCTCGTCGATGCGATCGGCCGCGCGACGCAACAGGGGGTCATCATCGTCATCAGCGCGGGCAACGATTCGACACCCAACCCGGACCCCTTCGCCGAGGTGGCGAATACCGCCGCCGCGCGCGGCCTCGTCGTCATCGCCGGATCGGTCAACGCCGCCGATACCCTGTCCGACTTCAGCGACAAGGCGGGCGATGGAAAGACGCATTATCTCGCCGCGGTCGGCGAAAGCGTGCGTGCGCCGGACCAGAACGACACACCCTATTTCTGGAGCGGCACCTCATTCGCCGCACCCCAGATCGCGGGCGCGGTGGCGCTGCTCGCGCAGGCCTTCCCCAACCTTTCGGGCGCGCAGATCGTCCAGATCCTCTACGATTCGGCGCGCGATGTCGGCGCGCCCGGAGTCGATTCGATCTACGGTCATGGCGTGCTCGATATCACGAAGGCATTCCAGCCGCTCGGCACGACCTCGGTTGCGGGTACGCCGTCGCCGGCCTCGCTCACGACCAACGCAACGCTGTCGGCGCCGATGGGCGATGCGGCGCAAAGCGGGCTGGGCGCGGTGATCCTCGACGGATTCGATCGCGCCTTCGCGATCGATCTTGCGCGCACCATCGATACGAGCGGGCCGGCACCGACGCTCGCGGGCGTGCTCCAGACGCACCAGCGCACCATCGCCGGCGCGCTCGGCGCGGCCACGGTATCGGTGACGATCGCGCCGGGCGGGCGTGAACCGACGATCGTGCCGATGCGGCTCTCGCCTGGCGATGCCCGGCAGGCCCGCGCGATCGCCGGGCTGGTGACGAGCCGGCTCGGCAAGGATGCGACCTTCGCGATCGGTTTCTCGCGCAGCGGCGCCGCGCTGACGGCACAGCTCGCCGGCCTCGACGAGCCCGCTTTTCTGGTCGCCGGCGATCCGACGCGCGCGCAGGGCTTCGTGTCGGACGTCGGCGGGTCGGCCGCGGTTCGGCGGCAGGTGGGTGCATGGGGCGTGACCGCATCGGCCGAGAGCGGCGCCGTGCTCAATCACCTCGGCAGCGCTCTGCCGCTGATCGCCGATCGCTACGCTCGATCGGGCTATGACCGCTTCTCGATCGGGCTCGACCGGCATTTCGGCGATGTCGCCGCTGCCGTTTCGATCGCGCGGCTCCACGAGGAGAACAGCGTGCTCGGCGCCCGCTTCGGCGGCGCGCTCGGCGCGAGCCGCGCGACGACATGGTTCCTCGATGCGGGCACACGCTGGAATGCGGGCGGCGGCTGGAATCTGGGCGGCGCACTGCGGCTCGGCTGGACGAGCGCCGATGTGCGCGGCGGACTCGACGGCGCCGGGCGCATCCGCACCAGCGCCTTTGCGGTCGATATCGGCAAGGACGGCGTGTTCGGCGGCGACAGTGCGGGCCTGCGCATCGCCCAGCCGCTGCGCGTGTCGAAGGGCGGGATCGATCTCGCGCTGCCGACACACTGGGATTACGACAGGCTCGTGGTCGATACGTGGACGACGCAGCGGCTCAACCTCGCGCCCACGGGCAGGGAGATCGATGTCGAGGCACGCTATGGCCGCTGGCTGGGCGCGGGGTGGCTCGACACCAACCTGTTCTGGCGGCGCGATCCGGGCAACATCACGAGCTTGCCGAACGATTACGGGGCGGCGGTGCGGTATTCGGTGGCATTTTAGCGTCGTCGCCCCAGCGTTCCAGCACCGTCACCCCAGCGAAAGCTGGGGTCTCTGGCTACGTGAGATGCCAGCTTTCGCTGGCATGACGGCGGATGTAGATCGACGCGGGTGGCGGCCATCGCCTTGCCTCCCCATCTCCCGCCCATGACCGCTTACTCGCTGCTCGATCTCGTCCCCATCGTCGAAGGCGGCACCGCCGCGCATGCACTCGCCAATTCCGCCGATCTCGCGCAGCACGCCGAGACGCTGGGCTTCACGCGCTATTGGGTGGCCGAGCATCACGGCATGACGGGGATCGCCTCGGCAGCGACCTCGGTGGTGATCGGCAATATCGCGGCAGCGACCAGCCGCATCCGCGTCGGCGCCGGCGGGATCATGCTGCCCAATCACGCGCCGATCGTGATCGCGGAGCAGTTCGGGACGCTCGACGCGCTCTTCCCCGGCCGGATCGATCTCGGGCTCGGCCGCGCGCCGGGATCCGACCAGCGGGTCGCGCGGGCACTGCGCCGAACGCTCGACAGCGATCCCAACGCCTTCCCGCGCGATGTGATGGAGCTGCAAAGCTATTTCGCCGATGACGGCGAGACGGGCATCCGCGCGATTCCCGGCGCGGGCGCCAAGGTGCCGATCTGGATTCTCGGATCGAGCCTATTCGGCGCGCAGCTCGCGGCGATGCTCGGCCTGCCCTACGCCTTCGCCTCGCATTTCGCGCCCGGTGCGCTCGACGAGGCGCTCCGGCTCTACCGCCGCGATTTCCGGCCGTCGAAGCAGCTCGACCGGCCCTATGCGATGGCGGGGTTCAACGTCTTCGCGGCCGATACAGCCGAAGAAGCCGAATTGCTCGCCAGTTCGCAGCAGCAGGCGTTCGTGGCGCTGCGCACCGGCAAGCCGGGCCGGCTGCCGCCGCCGGTCGAAGGCTATCGCGAGGGGCTGGGCGCGCAGGGCCGCGCGATTCTCGATCATGTGCTGCAATGCTCCGCGATCGGCACCCGCGAGACCGTTGCGCGCAGCATCGCGGCGTTCGTCGAGCGGACGCAGGCCGACGAGCTGATGATCGCAAGCTCGATCTACGATCCCGACGCGCGCAAGCGCAGCCTGACGATCACCGCCGAGGCGATGCGCTCGCGCGCGTGATGGGTCAGGCCATCAGCGCCTCGGCCTGGTCGAGCGTATCCGCGAACACCGCGACCACCGCCTGGTAGGGCGCGGGCGAGGCCATATCGAGGCCGGCGCGCTTCAGGATGTCGGTTGGATAGTCCGAACCGCCCGAGCGCAACACGTTCAGGTAATTGTCGCGCTCCTTCGCGCCACCGCCGAGAATCGAGCGCGCGAAATAGGAGGCCGCCGCGATGCAGGTGGCGTATTGATAGACATAGAAGCTCGAATAGAAATGCGGGATATACGCCCATTCGACCGCATAGCTCGGATCGATCCCGACCTTGGGGCCGTGATAGCGGTGCAGCAGGTCCAGGTACATCGCCGTGAAGGTCTCGCCCGACAGCCCCTCGCCCGCCTCGGCCTTGTCGTGCGCGGCAAGCTCGAATTCGGCGAACATCGCCTGGCGATAGAAGGTGCCGCGGATATTCTCGAGCTGCTGGCCGAGATAATAGAGCTTCTCGGCCGGGGTCTTCGCCTGCTCGACCATATAGGCGACGAGAAGCTGCTCGTTGAGCGTCGAGGCGATCTCCGCGAGGAACAGCGGGTAATCGGCCTTTTCATAGACCTGCGCCTTGTTCGCGAGCAGCGAGTGCATCGCGTGGCCCCATTCGTGGGCATAGGTCGTCATGCCCGAATAATCCTCCTTCAGGTTGAGGAGGAGATAGGGGTGCACGTCGAAGGCGCCGGGGTTCATATAGGCACCCGAACGCTTGCCCTCGCGCGGTAGCGGGTCCATCCACCTGGCTGCGGTGGCGGTGGCGAGCTGCTTCACGTAATCGGCGCCGAGCGGCTGGAGCGCGTCAAGCACGGTGGTGCGCATCTCGGCAAGGTCCACCGGTTTGTCGAGCTGCACCAGCGGCGGATAGATGTCGTAATAGTGCATGTCGGGCAGCTTCAGGAGCTTGCGGCGCAGCTCGAAATAGCGGTGGAGCTGCGGCAGGCCCTTGTTCGTCTCGGCCACCAGCGTGCGATAGACGGTCTCGGGAATGTTGTTCGACGACAGGGAGGCGGCGAGCGAGGTCGGATATTTCCGCGCCTTCATCTCGAACACATCGGCCTTGAGGTGCGACAGATAGGCCGCGCCGAGCGAGCTCTGGAACTGGCCGTATTCCTTCCAGAAGGCGTCGAACACCTTCTTGCGGTCGGCGCGATCGGCCGCGTCGCGGTGGAGCGTGTAGCCCTGATCGTCGAGCCGCGCCTTCTCGCCGGTCGAGAGCGTCACCGTGGGCCAGGGAATGTCAGAGGCGACGAGCTGGCCGCGAATGTCGCTCGGCCCCGCAAACGGCGCCGACGTGCCCGCGAGCAGCGCCTCGACCTCGGGCGAGCGGGTGTGCGGCGCCTCGCGCAGCACGTTCGCGAGATAGAAGTCGAAGCGATTCTTCAGCGTGTCGTTCGACGCGATGAAGCCGTCAATCTTCGCCTCGCCCACCGAGAGGATTTCGGGCGCGATCCACGCGGTCGCCTGGCCGAAGGCGGTGTAGAGATCGATCGCCTGCGCCTGTTTCTCCTGATTTTCAGCGACACGCAGGTCGGCATCGGCCTTGAGGCTTATATAGGTATAAATGCGCGCGATCGTGCGGCCGAGATCGGATTGCGCGACGAGCGCCTTCGCCAGCGCATCGGCGCTGTCGCCGAGCGTGCCTTCATATTGCTTCATTCCCGGAATCGCGGCGAGCGCCTGCTTGCGCGCTTCGTTCCAGGCGGCGTCGCTCGGATAGATGTCGGTCAGATCCCATTGGGCAATGTCGGCGGTCATCGTCTTGTCCTGCGCCCAGGCGGGCATTGCGGCCACCAGCGCCCCGAGCGCTGACGCGGCCAAGGTTTCACGGCGGGTAAGGTCGGTCATGTCGGTCCCCCGGAATGCGGCGCACCGGAAGGGCTCCGGCACGGCGGAATGACCGCTTCCTGCCAGAGGCGGGAGTGTTTGACCAGACTAGGGCACCGGCGTCAGTCGATCCCTTCCTCGGCCATCGCCTTCGCGGTCGCGGGGCGAGCCTTGACGTGCTCGAAATAGGCGACGAACGGCTCCGGCACCCCGATGCCGAACGCGAACGCCCAGCGCAGCATCACGAACAGGAACGGATCGGCGACGCTGTACGCACCGAGAAGATACGCGCCCTTCATGCCGTCGGCGAGCAATGTGAGCTGGCGCGTGACCGCCTCGCCCGCCGCCGTCTTCTCCTCATCGCTGCCGCGCGCGAAGAACGGCTTGAAGCTCTTGTGCACCTCGCTCGAAATATAGGCCATCGCCTCGAGCAGCCGCGCGTGGCCGAGCGGTCCGGACGGCATGAGGACCGGCGCCTGCTCGGCAATCCAGTAGAGGATGGCGATGTTCTCGGTGAGCACCGCACCGTCGTCGAACACCAAAGCGGGAACGTATCCCTTGGCGCTTACCGCGCGATAGTCCTCACCCTTTTCGGTGATCTTGGTCTTGAGATCGACACGCTCGTGCGCGAACGACAGCCCCGCCTCGTGGAGCGCGATGTGATCGGCAAGGCTGCACGCTCCGGGCGAATAATAAAGCTTCACGGACATTCTCCCTTCTGCTTCGCCTCAAGGTGTGCCGCCGAAGGGCTCAACGCAAGCAGCACATAAAAAGGGCCGGGAGATTGCTCTCCCGACCCCTCTTTTGTCGCCTTGAACGGCGGAAGGCGGACTTAGAAGTCCATCCCACCCATGCCGCCCATGCCGCCCATGCCGCCGCCCGGCATCGCCGGGGCCGGCTTGTCCTCGGGCAGCTCGCTCACCGCCGCTTCGGTGGTGATGAGGAGCCCGGCGACCGAGGCCGCATCCTGAAGCGCGGTACGCACGACCTTGGTGGGGTCGATCACGCCGGCCTGGACCAGGTTCTCATAGGTGTCGGTCGCGGCGTTGAAGCCCTTGGTCTCGTCGTTCTCGCGCAGCAGGTTGCCCGAGACGACGGCGCCGTCGAAGCCCGCATTCTGCGCGATCTGACGCAGCGGGGCCTCGACCGCCTTGCGGACGATGCCGATGCCGCGGGTCTGGTCGTCATTGTCGCCCTTGAGTCCGTCGAGCACCTTGGTCGCATAGAGCAACGCGGTGCCGCCGCCGGGGACGATGCCTTCCTCGACCGCGGCGCGGGTCGCATGAAGCGCATCGTCGACGCGGTCCTTGCGCTCCTTCACCTCGACCTCGGTCGCGCCGCCGACCTTGATGACGGCAACGCCGCCCG
>CAZXFY010000061.1:0-15890 GCA_964639855.1 uncultured Stakelama sp. | reverse complement strand
TGAAAGTCGGGATTGCCGACTATGAAGAAATGAAGGCCCGCACCATGCGGATCGCGCGCGGCGAGGAAAAACCTGCGCCCAGCGATCCGAAGGTGTGGTTCACCTCGACCGAATCCTTTGCCAAGGTGCTGTCGGCCGGCAACCGCGAACTGCTGCGCATCATCGCCGAGAAAGCCCCGGCATCGCTGGAGGAACTGGCGGAAATCACCGGCCGGGCCGGCTCCAATCTGTCACGCACCCTGAAAACCATGGAGAACTACGGTCTTGTGCGACTCGAACCGGGGCATGGGCGTAAGCTCGCGCCCAAGGTGGTGCATGACCGCGTGGAGCTGGCGTTGCCCCTGATCGACCACCCCAAGATGAAGAAAGCTATGGGAGGCCGACCATGAACATTCACAGCCCAACCACTACCGCCCGCGCCGCGCTCTACCTGCGCGTTTCGACTGCCCGGCAGGCGGAGCATGATATTTCCATTCCCGACCAGAAGCGGCAGGGCGAAGCCTATTGCGAGCAGCGCGGCTATCAGCTCGTTGAGACTTATGTGGAACCGGGCGCAACCGCCACCAACGACAAGCGCCCCGAATTCCAGCGCATGATCGAGGCGGGCACGTCGAAGCCCGCGCCCTTCGACATTGTCGTGGTGCATAGCTTCTCGCGCTTCTTCCGCGATCACTTCGAGATGGAGTTCTACGTTCGCAAGCTGGCGAAGAACGGCGTCAAGCTCGTGTCCATCACGCAGGAAATGGGCGACGATCCCATGCACCAGATGATGCGGCAGATCATGGCGCTGTTCGACGAATACCAGTCCAAGGAGAACGCCAAGCACGTCCTGCGCGCCATGAACGAGAATGCCCGGCAGGGTTTCTGGAACGGCGCACGGCCGCCCATCGGCTATCGCATCGTCGCGGCCGAGCAGCGCGGATCGAAGATCAAGAAGAAGCTGGAGATCGACCCGCTGCACGCCGACACCGTGCGGCTGATCTATCGCCTGTTCCTCGAAGGAGACGGCACGTCCGGCGCGATGGGCGTCAAGGCCATCGCCACCTATCTCAACGAGCGCCGCTTCTTCACCCGCGACGGAGGGCGTTGGGGATTGGCGCAAATCCACGCCATCCTGACCCGCACCACCTATATCGGCGAGCACAGGTTCAACACCCGCTCGCACAAGGATCGGGAGAAGAAGCCGGAGAGCGAGGTCGCCATCATGGCGGTGCCGCCCCTAATCGAGCGCGAGACGTTCGACGCGGTGCAAGCCCGCCTCAAGTCCCGCAATCCCATGGTGACGCCTGCACGTGTCTCCAGCGGCCCGACGCTCCTGACCGGCATTTGCTTCTGCGCCAAGTGCGGGGGAGCGATGACGCTTCGCACCGGCCAAGGCAGCACGGGCGCGACATACCGCTACTATACCTGCTCGACCAAGGCCCGGCAGGGCAAGACCGGCTGCAAGGGTCGCACGATCCCCATGGACAAGCTGGACCATACGGTCGCCGATTATATCGGGGACCGCCTGCTCCTGCCCAAGCGGTTGGAAACCGTCCTTGCCAGCGTCATCGACCGCCGACAGGAACGCACCGAGCGCCGCCGCGAGCATCTTGCCGAGCTTCAAAGGCGAATCACGGAAGCCGACCAGCGGCTCGGCCGTCTCTTTGACGCCATCGAAGCCGGCATGGTGGACAAGGACGACGCCATGGCAAAGGAACGCATGGTGAGCCTCAAGGCATTGCGGGATCAAGCCGCCGCCGACGCGGAGCGCACGCAGCTCGCGCTCGATAGTTCAGGCAATCAGGGCGTCACCCCCGATATGCTCAAGGGGTTTGCCCGCAAAGCCCGTGAACGGATCAGGCTCAACGATGGCGGCTACCGCCGCGACCATCTACGCGCGCTGGCGCAGCGTGTCGAGGTTGCCGACGACGAGGTTCGCATCATGGGATCGAAGTCGGAACTGCTGCGAACGCTGGTCGCCGCTTCAAGCGTAGAAACGGCGGCGTTCGGCGTTCATAGTTCTGTTCTGAAATGGCGCACCCGACAGGATTCGAACCTGTGGCCTCTGCCTTCGGAGGGCAGCGCTCTATCCAGCTGAGCTACGGGTGCCGGCCGGAGCAAGCGCCTAGCAAAGGCGCGCGGGGGGCGCCAGCGCTTTCATGGCGTTTCGGGCGGCGGGGTCTTGGGTCGGTAGGGGCACAGGTCCGCGACCACGCAGCGCCAGCATTCGGGGCGGCGCGCCTTGCAGGTGTAGCGGCCGTGGAGGATCAGCCAGTGATGCGCGTGGAGGCGGAAGGGCCGGGGGACCACCTTTTCGAGCTTCGCTTCGACCGCGAGCGGGGTTTTTCCGGGTGCGAGGCGGGTGCGGTTCGAGACGCGGAAGATGTGCGTATCGACCGCGAAGGTCTCCTTTCCGAAGGCGACGTTGAGCACCACGTTGGCGGTCTTGCGGCCGACGCCGGGAAGCTTTTCCAGTGCATCGCGGTCGGCGGGAACCGTGCCGCCATGCTCGGCGATCAGCATCCTGGAAAGCGCGATGACGTTCTTCGCCTTGGTGTTGTAGAGGCCGATCGTCTTGATGTGCTCCTTCAGCCCGGCCTCGCCCAACGCGACCATCGCCTCGGGCGTACGCACGGCCTCGAACAAGCGCCGCGTCGCCTTGTTGACGCCCGCATCCGTCGCCTGCGCCGAGAGCACGACGGCAACGAGCAAGGTGTAGGGATTGACCGATTCGAGCTCGGTTTCCGGGTGTGGATTGTCGGCGGCGAGGCGGGCGAAGAACTCGACGACATCGGCTTTCTTCACAGGCCGAGCACCTGCTGCATCGTGTAGCGCCCCGCGGGCTTGGCGGCGAGCCAGAGCGCGGCTTTCACCGCGCCGCGTGCGAAGATGTCGCGGCTTTCGGCGCGATGGCCGAGCTCGATCCGCTCGCCGGGGCCGGCGAAGATCACCTGATGGTCGCCCGCGACGGAACCGCCGCGCAGGCTGGCGAACCCGATCGTCCCTTCGGTGCGCCGCCCCGTCAAACCCGCCCGGCCGACCACGCTCAATTCGCCGAGCCGTTCGCCGCGCGCATCGGCCGCCGCTTCGCCGAGCAGCAGGGCGGTGCCCGAAGGCGCATCGACCTTGTCGCGATGGTGCATCTCTACGATCTCGATGTCCCATTCGCCGAGCCGCGCGGCGGCCTCGCGCACCAGGGTCGCGAGCAACGTGACGCCGAGCGAGGTGTTGCCGGTCTGGAGGACGGCGATTTCGCGCGCGGCCTCGTCGATTAACGCGTGGTGGTGCGCCGAGAGGCCGGTCGTGCCGATGACGATCGGCGTGCCCGCTTGCCGCGCGGCGGCGAGGTTCGTCTCGAGCGCGGCGGGAATCGAGAAATCGACGAGCGCGTCCGCCGCGCGCGCGACAGGCAGCGGGTCGTCGCCCGTATCGGTGCCGCCCGCGAATGAGGCGCCCTGCGCGGCGAGGATGTCTGCGATCGCGCGCCCCATGCGCCCCGCGCTGCCGAAGATGCCGATCGCGGTCATGGTCCCTCCGTGTTCACGGGCACGCGCATGCCAGAATCCGGGTGCGGTGGCGAGAGGTTCAGGCCGCGCGCGTGGTGCGAAAGAGGACGGCCTCGATCGCGAGATAGGCGGCGACCGCGACAACCGCGCCGATCGTGCCCGCCACATCGTCGCCGATACGCGCGACGACGTAGAGAAGGACCAGCAGCCCGAGCGCCATGCCCGGCGCGCCGAGCCCGCGCATCGCGGCGCTCTTGTGATAGCCGATCCAGAAGGCGAAGCGCGCGAGCACCCATACGATCGTGGTCGCGAGCACCGAACGCATGGCGTCGCCTCCCTCGGCATAGGCGGCGAGGCCGAACAGGCCGACGGCGAAGACGACGAGCTGCTCCAGCGTATTCTGGAGATAGCGCAGATTGACGCGAAGCCGTCGCGTTTCGACACCCTGGAGCGGATCGAAAGCCGGCGATTGGAGTCGCTCGTGCGCGACCGCCTCGATGCCCGTGACGAAGCAGAAGAGCGTCGCCGCGCAGCAGCATTTGAGCGCGAAGATCATGCGCGCGGCCAGGCTCTCCATGCCGGCGATCGGCGGCGCCAGGTAGCGGATCGCGAGCCAGAGTGCGGCCGCGAGCAGCAGCGCGGCGGCAATGGCGCGCATGCCTTGCTTACGCTGCGCACGCCAATCGGTGGGCGTCGGATCGGGCGCGACGGGAGCCATGAGACGGAGCGTAGGCCGGGGCAGGCGCCGGTTCAATCGCATATTGAAGCAGCAAGACACGCCAATAATTGGCGGCAGATACAAATCTGGATGGCGGAAGTTGCGCCATTGCCCTCCGCATTACGGGAAAGCTCCCGGTTTTCCGTTTCTGGCACGCCGCTTGCGAAGCGGGAGACATTCATGCCGGCAGAAGCCGGGCCGCCCGCAAAAGGAGGACGTATCGTGCAGAAGCAATCCTATTGGTCGCTGTTCAACCGCCCCGACACGTTGTTCGGCGTGTGCGAAGGCGTGGGCCGGGATTTCGGCTTCAATCCGAACTATCTGCGCGTCGCCCTTGCGATCGCGATGATCTGGAATCCGGTGGCGGTGCTGATCACCTACGGGCTGCTCGGCGTCGCCGTCGCCGTATCGCGCTGGATCGCGCCCGCGCCGGCTGCCGTTTCGGCCCGGACTCTCGAACTCGCGTCCTCCGAAGGCGACAATGACGAAGAGGCCGCGCCCGTCGCGAAAGCGGCCTGAGGCCATCCCTCAGAGCAGGCGGAAGTTGAGGATCGCGTTCAGGGCAAACACGACGGTACCCGCGCACAACGAGGCGATCACACGGGCGATCAGATAGGGGATGCCGGCGGGGCCGCTCAGCAGCGCGAACAGGACGATGACGATGGTGAGCCCCGCAAGCGCGTTGAGCAGGAACCAGGCATAGCCCGCGGCCAGGCCCTGGCCGCTCTCGCGGAACACCCATGCGCGCGCGATGAGATAGTGGAGCGCATTGGCGGCGACGAACGCGCCCGCCGCGGCGACGAGCTTGTTCCAGCCGAGTTCGGACACCATCGCCCACAACAACACCAGATCGACCAGGAACGACACGCCCGAGGCAGCCGCATTGCGCACGAAGAGCACCGAACCGCGCCGGTTGAGCAGACGCCCGGGTAGACCGCGCAGGCTTGCGGCGATACCGGGGGGCACGGAAGCGGCAGGATGGACGGGTCGCGAAGCGGGGAGATAAAGATTGGCAGGCACGCAGCGCGAACGTTCGGTCGGGCAAACCGGGTCCCGGACGTCCTCTGCGATACGGCAAGACGGCACGCGCATTCGGCGGATGGAACAATCGCGCGGCTCGCCATTTCTCGCCGGCATGCCTGAAACACCGACGCTGCCCCGCCGGTCGCGGCTCGTCGGCGCTGCCAACATGGCCCTGCCCGCGTTCTGGAAGACCGGCGCGATGACGCGCTGGCCGCTCGATGTCGATGCCCAGCTCGATCGCGCGCGGCGCGAGACGGGCCTCGATGATTTCGGCGATCCGTGGTTCCTGGGGCCGCTCCGCACCTTGACCGAGGCATTGCGCGAAGAAGCGGCGCTCAACCCGCTCGGCCGGTTCGCCGCGGTCGGACAGATCATCAAGCTGCTGCGCGAGCGGCTCTGGACGCAACGCCTGCTCGGCGAGCATGCCGCCATCGCCGATCGCCCGCTCGCGCGGCCGGTGGTCGTTGTCGGGCCGATGCGATCGGGGACGACGCGCCTCCACCGGCTGCTCGCCGCCGACGCGCGGTTCGCGCATCTGCGCTTTTTCGAGACGGTCTGCCCCGCGCCGCGCCCCGATTTCACGCCCGGCGATCGCGATCGGCGGCATGTGATCGCGGGGCGCATTCTCTCGGCGGTCCGGCTGTTCAACCCCAACACCGCCGCGATTCACCCCACCGCCCCGTTCGAGCCCGAGGAGGAGCTGGGGCTGCTCGTCGCCTCCGCCTGGGGGATGAAGCACGAGGCGCAATGGCATGTGCCGAGCTACGGCATATGGAGCGAGGCGCAGGACGCGACGCCCGCCTACGCGCACATGGCGCGATTGCTGAAGCTCGTCGGCTGGGCGCGCGGCGACGACGGCACGCGGCCATGGGTGCTCAAGACGCCGCAGCACATGCTCGATCTGCCCGCGCTGCTGCGGGTCTTGCCCGACGCGCGGCTGATCTTCATCCACCGCGATCCGGCGCGCGTGGTGGGCAGTTCCTGCTCGCTCGCCTGGAACCAGATGATCATCCATTCGGATCGCGTCGATCCGCGGCGCGTCGGCCGCGAATGGCTGCGCAAGACCGAGCTTCAGATCAATCGGATGCGGCAGGCGCGCGCGGATATCCCGGCCGGCCAGTGCATCGACGTGCGCTATGAGGAGATGGACCGCGACTGGCCCGGCGTGATGCGGCGCATCTACGGCTTCCTCGACATGGAGATCGCCCCGGCGCTGCCTGCGATGGAGCGCTATCTCCGGGCATCGGAACGCCAGCGCAGCCGCCGTCCGCACCGCTACGACCTCGCGGCCTTCGGGCTCGATGCCGGCGCGGTGGGTGAGCGGTTCGACGCCTATCGCGCCGCATTCGGCGTGGAAGAAGAAGCGCGCCGGACGCCGAGCCGCCCGCTGCGCCCGCACCTCCGCCCCGTGGAGACCGGCGCCGTTCCGGCCAGTGCGGCGGCACGGCTGCGGGCGGCGGGGTCTTAGCCTAGAGCGCCTGGCCCTCGGTCGGCTGCGTCGTCCAGCCGAGGCGGGGGAGGGTGATCGAGCGCTTGCCCGCAAGATCGACGCGCGCGACGATGATGTCGCGCTCCTCCAGATAGTTCACGACCCGTTGCGCGCGGCGGAGCGAGCTGGTGCCGTAGACCGCGGCGACCACCTCGTCGCCGGGCGCGGGGCGGCCCTCGCGCGCGGCGCGGGCGATGAGCAGGAAGACGCCGAGCATGTCGTCGGGCACGTCCTGCGCGGCGGCAAGCGCATCCGCCCATTCGTCCTCCAGCCCGGAGAAGATGCCTGCCCGCGCCGCCGCCAGCCGCCGCGTGAACGCCGACGGATCGAGCGGCGGCCGCGATACTCCCGCGATCCGGCAGCGGACCTGGAAATCCTGGAACAGCACCGCCGCGGGGCGCGAGACCGAATCGGGATCCTCCGCGATCCCGCGCAGCGCCTCGGCCATCGCGGCCTCGATCTCGGCGGGATCGGCCTCGGGCCGGTCGGGCGCCGGTTCGGGCGGCGTGCTCAGCTCGGCGAGCAGTGAGGCGGCGGGCGCCGGGCGCGGCGGCGGAGGCGGCGGGGGAAGCGGCGCCGGGTCTTCGAGGTCGGCGAGCAGCAGCTCGCGCATGTCCTCCGGCGCCGCCTCGGGCAGCGGCACGAGCGACGGGCTGGAACTGCGCGCCCTGGTCTCGACCGGGCCGATCGTCACCGTGACCGGCCGCCGCGCGATTGCCGGGCCTAGGCCGAGAAAGGTGCCGCGCGCAAGATCGCGGATCGCTTCGGCCTGGCGCCGCTCCATGCCGAGCAGGTCGGCGGCGCGCGCCATGTCGATGTCGAGGAAGGTGCGGCCCATCAGGAAGTTCGAGGCCTCCGCCGCGACATTCTTCGACAGCTTGGCGAGCCGCTGCGTCGCGATCACCCCCGCCAGCCCGCGCTTACGCCCGCGCGACATCAGGTTCGCCATCGCCGAAAGCGAGGCGCGCCGCGCCTCCTCGCTCACCTCCGCCCCGGCCGAGGGCGCGAAGATCTGCGCCTCGTCGATCACGACCAGGGCGGGATACCAATGGTCGCGCGGGGCATCGAACAGCGCGGACAGGAAAGCCGCCGCGCACCGCATCTGGCCTTCCATCTCCAGCCCTTCGAGGCTGAGCACCACCGAGCTGCGATGCTCGCGGGCGCGCGCGGCGAATCGCGCGATCTCGCTCGCGGCATAATCCTGCGCCTCGATCGCGACATGGCCATAGGGCGCGAGCGTGACGAAATCGCCCTCAGGGTCGATGATCACCTGCTGCACCTGCCCCGCGCTGCCCTCCAGCAGGCGGCGCAAGAGGTGCGATTTGCCCGATCCCGAATTGCCCTGGACGAGCAGGCGGGTCGCGAGCAGTTCCTCGAGGTCGATCGCAACGGCACGGCCCGCGCCATCGGTTCCCATATCCACATGAAAGGTCATCGCCGCGCCGAATGGGCGAAGCGAGGGGGGAAGGGCAAGGGGGCATGGCGCGGATGAGGCGCTCGGGCTATCGCTCCGCCCATGCGCGCCATCGAGAATATCGTGATCCTGACCGGCGCCGGGATTTCGGCCGAGAGCGGGCTGGCGACCTTCCGCGGCCCGGACGGGCTGTGGGAAGGCCATCGCGTCGAGGATGTCTGCACCCCGCAAGCGCTCGCGCGAGACCCGGCGACGGTGCACCGCTTCTACGACGCGCGGCGCGCGGCGCTGGCCTCGGTCGCACCCAATGCGGCGCATCGCGCGCTGGCGCGGCTCGATCGCGAATGGCCCGGCGGGCTGCTGATCGTCACGCAGAATGTCGATGATCTGCACGAGCGCGCGGGCGCGGGGCGGGTGCTCCACATGCACGGCCGGCTGCGCTCGGCGCTGTGCGCGGCGTGCGGCGCGCGCGAGGAATGGACGGGGCCGATGGGTGAGGGGCGGACCTGCCCGTCATGCGGCGCACCGGCGCTCAGGCCCGACATCGTCTTCTTCGGCGAGATGCCCTACGAGATGGACCGTATCGAGCATGCGCTCGCCCATGCCGACCTGTTCGTCTCGATCGGCACCTCGGGCGCGGTCTATCCGGCGGCGGGCTTCGTCCAGGCGGCGCGTCATGCCGGCGCGCGGACGCTGGAACTCAACCTCGAACCGTCGGCGGGGAGCGCCCTTTTCGACGAGACGCGGCAGGGGCCGGCAAGCGCGTTGGTGCCTGCATGGGTGGCGGACACGCTGGCGCGCGGTTGAGCGCGGGGGTCACTCCACCCAGTCGAGCCCGATATCGCGATAGACGCCGCGGTCCTCGTCCCAGTTTTCCTTCACCTTGACGTGGAGGTAGAGGTGGACGGGGTGGCCGAGCAGCGCCGCGAGTTCCGCGCGTGCCTTGGCACCGATCTCCTTGATCCGGCTGCCCTGCTTACCCAAAACGATCGCGCGCTGGGTGGGGCGGGCGACGAGGATCTGCTGGTGAATCTCGACCGAGCCGTCGGGGCGCTCCTTATATGCCTCGGTCTCGACCGCGCTCGCATAAGGGAGTTCTGCGTGGAGCTGGAGGTAAAGCTGCTCGCGCGTCACCTCGGCGGCGAGCATGCGCTCGGTGGCGTCGGAGACCTGGTCCTCGGGGAAATGCCACGGCCCGGCCGGCATCGCCGCGGCGAGCGCGTTCTTGAGCTCGGGGACGCCGTCGCCCGTGGTAGCCGAGACGAAGAAGGTCTCTGTGAAGGGCGCGATCGCGTGAAGCCGCTCGACATGCTGGAGCAGCTTGCCCTTGTCGGCGATGTCGACCTTGTTGAGGATGAGGTATTTCGGTTCACGGCGACCGGCCAGCGCTTCGGCGATTGCCGTCACCTTGGGGCCGATGCCTCCCTTCCCATCGACCACCAGCGCGATCAGGTCCGCGCCGTGCGCCCCCTCCCACGCCGCGGCGACCATGGCGCGGTCGAGCCGGCGGCGCGGCTCGAAGATGCCGGGAGTATCGACGAGGAGGATCTGCACCTCATCCTGAATCGCGATGCCCATCAGGCGCGTGCGCGTCGTCTGCGCCTTGGGGCTGACGATCGCCACCTTCTGCCCGACAAGCGCGTTGACGAGCGTGGACTTGCCCGCATTGGGTGCACCGACCACCGCGACGAGGCCGCAGGATTGGGTCATCGGATCGAGTCCGGAACCGGCGTTGCGCCGCCAGATCGCCCTTCGACAGGCTCAGGGCCAACGGCCGTGAATTGGGCATCCAAATCGACTACCGTTCGCCCTGAGCTTGTCGAAGGGCGTTCGCCGCCCTGTCGATTGCGCGCCAGCAGCGAAAGGCGCTCCCAGTCTCCGGCCATCAGCGCTTCCTTCTTCGCGCGCGTCCAGCCCTTGATGCGCCGCTCGGCTTCGAGTGCTTCGAGGCGGCTGGGGAAGTCTTGCGCCCACGCGAGCGTTACGGGGCGGCGGCGACGCGTGTAGCCCTCGATCTTGCCGGATTGATGCGCGCCGATACGCGCATCGAGGTTATCGGTGTGGCCCGTATAATAGGAACCATCCGCGCATTTTAGGATGTAGGTCCAGAAGCTCATGCGTTTGCGCTCGTGGCGGGGCGCCCTTCGATAGGCTCAGGGCGAACGGAGAAGGGGGCGCCGGTTACGTTCTCCAGACGTCCTTCGACAGGCTCAGGACGAACGGGGATTTCATGCGCTTGCTCGCTATCCGTTCGCCCTGAGCTTGTCGAAGGGCGTGTCCCCGTCCAACCGATCACCCCAATTTCTCCAGCAACGCCTTCGCCGCCGCGGTTTCGGCTTCCTGCTTGCTCGTGCCCGTCGCGGTCGCCTCCGCAAGCTTGCCCACCGAGGCGCGGATGGTGAAGCGCGGGGCGTGATGGGGGCCGGAGCGGTCGAGGATTTCGTAGGCGGGGGGCTTGCGGTTGTGCGCGGCGGCCCATTCCTGGAGGGCGGACTTGGGGTGTTGGGGTGCCTGTGCATGGGTGCGGACGCGGTCTCCCCATGCCGAGCGGATGAAGGCGCGGGCCGGATCGAGCCCGGCGTCGAGATAAAGTGCCCCGATCAGCGCCTCCACCACGTCGCCGAGCACGTTGTCGCTGTCCGCCGCGCCGTCGTCGCGGGCCTGCTTGCCGAGGCGCAGATGCGGGCGCGCGCCGATGTCGCGCGCCACATCGGCGCAGACGGCGCGGGTGACGAGCGTGTTGAGGCGTTTGGAGAGTGCGCCCTCCGGCTCGCTCGGGAATTCGGCGAACAGCCATTCGGCCATGACGAGCCCGAGCACGCGGTCGCCCAGGAATTCGAGGCGTTCGTAATTATCGCGATCCTGGCTGCCGTGGGTGAGCGCGCGCTCGAAGCGGGCGAGATCGTTGGGTTCGCGGCCGAACGTCGCCGCGAGCCAGCCGGCGAGATCAGTCAAAGCCCTGTCCCATCCGGTTCCACCGCGCGGCGGTGAACCACGTCCAGGGGAGCAGCCATCTGGACGACCCATCGGTGGACCAGAAGGTGACGACAGCCTTGCCTTCCAGATTCTCCAGCGGCACGTAGCCGATGCCGCCGGCTTCCTGGCTGAAGCGGCTATCCTCGCTGTCGTCGCGATTGTCGCCCATCATGAAGACGTGGCCGGCGGGCACGGTATAGACGCCGGTATCGTCGGCGACGGTGCGGCCGCGGTCGATCGTCTGGAAGCTGACGCCGTTGGGAAGCGTCTCGCGATAGCGCGTATAGCGGCAGACGGGCGTGCCGCTCGCATCGACATCGGCGAACCGGGCGTCGCAATGGTAATTGGGGCTTTGCGGGATGACGAAATCGGCGATCCGCTCGCGCGGGACGGGCTTGCCGTTGAGGATCACCTGGCCGGCGCGCATCTGGATCGTGTCGCCGGGAAGGCCGATCACGCGTTTGATGAAATCCTTGTCGTTCTGCGGCGGCGCCTTGAAGACGATCACGTCGCCGCGCGTCGGGACATCACCGAAGATGCGGCCCGGAATCAGCGGCACGCTGAACGGCAGCGAATATTTCGAATAACCGTAATTCCATTTGGTGACGAACAGATAGTCGCCGATGAAGAGCCGCGGCAGCATCGATTCGGATGGAATGCTGAACGGCGCGAAGATGAAGCTGCGGATCACGATCACGATGATCGCCAGCTTCAAGAGGAAGAGGAGCGTATCGGCGGTTTCCGAGCGCTTCTTCTTGCCCTTCTTTTCGGGCGCCGCCTCGGCTCCGGCCGCGGCTGGGGTATCGGTATCGGCCATGCCGGGGCTTTGCGGCGCGCGCGCGGGCGCGTCAAGCGGCCCCTTTCGGGTGGCGGGGCGTTGATCGGATCGCTAGAGGACACCGATCCCGACCCGCCGACAGGAGACGCACGCCGATGTCCACGCCCGACTGGAGCACGATCGAGGCGCTCGATCCGCCGCGGCTGGAGGCGCTGTTCGCGGAAAACGGAGACCGCGTGGCGCGCTTTTCGGTCGATGTGGCGGGCATCCGTTTCGACTGGTCCAAGACGCATCTGACGACCGATGCGGTGAAGGCGTTCGAGGCGCTCGCCAGGGCGCAGGATCTGGCCGGCAAGCGCGAGGCGCTGTTCGCGGGCAAGCACATCAACCTCACCGAAGACCGCGCCGCCGAGCACAGCGCCGAGCGCGGCGAGGGGGCGAAGGAGGCTGTCGCCAAGGCGGCTGCGCTCCATGCGCGGATGCGCGCGCTGATCGACGCGATCGAGGGCGGCGCGCTGGGATCGGTGCGGCATATATTGCATGTCGGCATCGGCGGATCGGCGCTGGGGCCGGACCTGCTCGTCGACGCGCTGGGGCGCGAGGAGGATCGCTACGACGTCGCGATCGTCTCGAACGTCGACGGCGCGGCGCTCGAGGAGGCGTTCAAGCGCTTCGATCCGGCGGCGACGTTGCTCGTCGTGGCCTCGAAGACGTTCACGACGACCGAAACGATGCTCAACGCGGCGAGCGTGCTCCAGTGGATGACCGAAGGCGGGGTCGAGGACCCGTACGGGAAGGTGATCGCGCTCACCGCGTCGCCTGAAAGGGCGGTCGAATGGGGCGTGGACGAGACGCGCGTGCTGCCCTTTTCGGAGAGCGTCGGCGGGCGTTATTCGCTCTGGTCGTCGATCGGCTTTCCTGCGGCGCTCGCGCTCGGCTGGGAGGCGTTCGGCGAACTGCTCGAAGGCGCTGCCGAGATGGATCGGCATTTCCGGCTCGCCGCGGCGCACGAGAACGCGCCGATGCTCGCGGCTTTCGCGGACCTGTTCTATACCCAAACGAAGCGCGCCGAGACGCGCGCGACCTTCGCCTATGACGAACGGCTGCGGCTGCTGCCCTCCTATCTCCAGCAGCTCGAGATGGAATCGAACGGCAAGGGCGTGACGGCGGACGGCACGCCCGTCGATCGCCCGACCGCGCCGATCACCTGGGGCGGGGTGGGCACCGACGCGCAGCATGCGGTGTTCCAGCTTCTCCATCAGGGGACGCATCTGGTACCGGTCGAGTTCGTCGGGGTGATCGAGGCGGGCGACGCGCTCGCGGAGGAGCATCACCGGCAGCTTTTGATGAACATGTTCGCGCAAGGGGCGGCGCTGATGAAAGGGCGCGCCAACGACGATCCCGCGCGCGCCTATTCGGGGAACCGGCCGAGTTCGACGATCCTGCTCGAAACGCTCGACGCGCACAGCCTTGGCGCGCTGATCGCCTTTTACGAACAGCGCGTGTTCGTGCGCGCGATGCTGCTCGGCATCAATCCGTTCGATCAGTTCGGGGTGGAGCTGGGCAAGGAAATGGCCAAGGCGGCGGAAAAGGGCGGGCAGGCGTTCGATCCTTCCACGACCGACCTGATGCGGCGGGCGTTTGGGTAATCACCGCCCTCCGATCGCCCTGAGCTTGTCGAAGGGCCGCTTTTCGCCTTCATGCCCTTGAAGAAGAACGGTGCTTCGACAAGTTCAGCACGAACGGCTTACTTTTCAACTCGGAAGGCTCGATCATGCCCCATTACGACTACGACCTCTTCGTCATCGGCGGCGGATCGGGTGGGGTGCGGGCGTCGCGGGTGGCGGCGGCGCACGGGGCGAAGGTGGCGCTCGCCGAGGAATATCGCGTCGGCGGCACCTGCGTCATCCGCGGCTGCGTGCCCAAGAAACTGCTCGTCTACGGCGCGCATTTCGCCGAGGATCTGCACGACGCGCGCCGCTTCGGCTGGAACGTGCCCGATTGCGCGTTCGACTGGGGCGTGCTGCGCGACAATGTGCTGGGCGAGGTCGATCGGCTCAACAAGGCCTATACCGATACGCTCGACAATCACGGCGTCGAGGTGATCCTGGAACGCGCGACGATCGCCGGGCCGAACGAGATCGAACTGGCGAGCGGGCGCAAGATCAGCGCCAGGACGATCCTGATCGCGACCGGCGCGACGCCGCATGTGCCGCAATGTCCGGGGCACGAACTCGGCATTACCTCGAACGAGGCGTTCCATCTGGAATCGATCCCCAAACGTATCCTGATCGCGGGCGCGGGCTATATCGCCAACGAGTTTGCCGGCGTGTTCCATCAGTTCGGCGCCAAGGTGACGCTCATCAACCGCACCGACGTGATCCTGCGCGGTTACGACCATTCGATCCGCGACCGACTGCTCCAGATCTCGACGATGAAGGGGATCGAGTTCCGCTTCCATGCCGAATTCCGCGGAATCGCCAAAAGCGACGACGGCTGCCTCACGGTCGAGATGACCAACCACGAGCCGATCACCGTCGATTGCGTGATGTTCGCCACCGGGCGCGTGCCCAATACGGGCGGGCTGGGGCTGGAGAAAGCGGGCGTCGAATGGGATGCAAAGGGCGCGGTCAAGGTCGATGAGGACAACCGCTCGACCTGCCCCAGCATCTATGCGGTGGGCGACGTCACCAATCGGGTGCAACTCACCCCCGTCGCGATCCGCGAAGGGCAGGCGTTCGCCGATACGGTGTTCGGCAACAAGCCGACGCGCGTCGATTACGGCTGCATCCCGTCCGCCGTGTTCAGCCATCCGCCGATGGCGGGCGTCGGCATGACCGAGAGCCAGGCGCGCGAGAAGCTCGGCTCGATCAAGGTCTATACGTCGGATTTCCGCGCGATGAAGAACGTGCTCGCCGGCCGCAACGAGCGCGCGCTCTACAAGATGGTGTGCGACGCCGAGACGGAACGGGTGGTCGGCCTCCACATGATCGGCCCCGACGCGCCCGAAATTCTCCAGGCGGCGGCGGTCGCGGTAAAGGCGGGGCTCACCAAGCAGGCCTTCGATCAGACCGTCGCGCTGCACCCGACCATGGCGGAAGAGCTGGTGCTGATGAAGTGAGCGTGACAATCTTTGCGCAAAACCCTATATAGGTTGCATGGCGCAAATGAATGTCTCCTTGCCCGAAGGGCTCAAAGCGTGGGTCGATCAGTGCGTGGCCGACGGGCGTTTCGCGAGTGCGAGCGACTATGTGCGTGATCTGCTGCGTAAGGATCAGGACCGCGCCGAGCGGTTGGCGCGGTTGCGCGCGGCGATCGATCATGGCCGCGAGTCGGGTGTGAGCACGCGGTCGCTTCAGGACATCTACGACGCGCATATGAAGCGCCGCGATGCGGCTTGAACGGAGCGAGGCTGCCGATCGCGACCTCGACGAGATTCTCGGCTACAGCGTGATCCAGTTCGGCGAAGCGGTTGCCGCGGACTATTTCTTCAGCTTCGACGAGGCGTTCGCCTTGCTGGAGCGCCACCCGCGCGCCGGCAATCCGGCGCCCGAAGCGGGCGCGCATGTCCGACGGCTCAAGCATCGCAGCCATCGCATCTTCTATGAGATCGAGCAGGACCGCATCTTCGTGCTGCGGATTCTGCACCCCGCGATGGACGTGACGGACCTGTTCGACGAATAGAGCCGGCTATCCCACCCGGTTCACCACGAGGTCCTCCACCACCGCCGGATCGGCAAGCGTGCTCGTGTCGCCGAGATTGGAGGTGTCGCCCTCGGCGATCTTGCGCAGGATGCGGCGCATGATCTTGCCCGAGCGGGTCTTGGGCAGGCCCGGCGCGAACTGGATCGCGTCGGGTGTGGCGATCGGGCCTATTTCCTTGCGCACCCATTGCGAGAGGGTGTTCCGCAAGTCGTCGTCGGCCGCGACACCGGCGTTCAGCGTCACATAGGCGTAGATGCCCTGGCCCTTGATGTCGTGCGGGAAGCCGACCACCGCGGCCT
>CAZXFY010000060.1:0-16251 GCA_964639855.1 uncultured Stakelama sp. | reverse complement strand
TGTGGGGGGGCGGGCCGGTGCCGCCGGCGCGTGAGCGCCCAAAACTAACCATAGATTGGGAAACGCTCGCATAGCGCACGCACCCGCTCGCGAACGTTGGCTTCGATCTGCGCATCGCCCGCTTCGCCGTTCTTGCGCAAGCCGTCCAGCACGTCGGCGACCATGTTGCCGATCTCGCGGAACTCGCCCGTGCCGAAGCCGCGGGTCGTGCCGGCGGGGCTGCCGACGCGGATGCCGCTGGTCTTGACGGGCGGCAGCGGATCGTTGGGGATGCCGTTCTTGTTGCAGGTGATCGCGGAGCGTTCGAGCGCTTCGTCGGCATCCTTGCCGGTAACGCCGAGCGGGGTGAGATCGACCAGCGCGAGGTGGGTATCGGTGCCGCCCGAGACGAGGTTGGCGCCGCGCTCCTTCAAGGTCGCGGCGAGCACCTTGGCGTTCTCGACCACGGCGGCGATGTAGCTCTTGTAGGAGGGCTGGAGCGCTTCGCCGAACGCGACCGCCTTGGCGGCGATGACGTGCATCAGCGGGCCGCCCTGCAAGCCGGGGAAGACCGCCGAGTTGATCTTCTTGGCGATTGCCTCGTCGTCGGTCAGCACCATGCCGCCGCGGGGCCCGCGCAGCGTCTTGTGCGTCGTGGTGGTGACGACATGGGCATGGCCGAAGGGGGTCGGATGATGGCCGCTCGCGACCAGCCCGGCGAAATGCGCCATATCGACCATGAACGTGGCGCCCACCTCGTCGGCGATGGCGCGGAAACGGGCGAAATCGATGATCCGCGGATAGGCCGAGCCGCCCGCGATGATGAGCCTGGGCCGGTGCTCCTTCGCCAGCCGCTCGACCTGGTCGAAATCGATCAGATGGGTCTCGGGATCGACGCCATAGGGGACCGCGTTGAACCACTTGCCGCTCATCGCCGCGCGCGCGCCGTGGGTCAGGTGCCCGCCCGCATCGAGGCTGAGGCCCATGATCGTGTCGCCCGGCTTCGTCAGCGCCAGCATCACCGCGCCGTTCGCCTGCGCGCCCGAATGCGGCTGGACGTTGGCGAAGCCGCAATCGAAAAGCTGCTTCGCGCGGTCGATGGCAAGCTGCTCGACATCGTCCGAGGGCGCGCAGCCCTGATAATAACGCCGGCCGGGATAGCCCTCCGCATATTTGTTGGTGAACACCGATCCCTGCGCCTCGAGCACCGCCCTGGAGACGATGTTCTCGCTCGCGATCAGCTCGATCTGGTGGCGCTCGCGCTCCAGCTCGCGGGTGACGCCTGCAAAGACCGCCGGGTCCGCCTCGGCGAGCGGGCGGGTGAAGAAGCCGTCGGGCTGGACGGTGGCGAGATCGCTGGGATTGGTGCTCATACGGTTTCCTTGGTGGGGGCGGGCGCGCCGAGCTTTTCGACGCGGGCGCGATGGCGGCCGCCGCCGAACTCGGTCTCGAGAAAGCGGGTGATGCACGCGCGCGCCATTTCCTCGCCGATCAGCCGCGCGCCCAGCGCGATCACGTTGGCGTCGTTATGCTCACGCGCGAGCGCGGCCGAGAGCGGCTCGTCGACGAGCGCACAGCGGCAGGCGGGGTTGCGATTGACCGCGATCGAGATGCCGATGCCCGAGCCGCACAAGGCGATTCCCCGCTCGGCCTCGCCCGCGGCGATCGCCTCGGCGAGCCGGTGGCCGTAATCGGGATAATCGACGCTGGCCGGGCCGTGCGTGCCCAGGTCGATCACCTCATGGTGCTCGCGCAGCCACTCGCCAAGCGCCTGTTTGAGCGCGAAAGCGGCGTGATCGGACGCGATGGCGATGCGCATGGCGGCGCCTTTCGTTGTGGGGACGCGCGCTCTTTAGAAGAGCCGCACGGCAAACGCCACCACAGAAGCGCTATCGACGCCGCAATATCGGCGTTGCGCGTCAGGCGGCGGCGCGCAGGTCCAGCCGGTCCCAGATCTCGACGAGTGCGCGGGTCAGCTCGCGCATCATCGCGTGCGTGTGGGTCGGGCCGGGGGTGAAGCGCAGCCGCTCGGTGCCGCGCGGCACGGTGGGGTAGTTGATCGGCTGGACGTAGACGCCGTATTCGGCGAGCAGGATGTCGCTGATCCGCTTGGCCTTTACCGGATCGCCGACCAGCAGCGGCACGATATGCGTGGCCGATCCCATGACGGGAAGGCCGGCATCGCGCATCATGGCCTTGAGCGCGGCGGCGGCGGCCTGCTGGCCTTCGCGCTCGGCCGGGGATTGCTTGAGGTGCTTCACGCTCGCGAGCGCGCCGGCGACGAGCACGGGAGAGAGCGAGGTGGTGAAGATGAAGCCCGGCGCGTAGCTGCGGATGACGTCGATCACCGTCCGGTCCGCGGCGATATAGCCGCCCATCACGCCGAACGCCTTGCCGAGCGTGCCCTCGATCACGGTGATGCGGTGCGCCTGGCCGTCGCGTTCCGAAACGCCGCCGCCGCGCGGGCCGTACATGCCGACCGCATGGACCTCGTCGAGATAGGTGAGTGCGTTGTATTTGTCGGCGAGATCGCAGATCGCCGCGATCGGCGCGATGTCCGCATCCATCGAATAGACGCTTTCGAACGCGATCAGCTTGGGCGCGGCGGGATCGGCGGCCTCGAGCAGTTCCTCCAGATGCGCCAGATCATTGTGGCGGAAGATGCGCTTCTCGCAGCCCGAATGGCGGATGCCGGCGATCATCGAGGCATGGTTCATCTCGTCAGAAAAGACGATCATGCCCGGGAACAGCCGCGCGAGCGTCGAGAGCGTCGCCTCGTTCGAGACATAGCCCGAGGTGAAGAGGAGCGCGGCTTCCTTGCCGTGGAGGTCGGCGAGCTCGCCCTCCAGATCGATATGATAGTGCGTGTTGCCGCCGATGTTGCGCGTGCCGCCCGAACCGGCGCCGACATCGTGCAGCGCCTCCTCCATCGCCGCGATCACCGCGGGATGCTGGCCCATCGAGAGATAATCGTTCGAGCACCAGACGGTGATCGGCTTCGGCCCGTTATGCCCGGCGAAGCAGCGCGCGTTGGGAAAGGCGCCCTTGTTGCGCAGGATGTCGATGAAGACGCGATAGCGCCCCTCGGCGTGCAGCCGGTCGATCGCCTGCGAAAAGACGCGCGAATAATCGACGACGAGCGGGGCCGATTCCTTGGTCATGCCGGCTCCCCTACCGCCAAATCCGCGTGAATTCCAGTGGAGTGCCGGGGGTGGGACGATTTGACCACCCGCATTGCCATGACGACTCGGCCGCGATCTGGTATAGGCGGTTGCCACGACTCCGACGGTTGCGAGTCGCGGCGCAGGGGCGGCGCGTTCGGCTGAAGGAGCGATTCATGCAGATCATCGACCACCGTGCCTATTTCTCGCGGCGCGAGGCGCAGGAGCGCCGGCTTGCCGATGCGGCGGTCGATCGGGCCGCGCGCCATGCGCATCGCGTGATGGCGCGCCGTTATGCCGATCTCGTGCTGCTGCTGCCGGTTCAAAGCGAGTCGATCGTGGTGAGCCCGCGCGCCGAGAGCGCGGGCGCGAGCGCATCGATCGAGCCGTCGCGCCGGGTGAAGACGGCGATCCCGCTGGGCCGCCCCGCGGGCCATTCCTGACCATCGGTAAGCGCGGCGATCCGCCGTGCGATGCCCTCGGCGCCGTGGATGAAACGCACCCGATGCGGCGCGGCGGCGGCGAGGTCGTCCTCCAGCAGCGGAAAGTGCGTGCAGGCGTTGACCACCACGTCGATTCTCCCGCCGCCCGGCTGGTCGAACAGACCGGCGAGCGCGGCGCGCACGCGGGCCGGGTCGATCGCCTCGCCGCGCAATTTCGCCTCGGCCAGCGTGACCAGCGCCGCCGAGCCGTGGCGCAGCACGGTGCAATCGGCGGCGAAGCGGCCGGCGAGATCGTCGACATAAGGCTGGCGCACCGTCGCCTCGGTGCCGAGCACGCCGATCGTCCGCGTCTTGCTCATCGCCGCGGCGGGCTTGATCGCGGGGACGGTGCCGACGATGGGAAGATCGAGCGCGGCGCGCACGCTTGCCAGCGCGATCGTCGAGGCGGTGTTGCACGCGATCACGATCAGCCGGGGGCGGTAGCGCTCGGCGAGGCGCCCGAGCAGCGCCGGCACCCGCGCGTCGATCTCGCGCTCGCTCTTGGTGCCGTAGGGGAAGCCCGCCGAATCGGCGACATAGACGAACGGCGCGCGCGGCAGCAGCGCGCGCGCCGAATCGAGCACCGAAAGGCCGCCCACGCCCGAATCGAAGAACAGGATCGGCCGCTCGTCCGTCATGAGGCGGCTCTATCGCAGCGACCGCCGCCGCGCCAGCGGAAGGGGCAGTGACATTGACTCAGATTGTTGCGCACCCTCAATCATATAAAGTATGATCGCCATCGAAAGGGGTTCGTTCTGCAAACCGAGATTCTCTGGGTTGCGCCCACAGGTGCGCTGCTGCTCGGCTATGTGCTGGGATCGATCCCGTTCGGGCTGCTGCTGACGCGGCTCGCGGGCGCGGGAGACCTGCGCAGCATCGGTTCGGGCAATATCGGCGCCACCAACGTGCTGCGTACCGGGCACAAGGGATTGGCGGCGGCGACATTGCTGCTCGATCTCGCCAAGGGCTGGGCGGCGGTGACGATCGCGGCGGCGCTGTTCCCCGGCGAAGGCGCGCTGGCGGCGGCAGGCGCCTTTTTCGGCCATTGCTACCCCGTCTGGCTCGGCTTTCGCGGCGGCAAGGGCGTCGCGACATTGATGGGGATCGTGCTCGCGCTGCACTGGCCGTGCGCGCTCGTCTATGCGGCGGTGTGGCTGGGGCTGCTCGCGACGGTGCGCATCTCCTCGGTCGCGGGAATGGCGGCGGCGGTGAGCGCGCCGGTGAGCGCGGCCCTGTTCGGCGAGTTCGATTACGTCCTGCTGCTGCTCGTGCTGGCGCTCGTCGTGCTGTGGAAGCATCGCGCCAATATCGGGCGCCTGCTCGACGGCACCGAACCGCGCGTCGGGCGCGCGCGTGGCTGACGCCGCACGCGTCGCACGGCTCCGGCTTCTCCGCACGCCCCGCATCGGGCCGGTCACCTATCGCCAGCTCGTCGCGCGATTCGGCGATGCGGCGGCGGCGCTCGACGCGCTCCCCGATCTCGCCGCGCGCGGCGGCGGCAAGACGCCCGCCATTCCCGACAGGCGGACGATCGAGCGCGAGATCGCGCGCGTGGAGAAGCTGGGCGGGGCTTATCTGTTCATCGACGATGCCGATTATCCGCCATTGCTCGCCGAGCTGGACGACGCGCCGGCGGTGCTTACCTGGCGCGGCGATCCGGCGCTGTTCGCGCGGACGAGCGTGGCGATGGTCGGCGCGCGCAACGCGTCGGCGGCGGCATGCCGCTTCGCTCGCCAGCTTGCGAGCGCGCTGGCGGGCGAGGGCGTCGTGGTTGTCTCCGGCCTTGCGCGCGGGATCGACACCGCGGCGCATGTCGGGGCGATCGACGGCGGCACGATCGGCGTGATCGCGGGCGGGATCGACGTGGCCTATCCGCCCGAAAATGCCGACTTGCAGGAACGGATCGCGCGGCACGGGCTGCTGATCGCCGAGCAGCCGCCGGGCATCGAGCCGCGCGCGCGGCACTTCCCCTATCGCAACCGGATCATCGCCGGGCTGGCGCTCGGCACGATCGTGGTCGAGGCGGCGCCGCGATCGGGCTCGCTGATCACCGCGCGCCTCGCAGGCGAGGCGGGGCGCGAGGTGATGGCGGTGCCCGGCAGCCCGCTCGATCCGCGCGCGCAGGGATGCAACGGCCTGATCCGCGACGGCGCGATCCTGGTACAGTCGGCGGCCGACATCCTGGAAACGGTGCGCCCGATCGACGCGCGGATGGTGCGCGCACCGGGCGGCCGCTTCGAGGCTGCGCCGCCGGAGGATGCGAGCGATGCCGAGCGCCGCGCCGTGGCCGACCTGCTGGGGCCGGTGCCGGTCGCGGTCGATGAGGTCGTCCGGCAGTCGGCTCTTTCTCCCGCCGCGGTGCAGACGGTGCTGCTCGAACTCGAGCTGGCCGGCCGGCTAGAGCGGCACGCCGGCGGCCGGGTCAGCCTCGTCTGACGGCGCAGGCCGGCGGCGTCCCGTCCTGTGCACCGCGATCGAGATCAGCGGGCTCGCGACGGCGAGCGCGGCCAATGCGAGCAGCGGCGTGATCATGCCCGCGACGAATGCGGTCGCGCCGATCAGCACCGGAATCCAGGTGCTGCGCAGGAACGCGCGGCATGCCTCGTCCTCGATCTCGTCGCGCACCAGCCGCCGCCCTGCGAGCGCGACCACCGCCACGCGATGATTCATCACGCCCAGCAGCACAAGCCAGAAGCAATAGAGGCCGACTCCGACGCGAAGCTGCACATATTCGCTGAACACCGCGGTCGGGAACGGCATGAAGGCGATCGTCATCAGCAGCAGGAGGTTGGTCCAGACCAGCCGCTGGTCGCTCGCCTTCAGCATGCCGAAAAGCTGATGATGGCCCACCCAGAAGCGGCCGATCACGAAGAAGCTGGAGAGGAACCCGATATAGCTGGGCAGCAGATCGAGCAGCGCCTGGCCGAGCGCGGCGTCGCCGAACTGCTCGATGTCGGGCACGCGCACCTCGATCACGAGCAGGGTGATCGCGATCGCGAACACCGCGTCCGAAAAGAAGGTCAGCCGCTCGAGCTGCGTAGCCGCTTGATCATCCGCCCCGCTTGACGCCATCTCACCCCGCCCCCCATCTTCGCGCGCACACACGAGAAGAGAAAACCATACCGCATGCACCTCGTCATCGTCGAATCGCCGGCCAAGGCCAAAACGATCGAAAAATATCTGGGCGGCGATTATCGCGTCCTCGCCTCCTACGGCCATGTCCGCGACCTGCCGCCCAAGGACGGCTCGGTCGATCCCGATCAGGGCTTCGCGATGCAATGGGAGAATTACGCGGACAAGGCGAAGCAGTTGAAGGCGATCGCCGACGAGGCGAAGAAGGCCGACCGGCTGATCCTCGCCACCGACCCCGATCGCGAGGGCGAGGCGATTTCATGGCATGTGCAGGAGGTGCTGGCCAAAAGGAAGGCGCTTCCGCCCAAGGTCGAGCGCGTCACCTTCAACGCGATCACCCGGCAGGCCGTGACCGAGGCGATGAAGGCGCCGCGCGGGCTGGATAGCGACCTGATCGATGCGTATCGGGCACGGCGCGCGCTCGATTATCTGGTCGGCTTCACGCTCTCGCCGGTGCTGTGGCGCAAGCTGCCGGGCGCGAAATCGGCGGGGCGCGTGCAATCGGTAGCGCTCAGGCTGATCGTCGATCGCGAGCGCGAGATCGAGCGCTTCGTCGCGCAGGAATATTGGTCGGTCATCGCGCATCTCGAGCAGGACGGGCAGGGCTTCGACGCGCGGCTGGTGCGCTGGCGGGGCGAGAAGGTCGATCGGCTCTCGATCGGTAATGAAGCCGACGCGATGGCCGCGAAACAGGCGGTGCTCGACGGCCATTTCACCGTCGAGCGCGTCGAGACCAAGCCCGCGACGCGCAACCCGCCGCCGCCCTTCACCACCTCGACGCTCCAGCAGGAGGCGGCGCGCAAGCTGGGCTTTTCGGCGAGCCACACGATGCGGATCGCGCAAGGGCTCTACGAGGACGGCGCGATCACCTACATGCGCACCGACGGCGTGCAGATGGACGGCAGCGCCATCTCGGCCGCGCGCAAGGCGGTCGCCGAGCGTTATGACGGCAGCTACGTGCCCGACAAGCCGCGCGCGTACCAGACCAGGGCCAAGAACGCGCAGGAGGCGCACGAGGCGATCCGGCCGACCGATTTTTCGAAGGACCGCGCGGGCTCGGGCGATCATGCGCGGCTCTACGATCTGATCTGGAAGCGCGCGCTGGCGAGCCAGATGGCCTCGGCGCGGATGGAGCGCACGACGGTCGATCTGGTCGATGGCAGTGGGCGCACGGCGCTGCGCGCGACCGGGCAGGTGGTGCTCTTCCCGGGCTATCTCGCGCTCTACGAGGAAGGGCAGGACGACAGCCAGGATGAAGATTCGCGCCGCCTCCCCCGCCTGCGCGACGGCGACAGGCCGGCGAAGAAGGGGGTGGATGCCGAGCAGCATTTCACCCAGCCGCCGCCGCGCTTTTCGGAGGCGTCGCTGGTCAAAAGGTTGGAGGAGCTGGGGATCGGGCGGCCCTCGACCTATGCCTCGATCATCCAGGTCCTCAAGGATCGCGCCTATGTGCGCGTCGAGAAGAACCGCTTCTTCGCCGAGGAATCGGGGCGGCTGCTGACGGCGTTCCTCGAACGCTTCTTCGAGAAATACGTCGCCTACGATTTCACCGCCGAGCTGGAGGAGGAGCTGGACGACGTCTCGGGCGGGCGCGCGGCGTGGCAGAAGGTGCTCGAAGCCTTCTGGCGCGACTTCAAGCCGCGCACGAGCGAGGTGATGGAGTTCAAGCCGTCCGAGGTGACGGCCGCGCTCGATGCGTTCCTCGAACCCTATCTCTTCCCCGCCAATGCCGACGGCAGCGACCCGCGGCTGTGCCCCAATTGCGGCGAGGGGCGGCTGAGCTTGCGCGGGGGCCGCTACGGCGCGTTCGTCGCCTGTTCGAATTACCCCGAGTGCAAGTATACGCGCGCCTTCGCGCAGCCGGGCGGGCTGGGCGCGGAGGATAGCGGGCCGGAGACGCTGGGCACCGATCCCGAAACGGGCCTGCCGGTCGAGCGTAAATCGGGGCGGTTCGGGCCGTATACCCAGCTCGGCGAGGGCAAGGAGGCGAAGCGCGCGTCGATCCCCAAGGATGTGGGTGAGCTGGACCTCGAAACCGCGCTCAAGCTGCTCTCGCTCCCGCGGGTGATCGGCAATCACCCCGAGACCGGCCAGCCGATCGAGGCGGCGATCGGGCGCTATGGCCCGTATCTGAAGCATGACGGCAAATATGCGCGGCTCGGCTCGACCGCCGAGGTGTTCGAGACGGGGATGAACGCCGCGGTGGTGAAGCTCGCCGAAGCCGCGAAGAATGGCGGGCGGCCGCAGCGCGGCAGCCGCGAGCCGCTCAAGGTGCTGGGCAAGCACCCGCGCACCGAGGCCGAGATCAAGCTGATGGACGGCCGTTACGGCCCCTACGTCACCGACGGGACGACCAACGCGACCTTGCCCAAGTCGATCGAGAAGGATGCGCTGACGCTCGAAGAGGCCGCGCAGCTCATCGACGCTCGCGCGGCGGCGGGGCCGAAAAAGGGCAAGGCGAAGAAGAAGGCGCCGGCGAAGAAAGCACCGGCAAAGAAGAAGGCGGCAGCGAAATAACGCGCGTCATGCCAGCGAAAGCTGGCATCTCGCTGATTCGAAAGACCCCAGCTTTCGCTGGGGTGACGGAACAGTCACGCCGCGCGCCGCACCGTGTCGCTCAGCCAGGCGCGTGCCTGGCGCTGGGCTTCGGCGATCTCGCGCGCGCTCATCGTCTCGGCGACTTCGGCGCGGCACGTCTGCGCTTCCTCGTTGCCGTGGACGGCGGCGAGGTTGAACCATTTGTGCGCCTCGACGAGATCGATTGCCTCGCCGCCGGTGCCGGTCGAATAGAAGATGCCGAGATCGAAACAGGCGTTGCGATCGCCGCGCGCGGCATCGCGCAAACGGCTTTCTATCAGGAATTGCGCGCTCTTGACGCTGTTGGCCATGATGGACCCTCCCCCAGGACATGCCACCTTCGATCGGGCAATCTGGCGGGAAGGTTTCAACGAATGGTTAACACGGTTAACCCTGTTCGGCGACCTCGACGGCGACATTGTCGATCAGCCGCGTGCCGCCGAGCCGCGCCGCCGCGAGCAGGCGCAGCGGGCGGGCGGGATCGGCCGAGGGCGCGAGCGTTTCGGCATCGACCAGCGCCACGTAATCGATCGAATCATAGCCCGCGGCGAGCATCATCTCGCGCGCGGCGACCAATGCGTCCTCGGGATCGACGCCGCGCCCGATCGCGCGCGCGGCCACGCCGAGCGCGCGGGGCAGCGCGACCGCGCGGGTGCGGTCGTCGGGGGCGAGATAGACGTTGCGCGAGGAGAGCGCGAGGCCGTCATCGTCGCGCTGGGTGGGCACGCCGACGATCTCGATTCCGAAATCGAGGTCACGGGCCATGCGGCGGATCACCGCGAGCTGCTGGAAATCCTTCTCGCCGAACAGGGCGATATCGGGGCGCACCTGGTTGAAGAGCTTGGCGACGACGGTGGCGACGCCGTCGAAATGGCCCGGCCGCGCGGCGCCGTCCAGCCCGTCGCTCACGCCCGAAACGCTGATGTTCGTGGCGAAGCCTTCGGGATACATCACCTCGACCGGCGGCATCCACAGCACGTCGCAATCCGCCGATTCGAGCAGCCGCGAATCGGCCTTTTCGCGGCTGGGATAGCGATCGAGATCCTCGGTCGGCCCGAACTGCTTCGGGTTGACGAAGATCGAGGCGACGATCCGGTCGGCGAGCGGCTTGGCAGCCTCGATCAGCGCCATGTGCCCCGCGTGCAGCGCCCCCATGGTCGGCACGAGCGCGATCCGCTCCCCGGCGCGCGTGAAGGCGCGCAGCGTTTCGCGCAAGTGTTCGGGTTCGCGGATCGTCAGCACGCGTCACTATCCTTCGACAAGATCGGGCCGGCCTTCTATGGGGAGCGGTCAGATGGATCAACATGGGGCGATGACGGACTTGTCCGAGGGGCGGGAAAAGACGCACATCATCGTGTTCGCCAACGAAAAGGGCGGCACGGGCAAATCGACGACGGCGGTGCATGTCGCGATCGCGCTCGCGGCGAAAGGCGCGCGCGTCGCTGCGTTCGATCTCGACCATCGCCAGCGCACCACCGGGCGCTATCTCGACAATCGCGCGGCGACGATCGCACGCACCGGCCGCGCGCTGCCGATCCCCGTCCACGAGACCCATGACGGCGCGAGCGAGGACCGGTTCGAGGAGGTCTATGCCCGGCTTTCGACGGGTGCCGACTATCTCGTCATCGACACGCCGGGGCGGGACGATCATTTCGCGCGGATCGCGGCGACGCGCGCCGACACGCTCGTCACCCCGATGAACGACAGCTTCGTCGATTTCGACCTGATCGGGCAGGTCGATCCCGACACCTACAAGGTGACGCGGCCGAGCTTCTATTCGGAGCTGATCTGGGACGCGCGCAAGGCGCGGGCGAAATCGGACGGCTCGACGATCGACTGGGTGGTGCTGCGCAACCGCCTCCAGCATATCGAGGCGCGCAACATGCGCCGCGTGTCCGAGGCGCTGGGGCAGCTCGCCAAGCGCGTGGGCTTTCGCATCATTCCGGGTCTGGGCGAGCGCGTCATCTATCGCGAGCTGTTCCCCAAGGGGCTGACGATGCTCGATTCGAAGGATTTCGGCGCGATGGGGTTGAGCCATGTCGCCGCGCGGCAGGAATTGCGCGAGATGATGGCGGGGCTGGCGCTGCCCGAGCCGACGCTGCCGATGTTCGAGACCGCGTGAGGGCAGGCGCGTGATCGTCAAGATCCTGATCGCGCTCGCCGTCGCCTATCTGGGCTGGCGCTTGTGGAAGGGGCCGGCGCGGCGGCGGCCCGCACGGCGCTTCGCGCCATTGCTCGACGAGGCCGAGGCGCGCGCGGTGCTGGGCGTCGATGCCGATGCGGGCGAGGCGGAGATACGCGCGGCGCACCGGCGGCTGGTGGCGGCGGTCCACCCCGATCGCGGCGGATCGGCTGAGCTTGCGCGCGAGATCAACGTGGCGCGCGATACGCTGTTGCGGCGAAGGGATTGAACTTTCCGCGCGTTGGCCGATTAGGCGTGGGCAAGAGCAAGGAGCACCGAATGACCCACCGTTTCGATCCCACCAACCTTCGCGAATACGACATCCGCGGCATCGTCGGGAAGACGCTCGGCCCCGCCGACGCGACCGCGATCGGGCGCGGGTTCGGCACATGCGTGCGGCGCGCAGGCGGGGGGCGCGTCGCGGTGGGCTATGACGGGCGGACGTCCTCGCCCGAGCTGGAAAAGGCGCTGATCGACGGGCTCACCGCATCGGGCGTGGACGTGATCCGCATCGGGCTGGGGCCGACGCCGATGCTCTATTACGCCGAGGCGACGCTAGAGGTGGACGGCGGCATTCAGATAACCGGCAGCCACAATCCCGCCGAGTATAACGGCTTCAAGATGGTATTGCAGCACAAGCCCTTTTTCGGCGACGACATCCAGAAACTGGGCCGGATGGCGGCCGAAGGGGATTGGGACGAAGGGGCCGGCGAGGTCACGAGCGCCGACATCATGGACGCCTATGTCGATCGGCTGATGGTCGGCTATGCCGGGGGCGCCTATCGGATCGGCTGGGATGCCGGCAACGGCGCGGCCGGCCCGGTGATCGAGAAGCTCGTCAAGCTGCTGCCGGGCGAGCACCACACGCTCTTCACCGATGTGGACGGTAATTTCCCCAACCATCATCCCGATCCCACCGAGGAGAAGAACCTGGCCGACCTGAAGCGGCTCGTCGCCGAGAAAAGGCTCAATTTCGGACTGGCTTTCGACGGCGACGGCGACCGGATCGGCGCGATCGACGGGCAAGGCCGCGTGATCTGGGGCGATCAGCTTCTCTCCATTCTGGCGGAACCCGTGCTGCGCGAGGAGCCGGGGGCGACGATCATCGCCGACGTGAAGGCCAGCCAGATGCTCTATGACCGCATCGCGGAACTGGGCGGGCACCCGCTGATGTGGAAGACCGGCCATAGCCTGATCAAGACCAAGATGCGCGAGACGAACGCGCCGCTCGCCGGCGAGATGAGCGGGCATATCTTCTTCGCGCACGATTATTACGGGTTCGACGACGCGCAATATGCCGCCGTGCGGCTGATCCGCGCGGTGCACATGATCGGCAAGCCGCTGACGCAGATCCGTGGGCAAATGCCCGATCTGGTCAACACGCCCGAAATGCGCTTCCAGGTCGATGAATCGCGCAAGTTCGCGATCGTGGGCGAGGTGCTCGACCGGCTCGAGGCCGAGGGCGCCGACGTGAACCGCACCGACGGCGCGCGGGTCAGCACGCCCGACGGCTGGTGGCTGCTGCGCGCCTCGAACACGCAGGATGTGCTGGTGGCGCGCGCCGAATCGCACAGCCGCGAAGGGCTCGACCGGCTGGTCGCGCAGATCGATGCGCAGCTCGCCGCGAGCGGCGTCGAGCGCGGGGCGCAGGCGGGGCATTGATCTCCTTTCCCTCTCCCATCGGGAGAGGGAGGGGCCCGCCGCCGCAGGCGGTGGGAGGGTGAGGGCGGCACAGTGGAGGTCTGTTCGCCCTCATCCAACTTCGGCTGGGCCGCTTGCGCGGCCGAGCCTTCGCATCCTTCTCCCGCGGGGAGAAGGAATTGGGGTGGCAATCGCCGCGTTAAACGCCCACCTTGTCGCCCATGGCATCCCCCGAGATCATTCGTGTCGTCGACCTGGAGACCACCGGGCCGGCCCCGCCGGGGCATGGCGTGTGCGAGATCGGGTGGCAGGATGTCGCGCTGGGCGAGGACGGGCGCTGGGAACTCGCGGGCGAGGGCGGGTCGATCCTCGTCAATCCCGGCCGGCCGATCCCGCCGATCACGCAGGCGATCCACCATATCCTCGAAGAGCAGGTCGCCGATGCGCCCTGGTGGCACGATGTCGCGCGGCAGGTGCTCGATCCGTATCCGCGGCGGCTGGCGCTCGCGGCGCACCGCGCCGATTTCGAGCAGAAATTCTGCACCGCGCCGCTCACCCACGGTGCCGACTGGATCTGCACCTGGAAATGCGCGATGCGGCTGTGGCCGGATTCGCCCAGCTTTTCCAACCAGGTGCTGCGCTATTGGCGCAAGCCCGAGGGGATGGAGCACGAGCGCGGCCTGCCGGCGCATCGCGCCTTTCCCGATGCTTATGTGACGGCGCACCACCTGCGGGACATGCTGGGCGAGGCGAGCGTCGCCCAGCTTCTCGAATGGTCGCGCCTGCCGGGGCTGCTGCCGCGCGTGCGCAGCGGCCCCGATCGCGGCAGGGACTGGCGCGAGATCGACGATGACGCGCTCGACGCCTTCGCGCACGACCGCGATCCGGACGTCCGCTACACCGCCGAGCAGGAGATCGCCCGCCGCCGCGGCGGCGGCGTGGTAGGCCGCCAGACGCTCCAGAGGGCGCTGTTCTGACGGCCCTTCCGCGTCAGGCGGGTTTGCGGAACTTGTAGATGAACTGGTCGGTGTGCCCGCGCACCTTGGGATCGAACACCTTGAGCGTGTGATCGTCCTCGGGATTGGCGAGCGCCTTGCTTTCGCCGACGAACTCGAAGCCGGCGGCGGTGACCTGGCTCTTGACGGTCGCCGGGTCGATCCGGTGGAGCGTGTCGGTGTCGCGCAGGCCCGATCCCGCTTCGGCGGCGTGATCGATCACGACATAGGTGCCGCCCGGCTTCAACGCCGCGAAGACTCGGCTGTCGAACGCGGCGAGCGCGTCCGCGCCGCCGTCATTGGCGATGTCGTGATAGTTCTGCACCGTCCAGAACAGATCGACATCGGTTGGCAGCGGCTGATCGGGCGCCAGCGTCTCGGCGGTGACGTTGGCGAGATTCTTCGCCTTCAGGGCGGTCAGCGATTCGGGCGTGTCGTCGCCCGCGCCCGGCCAGATCGCATAGACATGCCCCTCGGGGCCGACGATATGCGTGAAGATGCGCGTCCAATAGCCGCTGCCCGGAATGTAATCGATCACCGTGTCGCCCGGCTTCACGCCCGAAAATTCGAGCGCGGCCGCCGCCTGCCGGCGCGCATCGTCCTCCGCCTGATCGGCGCGGGCGGGATCGGCGAGCGCCTGCGCGATGGCATCGGTCGCGGGTGCCGCGGTATTCGCCGCGGCGGTGTTGGTCTCGGTCTGCGCGCTCGATTGCGGCGTGCACGCCGCGAGCGCCGCCGCGCCCGCGAGCAGGATCAGATGAACGGAACCGGTTCGCATGGCCCTCTCCTCGGATGGTGATCGGAGGGAGGGTGTGGACCGATTCGCCTCACACGTCCAGATTGGCGACGCTCAGCGCATTGTCCTGGATGAACTCGCGCCGCGGCTCGACGACATCGCCCATCAGCCGGGTGAAGATCTCGTCGGCGATGTCGGCCTGCTCGATCGCGACCTTGAGCATCGAACGGTTCTGCGGGTCGAGCGTGGTTTCCCAGAGCTGCTCGGCGTTCATCTCGCCCAGCCCCTTGTAGCGCTGGATCGCGAGGCCCTTGCGGCCGGCGGCGAGGATCGCGTCGAGGAGCTGGCTCGGCCGCGCGACGCGGGCCTCGCCCTTGCCGACGGTGAGGGCTTCGCCGTCCTCGTCCGTTTCGGGCGTGTCGTCGGCCGCCGCGGTCGCCCGTACCAGCTTGGCGGGCTGGGCGTAGCTTTCGGCCTGCTCGGTCGCGAGGGCATGGAGCTTGCGTGCCTCGGCGGAGACGAGGAAGCTCGCCTCGACGATGTGGTGATCGGTGACGCCGCGCCACAGCCGCTCGAAATGAAAGCCGCCCTCGTCGGTGAGGCGGACCGTCCAGCGCGCATCCTCGTCGCCCTGATCGAGCCGGCGGGCGACCTCCGCCGCGCGCGCGATCCGGTCATCGCGCGAGGCGCCGGGATCGAGCGCGCCTGCCATCGCGAGCGCCTCGATGATGACCGGATCGTAGCGGCGCGGCACGTATCGCATCAGCGTGCGCATCCGGCGGGCGTGATCGACCAGATGGCGCAGGTCCGCGCCCGATCGGGCGCCGCCGCTCGTTTCGAGGATCGTCGCGGCGACACCGTTCTCGACGAGATAGTCGTCGAGCGCGGCATCGTCCTTGAGATAGACCTCGCTGCGGCCGCGGGTCGCCTTGTAGAGCGGCGGCTGGGCGATGTAGAGGTGCCCCGCCTCGATGATCTCGGGCATCTGGCGGTAGAAGAAGGTGAGCAGCAGCGTGCGGATGTGCGCGCCGTCCACGTCCGCGTCGGTCATGATGACGATCTTGTGGTAGCGCAGCTTCTCCAGGTTGAAATCGTCGCGGCCGATGCCGGTGCCCATCGCCTGGATCAGCGTGCCGATCTCCTTCGACGACAGCATCCGGTCGAAACGCGCGCGCTCGACGTTCAGGATCTTGCCCCGGAGCGGCAGGATCGCCTGGAAGTGACGGTCGCGGCCCTGCTTGGCCGACCCACCGGCCGAATCGCCCTCGACGAGAAACAGCTCGGACTTGGCCGGATCGCGCTCCTGACAATCGGCGAGCTTGCCGGGGAGCGAGGCGATGTCGAGCACGCCCTTGCGCCGCGTCAG
>CAZXFY010000059.1:0-16341 GCA_964639855.1 uncultured Stakelama sp. | reverse complement strand
GTCGTGGCAGCGGCATCGGCCCGCGCCCCCGCCCGGCCACCCATAAGATACTGCCGTTGGGTGGCCGGGCGGGGGCGCGGGCCGATGCCGCCTGTCTGAGAAAATGCTTCTTCACATCGTCGCACGGGGGCGGATCGGGCGCGGCCCGGAGGCGGACCTGGTTCAGCGCTATGCCAAACGGCTTTCCTGGCCGTTCAAGCTGACCGAATTGCCCGATCGCGGCGGCAGGATGCCCGCGATCGAGCCGCAGACGAAGCGCGTCCTGCTCGATGAGACGGGCAAGCTGCTCGCCTCGCGCGAGATCGCGGCGACATTGGGCGGCTGGCGCGACGACGGCGTGCGCGAGGCGCGGTTCCTGATCGGCGCGGCCGACGGCTTCGGCGATGCCGAGCGTGCCGAGGCGGACCTGCTCCTCTCCTTCGGCCGCGCGACCTGGCCGCACCTGCTCGCGCGCGCGATGCTCGCCGAGCAATTGTGGCGCGCGACGAGCATCCTTGCCAACCACCCCTATCACCGCGAAGGATAGCCCCATGCGGGGCCGGATCATCGCCATCTTCGGGCTTGCGGCGCTGACGCTTGCGGCGCTCGCGACGGCGCAGCCCGGCGTTCGCGGCGACGAGCAGCGTCGCCTCCTCGACGCGAAGCGCGCCTCCGCCGCGGCCGGGGCGCGCGCCGAGCGGCTAGCGCGGGCCGCCGAGCAGGAGCGCGGGGCGGCGGCGAAGGCGCGTGCCGAGGAAGCCGCGTTGGTCGCCCGCATCGACGCCGCCGAGGCCGACATCGCCGCCGCCGAGGCGCGCGCGGCAATCGCCCGCGACGCGCTCGACCGCCAGCGCGCGCGGCTCGCCGAACGCCAGGGCCCGGTCGCGCACCTGCTCGCGGCGCTGCAATCGATGGCGCGCCGCCCTGCGATCGTCGGTATCGCGCAGCCCGGTTCGGTCGACGACATGGTGCACGTGCGCGCGGTGCTCGGCTCGGTGCTGCCCGTAATGCGCACGCGCACCGCAGCCATCCGCCGCGATCTGGCCGAGACGCGCACGCTCGAGGGCGACGCGGCGCGGGCGCTCGCCGGGCTCACCGCGGCGCGCGCCCGGCTCGACGATCGCCGTCTGGCGCTCGCCCGCCTCGAAACGACCCATCGGACCCGCGCGAAGGCGCTGGGGCGCACGGCGCTGGCCGAATCGGATCGCGCGATCGCGCTCGGCGAGCGCGCCCGCGAGCTGGTCGATCTGATGGAGCAATCGCACGATGCCGATGCGACGCGCGCGGCGCTCGCCGCGCTGCCCGCGCCCGAACCGCGCCCGCTGCGCCCGGGCGAGGCCGCGCCGTTCGATACGGCGCACTGGGCCGGCGATCCGCCCTATATGCTGCCGGTATCGGGCGATCTCGTCACCGGGTTCGGCGAGGTCTCGCGCGCGGGCGTGCGCGCACGCGGGCTGACGCTGGCGACCGCCGGCAGCGCGCGGGCGATCGCCCCGGCCGGCGGCACGATCGCCTATGCGCGCGCCTTTCGCGGCTATGGCCGGATCGTCATCATCGATCATGGCGGCGGCTGGACGACGCTCATCACGGGGCTCGCCGAATTGTCGGTCAAGCGCGGCGATCGCGTGGCCCAGGGCGATGTTCTCGGCCGGGTCGGAACGCCCGACGATGCGCTGCCCCACATCACCGTCGAACTGCGCCGCAAGGGGCGGCCCGTCGATATGACGCCGCTGCTCGGCTGAGCGCCTGTTTGAGAATGCGCCTTTCGGCGCATCGCGGCATCGCCCGCTTTGCTTTGCCCGCCCGCGCGAAAGGCGCTATCGTGGGCGCGAAACCTCATTATCGGAAGATCAGCGTGCCCATGCGTTCCCTACTCCAGGCCACCGCGATCGTCGGGGCGCTCGCGCTCGTCCCCGTCGCCACCAGCGCGATGGCGGAGGTCGATACCGAAAGCTATCGCGAGCTCGACCGGTTCATGGACGTGTTCAACCGCGTCAAGGCGAACTATGTCGACAAGGTCACCGACGAGCAGCTCGTCAAGGGCGCGATCGACGGCATGCTCGCCGCGCTCGATCCGCATTCGAGCTACGAGGACGAACTCGATTTCGAGAATCTGCGCATCCAGACCGAGGGCAATTACGGCGGCCTCGGCATCACCGTGACCGAGGAAGACGGCGTGGTGAAGGTGATCGCGCCGCAGGAGGACACGCCCGCCGACCGCGCCGGGATCAAGGCCGGCGACTATATCACCCATATCGACGGCAAGCTGATCTACGGCATGAGCCTCGACGATTCGATCGAGAAGATGCGCGGCAAACCCGGCACCAAGATCAACCTGACGCTGGTGCGCCCCGGCCGCGATGCGCCGATCGAGGTCACCATCACGCGCGAGGTGATCGTGCAGAAGCCCGTCAAATGGGAGCTGCGCGGCGATGTCGGCGTGATCAACATCAACACCTTCTCCGAAAAGACCGGCGAGGGCACCAGAGCCGCGATCACCGCGATCGACAAGGCGCTGGGGCACAAGCCGCTCGGCTATGTGATCGATCTGCGCAACAATGGCGGCGGCCTTCTGACCGAGGCGATCGCGGTGTCCGACGCATTCCTCGATCATGGCGAGATCGTCTCGCAGCGCGGCCGCGAGCCGACCGACATCGAGCGCTATTACACCGAATCGGTGGTCCCCGGCGACCTGACGCACGGCCTGCCGCTGATCGTGCTCACCAATGCGGGCACGGCGTCGGCGTCGGAAATCGTCGCCGGCGCGCTCCAGGACCATCATCGCGCGCTCGTCATGGGGCAGCGCAGCTTCGGCAAGGGATCGGTGCAGACGCTGATCCCGCTCGGCCCCGAGGCCGCGCTCAGGCTCACCACCGCGCGTTACTACACGCCTTCGGGCCGCTCGGTGCAGGAAGGCGGGATCATGCCCGACGTGCCCGTGCCGCAATTGAGCGATCCCGACTACAAGACGCGCCCCGTCTTCCGCGAGGATGATCTGCGCCGCCACCTCATCAACGAGGTGAAGGCCGACGATCCGATTCTGATCGAGGACAGCAAGGACGATCCGCGCTTCTCGGCGACGCCCGAGGAACTGGAGAAGAAGGGGATCGAGGATTACCAGCTCTATTATGCGGTGAACACGATCGCGCGGCTGGGCGGGCCGACCGCGCTCGCCGCCGCGAAGCCCAAGCCCCCCGCCCCCGAGGCGAAGGAGACGGCGACGTCCTCCACGAGCAAGAAGCCCTGACGCGCCGGATGGGCCAGGGCTACCTTCCCACCGCACGCTGGATCGCGCTGCTGCTTCCCGCAGCGCTCGTCGGCGGCGCGTGGATCGGTCAGCTCGGCTTCGGCCTCTATCCTTGCGAGATGTGCCACTGGCAGCGCTGGCCGCATTATGCGGCGATCGTGCTCGCGTTGCTCGCCTTCCTGGTCCCGGGCCGCGTCAACCGCCGCGCGCTGGTGGTGCTGGCGGCGGTCGCGATCGCGATCAGCGGCTTGATCGGCGTCTATCATGCCGGCGTCGAATATCAGTGGTGGGAAGGCCATACCGCCTGCACCGGCAGCTTCACCGGCAGCGGCGCCGACGTGCTCGCGCAGATCATGAACGCGCCCCTGGTGCGCTGCGACGTGCCGCAATGGACGCTGTTCGGCATCTCGCTGGCGGGATTCAACGCGATCTTTTCGCTGGCGGGCGCCGTCGCCATCCTGGCGCTGATGCGACATCGGAGACCCGCGATATGAGCTGCAAACCCGGCGACCGGAAGCGCGCGATCGAGTCGATGGTCCGTGTCGACCAGGCGGGCGAATACGGCGCGACGCGCATCTATGCGGGCCAGCTCGCGGTGATGGGCGATCGGCACCCGATGGCGCGCGCGATCGCCGGGATGGCCGCGCAGGAGGAGCGCCACCGCGCCTTTTTCGATGCGATGATCGCCCGGCGCGGCGTGCGGCCGACATTGCTCCAGCCCTTCTGGAACGTCGCCGGATTCGCGCTCGGTGCTGCGACCGCGGCGATCGGCCCCGAAGCCGCGATGGCGTGCACCGCGGCGGTGGAGACCGAGATCGACAAACATTATGCCGAGCAGCTCGCAGCGCTCGGCGACGACGATCCCGAGCTCTCCGACGCAATCGCCGAGTTCCGGGCCGAGGAGCTAGAACATCGCGATACCGCGCTGGCGAGCGGCGCCGAGCGCGCGCCCGCTTACCCGCTTATGAGCGGCCTGATCCGGCTCGGCTGCCGGGCTGCGATCGCCGCGGCGAAGCGCCTCTGAACGGAGGCGGAAACAGACCGAAGGAGTTTTGTGATGGCTGGATCGATCCGGATGGGGCTGATGGGCATTGCCGTTGCCGGCGCGGGCCTGCTGGCGGCGAGCCCGGCCGCGGCGCAGAACGCGCCCGAAAACGGCGTGCTCGTCATCTACGGCGACCAGAAATGCCCGACCAATTCCAACGGCGAAGAGATCGTCGTGTGCCGCCGGCGCGACGCCGACGAGCAGTTCCGCATTCCCAAGGAGCTGCGCGAGCTGGAGGTGACGCCGGAAAACCAGAGCTGGGCGGCGCGTGACGACGCGGTGCTCGAAACCGGCGGCGCGGGCATCGGGAGCTGCTCGACGGTCGGCCCCGGCGGCTCGACCGGCTGCTTCCTCCAGCGGGCCCGTCAGGCGAAGCGCGAGCGCAATGAGCGCGCCGCCGAGGAGCGGACGACGCCGTAGGGCCGATCGACATTCAGCCCTGACGGCCTGCAAATGGCGGCTTTCCGAGCGTCCGGTGCTCACGTGCGCATAGCACGCTGCGCTCCGGGTCTCGGAAAATCCACCATTCTCGACTCGTCATCTTCTGAATGTCGATCGGCGCTATTGTTTGATCCACGTACGTGGAAACGGCGCCGGCCCTCTCCCCCACCCCGCCACCCGAGACATTAGAGCATCGCGCCTTAAATCAGGACCGTTCGTCCCCGGACTTGATCCGGGGTTGTCGAAGCACCGTCCTTTTCCCGCCGTGGAAAAGAAAAACGGCCCTTCGACAAGCTCAGAGCCTGCCCCGGCGAAGGCCGGGGGCGAACGGTGTCGGGTCAGATTAAACGCACGTTGCTCTAGGCGATTCGCCCGCCTTTCGTGACGTGGCGGGTATTGGCAAAATCTTCATGCCCTCGCGCTACGCCTCGGGGCCATGTCGACGCCCGTCTTCCTCACGATCGACACCGAGCTCGCCTGGCGCCACCACGCCGCCGCGCTCGATCCGTCGGAGATCGTCGCGCGCTCGCTCGATCCGGCGGGCGTGGGCGTGCGCTATCAGCTCGATCGCCTCGCGCGGCACGGGCTCGCGGCATGTTTCTTCGTCGATCCGATGCCCGCGCTCGTGTTCGGGCTCGATTGGCTCAAGCCGCTGGTCGAAGCGATCCTCGCCGCGGGCCAGGAGGTACAGCTTCATCTCCATCCCAATTGGACGGGCGCCGTGGCCGGCGACGGGGGCGCGGCGCACGGCCGGTTCGAGATGATCGAATACAGCGCGCACGAGCAGCGCGAGCTGATCGCGGGCGCGGCCGATCTGCTGAAAGCGGCGGGCGCGCCGCAGCCGGTTGCGTTTCGCGCGGGCAGCTACGGCGCCAATGACGACACGCTCGCCGCGCTCGCCGCCCTGGGCTTTACCTATGACAGCAGCCACAACGGCGCTGCCGCGCCCTGGCCCAGCCGGATCGGCCTGCCGCCCGACCGGATTGCGCCTGCCGTGCGCGCCGGCCTGATCGAGCTGCCGGTCACGCTGATCGAGGACGCGCCGGGCAGCCTGCGCAACTTCCAGGTCTGCGCGCTCTCGATCGGCGAAATCCGCGCCGCGCTCGACCATGCCGTCGTCGAGGGCCACGCCGCGGTGACGATCGTCAGCCACAGCTTCGAACTCGCCAACCGCGCGGGCACGCGGCCCAACGGCATCCATGTCCGCCGCTTCGACGCATTGTGCGAGATGCTGCGCACCATGCGCCACGACCTGCCCACCTGCCATTTCGCCGATCGCCCGCGGCTGCGCCTCGACGCCGCCGATCGCCCGCTCGGCCCCAGCGCCTTGCGCACCCGCTGGCGGCAGGCCGAGCAGCTCTGGTCGAACATGGTGGAGGAGCGTGCGGCGTGAGTGCGATTCGCCAGCCGCTCAAGTTCCAGGTCGGCGCGCGCACCCTCTGGTCGCTCGACCGCCGCCTCGAACGCGTGCCGCTCTCGCTCGCCGACGTGCTCGCGCAGCGCCCGATCCGGCTCCCGCGCCTCGCCGACGAGGCGGACGGCTTCCTCGTCACCTCGCTCCCCGAAGACCGGATCGCCGCCGTCGCCGCGCAGGCGGGCGGCCTCCTCGCCTTCGTGCGGCAGCGTTACACCCGCTATCACGCCGATCTCACCGGCGGCTTCGATGCCTATCTCGCGGCGATGTCGGGCAGCACCCGTTCGGGCCTCAAGCGCAAGGCGAAAAAGCTGGCGGCGGCGAGCGGCGGCACGCTCGACGTGCGCACCTGTCGCACGCCGGACGAGCTTGCCGAATTCCACCCGATCGCCCGCACGATCTCCGCGCGCACCTATCAGGAGGCGCTGCTCGGCGCCGGCCTGCCGGACACGCCCGCCTTCGTGCAGGCCATGCTCGCCGCCGCCGCCGCGGATCGCGTCCGCGCCTGGCTGCTCTTCGTGAAGCAGCGCCCCGTCGCCTATCTCTACTGCCCCGCCGAGGGGGACACGCTGCGCTACGACTATCTCGGTCATGATCCCGAGGCCGCGCATCTGTCTGCCGGATCGGTGCTCCAGCTCGAAGCGATGCGCACGCTCTTCGCCGAGCGCCGCTTCGCCCGCTTCGATTTCACCGAGGGCGAGGGGCAGCACAAACGCCAGTTCGCGACCGGCGGCGTGCCCTGCGCCGACCTTCTCCTGCTGCGCCCGGCTCTCGCCAACCGCGCGGCGATCGCGGCGCTGGCGGGGTTCGACAAGGCGATGGCGGGGGCGAAGCGGATGACGAAGCGGCTCGGCGCCGAGCCGCTGGTGCGGAAACTGCGACGATCATAGCGCATATGCTCTTTTCCGTTCGTGCTGAGCCTGTCGAAGCACGTCTTCGCACTCGTCCTTCGACAAGCTCAGGGCGAACGGGAAGAATTCGCACGGGGCTTCCACTGCATTAAGATGCCCCCATGCACCTCGCCGCCGAAGCCATCGTCCTCGCCGTGCGCGCCCATGGGGAGCATGGGGCCATCGTGCGCGCGCTCACCGAGCGGCACGGGCTCCAGCCGGGCTATGTGCGCGGCGGCCGGTCGCGGCGGCTGCGGCCGATTCTCCAGCCTGCCAACATCGTCCTCGGCGATTGGCGCGCGCGCACCGAAGAGCAGCTCGCGGGGCTGACGGTCGAGCTGATCCACAGCCGCGCGCCGCTCTTCGCCGAGCCGCTTCCCGCCGCCGCGCTCGAGTGGACGACCGCGCTCACCGCCGCGACGCTCCCCGAGGCCCAGCCCTGTCCCCGCATCCATGCCGCGCTGGCGGCGCTGCTCGACGCGATCGAGGCGGCGCCGGCCGCGCGCGGCTGGGCGGCGGCGCTCGCCCGCTACGAGCTGCTGCTGCTCGCCGAGCTGGGCTTCGGTCTCGCGCTCGATCGCTGCGTGGCGACGGGCGCGACCGACGATCTCGCTTATGTCAGCCCGAAGAGCGGCACTGCCGTCAGCCGGGCCGCGGGTGAACCTCATGCCGATCGGCTCTTCCCGCTTCCCCGCTTCCTCGCCGCGGGCGGCCCCGCCGACTGGCCGGACATCTTCGCCGCGCTCACGATCACCGGCCATTTCCTCGCCCGCGACCTGCTCACCGATCGCCGCGCGGAGACGCTGGCGGCGCGCGCGCGATTGATCGACCGGCTCAAGAGAGCGGTTGCGTGAAGCGCCGCGCCCCGGCAAGGGCATGCGCCACACGATCGTCACAAATGGGGGACGCTGATGCCGCTGGTCGCCATTCTTGCCGGAGACGGAATCGGGCCGGAAGTCACCGCCCAGGCGCGCCGCGTGCTCGATGCGCTCGATCTCGGCATCGCGTTCGAGGAAGGCGTGGTCGGCGGCGCGGCCTATCGCGCCAAGGGGCATCCGCTGCCGCTCGACACGCTCGCGCTGGCGAAGCGCGCCGATGCGGTGCTGTTCGGCGCCGTCGGCGATCCGGCGTGTGACGGGCTCGAACGCGCGATGCGGCCGGAGGCGGCGATCCTCGGCCTGCGCAAGGAATTGGGCCTGTTCGCCAACCTGCGCCCCGCGACCTTGTTCGAGGGGCTGGAGGACGCCTCCGCGCTCCGCCCCGAAATCGCGCGCGACATCGATCTCGTCATCGTCCGCGAGCTGACCGGCGGCGTCTATTTCGGCGAAAAAGGCCGCGGCACCACCAGCACCGGGCTGCGTGAGGGCCATGACATGATGCGCTACGACGAGGTCGAGGTCGCGCGCATCGCCCGTGTCGGCTTCGAGATGGCGATGCGCCGCAAACGCCGGCTGCACTCGATCGACAAGGCCAATGTCCTCGAAACCTCGCAGCTCTGGCGCGAGATCGTCAGCGAAACCGCCGCCGATTATCCCGACGTGCTGCTCACCCACATGTACACCGACAATGCCGCGATGCAACTCGTGCGCGATCCGGGCCAGTTCGACGTGGTGGTGACGAGCAACATGTTCGGCGACATCCTCTCCGACCAGGCGAGCATGTGCGCGGGTTCGATCGGGATGCTGCCCTCGGCCTCGCTGTCGCAATGGGCGGGGGCGTGCGGGCTCTACGAGCCGATCCACGGCAGCGCGCCGGACATTGCGGGGCAGGGCAAGGCCAATCCATGCGCCGCGATCCTTTCGACGGCGATGCTGCTGCGCCACTCGCTCGACATGCCCTCGGCGGCCAATCGGGTCGAGGCGGCGGTCAAGGCGGCGATCGCGGGCGGGGCGCGGACGCCCGATCTCGGCGGATCGCTTTCGACCGGACAGATGGGCGACGCGGTGCTCGCCGGTCTTGCATGACGGCAGCGCTCATCGAGCTGGCGGTCGTCATCCCGACCTTCAACGAGGCGGCGAACGTGCCCGTCCTCGTCGCCCGGCTCGATGCGGCGCTCCAGGGCCGCGCCTGGGAAGCGATTGTCGTCGACGACAATTCGCCCGACGGCACCGCGGACGCGGCGCGCGCGATCGCCCGGCTCGACCGGCGCGTGCGCGTGATCCAGCGGATCGGGCGGCGCGGACTCTCCTCGGCGTGCATCGAGGGGATGTGCGCCACCGCCGCGCCGCTGGTGGCGGTGATCGACGGTGATCTCCAGCATGACGAGACGCTGCTTCCCCGGATGATGGAGGCGCTGCAACGCGATCCCGCGCTCGATATCGCCATCGGCTCGCGCTTCGCCGAGGGCGGCGGCACCGGCGACTGGGATCGCGATCGCGCCGCCAAGTCGGCGCTCGCCACGCGCCTCTCGCGCGCGGTGCTCAAGGCCGATCTGACCGATCCGATGAGCGGCTTCTTCATGGTGCGCACGGCGATCGTCCGCGCGCTCGCGCCGCAGCTCGCGGCGATCGGCTTCAAGATCCTGCTCGATATTCTCACCGCCAGCCCGCGCCCGCTGCGCGTGATCGAGCTGCCCTACACCTTCCGCGCGCGCCACGCCGGGGAGAGCAAGCTCGACCATGTGGTCGCGATGGAATATCTGATCGCGCTCTACGACCGGTTGTTCGGCCGGATGATCCCGGTGCGCTTCGCGATGTTCTCCGCGATCGGCGTGCTCGGCGTCGGCGTTCACATGGCGGTGCTCGCCGGGCTGCTGTTCGTGCTCGGCATCGGCTTCGTCGCGGGCCAGATCGTCGCGGCGACCGCGGCGATGACGGCGAACTTCTTTTTGAACAACGCACTCACCTATCGCGACCGGCGCCTCAAGGGCTGGCGCCGGCTGATCGACGGCTGGGTCTCCTTCTGCGTCGTCTGCTCGGTGGGGCTGGTCGCCAATGTCGGCATCGCCGCCTTCCTGCACGAGGCGCGCAGCGGCACCTGGGCGGTCTCGGCGCTGGTCGGCGTCCTCGTCGGCGCGGTGTGGAACTATGCGCTGTCGTCGCGCTTCACCTGGGGGCGCTATTAGGGCCGTTTTCAGCTAAGCTGAATCGCCGGTGCCGCTACCGTTTCAGCGGAATCCAGGAGGGTCGCGGAGCAGCCTTGGCCGATATCCAGTCCACGACGCGATTGCCGCTTTTCCGGCCCTTCCGCCACCGCACCTTCCGCTCGGTGTGGATCGCGAGCACGGTCTCCAATTTCGGCGGGCTGATCGAGGGCGTCGGCGCGGCGTGGATGATGGTGCTGCTCGCCGCGCCCGCCAGCATGGTCGCGCTCGTCCAGGCCTCGCGCCTGCTGCCCGTGATGCTCTTCTCGCTGCTGGCGGGCGCGATCGCCGACCAGTTCGATCGCCGCCGCGTGCTGATCGGCGCGCAATGGTTCCTGTTCGCCGCCTCGCTCGGTCTGTTCCTTGTCACCTTCCTCCACGTGGTGACGCCGTGGCTGCTCCTCCTTTTCACCTTCCTCATCGGCTGCGGCAACGCCTTCAACCGCCCCGCCTGGCAATCGTCGGTGGGCGAGATGGTGCCGCGCGAGGACCTGCCCGGCGCGGTCACGCTCAATTCGATGGGGTTCAACCTCGCGCGCAGCGTCGGCCCGGCGGTGGGGGGCATGATCGTCGCCGCGTTCGGCGCCGCGGCCGCCTTCGCATTCAACGTCCTGTCGTATCTCGGCCTGATCGGCGTGCTCGCGCGCTGGCGCCCGCAGCTCCCCGAACGCACGCTTCCCCGGGAACGGATCGGCCACGCCATGGCCGCCGGCGTGCGCTACGTCGCGATGTCGCCGCACATCCTGGTCGTGCTGGTCCGCTCGACGCTGTTCGGGCTGGGCTCGATCGCCGTCCAGGCGCTGCTGCCGCTGGTGGCGCGCGATCTGGTCGGCGGCGGCTCGTTCACCTACGGCGTGCTGCTCGGCGCGTTCGGCATCGGCGCGGTCGGCGGGGCGATCGGCGGCAGCGCCGCGCGCCGGCGGCTCTCGACCGAAAGCGTGGTGCGCATCGCCGCCATCGCCTTCGCCGCCGCCACCGCGATCGTCGGCCTCTCGCCCTTCCTCCCGCTCACCCTGCTCGCGCTCGCGGTCACCGGGGGCGCCTGGATCGTCGTGCTGTCGAGCTTCAACACCGTCGTCCAGCTCGCCTCGCCGCGCTGGGTCGTCGGCCGCGCGCTCGCGCTCTACCAGATGGCGACCTTCGGCGGCATGTCGCTCGGAAGCTGGCTATGGGGCGTCGTCGCCGAGAATCACGCGGTCGGCGCCGCGCTCGTCGCCGCCGCGATCGCGCAGGCAATCGCGCTCGTCATCGCCCTCCCCTTCCGCCTTGCCGAGGTGGAGGATCTCGACCTCTCGCCCTTGCGCGAATTCACCGCTCCCGAAACGCAGGTGCCGGTGCGCGGCCGCAGTGGCCCGGTCGTCGTCACGCTCACCTACACCATCGCCGAGGAGGACGAGATCGCCTTCCTCACCGTGATGGCCGAGCGCCGCCGCATCCGCCGCCGCGACGGCGCACGCCACTGGCACCTGCTGCGCGACCTTGCCGACCGCACCCGCTGGATCGAGCGCTATCACGTGCCGACCTGGCTCGATTACGTCCGCCACAACCAGCGCCGCACGCGCGCCGACGCGGTGGTGACCGAGGAGCTCCGCCGCCTCCACCGCGGCGCCTGGCCGCCCCCGGTGGCGCGCATGCTGGAACGCGACATCTCCGCGACATTGGGCGACCGGCTGGGGAACCTGCTGCCGGGGCTCAGGCAGGTGCATTGGTGAGGGGCGATCAGCGGAACGAGGGCGGCGACGTCCTGCTCGCCCAATCGCGATCCGGCGCCTTGCCCAGCGTGAATTCGAGCGTGCCCCCCTCGGCCACGAAATCCGCCGGCAGCCACGCCCGGTCGCTCGCCTTCCCGTTCACCTTCAGCGCCTGCACATAGGGCGTGTCCGGCGCCGCGCCCGCCGCGCGGATCGTGATCCGCCCGCCCGGCCGATCGATCGTCGCGGCGGGGAAGATCGGGCTCCCGATCACCAACTCGCCCCGCCCCGGATAGAGCGGATACAGCCCCAGCGCGGACCACACGTACCAGGACGACATCTGCCCCAGATCGTCGTTGCCCGAAATCCCGTCGGGGCTGTTGGTCCAGATCTGCCGCATCGCCGCGCGCACGGTCTCCTGCGTCTTCCACGGCTGGCCGACGAAATTATAGAGCCAGGGCGAGGCGATCGACGGCTCGTTGTCCAACTCGGCATGGAGCGGCCCCGATTTGGTCACCGCCCAGCCGCCGCCGGGCGTGTGGAAGAAGGCGTCGAGCCGCCGCGCGGCCGCCTCCTTGCCGCCCAGCTTCTCGATCAGCCCCGCGGGATCGAACGGCACCATCCACAGATATTGCGCGCCGCTGCCCTCGACGAATCCCTCGTGGGACGCGGGATCGAAATCGGGCCAGCTTCCGTCGGCATTGCGCGGCTGGATATACCCCCCCTCCGCCGTCGCCGCCGGGTTGAAGAGGTTGCGCCACCAGCCCGAGCGCTCACGGAACAGCCGCGCGCCTGCCGGATCGCCCGCCGCCCGCGCCAGTTCGCCCAGCCCGAAATCGGCCGCCGCCATCTCCAGCGTATCGGCCGCGCTCCCCCAGCCCGGCGCGCCCACCGGCATGTAATGGAGCTTCAGCCACTGATCGAGCCCGGGCCGCTGCCCGACGCACAGCACCGGGCACCCCTTGCGGCTCAGATCCTTCGCGGTCGGCACCGTTGCGGCGCGCTTGAGCGAGGCATAAGCCCGCTTCACATCGAACGACCGCCCGCCGAACGCGTAGATCGCCGCGAGCGAGGGCGGGGAGGGATCGCCGTTCATCACGCTCGTCGCGCCCGTCAGGTGCGTCCAGCGATCCCACACGCCATCATTCTGCCCCGCCTGGTTGAGCAGCGACTGCGCGATGTCCGACCCACGCTCCGGATCGAGCAACGTCACGAGCTGGAGTTGCGAGCGATAGACGTCCCAGCCCGAGAAATTCGCATATTGCGCGCCCTGCCCCTCGGCGAGCCGGTGCACCGTGCCGTCGAACCCGCGATAGCGTCCGTCGGCGTCGCTGTAGAGATTCTGGCCGAGCAGCGTGTGGTAGAGCGCGGTGTAGAAGACGGTGCGATCGTCGCGCGATCCGCCGGTGATGCGGATCTTGCCCAGCTCGCGGTTCCACGCTTCCCGCGCCGCCGCCCGTGTTGTCTCGATCGTCGTCCCCGCCGGGCTCTCGCGCTCCAGGTTCTCGCGCGCACCCGCCGCATCGACATAGGAGATGCCGACCCGCATCGTCACTACGGGCGTCTTCTCGGCATCGAAGGCGATCCAGCCGCCCGCACCCTTGCCCGCGGGCGGATGGCCGCGCGTGCCGTAGGTGGTGCCGCCGCCGCCGTCGGTCGCGCCTGCCGCCACGGCATCGTCACGCCAGGTGCCGCCGACCTCGAACGGCTGGTCGAACACCGCGACGAAGTGCAATGTATAATAGCTCTCGCGCCGGTCCTCGGCGAGATAGCCGCAGAAATTGCCGCTCGTCACCGATCCGCTGACGGTGTGGTGCGCCGCGTCGATATGGATCGTCGAAGCGGTGCTGCCGACCTCGCTGTCCGAGGTGCGGAAGAGCAGGTTCGCCGGCCGGTCCTCGGGGAAGGTGAACCGCCCCACCGCCGTCCGGTCCGTCGCCCCGAGCTCGACCTTCACCCGATTGTCGAGCGTCACCGAATAGGCGCCGGGGCTCGCCTGCTCGTCCTCATGGTCGAACATGCTCGTATAGGCCAGCCCCGCCTCCACCGACGACGGCGATTGCTCGACCTTCACCGTCACCGGCATGATCGGAATGTCGCCGCTCGCGCCGGTGCAACCGGTGCCCGACAGGTGAGTCAGCGCGAAGCCGCGAATCCCGTTGGCGCGCCATTCGTAACCGCCCGGCGCGGCCATCGGAAAGCGCTTGCCCGGCAGCGGCGTCGCCTCGGGGCTGAACGCCACCATCCCGAACGGCATCGTCGCGCCCGGATAGAGGTTGCCGCCGTTGGTCGTGCCGATGAAGGGATTGACCTCCGCCGCCGGATCGGCCGGATCGGGCGCCCTGGTCCCCTCGGTCCCCTCGCCCACGCTTTGCGTCGCCCCCACGAGTATGAGCGCGGCCAACCCGATCTTCCGCATCATCCCCGCGTCCCCGGCTGCAAAAAAGCAATTTGCTTTCCTAAAACCTCCAACGCGCGAAGGTCAACGCGCGAGCGCGATGATGATCCGGTGCGCCGCCCTCGGTATCGCCCTCGCTGCGCTGTCAGGGCGCGACGAAACTCTCGACGTCGATGCGTGCCGCGGGCGGCTGCCCGCCCGATCCGCTCTCCGCAAAGCCGAAGCCGGCGCCTCTCGCACTCGGCGGACGCGCTCCCTATCTCCCCTCTAGCCTCTCCATAAGAACGAAGATAGAACACGCCTCATGGCACTCACGCAAATCGCTCAGCATAGGTGTTCCGTATGCTGACCCACATAAGCGTCCGCGGCGCGCGCGAGCACAATCTGCGCGACATCTCGATCGACATCCCGCGCGACACGCTCACCGTCATCACCGGCCTCTCCGGCTCGGGCAAGTCGAGCCTCGCGTTCGACACCATCTATGCCGAGGGCCAGCGGCGCTACGTCGAATCGCTCTCCGCTTATGCCCGCCAGTTCCTCGAGATGATGCAGAAGCCCGACGTCGATCATATCGAGGGCCTCTCCCCCGCCATCTCGATCGAGCAGAAGACCACCAGCCGCAACCCGCGCTCCACGGTCGCGACCGTCACCGAGATCTACGATTACATGCGCCTGCTGTGGGCGCGCATCGGCATTCCCTATTCGCCCGCGACGGGCCTGCCGATCGCCGCGCAGCAGGTCAGCCAGATGGTCGACCGCGTGATGGCGCTGCCCGAGGGCACGCGGCTCTACCTGCTGGCGCCGGTGGTGCGCGGCCGCAAGGGCGAATACCGCAAGGAACTCGCCGAGTGGCAGAAGGCCGGCTTCACGCGCGTCCGCATCGACGGCGAGATGCACGAGATCGAAGACGCGCCTTCGCTCGACAAGAAATACAAGCACGACATCGAGGTCGTCGTCGATCGCCTCGTCGTCCGCGACGACATCGCGACGCGCCTCGCCGACAGCTTCGAGACAGCCCTCAAGCTCGCCGACGGGCTGACCTATGTGGACATACTCCCTCTCCCCGACGGGGAGAGGGCCGGGGTGAGGGGGAGCGAAGGCGCAGCCGTCGCGTCCGCCCCCAGTGCCGGGGCCACCCTCACCCAACCCTCTCCCTCGAGGGAGAGGGCTATGAAGGGCATCGATCTGCCGCCGGGGGTCAGCGAGCGCATCGTCTTTTCCGAACGCTTCGCCTGCCCCGTCAGCGGCTTCACCATCGCCGAGATCGAACCCCGCCTCTTCTCCTTCAACGCTCCCCAAGGCGCCTGTCCGGCGTGCGACGGCCTTGGCGAGAAGATGCTGTTCGACGAGGATCTGGTCGTCCCCAACACCGATCTGACGATCAAGAAGGGTGCGGTCGTCCCCTGGGCCAAGTCCAACCCGCCCTCGCCCTACTACATGCAGGTCCTCGGCAGCCTCGCCCGCGAGTTCGACTTCTCCCTCGAAACCCCGTGGAAGGACCTCCCCGAGGAAATCCGCCAGATCATCCTCCACGGCACGCGCGGCCGCCCCGTCACCCTCCGCTTCGTCGACGGCCGCAAGTCCTACGAGGTCAAGAAGCCGTTCGAGGGCGTGATCGGCAACCTCAACCGCCGCCTGCTGCAAACCGAATCCGCTTGGATGCGCGAGGAACTGAGCAAATACCAGACCGCCCAGCCCTGCGAGGTGTGCCACGGCGCCCGCCTCAAGCCCGAGGCGCTGGCGGTCAAGGTGGCGATGCGCGACATCTCCAGCGTCACCCGCCTGTCCGTCGTGGACGCACTCGCCTTCTTCGCGAACCTCCCCGCCGACCTCACCGAGCAGCAGAACGAGATAGCCCGCGCCATCCTCAAGGAGATCGACGAGCGCCTCGGCTTCTTGAACAACGTAGGCCTCGACTATCTCAACCTGGACCGCACCAGCGGCACCCTCTCCGGCGGCGAGTCCCAACGCATCCGCCTCGCCAGCCAGATCGGCAGCGGCCTGTCGGGCGTGCTCTACGTCCTCGACGAGCCCTCGATCGGCCTCCACCAGCGCGACAACGACATGCTGCTCGCCACCCTCAAGCGCCTGCGCGATCTCGGCAACACCGTGCTCGTCGTCGAGCATGACGAGGACGCGATCCGCACCGCCGAC
>CAZXFY010000058.1:0-16513 GCA_964639855.1 uncultured Stakelama sp. | reverse complement strand
AAAAGAAAAACGGCCCTTCGACAAGCTCAGAGCCTGCCCCGGCGAAGGCCGGGGGCGAACGGTGTTGGGTCAGATTAAACGCACGTTGCTCTCGCGTTGCGATCAGCGTTGCCTGTCCTCTGCTCGTCACCAAGTCCGGGGTGACGATTTCATCTCGGTGCTCCGCGTTTCGGCGCGAACCACTCTCCGCGCTTCCTGATCCTCCTTTGTTCTTTTTCGCTGTCCTACACTGCGCATTCGTGCGACCCTGCGGGCCGCTCTTTGAAATCGGTCGATCAATGGCACAGGCGAAGTTGACTCGTGGCAATATGAAACTGACTTGAACGCACGCGAATCTGCCATTCCTGTGTGGCGCTACACCCGCCGCACAGTCAAGTTGGTCAACTTTGCATCCGCCTTACGGCGCCGCGCGCATGATCCCCGCCGGGCGCGGCCAGGCGTAGTCGGCGAGCGTCTCGGGCTTCATCTCGATCGAATAGCCGGGCGCCTTCGGCGCGCGATAGGCGGCGTTCTCGACCACGCAAGGATGCACGAAATGCTCGTGAAGGTGGTCGATATATTCGGCGACGCGGCCCTGCTTGGTGCCAGCGAAGCACAGATAGTCGATCATCGCGAGGTGCTGGACATATTCGCACAGGCCCACGCCGCCCGCATGGGGGCAGGCGGGCAGATCGTATTTCGCCGCCATCAGCAGCACCGCCAGCACCTCGTTCACCCCGCCCAGCCGGCACGCGTCGAGCTGCACTACGTCGATCGCGCCTTCGGCCATGAACTGCTTGAACAGGATGCGGTTCTGGCACATCTCGCCGGTCGCGACCTTGATCGGGGAGACGCCTTCGCGGATGCGGCGGTGCCCGGCGACATCGTCGGGGCTGGTCGGCTCCTCGATGAAGCAGGGGTCGGCGAAGGCGAGCGCGTTGACATGCGCGATCGCCTGATCGACCTCCCACACCTGGTTGGCGTCGATCAGCAGCTTGCGCTCCGGCCCGATCACCTCGCGCGCCAGCGCGACGCGGCGGACATCGTCGTCGAGCGACAGCCCGACCTTGAGCTTGATATGGTCGAACCCCTGCCCGATCGCCTCGCGGCACAGGCGCGCGAGCTTCTCGTCCGAATAGCCGAGCCATCCGGCCGAGGTGGTGTAGCAGGGATAGCCCGTCGCCTCGAGATCGGCGATCCGGTCCGCCTTGCCCGCCGCGCGCTCGGTGAGCAGCGCCAGCGCCTCGTCGGGGGTGATGCAATCGGTGATGTAGCGAAAGTCGATCTGCCGCACGATCTCGCCGGGCGACATCTCGCCGATCAGCCGCCACAGCGGCTTGCCGGCGGCCTTGGCGAGCAGATCCCATACCGCGTTCACCACCGCGCCGGCAGCGAGATGGATCACACCCTTTTCCGGGCCGATCCAGCGGAGCTGGCTGTCCCCCGTGATGTGCCGCCAGAAGCGCGCGCCGTCTTCCGCGATCCAGTCGAGGTCCAGCCCCTCGATCAGCGGCGCCAGCGCCTCGATCGCCGCGCAGCAGATGTCGTTGCCGCGGCCGATGGTGAAGGTCAGGCCGTGGCCCGCCAGCCCCGGCGCGTCCGTCTCCAGAATGCAATAAGCGGCCGAATAATCGGGATCGGGATTCATCGCATCCGACCCGTCGAGCTGCATCGAGGTCGGGAAGCGAATGTCGAGAACGCGCAGCCTGACGATCTTCATGCGTCGTGCCGGGTGGGGGAGGATGGGGCCACGGCGCGCGCGCTCCTTTCGTTGACGAACAGTGTTTTCATATGTGCAAATTATTGTTCGCGCAAGCGGATAGACGCGGGCTCAGATGCGGCTGTCCCCCTCGGTGAGCTGGGTCGAGATATGGTTGGCGGCCTTGCGCACCGCCTTCGCGGTCTCTCGCGGGGTGGCGGAGGGCAGCAGCTTCTTGATGAACGGCACCGTCAATGCCGCCGCCGCCATGCCGCCGCGCATCACCGGCGCGGAAATGTCGGTGATGCCGGAGACGAAGCGGCTGGGCGTCATTTCCACCTGGCGCTCTGCGATCGCGCGGGTGTGGGCGCGAAAGGCTTCCAGTTCCTCGTCGGAAAGGGGTGGATCGAGCAGCTTTTCCCAGCGCTCCTGAATGTCGGCGGGCTGGAAGGCGTAGAGCACCGCGCCCGAGGCCGACTCGTTGAGCGCGCGCCGATAGCCGACGCGCACCGAAAAGCCGAGCTGCTCGCTCGATTCCATCCGTGCGATCACCACCATCTGCCCGCGCGTATGCACCGCGAGATGGCACGATTGGCCGACCTCGACCGCCAATTGCCGCATGATCGGCAGCGCGATCTCGACGAGATTCTGGATGCGAGGCTGCTCCATGCCCAGCGAGAACAGCCGGTCGGTGAGGCGATAACCGTCGCTCGCCGGGTCCTGTTCGATATAGCCGCGATATTCGAGCACCTGGACCATGCGGAACAGCTCGCCGTGCGATCGTTCGAGCCGGTTGACGATCGCGGTCAGCGTCATCGGCAGCGGCTCGCTGGCGAGCAGTTCGAGGATGTCGAGCCCCTTGTCGAGCGCCGGCGCGCGATAGCGCTGGCCGGTCTCTATATTCGCCTCTTGTTTCGCCATGCACCGTCTCCCCCTTTGGCCGAATTTAGCAATTCGGCAGCGGGTGTGAAGCTGTCAGGCCGGTGCGCCGAACAGGTCGTGATCGTCGGCATCCTCGATACGCACGGCCACGATGTCGCCGACCGCGAGATGGCCCGCGTCACGCAGGTGGACCTCGCCGTCGATTTCGGGCGCATCCGCCCTGGAGCGGCCGGTTGCGCCGCCGGTCTCGGCATCGACCGCATCGACGATGATGTCGAGCGTGCGGCCGATCTTGGCGGTAAGCTTTTCGGCGGAAATGCGCGCCGTCAGCGCCATCAGGCGAGCATATCGCTCTTCCTTCACCTCCTCGGGCACCGGATCAGGCAGCGCATTGGCGGGCGCGCCCTCGACGGGCTCGAAGCGGAAGGCGCCGACGCGGTCGAGTTGCGCTTCCTCCAGCCAGTCCATCAGGTAGGCGAAATCCTCCTCGGTCTCGCCGGGGAAGCCTACGACGAAGGTCGATCGGATCGCGATATCGGGGCAGATCGCGCGCCAGCCCTTGATCCGTTCGAGCACCTTGGCCTCGTTCGCCGGGCGGCGCATCGCCTTCAGCACGGCGCGGCTGGCATGCTGGAAGGGAATGTCGAGATAGGGGAGCACCAGCCCCTCGGCCATCAGCGGAATGACGCGGTCGACGTGGGGATAGGGATAGACGTAGTGCAGCCGCACCCACGGCGCGATCTTGCCGAGTTCGCGGGCGAGATCGGTCATGTGCGCGCGTACCTCGCGGCCGTGCCACATGCGGGGATGATGCTTGATGTCGACGCCATAGGCCGACGTATCCTGGCTGATGACGAGCAGCTCATTCGTGCCGGCCTCGACCAGCTTCTCCGCCTCGCGCAGGATTGCGTCGGGGCGGCGGCTGACGAGATCGCCGCGGAGCTGCGGAATGATGCAGAAGGCGCAGCGATGATTGCAGCCCTCCGAAATCTTCAGATAGCTGTAATGCCGCGGCGTGAGCTTGAGCCCCGCCTCGGGCACCAGGTTGAGAAAGGCATGCGGCGGCATCGGGGCTGCGTCGTGGACCGCGCCGACCACCTCCTCATATTGGTGCGCGCCGGTGACGGCGAGGACGTTGGGGAAGCGCTCGCGGATGACTTCGGCTTCCTTGCCCATGCAGCCGGTGACGATGACGCGGCCATTCTCCGCAATCGCCTCGCCGATCGCTTCGAGGCTCTCCTCCTTCGCCGAATCGAGGAACCCGCAGGTGTTGACGAGCACTACATCGGCGCCCGCATAATCGGGCGACATCTGATAGCCATCCGAGCGAAGCTTGGTGAGGATGCGCTCCGAATCGACGAGGTTCTTCGGACAGCCGAGCGACACCATGCCCACACGGGGCGGAGAAGGAAGTTGCGTTGCCATGGGAGTGCGCGCGCACATAGGCGATCGCGGGGGGATTTTCCAGCGCTGTCGATACACTATCCCTCCTTGGACAGTGTATCGATATCCTTCCCCGGCGAAGGCCGGGGTCCAGTATCGCGCCGTTCGCAACTGGGCCAGCGCCGGGGAAGAAGGGGGGCAGATGATCGAAGAGAGCGCCTACGTTTACATCATGGCCAGTCGTCAGAACGGCACGATCTATATAGGCTCTACCGACGACCTGGCCAGGCGCGCATGGGAACACCGCAATGGTGTCGTTCCGGGCTTCACGAAGAAGTACGGGTGCAAACTCCTCGTCTGGTATGAGCCGCATGGGAGCCTGGAATCGGCAAGAAGGCGCGAGTTTCAGATGAAGCAATGGAAGCGTGCGTGGAAATTGCGCGAGATCGAGGGACTGAATCCAAGCTGGGCCGATTTGTATGAGCGGATCGCGGTGTCATGAACGGTGCCGCAACTGGGCCCCGGCCTTCGCCGGGGAAGGAAGAGTGGTGGTTGGTTGCACACTCCGATCATGCGGAGGGTCTGATCGACGCGATCGGGGTTCTGGCGGAGAGGTTGACGGCGGGCATGCTGTCTCTCACCTATCGTGTCACGGGCGCTATCGACGCAATCGCCTGGCCCGAACCCGCGCCGCACGAATTCGCCGATCTTCTCTGGCAGCATAGCTGCTTCGAGGCGTTTGTAGGTGCCCAAGGCGACGCGGAGTATCGGGAGTTCAACCTGTCGCCCTCTTCACGATTCGCGATCTATGCGTTCGATGGCCACCGGGCCGGAATGCGGTGGGCGGACGATGCGGTGGTGGTTGAGCAGCATTTCGCGCGATCCGAGAATTGTGCCGAGATGCGCGCGATTCTCCGTCTCGACGGACTTGCGGATGCAGCGTGCTGGGAGGTCGGGCTGACGGCGGTCATCGAGGAGCGGTCGGGCGCCAAATCCTTCTGGGCGCTCGCGCATCCTGACGGCGCGCCCGATTTCCATAATCCCGATTGCTTTGTCGCGCACCTCCCGGCACCTGAGCGACCATGAAATTCGGCATCGACCGGCTGCTCGCCGACCCCGCTCTCCTCGGCGCTCTTGAAGGCAAGCGCGTGGCGTTGCTCGCGCATCCCGCCTCCGTCACTGCGGACTTGACGCATTCGCTCGACGCGCTGATGGCGGCGGGGGTGAATGTGACGGCGCTGTTCGGGCCGCAGCATGGGGTGCGGGGCGATCTTCAGGATAACATGATGGAGTCGCCGGACTTCACCGATCCCACCTACGGGATGCCGGTGTTCAGCCTCTATGGCGAGGTGCGGCGGCCGAAGCCCGAATGGATGGGCGCCTTCGACCTGGTGCTGGTCGATCTCCAGGACCTGGGCTGCCGAATCTACACCTTCATCACGACGCTGCGGTATATGCTCGAAGCGGCGGCCGAGCATGGCAAGGCGGTATGGGTGCTCGATCGACCCAACCCGGCCGGCAGGCCGATCGAGGGGCTGGCGCTGCTGCCCGGATGGGAGAGCTTCGTCGGCGCCGGGCCGATGCCGATGCGGCATGGGCTGACGATGGGCGAATTAGGGCATTGGTTCATCGATCTGCTGCGGCTCGATGTCGAGTATCGCGTGATCGAAATGGAGGGCTGGGCGCCCGACCAGGGGCCGGGGTTCGGCTGGCCGGCGGACCGCATCTGGATCAACCCGAGCCCCAACGCGCCCAACCTTAACATGGCGCGCGATTATGCGGGGACGGTGATGCTGGAGGGCACCACACTTTCCGAAGGGCGCGGGACGACGCGGCCGCTGGAATTGTTCGGCGCGCCCGATATCGACGCGCGCGCGGTGATGGCGGAGATGCGGCGGCTGGCGCCGGAATGGCTGGACGGGTGCATCCTGCGCGACATCTGGTTCCAGCCGACCTTCCACAAGCATGTGGGGGCGCTGTGCAACGGCGTCCAGATCCATGCCGAGGGGCCGGCGTACGACCATGCAAGATTCCGGCCGTGGCGCGTGCAGGCCGTCGCGTTCAAGGCGATAAGGCGGCTCTATCCGGATTATCCGCTGTGGCGCGATTTTCCGTACGAATATGAATTCGACAAGCTGGCGATCGACGTCATCAACGGCGGCTTGGGCGTTCGCGAATGGGTTGATGACGCGGCGACGGCGCCGGACGATCTCGATGCGGTAGCGCGTGCCGACGAAGCCGGGTGGGCCGACGCGCGCCAGCCTTTCCTGCTCTATTAGGAACTCGATTTCGCCGTGCTCTTGCGCGCGGCCGATTTTCTGGCTGCCGGCTTTTTCGCGCTCGTCGTCTTGGAAGCGGTGGATTTGGCCGCGCTCGATTTGGTGCCAGCCTTCTTGCCCGTCACCTTGGCGCGCAGCTTGGGCGAAGAGGCCGCGACTGCGGCTGCGCCGGCCAATACCGCGGCACCGACCGCGGCGGCGGTTACGCCCGGATTGGCCTTGGCCTTCGACGCCGCCGATTTCGCGGTCCTGGAGGCGGACTTGGCCGTGGATTTCGCAGTTTCGGAGACTGTCCGGGCGGCCGATTTTGCGGTCTTGCTTGCGTCGTCGGCGGCTTTGCGGACGCGCGATTTGGGCGTGTCGTCGTTGCTGGGTTCGGCCTTGGCGTGCGGCATGGCGCTCTCCGGAATGTGCGACATGAAGGATACTCCTACCTGTTGCCGATATAACCGGAACGCGGCCGCAATGTTCCAAGGGGCGGAGCGAGACCAGCGCGATTTGTGCCGAGGATCACCCCGTCCACCGCGCCCAGGTCATCTCTTCCTCGTCAACTCGCGCATGGCGGCGTCGAGTCCGTCGAGCGTAAGCGGGTACATGCGGTCGTTCATCAGGTCGCGGATCATGCGAACGCTCTGCGAATAGCCCCATTGCGCCTCGGGCAGGGGGTTGAGCCAGATTGCGGCCGGGTAGGTGGCGGTGAGGCGCTGGAGCCAGACGGCGCCCGCCTCCTCGTTATTGTGCTCGACCGAGCCGCCGGGATGCGTGATCTCGTACGGGCTCATCGAGGCGTCGCCGACGAGCACGAGCTTGTAGTCGTGGCCGTATTTGTGGAGCACTTGCCCGGTCGGCGTGCGCTCGGTGAAGCGACGGCGATTGTCCTTCCATACACCCTCGTACGGGCAGTTGTGGAAATAGAAGAATTCGAGGTTCTTGAACTCGCTCGTCGCCGCCGAGAACAATTCTTCGCAGAGCTTCACGAACGGGTCCATCGAGCCGCCGACGTCGAGAAAGAGGAGCAGCTTCACCGCATTGTGCCGCTCGGGGCGCATATGGATGTCGAGCCAGCCCTGACGCGCCGTTCCCTCGATCGTCGCGTCGAGATCAAGTTCGTCGGCGGCGCCTTCGCGAGCGAAGCGGCGCAGGCGGCGGAGCGCCAGCTTGATGTTGCGCGTGCCGAGCTCGCGGGTGTTGTCGAGGTTCTCGAAGGCGCGCTTGTCCCACACCTTGATCGCGCGCTTGTGCCGGCTCTCGCCGCCGATGCGGATCCCTTCCGGATTGTAGCCCGAATTGCCGTAGGGCGAGGTGCCGCCGGTGCCGATCCATTTGTTGCCGCCCTGATGGCGGCCCTGCTGTTCTTCGAAGCGCTGCTTGAGCGTCTCCATGATCTCGTCCCACGAGCCGAGCGATTCGATTGCGGCCATTTCTTCCGGCGTCAGGTATTTTTCGGCGACGGCCCGGAGCCAGTCTTCGGGGATGTCGGCGGCGTTGGTGGCGTAGGTGGTCGCGATTCCCTTGAAGACCTTGGAGAAGACCCGGTCGAAGCGGTCGAGCAGGCCTTCGTCCTTCACGTAGGTGGCGCGGGCGAGATAGTAGAAAGCCTCCGGGGTGCGCGCGATCACCTCGCGGTCGAGCGCCTCGAGGAGGATGAGGTGTTCCTTGAGGCCGGCCGGGATGCCGGCGGCGCGCAGCTCGTCGAGGAAGGTCAGGAACATGAGCCGGTCCGCGCGAAATCGACTGCAAAGTCGACCAAGATGGCTGCCCCGCGCCGTGTCGGCCGCGAGATTACTCTGTAAAGGTGGGTAGGCGAGGGTGGCGGCATCGCCTCATCGTCGCACAAACGAGGGGTTGCAGGACAGTGGGAAGTGTCGGCCCCGTTCCCCTGACGGGATCGGGCGATGTTCTTCTACTTGATTGAAGATAGATGGCAGTGTGCGCCCGAGGTGCTAGAATTGCCCCGCACGAGGCGTGCATTGTTCGTGGAGGGGCGTATTCCAAACGGTCGGGAAGCCGTTTTGACGGCAGATCAGCACACCCTGCTCAGCATCGTGCTCGACCATACGCATGATTGCGTGAAGCTGCTCGATGCCGAAGGCCGGATCGAGTTCGTCAACCGCCAGGGCGCAATCGTCATGGAATTGCGGGAGCCCGCGGAACTCGTCGGCAGACCCTGGCTCGATCGTTGGCCCGAAGAATCGCGGCCCAAGATCGCCGAGGCGCTCGCGAAGGCGAAAGCGGGGCAGCACACCCGCTTTTCCGCGGCGCGGCCGCGGCCGGATGGACGTCCGAGCTGGTGGGACGTCACCGTGTCGCCGATCGTATCCGGCACGGGCGAACTCACCCATTATCTCACGATTGCGCGCGACACGACGAACGAAATCGTCGAGCATGAGCGCGTAGAGGCCGTGGGTGCCGAAATGCGCCACCGGCTCAAGAACGCACTCACCATCGCCGGCGCGCTCGTGAACATGCTCGCGCGCGCGCGCGACAATCCCGACGTCTCCGATTTCGCCGATGCGATCTGCGCGCGCTTCGCCCAGCTCGCGCGCGTGCAGGCGCTGGTGCTCGATCCCGAGACGAAGAAGGATTTTCGGGACATCGTGCCGATGCTCGCAAAGGCCTATGGCGATGTCTCGCTGCTTCAGTTCGGCGACATTCCGGACGTGTCGCTCGGAAACAATGCGTTGCAGGCGGTTGCCCTGGCTTTCGGCGAGCTGTGCACCAACAGCCTCAAATACGGCGCGCTAGAGGCCGGCCGGCCGATTCGCGTCGAGGGCTCGTTGGCGAACGACACGCTGCTCCTCGTCTGGCGTGAGGAAACCAGGTTCGGCCCGGCGCGAAAGGGCGGGCAGGGGCTCGATCTGATCGATCGGATCGTGCGTGCTTCCGGCGGGCATATTGAGCGGCGCATCGAAGCCGATCGCCTGGAGGTTCGGATCGCGCTGCCCGCCACCGCGAAGCGGGAACAGGACAGCGCCGCCCGTTAGGACCTGGGCCCTTCGCGAGCGGGCGGGCGCGATCAGCCCTCGGCGATCCGCTCGATGTCCGCCATCGACGTCAGAATCAGGCTGCGCCCGCTGTCAGCGACCAGCCTGCGACGGCGCCAATCGTTGAGCGTCCGGCTCACCGTGTAGAGCGTCGTCCCGGCGATGTCGGCAATGTCCTTGCGCCGTAGCGGAAAACCGATCTCGATGCCGGCGCCGGTCGTCCGACCGGCCTGGCGGGCGAGGCGGAGCAGCGTGTTGGCGATGCGGCGCTCGGCGCGCTGGGTCGCCATCTCGCGCACGCGATCCTGCAACTCGGCGAGCCTGCGGCCAGTAATCGCGATCAGGTTGACGGCGATTCGGGGATATCGGTCGACCAGGGCGAGCAGGTCGGCCCTGTCCCAGCTCACTTCGATCGAATCGATCATCGTGATGCCGTCGGCCGGATAGCGGCGATCGGTGAAGATCGCGACGCTGCCGAATATTTCCCCAGGCGCGATGAAGCGGATCACGATCTGCCCTCCATCGCTCCCCGCCTGCGCGATGCGAATCGCGCCGGAAAGCAGCGCATGCGCCCGTTGGACCGGTTCTCCCTGATCGAACACGCGCCCGCCGCGCGGCAACGGCCGGACGCGTGCGGCCCCGATCACACCGTCGAGTGCGGGCCCGGTCAGGCCGTCGAACAGGTCGAGCGCGGCGATCGCGGTGGATCGATCGGAATCGTGGCGCATATCCCTTCCTCGCGCAGCGACGCTCGATGGTCCAGCGCTGCTCATCGATCGGGATTACGATCGGGGAGGATCGGCTGTGGTGAGCGTCGATCGCCGAAGCACCTCGCCCGCGGCGGTCACAGTTATCCGCAAGCGTCGGTTGCCCGCGAAGAAGCTCAGGCGGAACGTGCCCGCATCCTCGTCGATCCCGCGCTCGCACGTCGAGGTGATTCGCCCCGCCTGCATCTCCGCCTGAACGTGCTCGGGCGCGATCCGCAGCCCCTCGGCGATCAGCGCGGCATCTATTTCGATCGCATCGTCCTCGAACCTGATCCGTGTCATGGCGTGTTTCAGCATAAGCAGGTCCGACGCATGGAAGCTTGCGCCAGCGCAACTATTGCCGCTCGGCCTGGGTATAGAGCGGGACACCGATGATCCCGACATTCGGAGGTTCCGTCGATGGATGATCTCGCGCTCGCCCGCGCGCTGCACGTGCTCGGCATCGTCGTCTGGATCGGCGGCGTCGCGATGGCGACCACCGTCGCGATCCCCGCTGTCCGCCGCGGCGATCTTGGTGGCGAGCGGTTGCGCGCCTTTCATGCGATCGAGCTTCGCTTCGTCTGGCAGGCGCGCGGGGCGGTGCTGCTGGTGGGGCTGACAGGGCTCTACATGGTGGCGAAGCTCGATCTCTGGAGCCGCTTCCATGATCTCGATTTCTGGTGGATGCACGCGATGGTGTGCGTCTGGGCGCTCTTCGCCTTCGTGCTGTTCGTCGGCGAGCCGTTGATCCTGCACCGCCGCTTTCCCGGCTGGGCGGCGCGGCGGCCCGACGTCGCGTTCGCCTGGCTCCACCGCGCGCATGTCGTGCTGCTGACGCTCAGCCTCATCACGGTCTTCGGCGCGGTTGCGGGCAGCCACGGCTGGTCCATTTTCTGAAGGAGCGTTCGCGATTCATGCGATCGTGCGATCGTCAGCGCCCGGCGATATCGCACAGGCGAAGGGCATATAGCGCCGCGCCGACTCGACTGCGCGGCCAGGTGCATTGAGCGGCGCGTGGCCGCCGTTGGGCGGCATAGCGCTCGACCGGGGCGTGGTGGGCGGTAGCGTCGGCGCATGCGATTGAACGACGGCGAACTTGCCCCACATGTGCCCGCGAACCCTCGGGCGCTTGCGCGGTGGCGGCCGGGGTCCGAGCGCGGGTTGCCGGCGTTCCGGCGGGGTGCGCTGGCGGTGACGGTCGATCCGCCGAGTGTCTGGCGCCACGGTTTTCCGATCGCGCTGTCGCCAGCCGAGATCGCGCTCGTGTCGTTGATCGTCCGTCGTGGTCGGGCGGCGCATGCGGAGATCGCCGAGATGCTCGAACAAGCGGGCGCCTGCGCGTGCTCGCTGCCGGTGCTGCTGCATCGCATCCGCCGCAAATTCTCGGCCGCAGGTGCGCCCGATCCGATCGCGACGATCCGCAATTGGGGGCTGATGTGCCGCGTCGAGCCCGATATCCACGGCTCCACGGCGTTGTGGATCGGCGACAGCATCCCCGCCGCGCACCCGTGAAAGGCGCGGGCGCGTTGCGGACGAACGTCGTTTTCGAGCGGGCGAGCGTCGATCGACTCGCACCTGCCGATTTGCGATGATCGGTGCGTGGTCGAAAGCGATGCACGCGCGGCCCCGCGCGAACTGTTTCTGATCGAGGACGCCGCAGAGCGCCGCGCCCGTCCTAGAACGCGCGCCGAAATCCGCGCGAAGCTGGTGATGACGCTGGCGCTATGGGCGCTCAGCTACGTCATCTTCTCGCTCGGCAGCGTGCTTTCGGACAGTGACATCGTGCTCGAGGTCGCGATCGTGCGCGCCGGTGTCTATGCGGTCGGCATGGTGCTGTGCTTCGCGCTGCACCTGCTGCTCAGCCGGTTCGCACATCGCCCGTTCCGCACGCGCGCGATCATCGCCGCGGCGGTGGCGCCGCTCATCGGCGAGTGCTTCGCCTGGGTGAGCTATTTCGCCTTCGCCGCGCTCCAGGGGCGCAGGCTCGCATTCGTCGTCGCCGATTGGAACACGGCCGCCGTCGCGATCTCGCTGTGGACGTGGTTCTTCATCGCCTGGGCCGGGCTCTATCTCGCGATCGAATACAGTTTCGAGGCGCGGCATGAGGTCGAGCGCTCGGCCGAGCTGCGCAGTATCGCCCAGAACGCCAAGCTGCGCGCGCTCTCCAATCAGATCAACCCGCATTTCCTGTTCAACAGCCTCAACTCGATCTCTGCGCTCATCCTCGATGGGCGCAGCGACGAGGCGGAGCGGATGCTCGCCGGGCTCTCCACCTATTTCCGCTCGACGCTGTCGATCGATCCGTTGGTGATGCTCCCGCTGGAGCGCGAGGTCGACCTGCATCGACGCTATCTCGCGATCGAGCAGATGCGCTATCCTGATCTCGTCGTCGACATCGCGCTCCCCGCCGCGCTGGCGGACGCCCGCGTCCCCGCGTTCATCGTTCAGCCGCTCGTCGAGAACGCGATCAAGCATGGGGTCGCGACATCGGCGCCGCCGACGCGGATCGAGATCGATGCCCGGCAGGTGGGGGACATGCTGGAAATCAGCGTGACCGACCGCGGCAATCCCGACGTGACGCGCAGCCCGCCCGAAGGCTCCGGCATCGGGCTCGCCAACGTCCGGCAGCGGCTCGAGGAATATTTCGGGTCACGGCAGGCGCTCACGCTTACGGCCGGCCGGGGCTTTTTCGAGGCGCGGATCGCCATGCCGCTGGAGCGTGCCCGGTGAACGAGCGGACGATCGTCGCGGTCGATGACGAGCCGCTCGCGCTCCGGCGGATGGAGATCGTGCTCTCCGGGATCGTCGGCGCGCGGCTGATCGGCTCGGCGGGCAATTGCCGCGACGCGGTATCGCTCATCGCCGCGCGGCGGCCCGATATCGCGCTGCTCGACATCCGCCTGCGCGACGGCACCGCGTTCGACATCCTCGATGGGCTGCCGAAGGACGTGGCCCCGGCGGTGATCTTCACCACCGCGTTCGATCACTTCGCGATCCGCGCGTTCGAGCTTTCCGCGGTCGATTACGTGCTCAAGCCGATCGAGACCGCACGGCTTGGCGAGGCGATCGCCAAGGCGCGTGACCGGCTCGCTGCCGATGATGCGGGCCGCGAAGTCGAGGAGATGCGCCGGATCATCGGGGATCTGCGCGCCGAGTTCCACGCGAGCAGGCAATCGCCCTTCGAGACCGAATTGTGGATTCGCGGCGCGACGGGCGGGCTGACGCGCGTGCTGCTCGACGAGGTGGATTGGGTGAGCAGCGAGGATGATTACGTGCGGCTGCACACCGGCGCGACCTCGCACCTGCTGCGGCTGTCGATCAAGCAGCTCGAGGCGCGGGTCGATCCCGCGCGGTTCGTGCGAGTGCATCGCGCCGCGCTCGTCCGCCTCGCCGCGATCGTCCAGGTGCATCAGTCGGCGAGCGGGCGCAAGGAGGTGATCCTGCGCGACGGCACCCGCGTGGCCGCAGGGCGCGTCTACGCCAAACGCCTCCGCGCACTGCTGCGCGAGGGCTGAAAGGAAGGGCGGCGAGTTACCCCGCCGCCCCACATTTCCTCCGAAGGCTGCGCCTTCAGAAACGCGCCTTCACCTCCACCTTGAAGTAGCGGCCCAGAATGCCCTGGCCGCCCTGGACGGGATTGTACAGGAAGGCGCCGTAAGTGACCGGATCGATCGGCGGGAGATCGTCGAACACGTTCAACATCGACAGATAGAGATCGAAATGCTCGTTGATGTTGAAATTGCCGATCAGATCAAACGTCATGTACGAATCGACATCGCACGGCACATAGCTGGGCGAGAGGCTGCAATCGCCCGATTCGGACCCCTGATCCTCTGCCGACAGATTGTATCCGTCGAAATAATTGCCGACCGCGGTGATCGCGAACTTGTCGAAATCGAAGGTGCTCATCAGCGTGCCGCGCCATTCGGGCGTGCCCGAGCCCGCTGTCAGCACGAAATTGCCGAGCGTGCCTTCATAGCTTTCGACGCGCCCGTCGGGGAATTCGGTCGAAAGATTGATGATGTAGCTGGCGTCGCCCGAGACGGTCCAGCGGAACAGGTCGCCCACGTCGAACGAAGCATTGACCCCGAAATCCAGGCCTTCGGACTTGATCGTATTGGCGTTGACGAAGTGCGACTGGACGAACGCCACCCGCGGCAGCGCATTGGGATGGTTGGGATCGGGCGCGTCGGCGATGACGTTGTAGCCGTCGGGGATCGCCTGCCCCGAATAGTAAGCGGCCAATGCCGGTGACGAAGGCGAGCCCGTGATCGCGCCGGTTTTCTTGATGTTGTAGTAATCGACCGTGACCGAGACGTTCCGGATCGGCTCGACCAGCACGCCGGCGGTGAAGCTGCGTGATTTTTCGGGTTCGAGATCGGGAGTCGCGAGCGTGGTGACGCCGTAGGAAGACCCGCGGATATATATAGGACACGCCGCGAACGTCGCCTGCGAACAGCCATATTGCGCGAGATACGAATCGGGGAAAACGCCGGCACTGGCGCTCACGAACCCCGTCGTCGGCAGCGCGTTGGCCTCGCCGAAGGAGGGGATGCGGAACCCCTTGGACCAGGTGCCGCGCAGCACGAGCTGGCGGAACGGCTGGAACTTGACGCCGATCTTGGGAGAGAAGGCGTCCTGACCGCTCGAATATTTGTCGTAGCGGCCGGACAGGTCGACCTCGACCTGCTCGACGATCGGCGCCGCCAGCTCGGCAAAGGCCGAATAGACCATGCGATCGCCCTTGGTGCCGAACGCGTTGAAGGTGAAATAGCGTTGGGTCGGCCCGTTATAGTCGGGATTGAAGCTCGGCGCGTCGATCGCCTCATAGCGGATTGCGGCGCCGACGCCGAGCTGGAGCGGGCCGCCGGGAAGCTGCGCCACATCCGCCGAAAGCACGCCTTCGAGCTGATACAGGTCCGACGTCGAATGGTTCCTGTTGGTCGGCGTCAGATAATCGATGACGTCCTGGCTGTTCGCGAACGGATCGACGAAATTGTACGACCCGTCGTTCACCACGTCGAGCAGGTGCTGGATGTAGATGAACCCTTCGGCCTTGCGCTCCAGATCGACATGCATCGCGGTGGCGTTGACGTCGTAATTGACGGTATCGCTGATCGCGCCGCGAATGCCGAGCGCGCCGCGATAGGCGCGCGCCCGGGTCAGCCGGTGCGTCTGGCCGGGAATGCGGCCGTAAAGGCGCGCCACCTGCCCCTGCGCGGCGAACGGGTTGTTGGGGTTGAGCGTGCCGTTCGCTGCCGTGCAGGGATCGGTGGTGCCGCGCGGGCAGACATAGACCGGCAGGAAGATCGCGAACGATCCCGGTGCGCGGGCGCCCTGGCCGCTCACCGTGCTGAAGCGCGGATAGAGGATGCCGGTATTGGCGTTCGCGCGAACCGATTGCGGCGCGCCGTCGAACGACACGTTCGATTGCATGAAGTTGAGCTCGGCATAGGCCTCGCCCGCATCGCCGATCGTCGCGGTCACGCGGCCCGACACGCCGAAGCGTTCCACCTGCGGCCGGATCGTGCCGTAGAGGTTGTTGAGATCCTCCTGGCACACGACCGGCGGGACGTTGGCGTTGATGAGATTGCCGTTCTCGTCACGCTGCGCGTAATCCTCCGGCGTCAGCGTGTAGGTCGGCAGGCCGCGGCAAAGATCGGTTTCGAGCTGCTGGAACGGGCCTGCCGGATTGGTGTTGGTCGGATCGAAGGGGCGCACGAGGAACGGCGAGGGAAACAGAATGCCGTTCGTGAAATCGCCATTCTCGTCGAGCCCGTTGGTGACGTTGTTCGGGCCGCACACGCCCTCGAAGCAGATGTCGCGCTGATCGCTGCTGTCGAAGGGATGCGGGCGCTGGCTGTTCTCCAGCTCCTCGCTGCGGAAATAGAAGCCGCTGAGATAGGCGTTGAAGCCCTCGCTCTCGATATCGCCGATCCCCGCGGTCAGGCCGAGGCGATATTCGGCGGCGTCGCCGCGCGACGAGATTCCGGCCCCCGCACGCGCCTTCACGCCTTGAATTTCGCGCTTGGTGATGATGTTGACGACGCCCGCGATCGCATCCGCGCCGTAGCTCGACGAGGCGCCGTCGCGCAACACCTCGATCCGCTCGACGATGTCGTCGGGGATCGTGTTGAGATCGACGAAGTTGCGCGTGCCGTCGTCCGCCAGTGGGAAATAGGCGGCACGCATGCCGTCGAACAGCACGAGCGTCGAGTTGGTGGTGAGCCCGCGCAGCGACACCGCCGATGCGCCCTGCGCAAAGGCGCCGTTCGCCGAAAACGAGTTGGTCAGCGCCGGGCCGTTGTTCGCGGTGAGCCGCTGCAATCCTTCCTGGACGGTGCTGATGGCCCGCTGATCGAGATTGGCCGCCGTGATGGTGGTGATCGGTGACGGCGTGGCTTCATCGGTGCGGCGCAGGATCGATCCGGTGACGACGATCTCCTCGGCGACGGTATCGTCCTGGGTCTCCGTCGGCTGCTGCGCAGGCGCCGTCGGCTGATCCTGCGGCGCATCCTGCGCGAAGGCCGGCGTGATGCCGCCGAGCAGAAGGAATGTCGT
>CAZXFY010000057.1:0-16732 GCA_964639855.1 uncultured Stakelama sp. | reverse complement strand
CGATCCCCTTTCCTCGCGCAAATCTGCCGGTGATCCTTAACCGGCGCCGCACGGCACCTCAAGAGTCTTGGCATTGGGCGCGCTTAAGGCCGCCTTTACCCCCGCCGCCTATGGTCGCCCGCGAACGGAAACCTGGGAACCGCCCGATGACGCGCAACGGCCAGCGGCTGCTGATGCTGATCGACGACGAACCCGCGCAGCGCCGCCTCGTATCGGCGCTCGCGGCGCGCGGCGGCTGGCGATCGCTGTTCGCGGCCGACGCGGAAATGGCGGTCGCGATGCTGGGCACGCAGGACGGGATGCAGCTCGACGCGGTGCTGCTCGACATCTGGTCGCCCGACGCCGATGCGGCGGGGCTGATCACCGAGCTGCGCGCGCGCCGCCCGGCGCTGCCGATCCTGATGCTCACCGCGCACGCCTCGGTCGCACGCGCCGTGGAGGCAATGCGCGCCGGCGCGACCGATTTCCTGGTCAAGCCGCTCGCGCCCGAACGGCTGCTGAGCGCGCTCGAAACGGCGGTCGGCGGTTCGACGGCGGGCGAGCTGCGGCCGCTTACCGAGAAAATCCCGGCGACATTGGGTTTCGAGGACATCGTCGGCGCCGAGCCGCAATTCCGCGCCGCACTCGCGATCGCGGCCAAGGCGGCACGCGGGCGCGTCCCCGTGCTGATCGAGGGCGAGAGCGGGGTCGGCAAGGAGGTGGTCGCCGACGCCGTCCATGCCGCAAGCCCCCGCAGCAAGAAGCCGTTGATCGCGGTCAATTGCGGCGCGATTCCCGCCAATCTCGTCGAATCGGAGCTGTTCGGGCACGAAAAGGGCGCCTTCACCGGCGCGTTCGAGCGCAAGATCGGGCGCTTCCAGGAGGCGGACGGCGGCACGTTGTTCCTCGACGAGATCGGCGAGATGCCGCCCGAGGCGCAGGTGAAGCTGCTGCATTTCCTGCAATCGGGCGAGGTGCAGGCGCTGGGCGCCCGCCATGCGCGCGAGATCGACGTGCGCGTGATCGCGGCGGCCAATGCGCGCCTGCTCGACGAGGTGGAGGCGGGGCGGTTCCGCGAGGACCTCTATTATCGCCTCAACGTCGTGCAGGTGACGATTCCGCCGCTGCGCGAGCGCGCCGGGGACATCCCCTCGCTGACGCGGCACCTGCTCGCGCGGATCGCCGAACAGCCGGGGCTCAGGCCGATCGGGATTACCGACGATGCGCTTCAACTGCTCGTCAACTACGACTGGCCGGGCAATGTCCGCCAGCTCCAGAACGCGCTGTTCCGCGCCGCCGTGCTGTGCGAGGGCGCGGCGCTGACGCCGGCGGATTTCCCGCAGATCGCGGCGCTCGGCACCGGTCGGACGACACGGCTGGGCGTGCCGGCGATCCATGCGAGCGGGGGCGTGACCCTGTACCATCCCGACGGCAATCTGCGCGCGCTCGAGGATATCGAGGCCGACGTGATCCGGCTCGCGATCGGGCATTATCGGGGGCGGATGACCGAGGTGGCGCGGCGGCTCGGCATCGGGCGATCGACGCTTTACCGCAAGCTCGGCGAACTCGGGATCGACAACGCGGCGTGAGGCGGCGCTCCTCGACTTTACCGGGCACAGGCGCCAGAGAGGGCGCATGTCGGCTTTTCGAAACAGAATCGCGCTCGTCACGGGCGCCGCATCGGGGATCGGGCTTGCGGTCGCGCGGCATCTCGCGGCCGAAGGCGCGGCGCGGGTGGTGCTGGTGGACAGCGACGCGGCGGCGCTCGATGCCGTGGACCTGCCCTGCGCGGTCGAGCGGGCGGCAGGAGACGTGCGGGACGAGGCGTTCTGGTGCGCGCTTGCACCGCGGATCGAGGGGCTCGATCATGCGGTCGTCAATGCAGGCGTCTCAGGCGCGGGGGCGATCGCCGAACTCGGCCTCGACGAATGGCGGCGCATCCTGTCGGTCAATCTCGACGGCGCATTCCTGACGATGCGCGCGGCGCTGCGGGCGATGCGCGACGGCGGGAGCATCGTCGCGACCGCCTCGGCCGCCGGGATCAAGCCCGAGCCGGGGGTCGCCGCCTATGGCGCGTCGAAGGCGGGGCTGATCCATCTGATCAAGGTCGCGGCGAAGGAAGCGGCGGTGCGGCGCATCCGGGTCAACGCGATCGCGCCCGCGGGGGTGGAAACGCCCGTCTGGGATGCGGTGCCGATGTTCGCGGACCGGGCGCGCGAGATCGGGCGCGAGGCGGCGTTCGCCGAGATGGCGCACCTCGCGACGCCGCTGGGGCGCTATGCCAAGGCGGAGGAAGTGGCGGCGCAGATCGGGTTCCTGCTGTCCGACGCCGCCACGCTGATCACGGGCGCGGTGCTGGTGAGCGACGGGGGCTATACGCTCTAGGGCCGATCGACATTCAGCTCTGGCGGCCTGCAAATAGCGGCTTTTCGAGCTTCCGGTGCTCACGTGCCTTGAAGCACGCTGCGCGCCGGGTCTCGAAAATCCACCATTTTCGGCTCGCCATCTTCTGAATGTCGATCGGCCCTAGCGGGCAACGAGCGCCGCGTCGCGCAGGCCGCGCCAGACGCGCGCCGCCTGCACCGTTTCGGCGACATCGTGGACGCGCAGGAGTTGAGCACCCGCTTCCAGCCCCTTGAGCGCGAGGGCGAGCGAGCCGCCGAGGCGCTGCGATGCGGGGGCCTCGTTCGAGAGCGCGCCGATCATCCGCTTGCGGCTGGCGCCGAGCATCAAAGGGCAGCCGAGGCCGTGGAACAGCGCTAGGCCGTTGAGGAGCGCGAGATTGTCCGCGAGAGTCTTGCCGAAGCCGATGCCCGGATCGACGATGATCTTTGCGCGGTCGACGCCCGCGTTCCCAACCGCCTGAACGCGGGTTTCGAGCCAGTCGAATACTTCAATGAGCACATCGGCATAGCCGCTGCCGCCGTGCGGGCCTTTTTCCGGCTCGGGCGAGTGCATCAGGACGACCGGACAGCCGGCCTTCACCACCACTTCCAGCGCGCGATCGTCCCACAGAAGAGCCGACACGTCGTTGACGAGGTGCGCGCCGGCGGCGAGCGCGGCCTCCATGACCGCGGCCTTGCGGGTATCGATCGAAAGCGGCGTACCGCTTGCCGAGAGGCGCTCGATGACGGGCCGCACGCGGGCGATTTCGTCGCCTTCCCAGACGTGTTTGGCGCCGGGACGGGTGGATTCGCCGCCCACGTCGATCAGCGACGCGCCGGCGGCGGCCATGTCCATCGCGGCGGCGGTCGCGGCGGCGGCATCGTCGCCGTGACTGCCGCCGGAGAAGCTGTCGGGCGTGGTGTTGATGATGCCCGCGACATGGGGCTGGTCGAAGCGGAGCGTGCGCTCGCCCAGCGTGAGCGGCGCGCGCGGGGCGGTGATCGCGGCGTGGAGCCGGACGGCGCGTTCGTCGCTGCCGAGCTGACGGTCGAAATCGGCGATGGGAACGGTGCGGCGGGTGCCGGCGTCGAGCACCTCATAGGCGGCGAACCAGACCATGCCGCCCGCGAGCCGCGCCACCTCCCCGTCGCGGCCGACGGGGGTATCGGCGAACTGGACGGGGCGGAGGTGGAGGGTCATGCCCAACTCGTCACTCCAGCGAAAGCTGGAGTCTCTCCGCCCGACGAGACCCCGGCTTTCGCTGGGGTGACGGTGTGGGTCACGGTTGCGTCGCGAGCAGATACGTCTGCCGCAGCGCGTCGATGGGTTTCAGGCCGTCCGCCGCCTCGTAGTGCCAGAAGGTCCAGCCGTTGCAGGCGGGGGCGCCTTGCAGCGTCGCGCCCAGCTTGTGGATCGAGCCGGCCTGGCCGCACGCGCTGAGCAAAGAGCCGTCGGCGCGGACGGTGACGCTCCAACGACGTTTGGCGTCGGTGAGGACGCTGCCGGGCTTCAGATAGGCATTCTCGACCAACGTGCCGAAGGCGACCTTCGGCTTCTGGCGCGGGCTCTGCATCGTTGCGAGCGCCGATTCGTCGAGCGGCAGCGCGGCGGCGATGCGTTCTTCCGCCGCCTCGATATAGCTTCCCTCGCGCTCGATGCCGATCCAGCGGCGGCCGAGGCGCTTCGCGACCGCGCCGGTGGTGCCGGTGCCGAAGAACGGGTCCACCACCACGTCGCCCGGCCTGGTGCAGGCGAGGAGGATGCGGTAGATCAGCGCCTCGGGCTTTTGCGTCGGGTGGACCTTGTGGCCGTCCTTCTTCAGCCGCTCCTGCCCGCCGCAGATCGGAAATTCCCAATCGCTGCGCATCTGAAGCTCATCGTTGAGCGTCTTCATCGCGCGATAGTTGAAGGTGTATTTCGCCTTCTCGCCCTTCGACGCCCAGATCAGCGTCTCGTGCGCGTTGGTGAAGCGGGTGCCGCGGAAATTGGGCATCGGGTTGGCCTTGCGCCAGACGATGTCGTTGAGAATCCAATAGCCGAGATCCTGCACCGCCGCGCCGACGCGGAAGATGTTGTGATAGCTGCCGATCACCCAGATCGAGCCATCGTCCTTGAGGATACGCCGCGCCTCCGCGAGCCAGGCCCGGGTGAAGGCGTCATAGGCGGCGAAGGTATCGAACTTGTCCCATTCGTCCGTCACCGCATCGACGTGGCTGCCGTCGGGGCGGAACAGCTCGCCGCCGAGCTGGAGATTGTAGGGCGGATCGGCGAAGATCATGTCGACCGATTTGGCCGGGAGCGTCTTCATCTGCGCAATGCAATCGCCGCGGAGGATGCTGTCGAGCGGCAGCGCCTCCGTTGCGGGCGCCGCTTTCGCCCGGACTTTCTCGAGAACCGCCATTCACCAACCCCCGTTATGAAGCCCAATCGTGCGAAAGGACACGGACGCGTCAAGCAGAGTTTAGTTAACGATTGTCGTTGCCAATTCGTTAACCAGGCGGAACATTTCGCGACCCCGGGCAGATATTGAGTCCGCAGGCGGCCGGCGACCGCAAGGACTGGTGGTGTGACTCGAAAGACTCACTTTTTGGCGCATGCGCGCGAGCCGCACCGGCCCGCTCCCCCACCCGACCACCCAATGCGATTATCCTATGGGTGGTCGGGTGGGGGAGCATCGGGTCGGTCATGCCCCCGGCATGACCTGAACGATGCGGGGCACCGTTCACCCGGTGCTGGCCGGTGCCGCGACCACAATCAAAACGCCAATTCCGCCTGCGCGACCGGCGCGAAGCTGCGGCGGTGGAGAGGCGTGGGGCCGTGCTCGCGCAGCGCGCGCAGGTGCGCGGGGCAGGCATAGCCCTTGTTCGAGTGCCAGTCGTAATGCGGATATGATTCGGCGTGGCGGATCATGATCGTGTCGCGGGTATGCTTGGCGACGATCGAGGCGGCGGCGATGCATAGCGCCTGCGCGTCGCCGCCGACGATCGCGCTCGCGGCATAGGACCAGCGCGGCAGGCGGTTGCCGTCGACCAGCACATGGCCGGGCGGGCAGCCGAGCGCGGCGGCGACCGTATCGACCGCGAGCGTCATCGCCTTCATCGTCGCCCAGTAGATGTTGAGCCGGTCGATCTCGTCCGATTCGACGATTCCGACGCCCACCACCGCGCAGGCCATCAGCCGATCGTGGAGGCGGTGGCGCGCGGCGGGGGTGAGCTTCTTCGAATCGTCGATGCCGCGAGGGACGCCGCGTTCCGGGAGCAGCACCGCGGCGGCGACCACGGGACCGGCGAGCGGCCCCCTGCCCGCTTCGTCCACGCCGACGACGGGCGCGGGGTGGAGGCTTTCGTGGCGGCGGCTGGGCATCAGCCTTCCAGTTCGTCGAAGGGGGAGAGGCCGAGCGCGTGTCCCATCGGCCCCGCCCCCTGCCCCAGCCCCGGTGGATGCGCAAGCGCTGCGCGGACGAACGCGATCCCGCGCTCGACAGCGCGTTCGAGCGCAAGGCCCTGACCGAGACCGGTGGCGATCGCGCTCGCCAGCGTGCAGCCGGTGCCGTGCGTGTGGCGCGTGTCGATGCGGGGATTGGAGAAGGCGCGCATGCCCGCCGTCGTGACGAGCCGATCGGTGACGGTCGCGCCCGTCGCGTGTCCGCCCTTGGCGAGCAACGCCGTGCCGGCAGCCAGCACCTTCGCCTCGCCGCCGAGCGCTTCAAGTTCGGGCAGGTTGGGCGTGGTGAGCGTCGCCAGCCGCATCAGCCGCTCGAACGCGGCGATCGTGTCGGCATCGGCGAGGACCGAGCCCGAGGTCGCGACCATGACGGGATCGAACACGATCGGCACGTCGAGCGCCTCCAGCGCGTCCGCCACGGCATTCGCGGTCTCGGCCGAGCCGATCATGCCGATCTTGATCGCGTCGACGCCGATGTCGGTGACGCACGAGTCAAGTTGCGCGACGACCATATCGGCGGGCACCGGCATCACGCGCTGGACGCCAAGCGTGTTCTGCGCGGTGAGCGCGGTGATCGCCGTCATCGCGTAACCGCCCAGCATGGTTACGGTTTTCATGTCGGCCTGGATGCCCGCGCCACCGCCCGAATCGGAACCGGCGATGATCAGGACGCGCCCCGGCGCCGTCACGGCCGCCTTCCCGAAGTTGACCAGGTTGACTGTCCTTCGGGGGGTGGCGTCCGAGTCAATTCGGGCTGCGGGAAGCTGAACGGGAGGGGCGCTGGGACGATCATCGCGGCATTGTGCCATAGCCGGACGGTTGTAGGACAGAGGCCATCGACGGGTTCGACAAGGGGAGCAGCATGACGACCATTTCTCGACGCGGTGCGATCGGCATCGGCGCGGGGGTACTCGCGGCGGCGGGCGCGGCGCGGGCGGCCGCGCGCGAGGACGATCCGATCGCAGTCGTTTCGACCTGGGATTTCGGCAAGGCGGCCAATGATGCGGCGCTTGCCAGGCTGACCGCGGGCGGGACGGCGCTCGACGCGGTCGAGGCGGGCGCGCGGGTGCCCGAGGCCGACCCGGAAAACCATTCGGTCGGTTATGGCGGCTATCCCGATCGCGACGGGCACGTGACGCTCGACGCGATCATCATGGACGAGGACGGGCGCGTCGGCGCGGTCGCGGCGCTGGAGGATGTGGTCCACGCGATCAGCGTCGCGCGGTTGGTGATGGAGAAGACGCCGCACACGATGCTGGTGGGCGAAGGCGCGCGGCGGTTCGCGCTCGATCAGGGGATGGGGCGCACCAACCTGCTGACGCCCGCGGCGGAGAAGGCGTGGCACGAATGGCTCAAGACCGCCCGCTACAAGCCGGTCGCCAATATCGAGAACCAGCTCCCCGGTCCGCCCGGATCGGCGCTGAACCACGACACGATCGGGATCATCGCACGCGGGGCGGACGGGCATGTCGCGGCGGCGTGCACCACTTCGGGCATGGCGTTCAAGATGCGCGGGCGCGTGGGCGATTCGCCGCAGGCCGGGTGCGGGCTGTTCGTCGAGCGCGGCGTCGGCGCGGCGGTTTCGACCGGGGTGGGCGAGGAGGTGATCCGCATCGCGGGCACGGCGCGGGTGGTCGCCTCGATGCGCGCCGGGATGGCGCCCGAGGCGGCATGCCGGGAGGCGTGCGAGCACATTGCGCGGCTGCGCGGGGATGCGATCAAGGGGTCGCAGGTGGGGTTCCTCGCGCTGGGCAAGGACGGGACGGTGGGCGCCTATGCGCTGGTGCCGGGGTTCACCTATGCGGTGACGCGGAGGTCGGGGGCGGCGGAGGTGCTGCCGGCGAAGAGTGTGTTCGAGGCCTGATCAGGCGCTCGATCGGGCGTCGCTGATCCTCCCCCTGTAAGAAGCATCGGGTCGGATCGTCCCCGATCCTTGATCGCGCGGGGCATGATCAACCCGGCACTGTGGCAGCACGAAGTGCTGACGAAGGGGTGCAACCACCAGCGGGGATACCCCTCCACCACGCCGCTGCGCGGCGCGGTCCCCCTCCCCTTGCAGGGAGGATTTTATTGGCGCTTGCTTACGCGGCCGCCTGCTCGACCGCAGCGCAGATGCGGGTGACCACGGCCTCGACCTGCGCGGCGTCGTCGCCTTCAGCCATGACGCGGATGACGGGCTCGGTGCCCGAGGGGCGGATGACGAGGCGGCCCGATCCGTCGAGTTCGGCCTCGGCGGCGGCGATCGCATCCTGCACGCGGGCGTCGTCGAGGGGCCTGCCGCCCTTGAAGCGGACGTTCTTGAGGAGCTGCGGGACGGGATCGAAGCGGTGGAGCACCTCGCTCGCAGGCGCGCCGGCCTGGACGATCTCGGCGAGGATTTGCAGGCTCGCGATGAGACCGTCGCCGGTCGTCGCATAGTCCGACAGGATGATGTGGCCCGATTGCTCGCCGCCGACATTGTAGCCCTCGCGGCGCATCGCCTCGAGCACATGGCGGTCGCCGACCCTGGTGCGCTTGAGGCCCAGGCCTTGCTCCGCGAGGTGGCGTTCGAGGCCGAGATTGGACATCACCGTCGCGACGAGGCCGCCGCCGGTGAGCAGGCCGCGCCGCGCCCAATTGCAGGCGATCGTCGCCATGAGCTGATCGCCGTCGATCACCTTGCCGTTCTGATCGGCGACGATGAGACGGTCGGCGTCGCCGTCGAGCGCGATTCCGAGATGCGCTCCGCTCGCGACCACCGTTTCGCACATCGTATCGGGCGCGGTCGAACCGACGCCCTTGTTGATGTTCTTGCCGTTGGGCTCGACGCCGATCGCGACCACCTCCGCGCCGAGTTCCCACAAGGCGGAGGGGGCGACCTGATAGGCGGCGCCGTTGGCGCAATCGACGACGATCTTGAGTCCCTCCAGCGTCAGCGCCTCCGGGAAAGTCGATTTGGCGGCGTGGATATAGCGGCCGCGCGCATCCTCGACACGACGGGCGCGGCCGATCTCGGCGGCGGGGGCGAGGGGCACGTCGCCGTCGATCAGCGCCTCGATGGCGGCTTCGTCCTCGTCCGAAAGCTTGTAGCCGTCCGGGCCGAACAGCTTGATGCCGTTGTCGGCGAAGGGATTGTGGCTGGCCGAGATCATCACGCCGAGATCGGCGCGCATCGAATGGGTGAGCAGCGCCACCGCCGGGGTGGGCATGGGGCCGACCAGCACCACGTCCATGCCGACCGCGGTGAACCCCGCGACCATCGCGTTTTCGAGCATATAGCCCGACAGGCGCGTGTCCTTGCCGATCACGACGCGGTGCTTGTGGCTGCCGCGCACGAAATGGGCGCCGGCGGCCATGCCGACCTTCATCGCCGTCGCCGCCGTCATCGGCGCGGCGTTGGTGAGGCCGCGAATGCCGTCGGTGCCGAAATATTTTCTTGCCATCCTGCCCTGCCCGATCCGTGTTTTTGCTGTTTCAGCATGGCTGAAACAGGCACGGCACCGGCCCGCTCCCCCACGGGGTCCCCACAAAGTATTACTTTGTGGGGGTATCCCCCCACCCGACCACCCATAGAATACCCTGTCGGGTGGCCGGGTGGGGAAGCGGGCCGGTGCCGCTTCAGCGAAGCTGAAAACTACTCTATGCGCATCTGATAACGGCTGACGGGGAGAAGCGCGAGCATGTCGCAACCGACACGGATCCTGATCGGGCTGGTGCTCGGCCTCGCGCTCGGCATCGGCGCGGCGGCGATCGGCTGGGCCGATGCGCTGCTGCCGGTTTCCTCGCCGATCGGGCATGTGTGGCTCAACGCGCTCAAGATGACGATCATTCCGCTGGTGATGGCGCTGCTCGTCACCGGCGTCGCCGCGACCGCCGAGGCGGCGAGCGCAGGGCGGATCGCGGCGCGGTCGATCGTCACGTTCGTCGCGTTCCTGTGGTGCTTCTCGGCATTGGCGGCGCTCGTCGTGCCGGCGCTGCTCGATCTGTGGCCGCTCGCGCCCGATGCCGCCGAAGGGCTGCGGTCGGCGCTCGCGGCGGCCAAGCCGGTGGGCGAGGTCGCGCCGTTTTCGGAGTTCCTGGTCGCGATCGTGCCGACCAATGCGATCGCGGCGGCGGCGAACGATGCCTTCCTGCCCTTCATCGTCTTCACGCTCGTCTTCGCCTTCGCGCTGATGCGGCTTCCGGCCGAGCAACGGCAGCGATTGGTCGACCTGTTCGAGGCACTGCGCGACACGATGCTGGTGATGATCGGCTGGATCCTGTGGATCGGGCCGCTGGGCGTGTTCGCGCTCGCCTTCACCGTGGGGGCGCAGGCGGGTGTCTCCGCCTTCGGGGCGCTGATCCATTACATCCTGATCGTCTCGTCGGTGGGGGTGATGATCCTGCTGCTCGGCTATCCGGTCGCGATGCTGGGCGGGCGCGTGCCCCTGGTCCGCTTCGCGCGCGCGGTGGCGCCGGCGCAGGCGGTGGCGCTGTCGACCGAATCGTCGCTCGCCTCGCTGCCGGCAATGCTGCGCGGGGCGGAGGCGCTGGGGATACCGGTCGCGACCTCGGGCGTGGTGCTGCCGCTTGCCACCGCGATCTTCCGCGCGACCAGCCCGGCGATGAATTTCGCGGTGGCGATCTATGTCGCGCACTGGTTCGGGATCGATCTCGACACGCGCACGCTGCTGACGGGCCTCGCGGTCGCGGCGATCACGACGATGGGATCGGTGAGCCTGCCCGGCCAGATCAGCTTCGTCGCCTCGATCGCGCCGATCTGCATCGCGATGGGCGTGCCGATCGCGCCGCTGGGGCTGCTGGTGGCGGTCGAGACGCTGCCCGATATCGTGCGGACGATCGGCAACGTGACGATGGATGTGGCGGTGACGGCCACGGTCGCGGCACGCAGCCCGCAGCCGGAGCGGGACGAGGGGGATGCGTTGCTGGAAGGGGATGTGCGGTAGAGCGGGAGCCAGCCGCTCGGGCGTTCACTGCTGTTTGCGGACATTCGGATTTGACGAAGTTGCCGAATCACACGCCGATTGAACGGGTGCCGCCGCGCCCAACTGCTTTCGTTTCATGATGAGAGCTTTGCTGAGAGAAGCAGGACACGAATAATCGAGGATGAGCAAGGCAGCCATGACCGCGTCAAATTCCCCGCTGTCGTTCGTCGCCAAAGCCTTTTCGGTGAGGTAGCGAGCTCCCTGCGGCCCAAAGCGGCGGAAAGTCTCGGCCACGTCCAGCATAGGCGGGTGCGTGCCCTTATATGTCTCAATATAAAAGAGGTAAGCGTCCGGCAGAGACATGTCGTCGGCAAGGGCCAGACTCTCCGCGCCATTCCGGCTCTTGTACGTGTATCCGTCGCAGGCGGTGACCGTAGCCAGCACCAATGCCGTTTGCAGGGCAAGGAAATAGACGCGCACTCGTCACTCCTTCAAAAGCATAATAGCGCCAGTATGACCACTTTCCACCCGGTGCTGACGTTCAGCGCACTGGACCGGGTTTGGGATCGGCAGCACAGAAAGGCCGTCGCCGGCTCATTATATTACCCTCACCCCGGCCTTGAGCCGGGGTGACGGGGGTTGTTTCTCGGGGCGGCGGGGCGGCCTTATTCCTCGGGGGCGTCGCGGCCGTAGATGTCGGGGCGGAAGGTGACGCCCTTTTTCGTCGCCTCGGCGGTGATGTAGGTGATGTAGACGGGCACGCGATAGGGCAGCGCGATGGCTTCCTCGGGCTTGTCGTCCTTCACCGGCACGGGGCGGCCGAGCAGCCAGCGGCCCAGCGCCATTGCTTTTTCCAGCCGGATGCAGCCGTTGCTGAAATGGCGGTCGCTCTTCCTGAGCAGCCCGCGCTCGGGGGTGTCGTGGAGATAGATGCCCTGATCGTTGGGGAAGACGAACTTGACGCGGCCCATCGAATTGAACGGGCCGGGAAGCTGGCGCAGGCGGATGTCCTGCTCGCCCGAGACCACGGCGGGCCAGTTGATCTGGGAGGCGGGGATGACCTCGGCAGAGGGGCTCCAGCCCGACAGCGCCTCGATGTGCATCGCCTTCAAGGAGCGGCCGGAGGCGACCTTCTTCGCGATGCTGCCGCGCGCGAGATAGGTGGGGACGTTCCAATAGGGATTGACGATCGCCCAAGTGAGCGACCCGACGAGCATCGGCGTCTGCGTTTCCTTCGCGCCGACGACGACGCGCATCGAGCCGACCTCTTTGCCCGCCTCGTAATACCATAGCCGCCCCGACGAGGCATCGACGACGATGTGGCGGACCCACGGGCTGGGCAGGATGCGGGCGCGATCCATGTTGCGGCCGAGCCGGGCGAGCGCCCGGTCGGGCAGACGCTCCGCCGCGGCGCGCGCCATCAGGCCGCGCAGCGCGACATATTCGTCGCTCATCCAGCCCATGCGCGCGACGTAATCCTCGAACGATTTGGGGAAGGACGCCGCCATCAGCACCTGCTCGGGCTTCAGCTTCTTCGGCTTCAGCCTCTCGTCGGCATAGTCGATCTCGACATCGTCGTTCGGGCGGCGCTGGTCGCGCACGAATTTCGCGAAGGTTTCGGAAAAGGCGAGCTCGGCTTTGGCGAGCGCCTTCGGATCACCGCCGCGCGCCTCGGCCATCGCCTCGACAAGCTCGTCGGGATCGTAGGAGGAGGGCTTGAGCCCGTCGAGCCACGCGGTCGCGAGATAGCTGATCAGCTTTTCGGCCTGCGGGCCGAAGGTCGTGCCGTCGAGCCAGAGCGGCTTGTAATCGCGCTGGCGATAGAAGCGCTTGAAGTCGCCGTGCGCCTCGTCCTCGATGGCGGCGGCGATCGCCGCCTCGGATGCAGCGGCGGCCGCCGGGCGCGACGATGCGGCCATCGCGGCGGTGCCCGACGGGATCGTCAGAACGGCAATCGAAACGAGGAGAAGGTGGGGAGCGCGAATCCTTCGCGCTCCCCGGAACCGGATACTCAGCCTCTCTCTCCCACGCCGGTGGGCGCAGGCGGCGGCGGAGGCGGCGGCATGGGCACCGCATTGGCGTGATACATGCCGTCGGCGGTGTAATAGCCATCGACGATGCCGTCGCCGTCACGATCGGCCGCGACGCTGCCGGGAACCGCGCCGGGCGGCGGCGGAGGCGGCGGCGCCGCTGCCACCTCTTCCTGCCTGGCACAGGCGGTGAGCGCCAGCGCGCCTATTCCCGCCAGCATGATCGTTCTCAAGCGCATAGCCGTTTTCCTTTCGAACGTGTCCGGTGTCCAAGGCACCGGTGCGCCCCCAACCGACCGGGTGTGGTTGTCGTGCCGAAACGGTCCAGGATTTAGCGCCGGACGGTGTGGCTCAAGAGGCAAACCGCCGAAATCGCGATTCGATCCGAACTCTTATGCCGCTACCGGAATGCGCCTGCGAGGCGCATTTCCAAAAAACCTCTTACACCCAGCGCCAGATGCCTGCTTCCCATCCCGAAAGCGGGATGTGCGCCCAGGTCGCGGCGAGCCACAGGACGATGCCGCCCGCCCAATCGTGGGGGCGAAAGCCGCCGAAGCGCGCGCGGCCGGAAAGGATCGCGGCGAAGGGCCAGTAGCTCGTTGTCGCTTCCCATGCGCGCCATTGTTCGGGCTGGAGGCGCTCCTTCTTCCTGTCCTGGAGCGCGGCGCCGACCAGCGCGAGCAGCGCGATCGCGGCCGCCGGGATCATGTTGGCGGGATCGGGCAGGATCGCGATGTGGCAAATGCCCCACAAGCCGAAGCCCCACATCATCGGGTGGCGCGTCACCGCGAAGACGCCGCGCGGCGCGCCCGGCATCCGCGTCTTGTTGCGCGGATCGGGAAAGGCGGGATTGCCCACGAGCGAGCCGACGAACAGGATGCTCGCAACCAGCATCACCGCGGAGACAATCGCCCAGAGCGTGTCGCCCGTCGGCCAGAGCGGCACGCCGGCCGGCGCGGTGACAAAGGCATAAGCGAGCCAGCCGAAGGTCGCGAACGACACGACGACATAGAGGCCGAGAAAGCCCCGCTCGCCCATCGCGCGCACCAATGGCGCGCGCAACGGGTGCGACATCAGGAAATGCGATCCGACGAAGGCGACGGCCGCGACCAGCAGGATCGTCATGTCCGCCACCCTCTCAGCGCGTCTCGCCGCGCGTGTCCAGCCCGGCCGCCTGCGGCTCGCCGATCTCGCCACGACCCTCCATCGCGGTGTCGGGATCGTCCCTCAGCGTATCGAGATGGAGCAGCTTCTTGACGAGCGGCGCGATGATGATGACCGCGACCCCGATCCCGACGGTGACCCAGCCGATCGTCGAATAAATGGCGAGGATCGACTGTTTGGTGGCGTCGCCGCTCTCTCCGCCGGTCGCCTGGCCGATCAGCCCCGCGACGAAATTGCCGCCCGCGGTGCCGAAGAACCACGCCGCCATGATCAGGCTCGCCATATGTCTGGGCGACAGCCGGTTCATCGCCGACAGGCCGACCGGCGACAGGCAAAGCTCGCCGGCGGTGTGCAGGAAATAGATCAGGAAGATGAAGATCACCGGCGTCGCGATCGCCATGCCTGCCGCATGCGCGCCGAGGTTGAGCGCGAGAAAACCCGCGCCGAGAAGAACGAGCGCGATCCCGAATTTGGCGGGCGTCGACGGTTCGAGCCCGCGCCTGCCGAGAAACGGCCACAGCGCCGCCAGCACCGGCCCGAGCAGGATGATGTAGATCGGGTTGATCGACTGGAACAGCGACGCGTCGATGCCGCCGCGATTGACGAACCGGTCGGTGAACAGGCTCAGCGATCCGCCCGCCTGCTCGAACAGGCCCCAGAACACGGGTTGCAGGGCGATCAGGAACACGACCGCGAAGATGCGGTCGCGCGCATGCGCATCGAGCTTGAACGCCTCCTTGACGATATATGCCAGGAGCACGACGCCCGACACCAGCATCAGCCAGCCGATAACGTCCTGATACTGGATCAGCGCCCAGATCACCGCGATCGATGCCAGGCCGAGAATATAGATCAGCCATTCGACGTTGACCCCGGCCGCGATGCGCTTGAGCGCGCCCGGGTCGGGCGCTTCGCCCTTGCCCTGTAGCAGCGGCCTGAAGCCGACGAACACGACCAGGCCGAGGAGCATGCCGACGCCGGCGGCACCGAAGCCCCAGCTCCAGCCCCAATTCTCGCCGAGCCAGCCGGCGATGATCGTGCCGACGGCGGCGCCCACGTTGATGCCCATGTAGAAGATCGTATAGGCGCTGTCGCGGCGAACATCGGTGCGCGGATAGAGCTGCCCGACGATCACCGAGATGTTGGCCTTCAGGAAGCCCGAGCCAACGATGATGAAGCTCAGCGCCAGCCAGAAGACGTTGATCGTCGGATCGTTCTGGCCGCCCGTTCCCTCGAACGCCATCAGGAAATGGCCGCAGGTCAGGATGACGGCGCCGAACAGGACGGCCTTGCGCTGCCCCAGCCAGCGGTCGGCGAGATAGCCGCCCAATACCGGCGTGATGTAAACCAGCGACGTATAGGCGCCGTAGATCAGGTTGGCGTTGGAATCGTCGAACAGCCAGTGCTTGGTGAGATAGAAGATCAGCAGCGCGCGCATGCCGTAATAGGAAAAGCGCTCCCACATCTCGGCGAAGAACAGGACGTAGAGACCTTTGGGATGGCCGAAGACCTCGGATTGCGGCCGGGTCACGGCATAGGCGCCGGCGAGCAGGAAACCTGCCAGTACGACGATCCCGCCGATCAGGATGATGGTGTTGAAGCTCACAAGGCGATCCTCCCGAACCTGCTGTGGCCGTATGGCCTGCGGTTGGATTATCAGATGGCGGCGAGCCTAACGGCCAAAATGCGAATGCCAAGCCGCATTGTCGCGCGCGCCGCGGCGCCCTACGTGTCCCGGACCATGCTCAATGATCTTTCCTCGCCGCTCTCGCTCCTCGCCACGCGCCGCTCGGGCAAGCCGCGCGATCTGATCGCGCCGGGGCCGGGCGAGGCGCAGCTCCGGCAAATCCTGGACATCGCGGCGCGCACGCCCGATCACGGCAAGCTCGCGCCGTGGCGCTTCGTGGTGGTGCCGGCCGCGCGGCGCGATGCGTTCGCCGCGCTGCTCCGCCGCGCCTACCTGGCCGGGCGGCCGGAGGCCAAGCGGGTCGAGATGGAGGCGGTCGAACAGTTCGCGCGGCAGGCGCCGTGCCTGGTCGTGGCGCTGTCCTCGCCCAGACCCGAGAGCCATATTCCGCTGTGGGAGCAGGAGCTTTCGGCGGGCGCGGCGTGCATGAACCTGCTCCATGCGACGACCGCCTGCGGGTTCGCCGGCGGGTGGCTGACCGGCTGGGCCGCCTATTCGGACATGGTGCGCGATGCTTTCGGCACCGCGCCCGAGCGGATCGCCGGATTCCTGTTCCTGGGCACGCCGGGCAAACCGCCAGAGGAACGGCCTCGCCCGGAACCGGCCCGGATCGTCCGATATTGGACATAATGGGGTCTGGACGGGCCGGGCAATTGGTGTATTAAAGCAGCATGACGGCCCTCAAGAGTGACGACAGCCCGGTCTATCTGAAGCTGCGCGCGATCATCGCCAAGGCGATCCTGCGCGGCGATTACCGCGCGGGCGATCAGCTTCCCTCGGTGCGCGCGTTCGCGGCCGAGCACGGGGCCAACCCGCTGACCGTGGCCAAGGCGTATCAGAGCTTTCAGGACGACGGCTATGTCGAGGTCCGTCGGGGCGTCGGCATGTTCGTGCTGCCCGGCGCGGTCGAGCGGCTGCGCGTCGCCGAGCGGCAGGAATTCGTCTCCAACGTCTGGCCGCGCGTGCGCGCGCATATCGACCTGCTGGGCCTCGACGCCGCCGATCTGCTCGATATCGAGCGCGCATAGGCTGAATCTCGACACAGCCTTAGGGCCGATCGACATTCAGCTCTGGCGGCCTGCACATGGCGGCTTTTCGAGCTTCCGGTGCTCACGTGCCTTGAAGCACGCTGCGCGCCG
>CAZXFY010000056.1:0-17008 GCA_964639855.1 uncultured Stakelama sp. | reverse complement strand
AAAACAACCGCCAGGCTCTAATCCCAGCTGGGGGAAAGCTGGGGGTCACGTCACGCGCGCGACGACCACGGCATCGCCTTCGATCCGATAGAACACCCGGTGATGGCTCACCGGATTACGGTGACAGTTTCCTAAAGCACCAAACTCCAGCGCCCCGTCGCTCAATAGCAATACCAACACGACGCACCTCAAGCGCTCGTGTCGCGCCCTTGCCAGCGACGGGATAGACCAGCCGGTGCTCCTGATTGATCCGGCGCGACCGCCCAGCCCGCGATTGCCGTTCACCGGCTCGGGCTGCCGCAATGCGGCATCAGCGCGGACCGATCACCCCGTTCGCACTTTCAACGAAAAGTCGATTCCGTGAAAAGTGGGTGCGCCGGTTTGAACGATCGTGCAAAGTGCCCACCGACACCCCTGTCCTACGCGTTCGTTTTATGTTCTATCCTGCCCGATGGAACAGGATCGCCCCCACACCGCGCCGCCCCCGGCGGCCCCTCCCACAGCCGCGTTCGGTGCGCAGGCGCCGCGTCGCCGGTGCAAGGCCCGGCCCGGCCCCGACGCACGGTCAATTTCGTCAACGTCGCCCCGCCAAGCCGCGGCCGCCGCGCCGCCGCGCCACGGCATGGCCCGCGCCCTTGTGCGACGAGCCGAGGAACCACCGCGCCCGTTCGAGGATTGAACCCCTTGACGAAGAGGCGAAAGATGGAACCTGTTTTCTACGTGATGGCGATCCTGGGCTGCGGCGACGGCGGGCAGGCCTGCGCGCAGCAGCGGCTGGAGCCCGCGCGCTACACCTCGATCGAAGCGTGCCGCGAGGCGATGCCCGACGCGCTGCGCCGCAACGCCGATATCGACTATCCGGTGATCTCGGCCGCCTGCCAGGCCAGCGGGCCGATCGTGGTCGACCGGACGGGCGCCTCACCCCGCCACGGCTGAGGCGCGCGCCCTGCCCTGAAAGACTATTCCTCCACCCCCAATTGCCACAGCACGAAGGCGTGCTCCTCGGCCGCTTCGCGCAAGGATTCGAACCGCCCCGATTTGCCGCCGTGCCCGGCGCCCATGTTGGTCTTCAAGAGCAGCACATTGTCGTCGGTCCTGGTCGCCCGCAGCTTGGCGGCCCATTTGGCGGGCTCCCAATAGGTGACGCGCGGATCGTTGAGCCCGCCCGAGATGAACAGCGGCGGATAGGCCTGCGCGCGCACATTGTCATAGGGCGAATAGCCGCGGATCAGCGCGAACGCCGCCTCGTCCGCGATCGGATTGCCCCATTCGGGCCACTCGCCGGGGGTCAGCGGCAGCGTTTCGTCCATCATCGTGTTGAGCACGTCGACGAAGGGCACGTCGGCGATCACCGCGCCCCACAGATCGGGATCGGAATTGACCACCGCGCCCATCAGCTCGCCGCCCGCCGAGCGCCCCGCGATCGCGATCCGGCCCTTCGCGGTCCAGCCCTGCGCGATCAGCCCCTTTGCCACATCGACGAAATCGGTGAAGGTGTTGGCGCGGTGCTCGAGCTTGCCGGCATGATACCAGGCCTGCCCCAGATCGTCGCCGCCCCGGATATGCGCGATCGCATAAGCGAAGCCGCGGTCGAGCAGGCTCAGCCGCCCGGTCGAGAAGCCCGGCGGAATGGCATGGCCATAGGCGCCATAGGCATAGAGGAACAGCGGCCGCGACCCGTCCTTCGGGAAATCCTTCGGATAGACGATCGAGACCGGCACCTCGGTCCCGTCGCGCGCCGCGATCTTGAGCCGCTCGGTCGCGTATTTGGAAGGCTCGTAGCCGCTCGGAATCTCCTGTACCTTGAGCGTCTCGAGATCGCCGCTCGCGACGTCATAGTCATAGACCGTCCCGGGCGTGACCATCGATTCGTAGCCCATGCGCAGGGTCGCCATCGCATATTCGGGATTGTTGCCCAGCCCGGCGGCATAGCTGGCCTCGGGAAACACCACGCGGCGCGGCGCGGTCGCGGGGTCGTAGGCATGGATCTCGATCTGGTCGAGCCCGTCCTCGCGCCCCTCGACCACGAAATAGTCGGCGAAGCAGGCGACTCCCGTCATGTAGAAATGCTCGGAAGGCGCGATCCGCTCGGTCCATTCGCCCGGATCGTCGATCGGCGCGGTGCAGAGCCGCCACATCGGATCACTGTCGTTGGTGTGGATGAACAGCATGCCGTCATGCTCGTCCACATCATATTCCCGGCCCGGCTGGCGCGGCGCGACGAGGATCGGCGCGGCGGTGGGATCGTCGGCGGGCACCAGCCGCACCTCGCTCGTCACATGATCGCTCGTCGCGATGATGATCCACTTGCGCGACTGCGTCTCGGACACCCCGACCCGATAGCCCTCGTCGGCCTCGCGATAGAGCTCGACATCCTCCGCCGGATCGGTGCCGAGCCGGTGCAGCCGCGCATTGTCGGTGCGCCACTGCGCGTTGGCGAGGCCGTAGAGGAAGCCGCTGTCGTCCGCGGTCCACACGATCTCGGAGAGCATGCCGGGGATCACGTCGGGCAGCAGGTCGCCCGTCTCCAGATCCTTGACGTGGATCGTGAACCGCTCCGAGCCATTGTCGTCGATCGCATAGGCGAGCAGCCTGCCATCGTTGCTCACCGAAAACGCGCCGAGCCGGAAATAGTCCTTGCCCTCGGCGAGCGTGGGCTCGTCGAGCAGCAACTGGCCCTCGCCTCCACCGACGGGCTTGCGCCACCATTTGCGATACTGGCCCCCGGTCTCGAACGCGGTCCAGTAGAGCCAGGCACCGTCCTTCTGCGGCACGCTCGCATCGTCTTCCTTGATGCGGCCCTTCATCTCTTCGTAGAGCCGGTCGACCAGCGCCCGGTGCGGCGCCATCACCGCGTCGAAATAGGCGTTCTCGGCCTCGAGATAGGCGAGCACGTCGGGGTCATCGACCTCCGGATAGCCCGGGTCCCTCAGCCACGCCCAGGGGTCCTCGATCGTCACGCCATGCGCGGTGAACGAATGCGGGCGACGCGGGGCCTTGGGCGGCGTGGGAAGCGTGGTCATGGCCGCTCCCCTATCGCGGCAGGGACCGCGCCGTCGAGGGGCGGCGAAAACGCGCCGACGGTTGTTTTTAGATCGTATTGCGATATGAGCGGCGCGGGCCGCCGCCCTCGCCGGCTGTGGGGAAGCACGAAGCTTGAGCAACGACCGCATCGATCGCCGGCTGGGCGATTTCACCACCGAACCGCGCGTGCTCGTGATCTCGCTGATCGCCGTCGTCGTCGCGGTGGCGGCGCTGTTCGGCGGGATCGCGTTGCTCGGCCTCATCCACCTGTGCACCAATGTCGCCTATCTCGGGCAGTTCAGCTTCGCCGATCTCAACCTCGGCGATCGCCAGCTCGGGCTCTCGTCGGTGCTGGTGCCGGTGATCGGATCGCTCATCGTCGGGCTGATCGCGCGCTACGGCAGCGAGAAGATCCGCGGCCACGGCATTCCCGAGGCGATCGAGGCGATCATGCTCGGCCGGTCGCAGCTCGACGCCAAGGTGGCGGTGCTCAAGCCGATCTCGTCGGCGGTGGCGATCGGCACCGGCGGGCCGTTCGGCGCCGAAGGGCCCGTCATCATGACCGGCGGCGCGATCGGATCGCTGGTCGCGCAGGCGCTTCCCGTCAGCGACAGCGAGCGCAAGACGCTGCTGGTCGCCGGCGCCGCGGCGGGGATGACGACGGTGTTCGGCACGCCGATCGCGGCGATCATGCTCGCCGTCGAACTGCTGCTCTTCGAATGGACGCCGCGCAGCTTCGTGCCGGTCGCGGTCGCCGCGATCGTCGCCGAAGTCGGGCGCAGCGCGCTCGGCATGGCGTCGCCGCTCTTCCCCTTCGCCGGCGGCATGGCGATCGGCGCGGAGGCGCTCGCCGGCTGGGTCGCGATCGGGATCGCGGGCGGCCTCCTGTCGGCGGCGCTGACGCAGCTCGTCTATGCGTGCGAGGACGGGTTCCTCAAGCTGCCGATCCATTGGATGTGGTGGCCGATGATCGGCGGGCTCGTCGTCGGGATCGGCGGACTGATCGAGCCGCACGCGCTCGGCGTCGGCTACGACAATATCGCGCGGATGCTCGCCGGCGGCGCGATCCTCAAGGTCGCGCTCGTGCTGCTCGTCGTGAAGGCGATCATCTGGGCGGTGGCGCTCGGATCGGGCACGTCGGGCGGCATCCTCGCGCCGCTGCTGATCATGGGCGGCGCGATGGGCGCGGCGCTCGGCGGGCTGCTGCCGGAGGCGAGTCCAGGCTTCTGGGCGCTGCTCGCGATGGCGGCGACGATGGGCGGCACGATGCGCGCGCCGTTGACGGCGACCTTCTTCGCGGTGGAACTGACGGGCAACACCCATGTCCTGCTGCCGCTGATCGCCACGTGTTCGACCGCGCATCTCGTCACCGTGCTGCTGATGAAACGGTCGATCCTGACCGAGAAGATCGCGCGGCGCGGCCACCATATCGTGCGCGAATATCGCGTCGATCCGTTCGTGGTGACGCGCGTCGAAGAGGTGATGACGCGCGACGTGCAGACGGTGCCCGCCTCGATGACGCTGCAGGGCGCGGTGCGCTTCCTGACCGACCCCGAACGGCGCCACCCGAGCTTTCCGATCGTCGATGCGGATGGCCGCGTGCTCGGCATCCTCGATCCGCCGTCGGTGATCCGCTGGCGCCGGCGCGGCCAGCATCGCAAGGCGACGCTCGGGGAGTTGCTGGCGGGCGCGCGCATCACCGTCGCCGATCCCGACGAATATCTCGAAGGGCTTGCCGAGAAGCTGATGAAGGCGAACGTCGCGCACCTGCCCGTCGTCGCGCCCGAAGACGGCCGGCTGGTCGGTTATGTCGGCTGGAAGGACCTGATGCGCGCGCGGGCGAAGGTCCGCGGCGAAGACCGCGAGCGCGCCGCCTTCCTCCCGCTCGCACGAAACCGGCGCGCGACGAACGACACCGGGCAATAATATCGCGCCGGCGGCGCACACCCTCCCTTTTCCGACTCTCCCCCTCCGCTTCGACCCATCGGTCCGCTCTGCGGATCGGTCGAAAAATAGATCGCGCAATCTCAATCTCTTACCGGCTGATTTCCCACGACCGGCACCCCACAACCGGCCGGCGCGGCCCCTTGGCCGATTGACATTCTTATTTATATGCTTTTATCGAGAGGCCGAAGTGTTTTGGCGCCGCCGTCGAGAATAACGGTGGCGTCGATCGCAAGAGGGGAGGAATTTCATGCGCAAGCGACTGTCGCTGTGCAGCACGTCCGCGGCTGCCTTGTTGATCTGTCTCACCACGCCGGCTCATGCCCAAGATGCAGGAGATGCGGCGGGCCGGGATGATCTTTCGGTCGATTCGGTTGATCAGGCCGATAGTGGCGGAATCGTCGTCACCGGCATCCGGCGGAGCCTGCAGACATCGCAGGCGATCAAGCGCAATTCGGATCAGATCGTGGATGCGATCGTCGCCGAGGATATCGGCAAACTGCCCGATCTCACCGCGTCCGCCTCGCTGGCGCGCATCTCGGGCATTCAGGTGACGCGCGCCGCAGGCGAGGCCGCCAACGTCCGCATCCGCGGCCTCCCGGACCTGTCGACCACCTATAACGGCCGCACGATCTACACGTCGAAGAACCGGTCGGTCGCGATCCAGGATTTTCCGGCGGCGAGCGTCGCCCGGCTCGAAGTCTACAAATCGAGCTCGGCCAATCTGGTCGAGCCCGGCATCGCCGGCCAGGTCAATGTCGTGTCGCGCAAGCCGTTCGACTTCAAGGGTTTCAAGCTCGCCGGCGCGCTCAATCTGGTCAATTTCGGCCAGTCGGGCGAGATGAGCTGGAACGGCAACCTGCTGGTCAGCGACCGGTGGGAGACCGGGATCGGCGAGATCGGCGTGCTGCTCAACGGCAACATCGCCTATACCGATTTCCTCGATTCGACGCGCCAGCAGAGCCCCGTGATCCAGGTCGCGACCGCGGAGCAAAGCGCGACGCCGGGCTTTCGCTTTCCCGATTCGCAGGCGGTCCAGATCGGGCAGGGTCATCGCTGGCGCCCCTCCGTCAACGCCGCGATCCAGTGGCGCCCGTCGAGCGAGCTTGAACTCTACGCCGACGGCCTGTTCCAGGGCTATCGCGGGCATGATCGCGGCCGCATCCTCACCTCGCCGCTGTTCAACGCGCCCGCCCTGGGCGGCAGCCCCATCCGGTTCGAGGATGTCGTCCTCCAGGAAGGCACCAATCAGGCGAAGAGCTTCACCGCGATCGGCGGCAAGCGGCCCGAAGGCCATAACGATGCGTTCAACGCCAAAACGAACACCTGGCAGTTCGGCGGCGGCGCGATCTACGATACGGGGCGCTTCCACGCCAAGGCCGACATCGCCTATACCGAGAGCACCTATACCGTCGATCATGCGAACATCGATTTCGCCTTCGCCTCGACACCGGTGCGCGACGTCATCTTCGACAGCGACGCCGGCGACGGCGGCCCGGTCTTCGGCTTCCGCGATTTCAATCTCGGCGATCCGGACAATTACCTCTTCCGCGGCCTCTACGAGCATCGGCGGCTCGCGACCGGAAACAGCATCCAGTCACGGCTCGATCTCAAATACGACGTCCGCTCGGGCTTTCTCGAAAACATCCAGGCAGGGCTTCGCTACGTCGATCGCGACGCCGGCCTGCGCAACGGCACCCGCTACAAGAATGTCGAGGCGCAGGGCCTCGGCTACGACGATCTGCCGCTGACGGTCTACAACACGACGCCCGGCTTCCCGTTCGGCGGCACCGGCGGCATCCTGCCCCGTACCTGGGCGAGCCCGACCCCGGGCAGCATCTTCGACAATCTCGCCGAGCTGCGCGACATCGTCGGCCAGCCGGAAGGACCCGTCCCCTATAACGAGCTCAACACCTTCGACGCGAAGGAGAAATCCTACACCGGCTACGCGCAGATCAAATATGCCTTCGACATCGGGCTTCCGATCGACGGGCTGATCGGCCTGCGCGCGGTCCGCACCGAGGACACGCTTTCCGGCATCAGCCGCAACGTCGAGCCGAACCCGGCGGGCGGCCCCAACATCGTCACCTTCACGCCGATCACCAGGAACAACCAGTTCACCGATTATCTGCCCAACGTCAGCATGCGGCTGAAGCTGCGCCCGGACCTGCAACTGCGCGCCGCCTTCACGCAGACGCGCACGCGCGCGGCGTTCGATCAGCTCAACCCGTCGCTCAATATTGCGCCGCCGACCGGCGCCTGCGCGCCCGGATCGCCCACCTACGATCCCGAAAATTGCGTGCGGACGGCGTCGGGCGGCAACCCCGACCTGAACCCGATCGAATCGAACAATTACGATCTCAGCCTCGAATATTATTTCACGCGGACGGGATCGTTGACGCTGGCGCTATTCCGGCATGACGTGAACGGCTTCATCTCGAACTTCTCGAACGTCACACAGGACCCCGAACTCGGGCGGCTTCGGATCAATCGCCCCGAAAACGGCGGCAAGGGGCGGCTGCAGGGGGCGGAGATTGCGTTCAGCAGCTTCCTCGATCTCGATATCCTGCCCAAATGGATGCGCGATTTCGGGGTGAGCGCCAATTACAGCTATATCGACAGCGGTTCCGAGTTGCCGCCCGAAGGGCTGGGCCAGTTCCTGCCCGGCATGCAGCCCGTGGCGGGCGTTTCCAAGCACACGATCAACCTGATCGGCATGTACGAGACGCCGGTGGTGTCGGCGCGGCTGGCCTATAATTACCGCTCGCGCTTCGTGTTCAGCTACGATCGCGTCCGCAACCCGGCGCTTGTTCCCCCCGGCCCCGGCATCGTCAGCCCGATGATGCAGGACGGCCGCGGCACGCTCGCCTTTTCGGCCAGTGTCACGCCGGTCGAGAACTTCACGATCGCGTTCAACGCCTCGAACATCCTCGCCAACCCGATCAAACGCGACCGGGCCTATGACGAAAGCGGGCTGATCTTCGCGCGTCAGGTCAAATATCTCGAGCGCGTCGTCTCGCTCGGCGTGCGCTTCCGCTTCTGAACGCGCGCCTCCGGCGTGCCGGCGACGCGTCGCCGTCGGCACGCCGGAGGACCTCGCTCCCCTCCCTGTCCTACGCGTTCGAAATCTGCCAGAAGGCGGGTTTCCCACCCCGTAGCGGCTGCCGCCGGTAGCCCGCGAGAGGGAGGGAAGCCGCGCCGGACGGCCGACCTGGTCACGTTCGGCGCCTCCATGCAGGTTTTTGAGGAGCCCGAATGTCCACCTATGCCGATCGCCTCGCCGCCCTTCGCGAGCAGTTGACGCGCACGTCGCTCGACGGCTTCGTCGTGCCGCTCACCGATGAGCATATGAGCGAATATGTCGGCGAATACGCCCAGCGCCTCGCCTGGCTGACCGGCTTTCAGGGCTCGGCGGGCACCGCGGCGGTGCTGCCGGAGGAAGCCGCGATCTTCACCGACGGCCGTTACACGCTCCAGGTGCGCGAACAGGTGGACGGCACGCACTGGCAATACGTGCCCGTGCCCGAGGTCAAGGTTGCCGACTGGCTCGCCGATCATGCGCGCGAGGGCGCCCGCATCGGCTACGATCCCTGGCTCCACACCCGCCAATGGGTGAGGGAGGCGACCAAAGCACTCGCCGCGATCGGCGCCGAGCTGGTGCCGGTCGAGCGCAACCCGATCGACGCCGTCTGGCCCGATCGCCCCGCGCCTTCGGATGCAAAGCTCACCGTCCAGTCCGATGCGGCGGCCGGCCGCTCGTCCGCCGACAAAAGGCAGGAAATCGCCGACTGGCTCGCCGGGAAGAAGGCCGATGCGGTCGTGCTGTCGGCGCTCGATTCGATCGCCTGGGTGCTCAACGTCCGCGGCGGCGATGTCGCGCACACCCCCGTCGCGCTCGCCTATGCCATCGTCCAGGCCGACGGCACCGCGGATCTCTACGTCGCCGAGGACAAGCTCACCGATGCGGTGCGGCAGCATCTCGGCAACGCGGTGCGCCTCCACGACCGGCTGGCCTTCGCGGGCGATCTCGGCCGCTACAAGGGCAAGCGCGTTGCCGCCGATCCAGAGCGCGCCGTCGCCGCGATCTTCGACGCGCTGGAGGCGGGCGGCGCGACAATCCTGTCGGTGCGCGATCCCGCGGTGCTCGCCAAGGCCATCAAGAACGCGGCCGAGATCGCCGGCCACCGCGCGGCGAGCGTTCGCGACGGCGCCGCGCTCAGCCGTTTCCTGCGCTGGGTGGAGGAAACCGCGCCCAAAGGCGGCCTCACCGAACTCGATTGCGTGGCGAAGCTCCAGCAATTCCGCGAGGCGACCGGCGTTCTCAAGGATACCTCGTTCGACACCATCTCCGCGACCGGTGCCCACGGCGCGAGCCCGCATTATCACTCGACGCCCGAGTCCAATGCCGAACTCAAGCAAGGCGAGCTCTATCTCGTCGATTCGGGCGGCCAATATGAGGACGGCACCACCGACGTCACCCGCGTCGTGCCCGTGGGCGAGCCGACGCATGAGATGAAGGACCGCTTCACCCGCGTCCTCAAGGGCAATATCGCGCTCGACACCGTGCTCTTCCCGCACGGCACCAATGGCGGCCAGCTCGACGCCTTCGCGCGCCGGCCGTTATGGGAGGCGGGCCTCGATTTCGCCCACGGCACCGGCCACGGCGTCGGTGCCTATCTCTCGGTTCACGAGGGCCCGCAGCGGATCGCCAAGCCCACCTATCCCGGCGGCGGTCCGGCGGAGCCGCTCCTGCCCGGCATGATCCTCTCGAACGAGCCCGGTTACTACAAAGCGGGCGAATACGGCATCCGCATCGAGACATTGGTGCTGGTGATCGAGCGCGAGATCGCGGGGGGCGACATGCCGATGCTGGGCTTCGAGACGCTCACCTTCGTGCCCATCGAGCGGACGCTGATCCTGCCGGAGCTGCTGAGCGCCGAGGAGTTGGCATGGCTCAACGCCTATCACGCGAAGGTGCTCGAAAGGATCGGCCCCGAGCTGGACGGCGCCGACCGCGCCTGGCTCGAAGCCAAATGCGCGCCGATCGGATAGGCCGGTATTCCTGCGCAAGCAGGAATCCAGAATCGCGGGCGAACGCCAGCGACTCCTGGGCTCCTGCTTTCGCAGGAGCACCACAGCTCACCGCTCCCGCGTCGCCGCGAAGCGCACCTTGGGGTAGCGCTCGGCCACATAGCCCACTTCCCACGCCGTCTTGGCGAGGAACACCGGGTTGCCGTCGCGATCCTTGGCCATCGCCCCGCGGTTGATGTCGGCAAACGCCTTGAGGTCGGCCGGGTCGTCCGCCGACACCCAGCGCGCCGTCTCGAACGGCGCCATTTCGAGCCCCGCCGCGACCTTGTATTCGGCCTCGAGCCGGCTCACCAGCACGTCGAGCTGGAGCTGCCCCACCACGCCGATCACCCAGTTCGCGCCGATCTCGGGATAGAAGACCTGCGTCACCCCCTCCTCGGCCATGTCGTCGAGCGCCTTGCGGAGCTGCTTGGTCTTGGTCGGGTCCTTCAGCGCCACGCGCCGCAGGATTTCGGGCGCGAAATTGGGCAGCCCCGTGAAGCGCACGGCCGCACGCTCGGATAGCGTGTCGCCCACCCGCAGCGTGCCGTGATTGGGGATGCCGATGATGTCCCCCGGAAACGCCTCGTCGGCCAACTCGCGATTCTGCGCGAAGAACAGAATCGGCGAATGCACCGCGATCGGCTTGCCGTGCCCCGTCGGCGTCAGCTTCATGCCGCGCCTGAACGTGCCCGAGCATAGCCGCATGAACGCGATCCGGTCGCGATGCTGCGGGTCCATGTTCGCCTGCACCTTGAAGACGAAGCCCGTCACTTCGCTGCCGTCCGGCGCGACCGGCGCGGGTTCGGCGGGCTGCGACCGCGGCCCCGGCGCGTAGGACGCAAGCGCGTCGATCAGCTCGGTCACGCCGAAATCCTTGAGCGCCGATCCGAAATAAACAGGCGTCAGATCGCCGTGCCGATACGCGCCCTCGTCGAAGCCCGCATAGCCCGCCTGCGCCAGCTCGATCTCCTCGGCGACCTCGGCGGGAAGCGTCGGCGCCTCCTCGATACGCCCCGAAAATTCGCGGCTCGGCCCGTCGGGGCGGCTGACCCGGTTGCCGGCGATGTCGTAGACACCCTCGAACGTGCCGCCCATGCCGACCGGCCAGCTCATCGGTGCGACGTCCAGCGCGAGCACGTCCGCGATCTCGTCGAGCAGGTCGAAGGGCGCGCGGCCCTCGCGATCGACCTTGTTGACGAAGGTGATGATCGGCACGCTGCGCAGCCGGCACACCTCGAACAGCTTGCGCGTCTGCGCCTCGATGCCCCGCGCCGCGTCGATCACCATCACCGCCGAATCGACGGCGGTCAGCGTGCGATACGTGTCCTCCGAAAAGTCCTCATGCCCCGGCGTGTCGAGCAGGTTGAAGGTGATGCCTTGCCTTTCGAACGTCATCACCGAGGAGGTGACGGAAATGCCGCGCTGCTGCTCGATCTTCATCCAGTCGGACCGCGCGCGCCGGTTCGCCCCGCGCGCCTTCACCTCGCCGGCCAGATGAATCGCCCCGCCCGCGACGAGCAGCTTTTCGGTCAGCGTGGTCTTGCCCGCGTCGGGGTGGGAGATGATCGCGAACGTGCGGCGGGGGGAGGAGGTCATGGGATCTTTCAGAAAATCGTCATGCCAGCGAAAGCTGGCATCTCGCAGTTCAGGAAGACCCCAGCTTTCGCTGGGGTGACGGAAGGAAGCGCTACGGCACCAGCGTCACGCTCATGCTGATCCGCTTGTCCTCGCCCGGCGCGATCTCGAACACGCCGAGCTTGTCGCGGAAATCGCCGGTGAAGCCCTGTGGGTCGGCGAGGCCGTGCCACGGCTCGATGCACACGAAGCGCGCGCCGGGCTTGGTCCAGATGCCCAGCCGCGGCGTCTCGGGAAAGGCGATGTCGAGCGCCGGGCCGCTCGACGCGCCGTAGCGCACGCTCCCCGAATGAACCGGGTCCCACACCAGCGCATCGTCGGTGAACAGCGCATCGCGGAGGTGCAGCGTCCGCCCATCCAGCGGCGATGCGCGCCGCTCGGCCGCGATCAGCCCGTCTTGGTTGACACGCAGCAGCGGCTCGGGCTCGTCGGAGTCGAACACAATCGTGTGATCCTCGCGCGCCGCGCCGAAGGGGAGCGGCCAGGCGAGCGCCGGATGAAAGCCGAACTGCGCGGGCATCGCCCCGTCCGACCGGTTCTCGATTCGGCCCTCGATCATCAGCGTCGCGCCATCGAGCGTGAAGGCGATCTCCAGCAGGAAGGCGAACGGATAATGCGCCCGCGTCCGCGCCGAATCGACGAGCTGGAACACCGCGCGATCCGCCTCGTGCCGCGCTACCTCGAATAGATGATCGCGCGCGAAGCCATGTTTGGGCATCGGATAGTCGGTGCCGTCCACGCGGATGACATTGCCGTGCGTCATCCCGATCACCGGAAACAGGATCGGCGCGTGGCGGGGCCAGAAGGCCGGGTCCGCATCGGTCATCAGCTCGCCGCGCGTGCCGTCCTGCAGATGCGTCAGCTCCGCCCCGAACGGATTGATCGCCGCGCGCAGCCTGTCGCTCGCGATGTCGATCATCTCGCGGTCAGCCATTCAGGTCCTCCGGTGCGGTTCAGCCGCGCAGGCTCGCGCCGAGCTTGCCCGCCGCGGCAACGATACGGTCGGCAACAGCTTTGAGTTCCTCGTCGGTGAAGCTCTTGTCGCCGGGCTGCATCGTCACTTCGATCGCAATGCTCTTCTGCCCCTCGGCAACGCCCGCGCCGGTGAAGAGATCGAACACCCGCGCGCTCGTGATGGCTTGCTTGTCGGCCCCCTTCACCGCGCGGACCAGCGCATCGGCGCTCACATCCTCAGGGACCAGGAACGCGAAGTCCCGCGTCACCGGCTGGAGCGCGGGCGGCGTGTAGGCGGGGCGCATGAAGCCCGATGCGCGCTTGGCAGGAACCGCATCGAGATAAAGCTCGACCGCCGCGACCGGCCCGTCGAGATCGAACGCCTTGAGCACCGACGGATGCACCATCCCGAACGCCGCGAGCACCGTCTTCGGCCCCAGCCGCAGCGTGCCCGATTGCCCCGGATGCCACGCCGCGCCCGCGTCACCGAACACCTGGAGGTTATCGACCGGCGCGCCCGCCGCGGCGAGCAGGGCGATCGCCTCGGCCTTGGCGTCGAACGCGTCGAAGCCCTGGGCCTTGCCGCTGCGCCAGTCGCGCGGCCGCCGGTCGCCCGCGAGCACCAGCCCCAATGTCGGGCGTTCGTTGGATTTGGCGCCATCGGCAAGATAGCGCCGCCCGATCTCGAACAGCCGCACGCTCGTTGCCCCGCGCTTCGCATTGCGCGCCGCCGCCGCGAGCAGCCCGGGCAGCAGCGAGGGCCGCATCACCTTCAGATCCTCGCTGATCGGATTGGCGAGCGTCCATGCGCCGCCGCCGAACGGCGCCGCCTCATCCTCGGCGACGAAGCTCCACGTCACCGCCTCGTCGAGCCGGCGCGCCGCCGCCGCGCGCCGCATGCGCCGTTCGAGCTTCTGCCCGGCCGTCGCAGTGGGTGTCGCGACGCCCGGTGCGCGGTCGAGCGGCACCGGCGGCACCTTGTCGATGCCTTCGATGCGGATCACCTCTTCGACCAGATCGGCCGCGCCGTCCACGTCGCGCCGCCACGTCGGAACGATGACATGCCAATCGAAGGCGATCCTGAAGCCGAGGCTTTTAAGAATGTCGAATTGCCGGTCATGCGGAATGGCAAGGCCTCCCAACGTCTTTGCCAAATCAGGCTCATAGACGATGACACGTTCCTCGATCGGCGGCGCGCCCGCGCGCGTCACGCCGCTCGCCGATCCGCCGCAGATATCGAGCACCAATGCGCAGGCAATCGCCAGCCCTTCGTCGAGGAACGCCGGATCGACCCCGCGTTCAAACCGCTGCCGCGCGTCGCTGGTGAGGCCGAGCTTCTGCCCGGTGCGCGCGATATGGTCGGGGTCGAAATAGGCGCATTCGATCAGCACGTCGGTCGTGCTTTCGGTCACGCCCGATTCCTCGCCGCCCATGATCCCGCCGATATCGTGGACATGGGCGTCGTCGGCGATCACCGTCATGCTCTCGTCGAGCGCATAGGTCTTGCCGTTGAGCGCGAGCACCCGCTCGCCCGCCGTCGCCCGCCGCGCGACGAGCCCGCCTTTCAGCTTGGCCCGATCATAAACGTGCAACGGCCGCCCCAGGTCGATCATCACATAATTGGTGATATCGACCAGCGCCGAAATCGGCTTCTGCCCGATCGCGGTGAGCCGCCGCCGCATCCACTCGGGCGCGTCGCCGTTCGTCACGCCGGAGACGGCCTGCCCATAGAAAGCCGGGCAGCCTTCGGGGTCGTCGGTGCGGACGTCCGGTCCGGCGCCATCACCGGCCACCTCCGTTCGGGCTGAGCCTGTCGAAGCCCGCTTTTCCTGCCCTTCGACAAGCTCAGGGCGAACGAGGGCGGAGGAGCCGGGGACGGAGAGCGGCCGCAACGCCCCCAGCCCCGCCGCCGCGAGATCGCGCGCGATCCCGCGCACGCCCATGCAATCCTGCCGGTTGGGCGTGATCGCGACGTCGATCACCGGATCGTTCAGCCCCGCATAATCCGAATAGGACGCCCCCACCGGCGCGTCCGCGGGCAATTCGATGATCCCCTCATGCGCGTCGCCCAGTTCGAGTTCGCGCACCGAGCACATCATGCCCCGCGATTCGACGCCGCGGATCGCCGCCACCTTGAGCGTGATGTCGCTCCCCGGCACATAGGTCCCCGGCGCACCGAACACGCCGACCAGCCCGGCCCGCGCATTGGGCGCCCCGCACACCACCTGCACCGGGCCCTCACCGGCATCGACGCTGAGCACCTGAAGCTTGTCCGCCTGCGGATGCTTTTCGGCGCTCAGCACCCTGGCGACGCGAAACGCCGCGAGGCTTTCGCCCGGATCGGCGACGCCCTCGACCTCCAGCCCCACGCGCGTCAGCGCCTCGACGATCTCGTCGAGCGAGGCTTGCGTGTCGAGATGCTCCTCGAGCCAGGAAAGCGTGAACTTCATCTTTTTTCCCGTCACCCCAGCGAAAGCTGGGGTCTTTTCTGAATTATTGGGTACGGCACCATTCACGAGACCCCAGCTTTCGCTGGGGTGACGACTAGGCCCCCACTCCCCCGCTGAGCGTCGGCACGTCGAGCGCCGAGAATCCGTAATGTTTGAGCCAGCGCAGATCGCCGTCGAAGAAGGCGCGCAGATCGTCCATCCCGTATTTGAGCATCGCCAGCCGGTCGATCCCGCACCCGAAGGCGAAGCCCTGCCACGCCTCGGGGTCGAGCCCGCACGCCGCGATCACCTTCGGATGCACCATCCCCGAGCCGAGCACTTCCATCCAGCCGCCATTGTCGGAATCAGGGCTGCCGCCGATCACGCGCTTGCCCTTCTGGAGCGTGTAGCCGACATCGACCTCCGCCGAGGGTTCGGTGAAGGGGAAGTAGCTCGGCCGCAGCCGCAGCACGATGTCGTCGCGCTCGAAGAACGCCTTGAGGAAGGTCTCCAGCGTCCATTTGAGATGCCCGAGCGTGATCCCCTTGTCGATCACCAGCCCCTCTACCTGATGGAACATCGGCGTATGCGTCGCGTCCGAATCGGAGCGATAGGTTCGCCCCGGCGCGATGATGCGGATCGGCGGCTTGTTCGCCATCATCGTCCGGATCTGCACCGGCGAGGTGTGCGTGCGCAGCAGCATCTTGCGCTCGCCGCTCGCATCCTCGGGGAAATAGAAGGTGTCGTGCATCGCCCGCGCCGGGTGGCTTTCGGGGATGTTGAGCGCGGTGAAATTGTGCCAGTCGTCCTCGATCTCCGGCCCGGTCGCGACCGCGAAGCCCAGGTCCGCGAAAATCTCGGCAAGCTCGTCCATCACCTGGCTCACCGGATGCACCGTGCCGCCGGGCGGCGCATCGGCCGGCAATGTCATGTCGATCGTCTCGGCCGCGAGCCGCGCATCGAGCGCCGCCCGCTCCAGCGCCGCCTTGCGCGCGCCGATCGCCTCGGTGACGGCCTCGCGCAGCGCATGGATACGCGGCCCTTCCGTCTGCCGCTCCTCGGGCGTCATCTTGCCGAGCGACTTCAACAGCGCGGTCACGCTCCCCGATTTGCCGAGCGCGGACACGCGCAGCGCTTCGAGGACGTCAAGGTCCGCGCTATCGATCGCCGCCAGCAGGTCAGCCTTGAGTTGATCCAAGTCGGCCATTCCTACCCTTTCGTCGTTCCCGCGAAGGCGGGAATCCAGACGCACGTCATTCGCCATTGCTCTCGACCGCCCTGAACGGCGGCAGCCCCAATCCGATCGCAAGATCGTCCCATTCGGGATTCTTCTCTTCGATCAGACGTGCCTTCCAGTCCCTGTTCCATTTCTTCAACTGCTTTTCGCGCCGGATCGCTGCCTCCATTTCATCGGCCACGGCGAACCAGACGAGCCGAGTGCAGCCATACCGCTTGCTGAATCCCTCGAACGTTCCCTCGCGGTGCTGCATGACGCGGCCAGTCAGGTTCGAGGTCACGCCGATATAGAGCGTGCCATGCCGTCCGCTCGTCATGATGTAAACGCAGGGCTGCTTTTCCATCTTTTGCCCTCTCCACCGTTATCCCCGCGAAGGTGGGAATCCAGAAGCACCGCGTCTCCTTAGAGTGGCCACGTCAGCCAGTCTGGATTCCCGCCTTCGCGGGAATGACGGAAAAAACGAAAAGGGCGCGGATGGCATCCCACCCGCGCCCTCCGTTGGTCGCTACAGGCCGGTTCAGGCTGCTTGCGGGAGAGCAGCCTTCGCCTGCGCGACGATGGCGCTAAACGCTTCCGCCTCGTGCATCGCGATGTCGGCGAGCACCTTGCGGTCGAGCTCGATGCCCGCGAGCTTCAGCCCGTGCATGAACTGGCCGTAGGTCAGCCCCTCGGCCCGCGTCGCCGCGTTGATGCGCTGAATCCACAAAGCGCG
>CAZXFY010000055.1:0-17346 GCA_964639855.1 uncultured Stakelama sp. | reverse complement strand
CGAGCAGCGCGACAAATTGAACGGCCTTTACGAGTGCATCCTGTGCGCCTGCTGCTCGACCGGCTGCCCCAGCTATTGGTGGAACCAGGACAAGTTCCTCGGCCCCGCGATCCTGCTCCAGGCCTATCGCTGGCTTGCCGACAGCCGCGACGAGATGACCGGTGAGCGGCTCGATGCGCTCGAAGACCCGTTCCGCCTCTATCGCTGCCACACGATCATGAACTGCGCGAACGTCTGCCCCAAGGGCCTCAACCCCGCCAAGGCGATCGCCGAGATCAAGAAGATGGAAGCCGAGCGGGTTCTGTAGAATCGGCTCGAAGCGTGGCGATGCCGGAAGCGCCCTCTTTCCTGACCAGCGATGCGCCCGATCATCCCGGCTGGATGACGTGGGAGCTTTCCGATCCGACGCGGTTCAATAGCCTGCTCGGCCCTTTCCTGCTGAGGATGGAGGGCGAGGTCGCGCGCGTGCGGATGACGCCGCGGCACGAGCATTCGAACCTTCAGGACGATCTCCACGGCGGCGCGCTGCTCGCCTTCATCGACATCGCGCTGTTCGCCGCCTCGCGCGGGTTCGGCGTGGTCGAGGCCGGGACGGCGGTGACGCTCGACCTGTCGGTGCAGTTCATGGGACGCGGGCGGACGGGCGAGCCGCTGGAGGCCCGCGTCGAATTGCTGCGCGAGACCGGGCGGCTGCTCTTCCTGCGCGGGCTGGTGGTGCAGGGCGGGGACAAGGTGGCAAGTTTTTCGGGCACGATCAGGAAGCCGACGCGGCGATGATCGCCTGGATCACGCGGTCACCCCGGGCTTGTTCCGGGGGCCATGGTTGCATCCCGGTCGGGCATTGTCGCCTGGCGCGACGGTGGATGCCGGAACGAGTCCGGCATGACGGGGAGGCGCGATGAGCGCCGTCCTCGCCCGTTATGAAGCGCTGGTCGCGGCGGGCGAGCTGCGGCCCGATGCCGGGCAGGAGGCCGCCGCCCGCCGCCTCGATACGCTGGCGAGCGAGCTGGAAGCGACGCCGCATCGCGGCAGCGTGCTGTGGCGCGCGCTCGGGCGACGGCCGGAGGCGCCGCAGGGCGTCTATCTGTGGGGCGGGGTCGGCAGGGGCAAGTCGATGCTGATGGATTTGTTCTTCGGCTGCCTCGATATCCGCCGCAAGCGTCGCGTCCATTTCCACGAGTTCATGCTGGAGGTCCACGCGCGGCTCGCCGAGGAGCGCAAGAAGGAGGAAGGCGATCCGATTGCACCCGTCGCCGTGGCGATGACCGAGAACGTGCGCCTGCTCGCCTTCGACGAGATGGTGGTCAACAATTCCGCCGACGCGATGATCCTCTCGCGCCTGTTCGCGGCGATGTGGCAACGCGGCATGACAATGGTGGCGACATCGAACCGCCCGCCGCAAGACCTCTACAAGAACGGGCTCAACCGCGAGCATTTCCTGCCCTTCATCGCCGCGCTGGAGCGCAGGACGGACGTGCTCGCGCTCAACGGCCCGGTCGATTACCGGCTCGACCGGCTCGGGCGGATGGACACCTGGCTGGTGCCCAACGGCGCTGCGGCGACCGAGAAACTTTCCGCCGCCTTCTTCCGCCTCACCGACTATCCGGTCGAGGACCGGGCGCATGTGCCGAGCGAGGACATTCCGGTGCCCGGCGGCCGCACGCTTCATGTCCCCAAGACCATCAAGGGCGTCGCGGTCTTCTCGTTCAAGCGGCTGTGCGGCGAGGCGCGGGGGGCGGCGGATTACCTGGCGGTCGCACGGCGCTATCACACGGTCATTCTCGTCGGCATTCCGAAAATGGGGCCGGACAACCGAAACGAGGCGGCGCGCTTCGTCACGCTGATCGACGCGCTCTACGAACACAAGGTCAAGCTGCTCGCCGCCGCAGACGCGCAGCCGGGCGCCCTCTACACCGCAGGCGACGGCGCCTTTGAGTTCGAGCGCACCGCCTCGCGGCTCGAGGAGATGCGCTCGGAAGACTATCTGGCGCAGGGCCACGGCGCTGTCTGACTGGACCCGCCGCCACCATCGCGGTAGCGTTCCCATAAGCAGGAACGGAGGGGCGGATGCGGGGATTCTGGCTCGCGCGGGCGATCGTGGCGCTGACAGCGCCGATCGCGGGTGGCGCCATGGCGCAGGAGGCGCCGCCGATGACCGATCCGGTGCTCGCGGCCGGCGATCTGCGCGCGCATCTCGATCTCTCCGGCCCGTGGCATTATTCGATCGACCCGTATCGTGACGGCGCGGCAGGGTTCCATGGCGAGGAACCGGGGATCGGTCACCGCCGCTACGATACCACCGACGTCGCGCAGGCGATGCGCGACAATCCGGCCGCGCTCTACGAATATGACATGGCGCGCTCGCCCGTCGTGAGCCTGCCGTCGTCCTGGCTGACGCACAGCCCGGAGATGCGGCACTATCAGGGGCTGGTCTGGTATCAGCGGCATTTCACCGCCGATCCGAAGCCGGGCGAGCGCCAGTTCCTGCGTTTCGGCGCCGCCAATTACCGCGCGCACGTTTATTTGAACGGTAAGCATGTCGGCGAGCATGAGGGCGGCTTCACCACCTTCGCTTTCGAAGTGACCGGATTGGTCGAGCCCGGCGACAACCAGATCACCGTCGGCGTGGATTCGGTGCGCACCACGAAAGACGTGCCGCCCCCCGTCACCGACTGGGAGACCTATGGCGGCCTCACCCGCGCGGTGACGCTGGTGACGACGCCCGCCACCTATGTCGACGACGCCTGGGTGCGCCTGATGCGCGACGGCCGCATCGCGGTCGATGCGGAACTCGACGGCAAGCAGGCGGCGAACCTGCCGCTCACGCTGCGTATTCCCGCGCTGGGCGTGTCGCTGCCGGGGCGCACCGACTCCTCGGGGCATTGGCGCGCGACGATGGCCGCGCCCGCCGCGCTGGTGCGCTGGTCGCCGGAAACGCCGTACCTTTACGATGTCGAGATCGCGGCGGGCAAGGATGTGTGGAAGGATCGCATCGGCTTCCGCACGATCGCGGTCCGCGGCCACGACATCTTCCTGAACGGCAAGCCGGTCTTCCTGCGCGGCATCGCGCTGCACGAGGAGGAGTTCGGCGAGAACCCCACGCGCGCGATCACCCCTGCGGCGGCCCGCGCGTTGCTCACCGAGGTGAAGGAGGGGCTGCACGGCAATTTCGTTCGGCTCGCCCACTATCCGCACTCGGCGGTGATGACGCGTATGGCCGACACACTCGGCCTGCTCGTGTGGAGCGAGATTCCGGTCTATTGGCTGGTCGATTTCGACGATCCCGCCGTGCTCGCCAAGGCGCGGCACATGCTCGCCGAGGAGATCGCCCGCGATCGCAATCGTGCATCGATCGTCATCTGGAGCGTCGGCAACGAAACGCCGATCGGCCCCGCCCGCAACGCCTTTCTGAAGACACTCGCCGACGACGCGCGCCGGCTCGATCCCAGCCGCCTCGTCTCCGCCGCCTTGCTGGTCGGGCGCAAGGATGAAGGCGGCAAGAGCGTCTTCACCGTCGATGATCCGCTGATCCCGTCGCTCGATGTGATGGCGGTCAACACCTATAATGGCTGGTATTCCGAAGACCCGCTGCCCAAGATCGCCGATTTCGTCTGGCGCTCGCCTTATGACAAGCCGCTGATCTTCTCCGAAATGGGCGCCGCGGCGGTCGCGGGGCGGCACGATCCCACGCGCGCGCACAAATTCTCGGAGGAGTTCCAGGCGGACTATTACCGCACCACGCTGAAGATGGCCTCGAAGATCCCGTTCCTGCGCGGCCTCTCGCCATGGATCCTCAAGGATTTCCGCTCGCCGCGGCGGCAGCATCCCGTTCTACAACAGGGCTGGAACCGAAAAGGGCTCGAATCGGAAACCGGGGTGCGCAAGCAGGCGTTCGACGTGTTGGCGGATTATTATGCCGGCCTCGCCAGGGGCGAATGAGCACCTAATGATATTGCGAACGAATTGCAACAAATATCCTTAACCCCAGGGCTTTAAAGGTTGCCCCCGCGCGGCAAAGCGCCTAAGTCGCGCTCGATTTTCGCGCAGGCGAGCCACGCATGCGCGCTTGCCACGCGAAGGAGGTTCCATGGCCCGCAAGAAGATCGCGCTGATCGGCGCCGGCATGATCGGCGGCACGCTCGCCCATCTCGCCGCGATGAAGGAACTGGGCGACATCGTCCTGTTCGACATTGCCGAGGGCACGCCCCAGGGCAAGGCGCTCGATCTCGCCCAGGCGGGCCCGCCCGAGGGCTTCGACGCCAAGCTCAAGGGCACCAATGATTATGCCGACATCGCTGGCGCCGACGTGTGCATCGTCACCGCGGGCGTACCGCGCAAGCCGGGCATGAGCCGCGACGACCTGCTCGGCATCAACCTCAAGGTGATGAAATCGGTGGGCGAGGGGATCAAGGCGCATGCGCCGAACGCCTTCGTCATCTGCATCACCAACCCGCTCGATGCGATGGTGTGGGCGCTGCGCGAATATTCGGGGCTGCCGCACAAGATGGTGGTCGGCATGGCGGGCGTGCTGGATTCGTCGCGCTTCCGCCACTTCCTTGCCGAAGAATTCGACGTCTCGGTCGAGGATGTCACCGCCTTCGTGCTCGGCGGGCATGGCGACACGATGGTGCCGGTGGTCGAATATTCGACCGTCGCGGGCATCCCGGTGCCCGACCTCATCAAGATGGGCTGGTCCACGCAGGAGCGGATCGACGCGATCGTCCAGCGCACCCGCTCGGGCGGCGGCGAGATCGTCGGCCTGCTCAAGACCGGCAGCGCCTTCTACGCCCCCGCCACCAGCGCGATCGTGATGGCCGAGAGCTTTTTGAAGGACAAGAAGCGCCTGCTCCCCTGCGCGGCGCACCTCACCGGCGAATATGGCGTCGATGATCTCTATGTCGGCGTCCCGATCGTGATCGGCGCGAACGGCGTCGACCGCGTCGTCGAAATCGACCTCAAGGGCGATGCCAGGGCCGGCTTCGACAAGTCGGTCGATGCGGTGAAGGAACTGCTGGTCGCCTGCAAGGGCATCGATTCGGCACTCGGCTGAGAAATGCCGTCACTCCAGCGAAAGCTGGAGTCTCGTGGAACTGAGAGATGCCGGCGTTCGCTGGCATGACGATAAGGAATTACGCGACAGATGAGCATCCTCGTCGACAAGAACACCAAGGTCATCACCCAGGGCATGACCGGGGAAACCGGCAGCTTCCACACGCAGGCGGCGCTCGATTACGGGACGCAGATGGTCGGCGGGGTGACGCCGGGCAAGGGCGGGCAGACGCATCTAGGCCTGCCGGTGTTCGATACTGTCGCCGAGGCGAAGGCCAGGACCGACGCCGATGCGAGCGTGATCTACGTACCGCCGCCCTTCGCCGCGGATTCGATCCTCGAGGCGATCGACGCCGAGATTCCGCTGATCGTCTGCATCACCGAGGGCATTCCGGTGCTCGACATGGTGAAGGTCAAGCGGGCGCTCTCGGGCTCGAAGTCGCGGCTGATCGGGCCGAACTGCCCCGGCGTGCTGACGCCGGGCGAGTGCAAGATCGGCATCATGCCGGGCTCGATCTTCTCGAAGGGCTCGGTCGGCGTCGTGTCGCGTTCGGGGACGCTCACCTACGAGGCGGTGTTCCAGACGACCAATGCAGGGCTGGGCCAGACGACCGCGGTCGGCATCGGCGGCGATCCGGTCAACGGCACCAACTTCATCGACGTGCTCGAACTGTTCCTCGCCGACGACGCGACCCAGTCGATCATCATGATCGGCGAGATCGGCGGCTCGGCCGAGGAGGAAGCGGCGCAGTTCCTGAAGGACGAGGCAAAGCGCGGGCGCAGCAAGCCGATGGCGGGCTTCATCGCCGGCCGCACGGCGCCTCCCGGCCGCCGCATGGGCCATGCCGGCGCGATCGTTTCGGGCGGCCAGGGCGGCGCGGAGGACAAGATCGCGGCGATGGAAAGCGCGGGGATCACGGTGGCGGACAGCCCGAGTGAGCTGGGCTCGACGCTGGTCGAGGTGTTGAAGGGCTGATTACCCCAACCCGTCATGCCAGCGAAGGCTGGCATCTCTCTGTAGGGAGACCCCAGCTTGCGCTGGGGTGACGAAGGAGCAGGCAGATGGGTTACGAAGGCCAGGATTTCAGCGAGATTGCCGGAGGCGTAAGTCCGGCGTTCGTCGAAACGCTCTACAAGCGCTTCAAGACCGATCCCGCGAGCGTCGAGGAAGGCTGGCGGCACTGGTTCGAAGGGCTCGAATCGACCGTCACCGGCCCGAGCTGGCAGCAAGCCTCATGGCCGCTCGCAACGACCGACGATCTCACCGCCGCGCTCGATCCGACGCAGAGCGAGCCCGCACCCAAAGCGCCCAAGGGCAAGCCCGCGGCGGCTGCGCCCAGCGTCGCGAGCGACGAGGCGATCCGCCGCGCCGCCGACGCCTCGATCCGCGCGATGATGCTGATCCGCACCTATCGCGTGCGCGGGCATCTTGCCGCCAATCTCGATCCGCTGGGCCTTTCGCATCGCGAGATGCCGGAGGACCTGCGCACCGAATATCACGGCTTCGACGACAGCGAACTCGACGAGAAAATCTATCTCGGCGGCACGCTCGGCCTGCAACACGCCACGCTGCGCGAGATCGTGAGCATCCTGCGCCGCAATTATTGCGGCAATGTCGGCCTCGAATACATGCACATCTCCGACGTCGAGGAACGCCGCTTCCTCCAGGAGCGCATGGAGGGCAAGGACAAGGCGATCGAGTTTACGCCCGAGGGCAAGCAGGCGATCCTCGCCAAGGTGATCGAGGCCGAGCAGTACGAGAAGTTCCTCGGCAAGAAATATGTCGGCACCAAGCGCTTCGGGCTCGACGGCGGCGAGAGCATGATCCCCGCGCTCGAAAGCGTCATCAAGTACGGCGGCCAGTACGGCGTGCGCGAGATCGTGTTCGGCATGGCGCATCGCGGCCGCCTGAACGTGCTCGCCAACGTGATGGGCAAGCCCTATCGCGCGATCTTCCACGAATTTTCGGGCGGATCGGCCAATCCGGAGGATGTCGGCGGCTCGGGCGACGTCAAATATCACCTCGGCACCAGCACCGACCGCGAGTTCGATCGCATCAGCGTCCACATGTCGCTGGTCGCCAACCCCTCGCACCTCGAGGCGGAGGATCCCGTCGTCCTCGGCAAGACCCGCGCGATCCAGACGATCGCGAACGACCTCGCCGAGCACAAGGCGTCGCTCCCCGTGCTGATCCATGGCGACGCGGCGTTCGCGGGGCAGGGGATCGTGTGGGAATGCTTCGGCTTTTCGGGGCTTCCCGGCTACAATACCGGCGGCTGCATCCATTTCGTCATCAACAACCAGATCGGCTTCACGACGAGCCCGAAATTCGCGCGCTCCTCGCCCTATCCGTCGGACGTGGCGAAGGGCGTGCAGGCGCCGATCTTCCATGTGAACGGCGACGATCCGGAGGCAGTGACCTTCGCGTGCAAGATGGCGATCGAGTTCCGCCAGCGCTTCCACCGCGACATCGTGATCGACATGTGGTGCTATCGCCGTTTCGGCCATAACGAGGGCGACGAGCCGAGCTTCACCCAGCCGCTGATGTACAAGGCGATCAAGAAGCATCCCGGCGTCGCGGAAATCTACGGCAAGCGCCTGACCGAAGAAGGCGTGGTCGATCAGGGCTGGATCGACGAGCGGATCAAGCAGTTCACCGAATTGTTCAGCGGCGAGTTCGAGGCAGGGCAGAGCTATCTGCCCAACAAGGCGGACTGGTTCGCGGGTCGCTGGTCCGGCCTGCATGCGCCTGCCGATGCCGAGACCGCACGCCGCAACGTCGAGACGGGGATCGACAAGAAATTGTTCGATTCGCTCGGCCGCACGTTGACGACGGTTCCCGACGACATCCAGATTCACAAGACGCTGGGCCGCGTGCTCGACGCCAAGCGCGAGATGTTCACGAGCGGCGAAGGCTTCGACTGGGCGACGGGCGAGGCGCTGGCGTTCGGATCGTTGCTTTCCGAAGGCTATGGCGTGCGCCTGTCGGGGCAGGATTCGGGCCGCGGCACCTTTTCGCAGCGCCATGCGGTATGGATCGACCAGCAGGACGAGCGCCGATACGTGCCCCTGAACGAGGTCGAGCATGGCCGGTTCGAGGTGCTCGACAGCCCCTTGAGCGAATATGGCGTGCTCGGCTTCGAATACGGCTATGCGCTCGCCGATCCCAAGACGCTCGTGCTGTGGGAGGCGCAGTTCGGCGATTTCGCCAACGGCGCCCAGATCATGATCGATCAGTTCATCGCCGCGGGCGAGGCCAAGTGGCTGCGCGCCAACGGCCTCGTGCTGCTGCTGCCGCACGGCTATGAAGGGCAGGGGCCGGAGCACAGCTCGGCGCGGCTGGAACGCTATCTGCAGCTCTGCGCGCAGGACAATATGCAGGTCGCGAACTGCACGACGCCTGCCAATTATTTCCACCTGTTGCGCCGCCAGATGCATCGCGGCTTCCGCAAGCCGCTGATCATCATGACCCCCAAATCGCTGCTCAGGCACAAGATGGCGGTTTCGTCGGCCCAGGATTTCCTCGGCGACAGTCATTTCCGGCGCATTCTTTCCGATCCTGCGGCGCCTGCCGACAAGGACGTGAAGCGGCTCGTCCTGTGCTCGGGCAAGGTCGCCTACGACCTGATCGAGGCGCGCGATGCGGCAGGCGATACGAACACCGCGATCGTCCGGATCGAGCAGCTCTATCCTTTCCCGGGTGAACCGCTCACGGTCCGCCTGAAGAAGATGTCCAATCTCGAAGAGGTCGTCTGGGCGCAGGAGGAGCCGAAGAACAACGGTGCCTGGTTCTTCGTCGAGTCACGGATCGAGCAGGCGCTCGCGGACGCGAAGAGCAAGGTCGATCGGCCTCGTTATGCCGGCCGCGCCGGGTCTGCGTCGCCCGCCACCGGGTTGATGAAACGGCACCAGATGGAACAGGGCGCGTTGGTCGCCGAGGCGCTGGGCCACAACGTCCGCGAGGAGATCAGGCGGAAGCGCAAGGCTTGAGTTTCACGTCACTCCGGCGAAAGCTGGAGTCTCCCGATTACTGAAAGACCCCGGCGTTCGCTGGGGTGGCGAGGTAGAGAATGACCGAAGTCAAAGTCCCCACCCTGGGCGAATCGATCACCGAAGCGACGCTCGGCGAATGGCTCAAGCAGCCGGGCGATCCGGTGCAGGCCGACGAGCCGATCGCGAGCCTCGAGACCGACAAGGTCTCGGTCGAGGTGCCCTCGCCCGTCGCGGGCGTGATGGGCGCGCACAAGGTCGCGGTCGGCGACACGGTCGAGGTCGGCGCGGTGATCGGCTCGGTCGAGGAAGGTGAGGGCGCCGCGAAGGCTGCCCCGGCGCCCGCCGCAACGCCCGAACCGGCGCCAGCGCCTGCGCCCGCACCCGCGCCGAGCGAGGAGAAGCCCGCCCGCCCTGCCGCCGAGCAGGCTCCCTCGGGCGGCGTCGAGGCCGCGGCGCTCTCGCCCTCGGTGCGCCGCGCGGTTCTCGAATACGGCGTCGATCCGGCGACCATTACCGGCACCGGCAAGGACGGCCGTATCACCAAGGACGACGTGATCGCCGCCGCGCAGAAGGGCGGCGATGCCGCACCGTCCCCCGCGCCGGCCCCCACTCCCGCGCCGCAACCGGCCGAGGGCGGTGGCCGCAACGAGGAGCGCGTGCGCATGACGCGCGTGCGCCAGACGATCGCGCGCCGCCTCAAGGAAGCGCAGAACACCGCGGCGATGCTCACCACGTTCAACGACGCGGACATGAGCGCGGTGATCGAGGCGCGCGCCAAATACAAGGAGTTGTTCGAGAAGAAGCACGGCGTCCGGCTGGGCTTCATGGGCTTCTTCGCCAAGGCGGCGTGCCTTGCGCTCAAGGACGTGCCGAGCGTCAACGCCGCGATCGACGGCGACGAGATCGTCTATCGCGATTATGCCGACATCTCGGTCGCGGTCTCCGCGCCGCAGGGCCTCGTCGTGCCGGTGGTGCGCGATGCCGACAAACTCTCGGTCGCCGAGATCGAGCGCACGATCGGCGATTTCGGCAAGCGCGCCAAGGACGGCACGCTCAAGATGGAGGAGATGAAGGGCGGCACCTTCACCATCTCCAACGGCGGCGTGTTCGGCTCGCTGCTCTCCACCCCGATCATCAACCCGCCGCAATCCGCGGTGCTGGGCCTGCACCGCATCGAGGACCGCCCCGTGGTCCGCGACGGCGAGATCGTGATCCGCCCGATGATGTATCTCGCGCTCAGCTACGACCACCGCCTGGTCGACGGCCGCGAGGCGGTGACCTTCCTCGTCGCGCTCAAGAACGCGATCGAGGACCCGACCCGGATTTTGATCGATTTGTAGTGCTCCTGCGAAAGCAGGAGCCCAGGGTGGCAGGCGCCGTCGTTTGTGACTCGGGATTCCCGCTTTCCGCAGAAATATCCGAAAGGAGAAGCGTCACGAAGCCGGGTTGCGTCTACATGATGGCGAGCAAACGCAACGGGACGCTCTATACGGGCGTGACCGGCGATCTACCGGCATGGGCGTATCAGCATCGCAACGGCATGGTCGACGGCTTCACGAAGAAATATGGCTGCAAGCTGCTTGTCTGGTTCGAAACCTGCGACGATCTGGAAGGTGCGCGCTATCGCGAGCTACAGATGAAGAAATGGAAACGGGCCTGGAAGATCGAGTTGATCGAACGAGACAACCCGCACTGGAAGGATTTGTACCCGACGTTGTTTTAGCTGGTGTGCTCCCGCGAAAGCGGGAGCCCAGATTCGCAAGCGGCGTCGCTCATTACCCTGGGCTCCTGCTTTCGCAGGAGCACGACGGAGTGGAAAATGGCTGACGAATACGATTATGACGTCCTCGTGATCGGCGCCGGGCCGGGCGGATATGTCGCGGCGATCCGGGCGGCGCAGCTGGGGCTCAAGACGGCGTGCGCCGAATCGCGCGAGACGCTGGGCGGCACCTGCCTCAACGTCGGCTGCATTCCCTCCAAGGCGATGCTCCACGCGTCGGAATATTACGAGCAGGCGGCGGGCGGGGCGATGGCCAAGCTCGGCGTCAAGGTCACGCCCGAGCTCGATCTCGACACGATGCACGGCCAGCGCAAGGATGCGGTCAAGCAGCTCACCGGGGGTATCGAGTTCCTGTTCAAGAAGAACAAGGTGACGTGGCTCAAGGGCAAGGCGTCATTCGAGGACGCGCACACCGTCTCGGTCGGCAAGGAGAAGGTGACGGCGAGGAACGTCGTCATCGCCACCGGTTCGTCGGTGACGCCGCTGCCGGGCGTCGAGATCGATCAGAAAGTGGTCGTCGATTCGACCGGCGCGCTCGAACTGCCCAAGGTGCCCGAACATATGGTGGTAATCGGCGGCGGCGTGATCGGGCTCGAACTGGGCAGCGTGTGGCGGCGGCTCGGCGCGAAGGTGACGGTGGTCGAGTTCCTCGACCAGATTCTGCCCGGTTTCGACGGCGAGGTCCGCAAGGAAGCCAACAAGATCTTCAAGAAGCAGGGCATCGAATTCAAGCTCGGCACGAAAGTCACCGGCGTCGCGGTCAAGGGCAAGAAGGCGACGATCACCATCGAGCCCGCGAAGGGCGGCGAGGCGGAGACGATTGCCGCCGATTGCGTGCTGGTGTCGATCGGCCGCAAGCCCAACACCGAGGGCCTCGGCCTCGACAAGATCGGGCTGGAGACCAACCAGCGTGGGCAGATCGAGACCGACCACGATTTCGCGACCAAGGTTGCCGGTGTGTGGGCGATCGGCGACGTCATCCCCGGCCCGATGCTCGCGCACAAGGCCGAGGACGAGGGCATCGCGGTCGCCGAGAACATCGCGGGGCAGACCGGCATCGTGAACCACGACGTGATCCCGAGCGTCGTCTATACCTGGCCCGAGATCGCCGGTGTCGGCCTCACCGAAGAGGCGGCGAAGGAGCAGGGCGAGGTCAAGGTCGGCAAATTCCCGATGCTCGCCAATTCGCGCGCCAAGACCAACCACGAGCCCGACGGCTTCGTGAAGGTGATCGCCGATGCCAGGACCGATCGCGTGCTCGGCGTGTGGTGCATCGCGAGCGTGGCGGGCACGATGATCGCGCAGGCCGCGCAGGCGATGGAGTTCGGCGCGACCAGCGAGGATATCGCCTATACCTGCCATGCCCACCCGACGCACAGCGAAGCGATCAAGGAGGCGGCGATGGCGGTGACGGGGAAACCGATCCACATCTGAGCGCGGTGCGTTAACGCCGTCATGCTGAACCCGTTTCAGCATCCAATGTTGTTCAAGAACAACAAGGCGCATTGCGCATTACCGCATTGGACCCTGAAACGAGTTCAGGGTGACGGCAAATTCGGCCGAGGCCCGGCTCTCGTGAGGATGACGGGGCTATCCGGCCTGCGCGCCGTCTCGCACCAGTATTGCGAGCAACCCGGCCAGCGCCAGCGCGCCCCCGGCCGCGAACCATAGCGCATCCAGCCCGTGGTCGCCGATCGCGACGCCGCCCAGAATCACGCCGCCGGCAAAGCCCAGCCACAGCACGAAATAGCGCGCCCAACCGAAGACGGGGCCGCGCCCCAGCAGTGCGTCGGTGAGCTTCTGGCCGATCCGCACCAGCGTGCCGGTCATGTAGGTGAGGCCGATGCTCACCTCGCCGTTGCGCAGGAACACGCCGTTCTCAGCGCCCAGGGCGGTCGCGAGCAACAGCAGCGGCAGCGCGCCGTCGACGAAGCCGGTCAGCAGCGCGGCGAGCGCGAGGATCAGCGCGACCGCGACCATTACCACCGGCTTGCGGTGCCGCTCGAACCGCGTCGACAGGATCGAGGAGATCACGACCCCACACAGGAAGGCCAGGATCAGCGATCCCGCGCGCCAGACGTCGCCCGGAACCCCGGTCGAAATCCCGACGCCGAGCCGCGTCGTGTTGCCGCTCATGAACGAGGCGAAGAACCCGCCGAGGCTGATATAGGCGATCGCATCGACGAAACCGGCCAATGCCGCAAGCAGGATGGCCGCGGCGATCATCGGAGACTGATAGCGCTGCATGGAGCGCCTTTTGCCGAGGAGCGCGCGCCGGTTCCACCCCGAAATTGCGCGGCCCGTGTCACAAACCGCTCCGATGGCCGGAGCAACGCTGCCATCCTCCCGTTTCCTGATCGCCCGTCTTCCTTTAGCAAGGGGCGATGGATCAGGCACCGTGGCAGATCGGCCCCATCCTCCCGTGGCTCGACTTGTTCGGGGTGGCGGTGTTCGCGGCGACGGGCGCGCTTGCCGCCACGCGGCGCGGACAGACGCTGGTGACGCTCACCTTCTTCGCGCTCGTCACCGGCGTCGGCGGCGGCACAGTGCGAGACCTGCTGATCGACGCGCCCGTCTTCTGGGTGCAGGACCGGCTGGTCGCGCTCGTCTGCCTCGGCATCGCGCTGCTCATCTGGGTGACGCCCGAGCGGTGGTGGAACGGCGCCGCGCTCGCCTGGCTCGATGCGGTGGGAATGGCCTCCTATGCGGTGTTCGGCGCGGCCAAGGCGCTCAGCTTCGGCGTGCCGCCCGTGCCGGCGGTGGTGATGGGGATCATCTCCGCCTGCGTCGGCGGCATCATCCGCGATGTCCTCGCCGGCGAGCCCTCGATCCTGATGCGCCCGGAGCTTTATGTGACGGCCGCGGCGCTGGCGGCCTCGCTCCATGTCGGCCTGCGCCTGCTGGGGATGGAGCCCTTCGCCGCCGCCCTGATCGCCGCCGCCGCCGGCTTCGGCCTTCGCGCCGCCGCGATCCACTGGAAACTCGCGCTCCCCTCCTATCGCGGGCGGCGGTGAGATCGAGGACTCGCGCGATGGCGCGAAGCGAAGAAGAAGAGGTTCACGCGGAGGCGCGGAGAGGGCGTTTCATCCTTTCCTGTCTCGCGTCAGCGAGGGCCTTTACCCGCTCATCTTCCGGGCCGATTAAGGTCGCTGACGCGGCCGGAAGCTCAGGCGCGCTATCTCCGCGCCTCCGCGTGAGGCGACCTTCTTCGCGCCTTCACGCCTTTGCGTGAGTTGATCCTAACTCCGCACCACGCCTACCTCGCTGAACGGTCGCGGCTCGGCCGGCGGGACGGCCGAATCGTTCAACTCGCATTGCCAGAAGCCCACGTCGATCCACCGGCCATGCTTGTAGCCGACCTCGCGATAGACGCCCGCGCGGCGAAATCCGGTCGCCTCGTGGAGCGCGATCGAATGGTCGTTGGGCAGCGCGATCGCGCCGATCGCCTGGGTGAAGCCCTGCGCGCGCAGCGTGTCGATCAGCGCGCGGTAGAGCAGCCGGCCGGTGCCCTGGCCCTGCACCGGCCCGGCGACGTAGATCGATGTCTCGACGACATATCGAAACGCCGGCCGCTCGCGAAAGCGCGCCGCATAGGCGTATGCGAGCACACCGTCCTCATCGCCGTCGGTCGCGACCAGCCAGGGATAGAAACCGTCGGACGCCGCCATGCGCGACCGCATCGTGCGCGTGTCGGGCGCCTCGATCTCGAACGAGACGGTGCCGCTCGTCACATGCGGGGCGTAGATCGCCGCGATCATCGCGGCGTCCTCCGCCTTCGCCGCGCGGATGATCACAGGCCGAGCTTCGCGATCAGCACGTCCAGCAGCCGCACGTCGGCGCGGCGCGGCGCTACCGGCCCCAGCGCCACGCATTCGAGGCACCGCGCCTGGATCGCCGCGCCCGTCGCCACGCGCCGCATGTCGCCCAGCGCCTGCGCGAAGATCGCGCGCCGCTGCATCGCGATCCGCGAGAAGGCATCGGCCGGATCGCCGCTATTGTCGTCGCGTTGCTGGCGCGCGAATTGTGCGGCGAGCTTCGCGATCCAGCTCGGCTTCTTCTCCAGAAACACCGGATGGACCTTGTCGGGATCGAGCTGCGCCCGCTTCGCCGCCTCGGCGATGGCGTCCTGAAGATTGCCGAATCGATCGACGAGCTTGAGCTGGTGCGCCGTGCCGCCGTCCCACACCCGGCCCTGCGCGATCTCGTTCACCCGCTCGGGCGGCATGTTCCGCGCCTTGGACACGCGCGAGATGAACTCGCGATAGCCGTGCTCGATCCCCGCCTGGAACATCGCGGCGACCTCGGGCGTGATCCCGCCCAGAATGTCGGGCTGGCCCGACAGCGGCGTGGTCTTCACGCCGTCGCTGGTGACTCCGATCTTGGCGAGCGTGTCCTCGAAGGTGGGAATGATCCCGAAGATGCCGATCGAGCCGGTGATCGTGTTCGGCTCGGCAAAGATCGCGTCGCCCGCGGTGGAGACCCAATAGCCGCCCGACGCCGCAAGGCTCCCCATCGACACCACGACCGGCAGTCCCTTCGCCTTGGCTTGCAGGATCGCCTGCCGGATCTGCTCGGAGGCGAAGGCCGATCCGCCGGGCGAATCGACGCGCACGACCAGCGCCTTGAGGTCGTTCTTGGACAGCCCCTCGAGCATCGCCTTGGCGATGCTGTCGCCGCCCGCGGTGCCGGGAGGGGCCTCGCCGTCGACGATCTCGCCCGCCACCGTCAGCACGCCGATCGCCGCGCCGCCGGATTTGGGCGGGTGCGCCTCGACATAGGCGTCGTAATCGATCGCGTCGAAGCTGCCGGGCACCTTGTCTTCGCCCGCGCCCGCGATTTCCGCGACGCGCTTGCCGAAATCGATCCGCGTGGCGAGCTTGTCGACCAGCCCCGCCTTCAAATTCGCCTGTGCGATATCGCCGTTAGCGGCGGTGACGATCTCGGCGGGGCGGGTGAGGAACGGCTCGATCTGCGCCTTGGGCCGCGCCTTCTTCACCGCCTCCTGCCATTGGCCGAAGATCGCGCCGTAGAGCGCCTTGTCCGCCGCCTCGGCCTCGGGAGACGCTTCGGCGCGGGTATAGGGCTCCACGAACGACTTGAACTTGCCGACGCGGAAGACGTGGACGTCGATCGCCAGCTTGTCGATCAGGCCCTTGTAATAGAGCCGCGTGCCGCCCGGCCCCATGAACAACGTGCCGCCCATCGGGTTCATCCAGATCTCGCTCGCTTCGGAGGCGAGGCGATAGCCGGCATCGGTATAGGCGGTGGCGTAGGCGAGCACGGGTTTGCCGCTCGCGCGTACGCGGCCCAGCGCGTCGCCCACCTCGGCGATCGCGGCCGGATAGCCGCCCCGGAAATGATCGAGATCGAGCACGATCGCCTTGACCTTGTCGTCGTCCTTCGCGGCGTCGATCGCGCGGACGAGGTCACGCAGGCGGAATTCGCGCATCACCTGCCGGCCGCTTGCGATCGTGAACGGATCGACCTCGCTCGGCTGTTCGACGATCGTGCCGTCCAGATCGAGCAGCAACGCGCCGCTGCCGATCGCGGTCGGCGCGGGGCGCGCGGAGAGCACCGCCCAAAGCCCTGCGAAGAACAGCAGCATCGCGATCAGGACGAGCGCGTCCTTGATCCCCACCAGCAGCGCCCAGGCGCCTCGAACCAGCTTCACCGCGTCGCTCCCTCATATCCCCGCAAACAACTGGCTTTCTGACTAAGGCAATGCGACAGAAGAGGCAACGGCGTCTTACGTGCGCAATACAGGGTTGCGGCCGTGGACATTGCGGCGAAAAAAATCCTTGTCCGCACCCGTTGACGTTCCTGCGCGCCATCCGCATATCCCGCGCTGTTGGCACTCGCCTCTGGTGAGTGCCAGAATTTTCATCCCTGTTTGAAGGAAAGGATGGCGCATGAACTTTCGTCCGTTGCACGACCGTGTTCTCGTTCGCCGCGTCGAGGCCGAGGAAAAGACGGCCGGCGGCATCATCATCCCCGACACCGCCCAGGAAAAGCCGCAGGAGGGCGAAGTCGTCGCCGCCGGTGCCGGTGCCAAGGCAGAGGACGGCAAGGTCACGCCGCTCGACGTCAAGGCCGGCGATCGCATCCTGTTCGGCAAATGGTCGGGCACCGAGGTCAAGGTCGATGGCGAAGACCTGCTCATCATGAAGGAAAGCGACATCCTCGGCATCGTCGAGGGCTGAGCCTTCCTCCCCGCCGTCATGCCGGCGAAAGCCGGCATCTCTCTGCAACGAACAGACCCCCGGCTTCCGCTGGGGTGACGCAAAGACAAAGGAACAGCCAACATGGCATCGAAGGACGTCAAATTCTCCCGCGACGCCCGCGAGCGTATCCTCAAGGGTGTCGATATTCTCGCCGACGCGGTGAAGGTCACGCTCGGCCCCAAGGGCCGCAACGTCGTGCTCGACAAGAGCTTCGGCGCGCCCCGCATCACCAAGGACGGCGTCACCGTCGCCAAGGAGATCGAGCTCAAGGACAAGTTCGAGAACATGGGCGCGCAGATGGTG
>CAZXFY010000054.1:0-17727 GCA_964639855.1 uncultured Stakelama sp. | reverse complement strand
GATCCCTTCCTGACGCCCGAGCGCGCGATCGAACTGGGGGTCGAGAAGGCCGATCTCGACACGTTGCTGGCGCGTGCCGACTTCATCACGCTCCACACGCCGCTCACCGATCAGACGCGCAACATCCTGTCGCGCGAGAACCTCGCCAAGACGAAGAAGGGCGTGCGCATCGTCAATTGCGCGCGGGGCGGGCTGATCGACGAGGCGGCGCTGAAGGAAGGGCTCGATTCGGGGCATATCGCGGGCGCCGCGCTCGACGTGTTCGTGACCGAACCGGCGAAGGAGAACCCGCTGTTCGGCACGCCGGGCTTCGTCTCGACCCCGCATCTCGGCGCCTCGACCACCGAGGCGCAGGTCAATGTCGCGATCCAGGTCGCCGAGCAGATGGCCGATTATCTGGTCAACGGCGGCGTCACCAACGCGCTCAACATGCCGAGCCTGTCGGCCGAGGAGGCCCCCAAGCTCAAGCCCTATATGGCGCTTGCCGAGAAGCTGGGCGGGCTCGTCGGACAGCTTGCGCATGGGGCGCTCAAGGGCGTGTCGATCGAGGTCGAGGGCGCGGCGGCCGAATTGAACATGAAGCCGATCACCGGCGCGGTGCTCGCCGGGCTGATGCGGGTGCATTCGGACACGGTGAACATGGTCAACGCGCCCTATCTCGCCAAGGAGCGCGGGCTCGACGTGCGCGAGGTGCGGCATGATCGCGAGGGCGACTATCACACGCTGGTGCGCGTGACGGCGCAGACCGAAGCGGGCGACCGCTCTGTCGCGGGTACGCTGTTCGGCAATTCGGCGCCGCGGCTGGTCGAGCTCTTCGGCATCAAGGTCGAGGCCGATCTGGCGGGGCCGATGCTCTACGTCGTCAACGAGGACCGGCCCGGCTTCATCGGCCGGATCGGCACCACGCTGGGAGAGGCGGGGGTCAATATCGGCACCTTCCACCTCGGCCGCCGCGAGGCGGGGGGCGAGGCGGTGCTGCTGCTCTCCGTCGATGAGCCGGTGACGGCGGCGCTGGTCGAACAGGTCCGCGCACTGCCGGGGGTGAAGACCGCGATGGCGCTGGCGTTTTGAGCTGCTAAGCCCTCTCCCCATCTGGGGAAAGGGTTTGGGAGAGGGGCTGTGCCGAAAACGGATGAAGTTTTGCTTGCTCGCGCAAGAGCGATGCGCAGCGAGCAAACGCATCCCGAAGGACGCCTCTGGTCGCATCTTCGCGCCAAATGACTGAACGGCGTGAAGTTTTCGCGTCAGGTCGTAATCGGCGCGTACATCGCCGATTTCGTCGCGCGATCCCATAAGCTGGTGATCGAGGTTGACGGCCAACCCCATGGCGGCGAGGAGGCGCGTGACGCGCGCCGAACGGCGTGGCTGGAGCAGCAGGGCTATCGCGTGATCCGATTCACGAATCTCGATGTTGAAAGGAATGTTGAGGGCGTGCTCGAAACGATCCTCGATGCGCTTGGGACTGCCCCTCTCCCCAGCCCTCTCCCCGGAGGGGAGAGGGAGAAGTGACATCCGCGCTCCTCCCCGCCGGGTTCCATGATCGCCTGCCGCCGCATGCCGATGCGGCGGCGCGGCTCGAAGCCTGCGTGCTCGGCGCCGCCTTCGCGCACGGATACGAGCGCGTCGATCCGGCGCTTGCCGAGTTCGAGGAGGGGCTGGCAGGCCGCCTCAAATCGGCGCGGCGACAGGACGTGGTGCGCTTCGTCGATCCGGTCTCGCAGAAGAGCCTCGCGATCCGGCCGGACATCACCGCGCAGGTCGGGCGGATCGCGGCGACGCGGATGGCGCACCACCCGCGGCCCGTGCGGCTTTCCTATGCCGGGCCGGTGCTCAAGCTGCGTGCTTCCGAGCTGTCGCCCGCGCGCGAGATGCGGCAGGCCGGCTGCGAGCTGATCGGGCTCGATACCGTCCCCGCCGCGCGCGAGGTGGTGCGCCTCGCGGTCGAGGCGCTCGAGGCGGCAGGCGTCACGGGCGTGTCGATCGATTTTACTTTGCCCGATCTCGTCGATGTGCTCGCTGCCGGGCCGCTGCCCGTCCCGCCCGAGCGGATCGATATGCTCAAGGACCGGCTCGACGCCAAGGATGCAGGCGGCGTGGCCGAGATCGCCGCGGCCTATCTGCCGCTGATCGAGGCCGCCGGGCCGTTCGACACCGCGCTCGAACGGCTGCGCGCGTTCGACCTCGGCGGCGCGCTCGCGAGCCGGCTCGACGGGCTCGCGGCGGTGGCCGAGGGCCTCGATGTCGCGCTGACGCTCGATCCGACCGAGCGGCATGGGTTCGAATATCAGACCTGGCTCGGCTACTCGCTCTTCGCGACGGGTGTGCGTGGGGAGCTCGGGCGCGGGGGTGCCTATACGATCGTCGAGAATGACGGCGAGGAGCGCGCGGTGGGATTTTCGCTCTTCGTCGGTCAGCTCGTCCAGGCGGGCGCGGGCGCCGACGCGCGGCGGCGGCTGTTCGTGCCCCTGGGGAGTGACCCGGCGGTAGCGGCGCGGCTGAGGGCCGAAGGCTGGGTGACCGTCGCGGCGCTCGATGCGGACGATACGGCCGAGGCGCAGCTTTGCACGCATGTCCTCGTCGATGGCGAGGCGAAATCTCTGGGCTGACGTCGGACTCCGCCCTACTCGGATGTGCATCCTTGCGCTCCTGCGAAAGCAGGAGCCCAGGATTGCAGCGTCGTCGCCCATGACTCTGGGCTCCTGCTTTCGCAGGAGCGCTGGTTGAAGGAAGTAGCAAATGGCAAACGTAGCAGTGATCGGCGCCCAATGGGGCGATGAGGGCAAGGGCAAGATCGTCGATTGGCTCGCCGAGCGCGCCGATGTCGTCGTGCGCTTTCAGGGCGGGCACAATGCGGGGCACACGCTCGTCGTCGGCGACACGACCTACAAGCTCTCGCTGCTCCCCTCCGGCATCGTGCGCGGCACGCCCAGCGTGATCGGCAACGGCGTGGTGCTCGATCCATGGGCTCTGAAGGCCGAGATCGGGAAATTGCGCGCGCAGGGGGTCGATGTCACGCCCGACACGCTCAGCATCGCCGACAATTGCGCACTGATCCTGCCCTTTCACCGCGATCTCGACGCGCTGCGCGAGGATGCGAGCGGCGCGGGCAAGATCGGAACGACGCGGCGCGGGATCGGGCCGGCCTATGAGGACAAGGTGGGCCGCCGCGCGCTGAGGCTGTGCGATCTGGCGCATCTCGATCATCTGGAGGCGCAGCTCGACCGGCTCACCGCCCACCACGACGCCCTGCGCGCCGGCTTCGGCGAGCCGCCGATCGATCGCGACCGCCTGCTCGCCGATCTCACCGAGATCGCGCCCTTCGTGCTGCCGTTCGCGGCGCCGGTGTGGCGGATGCTGGGCGAGGCGCGCACGGCGGGCAGGCGCATCCTGTTCGAGGGCGCGCAGGGCGTGCTGCTCGATATCGACCACGGCACCTATCCGTTCGTCACCTCCTCGAACACGATCGCGGGGACGGCGGCGGGCGGCTCCGGCCTGGGGCCGAGCGCGGTCGGTTTCGTGCTGGGGATCGCCAAGGCCTACACGACCCGCGTCGGCTCCGGCCCGTTCCCGACCGAGCTCGACGACGCGACCGGCACGCGGCTGGGCGAGCGGGGCCACGAATTCGGCACCGTTACGGGGCGCCGGCGGCGCTGCGGCTGGTTCGACGCGGTGCTGGTGCGGCAATCGGTGGCGGTGTCCGGCGTCACCGGCATCGCGCTCACCAAGCTCGATGTGCTCGACGGGTTCGACGAGGTGAAGATCTGCGTCGGCTATCGGCTGAACGGCGAGGAGCTGGATTACTTCCCTGCTCATGCCGCCGATCAGGCCGCGGTCGAACCGATTTACGAGACGATAGAAGGCTGGTCGCAATCGACCGCCGGCGCCCGCTCATGGGCGGAGCTTCCGGCGGCCGCGATCAAATATATCCGCCGGATCGAGGAGCTGATCAACTGCCCCGTGGCGCTGGTTTCGACCAGCCCGGAACGGACGGACACGATCCTCGTGCGCGATCCGTTCGCGGACTGATCATCGCCGCTTACTGCGCGGTCGTATCGTCGGCCGTCGCCGTGCTGTCGTCGGTCGTATCCGGCGTCGCAGCGCTGTCGTCGGCCGCGGTCGTATCCGGCGCCGTCATCGTCGAATCGGGCGTGACGGTATTCTCGGTCGCCGTCATGTTGTTCTCGACCGCTTGCGGCGCCGACTGATCGGTCGCGACCTGCGCGACGGCGGCACTCGATACGGCGAGCACGCCCAGGCTCATAATCGTTGCGATCCGCATCTCTTTATTCTCCATGTAGCTGAGGACTAAAACACCCCTGCTGCGCGGATTTTATATTTCAGGGGATTGGATCGTTTCCAGCCCTGATCGGATCGTTCCACCGACGAAATGCAACGGCCAAGCCTTTCCATTTCGAAAAAATCGGATTTATTGTTGTTCAACTCGCACTCGCCATAGGGCGGCGGTCACGCGATTCCCCGCCGCATCATCTGCCGGAGCTTGCCGGGCATCCAACGCGCGGCGAAGGCCATGCGTTTCGCGGTCGGGCCGACATAGGTATGCACCCGGTCTCCATGCACCGCTTTCCACGCCGCCTCGGCGACGGCTTCGGCGGAGGTCAGTTCCAGCCCGGCCTCCGTCACCGTCTCGCGGATCGTGCGGTTGCTGCCCGGCGTGGTGCCGTCGAGCAACGGCGTTTCGATGAAGCCCGGCACGATCGCGCGCACGCGGATGCCCTCCTGGTGCCATTCGCCGTCGAGCGCCTCGGCCAGCGCGCGCACCGCGAACTTGGTCGCCGAATAGGCGGCAAGCCCCGCCGAGCCGTAGATCGCCGAGGCCGAGGCGGTGTTGAGGAGGCACGATCCCGGCGTCTTCGCGAGATAGGCATGGCCGATCCGCGCGCCGTTGAGCACGCCCATGAAGTTGATCGCCACCACCGAATCGAGATCCTCGAACGCCGCCTCCGCCAGCGGCCCGCCCATCGCGATTCCCGCATTGTTGAACAGCACGTCGAGCCTGCCCGTCCTGGCGGTGAAATCGTCGAGCGCGCGCGCCCACGCCGCGCGATCGCGCACGTCCATCTCGTATGTCCCGGCCCCGTTCGGCAGCGACGCGGCGGTCTCGGCAAGCCCGGCGGCGTTGACGTCCGCCAGCCCGACACGCCAGCCTTCGCCGGCAAAGCGCCGCGCCGTCGCACGCCCGATCCCGGACCCGCCGCCGGTGATGAAGATCGCCTTCATGTGCCTCTCCCCGTTTGACCTCGTCTTTTCCATCCAGCACAATCGTGGCGGATGCCAGAGCAATCGCCGAGCCGCGGCCCTGCGGTGGCCTTCGAGGGCGTGTCCAAGCGCTATCCGGGCGGCGTGGTCGCAGTCGATAACGTATCGCTGGAGATTGCGGGCGGCGCGTTCGTGGCGCTGGTCGGCGCGTCTGGCTCGGGCAAATCGACCCTGCTCAAGACGGTCAACCGGCTGGTCGCGCCGAGCGCGGGGCGCGTGCTGATCGACGGAACGCCGGTCGAGGATGCCGAGCCGCACCGGCTGCGCCGCCGCATCGGCTACGTCTTCCAGAATATCGGGCTGTTCCCGCACATGACCGTCGCCGAGAATATCGCGATCGGGCTGCGGCTCGAAGGGCGGCGCGACACGGCGGATCGCGTCGCCGACCTGCTCGATCTCGTCGATCTGCCGCGCGATGCCGCCGCGCGCATGTCCGATGCGCTGTCGGGCGGACAGCGCCAGCGCGTCGGCGTCGCGCGCGCCCTGGCCACGGGGCCGCGGCTGATGCTGATGGACGAGCCCTTCGGCGCGCTCGATCCGGTGACCCGCGACGCGCTGGGCACGGCGGTGCGCGGGCTCCACGACCGGCTCGGCCTCACCACCATGCTGGTGACGCACGACATGGCCGAGGCGCTGCTGCTCGCCGACCGCGTGCTCGTGATGGACGATGGGCGCATCGTCGCCGATGCGCCGCCGCGCGACCTGCTGGCGGGCAAGGGCGGCGCCGAGGCGGATGCGCTGGTGGCGGTGCCGCGCGCGCAGGCGCGGCGGCTGCGCGCGATGGAGGGGGACGCATGAGCCCCTTCGCCGCCTTCGCGCGGGTGCCCGATCTGCTCGCGGCGCACGTGCTGCTCGCCGCGGCGGCGCTGCTCGTCGGGCTCGCGATCAGCCTGCCGCTCGCCGTCTGGTCGGCGCGCAACGCGCATGTCGCGCGCGTAGCGCTGGGGTTTGCGAGCCTCGTCCAGACGATCCCGTCGCTGGCGCTGCTCGCGCTTTTCTATCCGTTGCTGCTGTGGCTGTCGGCGGCGGTGGGCGGCGGCATTCCCGCGCTCGGTTTCCTGCCCTCGCTGCTCGCCTTGTCGCTCTATGCGCTGCTGCCGATCCTGCGCAACGGCGTCACCGGGCTCGCCGGGATCGATCCGGCGGTGATCGAGGCGGCCGACGGGATGGGCATGACGGGCGCGCAGAAGCTGCGGCTGGTCGAGGCGCCGCTGGTCGCGCCGGTGCTGATGGCGGGTATCCGCACCGCGGCGGTGTGGACGATCGGTGCGGCGACGCTCTCGACCACGGTGGGACAGCCGAGCCTGGGCGACCTGATCTTCGCCGGGCTCCAGACGCAGAACTGGGCGCTGGTGCTCGCGGGGTGCATCGCGGCGGCGGCGCTCGCGCTCGTCGTCGATGCGCTGCTCGGGCTGATCGAGCGTGGCATCCGCACGCGGCGGCGGGGGCGTATCCTGGCGGGCGTGGCGCTGCTCGGCGGGGGCATCGTCCTCGCGCTCGCGCCGCTATGGGGCGCGGCGGGCACGCGACCGACGATCACCATCGGCGCCAAGAATTTCTCCGAGCAATATATCCTGGCGCGGGTGATCGGGCACCGGCTCGAAGAGGCGGGCTATCGTGTCGCCTATCGCGAGGGGCTGGGATCGGCGGTGATCTATCGCGCGCTCGCCAACGGGGGCATTGACGTCTATGTCGATTATTCGGGCACGTTGTGGACCAACGAGATGCATCGCGCCGACGTGCCGCCGCGCGCCGAGATCGTCCGCCGCGTCGGCGAATGGGCGCATCGCACGAGCGGCATACGGCTGCTCGGCGCGCTCGGTTTCGAGAACGCCTATGCCTTCGCGATGCGGGACGAGGAGGCCGACGCGCGCGGCATCGCGACGCTTTCCGACCTTGCCGCGCAGGCGCCCCAATTGACGCTCGGATCGGACCTCGAATTTCTCGAGCGCCCCGAATGGGGCGCGGTGCGCAACGCCTACGACCTCCGCTTCGCCGCCACGCAGCGTTACACGCCGAGCTTCATGTATCGCGCGCTCGCGAGCGGACGCGCCGACGTGATCTCCGCCTTCTCGTCCGACGGGCGCATCGCCGCACAGCATTTGACGGTGCTCGCCGATCCCAAGGGCGCGATCCCCGGCTATGACGCGATCCTGCTGCTCGCGCCCGGCCGCGCCGACGACGCGCGGATGATCGCGGCGCTGCGGCCGCTGGTCGGGGCGATCCCCGTCGAAGCGATGCGGCAGGCGAACTATCTGGTCGATCGCGGCGGCGACAAGCGCACGCCCGATCAGGCGGCGCGGTGGCTGGAGGAGCGGCTGGCTCCGACGGCTACGCCGCCTTCAGCGCCTCGGTGAAGCGGTTGCGCCACCAGACGACGTCGCGGTCGCGGACATTCTCGAACATCGGGCGCCAGCGCGCGATCCGCTCCTCCTTCGACATCGACAGCGCCTTGTCGATCGCGTCGGCGATATCCTCGGCGCTGTAGGGGTTGATGAGCAAGGCATTGGTGAGCTGCTCGGCGGCGCCCGCGAAGCGTGAGAGGATGAGGACGCCGGGATCGGTCGGGTCCTGCGCGGCGACATATTCCTTGGCGACGAGGTTCATCCCGTCGCGCAGCGGCGTCACCAGCCCGATCCGGGCCGCGCGGTAGACGCCCGCGAGCGTCTCGCGCGGATAGCCCTGGTTGACGTAGCGGATCGGCACCCAGTCGATATCGGCATAGGCGCCGTTGATCCGCCCGGAAAGCTGATCGAGCGATTCGCGGATGCTCTGATAGGTATCGACGTCGGTACGCGAAGGCGGCGCGATCTGGAGCAGATAGACGAGCGCGCGCCGATCCGGATTCTTGTCGAGAAAGCGTTCGTAGCCGTGGAAGCGCTCGGCCAGCCCCTTCGAATAATCGAGCCGGTCGACGCCGATGATGAGGCTGCGGCCGATCGAGCTTTCGAGCATCCGTATCCGCACGTTCTGCGCGTTGCGGCTGCCCGCGCTTTCGATGAATTCCTGCGAATCGATCCCGATCGGGCAGGCGATCGCGCGGATGGTGCGGCCGCCGACGGTCAGTGTGTCGTCCGGGCCCAGCGTGCCGCCCATTTCGTGCGTCACGTAATGGCGGAACGATTCGAGCCACTCCTCCGCCTGGAACCCGATCACGTCATAGGCGAACAGCGCCTCGACCAGCCGCCGGTGATCGGGGAGCGCGACCAGCAGCCGCGTCGGCGGCCAGGGGATGTGGAGGAAGAACCCCATCCGGTTTGCGAGGCCTTGCCTGCGGAGCAGCCATCCCAGCGGGATCATGTGATAATCGTGCACCCAGACGAGATCGTCGGGCTCGATGTGCGGCGCGATGATCTCCGCGAAGGCGGTGTTGACGCGCTCATAGCCGCCCTGGAACTCGCGCTCGAACTCGGTGAGGTCGAGCCGGTAATGGAAGAGCGGCCAGAGCGTGCGGTTGGCGTAGCCGTTGTAATATTCCTCGATATCCTGCTCGGACAGGTCGATCGTGCCCGAGGTGACGCCGCCATAGGTTTCGAAGTGGAGCGTGTGCCGCGCGCCGATATCGCCCGACCAGCCGAACCAGATGCCGTCGCTTTGCCTGAGCGCCGCGGTGAGCGCCACCGCGAGGCCGCCCTGTGCGGCGGGCTGTTCGGGGCTCGGGGCAGAGACCCGGTTCGAGATGACGATCAGGCGGCTCAGCGGATCGTGCTCCATGGTTTGCTCAACAACACGGCGCAGTTGATCATCCCGACAAGCGAATAGGTCTGCGGATAGTTTCCCCACAGCTCGCTTGTGGTGGGATCGATATCCTCGGAAAGCAGCCCGGCAGGCGTGCAGCGCTCCAGCATCTCCTCGAACAGGATGCGCGCATCCTCGTCGCGGCCGGTGAAGTGCAGCGCCTCGATCAACCAGAAGGTGCAGACGTTGAACGCGGTGTGCGGCAGGCCGAAATCGTCCTCGGTCGCGTAGCGCAGCATGAACGAGCCGCGGCGCAGCCCCTCCTCGACGGCCGTGAGCGTGCCGCGGAAGCGCGGATCGTCCGGCGCGAGAAAGCGCAGATCGAGAAGCTGGAGCAGGCTTGCGTCGAGATCGTCGCCCGCGAAGGTGGCGGAGAGCCGGCCGCTCTCCTCGCGCCACGCGGCATTCTCGATCCGGGCGCGCATCGTGTCGGCGCGCTCCTGCCAGAATTCGGCGCGGGTCGTGAGGCCGAGCGCGGCGGCGGCGTTGGCGAGCCGGTCGCATGCGGCCCAGCACATCGCGGCCGAATAGGTATGGACATGGCTTCTGGTGCGCAGCTCCCACAGCCCGGCATCGGGCTGGTCATAGGCCCGCCACGCGCGCTCGCCGATCGGCTCGAGCGCCTCGAAATCGGCGACGCCCGCGGCGCGCAGCAGGCGCCGGTCGAAGAATGCCTGGACGTTGGAGAGCACGATCTGGCCATAGGCGTCGTGCTGGATCTGCTCGTACGCCTGATTGCCGATGCGCACCGGCCCCATGCCGCGATAACCGGCAAGCGCGGCCGCCTCCTCCTCGATCAGCCGGGCCTCGCCGCCGACGCCGTAGAGCGGCTGGATATGCCCGCCCGCGGCGTTATCGACGATGTTGCGCAGATATTCGAGATAGCCCTCCAGAACGTCGAGCGCGCCCAGCCGGTTCAATGCCTGGACGGTGTAATAGGCATCGCGAATCCAGCAGAAGCGGTAATCCCAATTGCGCTGCGAATCGGCATGTTCGGGAATCGAGGTGGTGAGCGCGGCGACGATCGCGCCGGTCTCCTCGTGCTGGCAGAGCTTGAGCGTGATCGCGGCGCGGATCACCGCCTCCTGCCACTCGACCGGCGTTGCCAGCCCGCGCACCCAATGCTGCCATTCCTCGGTGGTCCGCTCGAGCATGATCTCGACCGCGGTGGCGATGTTGGCGGAAAAGCTCTCGTCGGGGCCGAGAAAGAAGTGGAGCGGGCGTTCGACGCGGAACATGCGCTCGTCCTCGACCCAGCCGACCGGCGCGGTGGTCGAGAGACGGAGCACGCTATGATCGAGCAGATAGCGGACATGGTTCGATCCGCGCGTCGTCTCGGCCTGCCGCTCGCCCCGGTTGCGCGCGGGGCGCAGCCGCACGCGCACGCGCGGGCTGCCCGAGACGGGCCGCACGATCCGCACGAAGGCGACGGGGCGATACATCCGCCCCTCGCGGCTGAAGCGCGGGCAGAAATCGACCACCTCGATCGCATTGCCCGCCGCGTCGGTGTGGCGGGCGACGAGGATCGGCGTGTTGCGCAGATAGGATTGCGTCGTCTCGACACGGCCGTCGAGGTCGATCTCCCAGAAGCCGTAGGCGCCCTCGCCCGCGGGCGGCTTGTCGTCGAGCAGCGAGCAGAAAGCCGGGTCGCCATCGACGCGCGGTGTGCAGCCCCATACGAACCGGCCCTGCCGATCGACCAGCGCGGAGACCTGGCAATTGCCGATCGGCCACAGATCGAGCGTCGCCGTCATCGCGCCGCCTCCACCAGCCATGCGCGCACCGCGGCGACATCGGCGAGGCGGTATGCGGCGGCCGTTTTGCGGCGCTCGCCGACGAGCACGCCCGCGCCGCCCGCGGCCGCGCAGGTGATGAAGCCCGGCTCGTCGGTCAGGTCGTCGCCGAGGAAGACGGGGCGGCAACCCGCAAAGGGCGGCTTGCCCAGCATCGCCGCGATCGCGCTGCCCTTGTCATGGCCGGGCAGGCGCAGCTCGACCATCATCTTGCCCTTCTGCACCTCCAGATCGTGCGCCTCGGCGAGCCTGGCGGCGAGCGCATGCGCTTCCTGCTCGATTGTCGGATCGAGCCGATAATGCACGCCGACGCCGAGGCTCTTCTCTTCGATCACCACGCCGTCGCGGCCGCCGAAGCTCTCGACGATCAGCCTCTGGGCAGCGTCGAGCGCCTCGGGCCGGTCGGGGCGCATGATCGACCGGCCGACATGGCGGCTCTCCGCGCCGTGGCTGCCGACCACCGCCATCCGGCGGCTGTGTTCGCCGAGAAAGCCGTCGAGCTGCGCCACCGAGCGCCCGCTCACCAGCGCGACGCGGTCGCCGAGCTTTTTCGCGAGGTGATCCAGCAGCGCGGCAAGCCCCTGATCGACCGCGACGGCATCGGGGCGATCGGTAAGCTCGACCAATGTGCCGTCGAAATCGAGAAAGAGGCAGGCACCGTCGAGCAGGTCGCGCGGCGGGGGTTCCAGATCGGTGGATGAAGCCATCGACGCTTTCTTGGCAGAGGCGGAAGGGCGGGTGAACCCCCTACGCCGGGAGGGGCGGTGGAGTTCCGTCCACCTCCGCCGTCATCCCGGCGAAAGCCCGCCACCGTCACCCCAGCGAAAGCTGGGATCTCGCCGGTCCGGGAGATGCCGGCGTTCGCCGGCATGACGATGGCGCGCGGCGATCTATCGCGGGCCATATCCCGTCAGCGAGTAGGGCCGATCCTCCACCGCGCTTGCCCATTGCTTGTCGGGCGTCGCCTGCATCGCGAAGGTAAGCGTGCCGCCGTCGCGGATCTCTTCATCGGTGATGTAGCTCCTCGTCAGCGGCTTGCCGTCGAGCAGCACCTTGCCGACATATCGGTTCGCATCCGACAAGTTCTCCGCGCGGACGGTGAACTCCTCCCCGTTCGGCAGATTGAGCACTGCGCGTTCCACGAACGGCCGCCCGATCACATATTGATTGCTTCCCGGCGCGACCGGATAGAAGCCCATGCCTGTGAAGAACAGCCAGGCGGACATCTGGCCCAGGTCGTCATTGCCCGAAAGCCCGTCGGGCGCGGCCTTGTACTGGCTTTCGACGATCTGCTTCAGCCGCTCCTGCGTGCGCCACGGCGCGCCGGCATAATTGTACATATAGGCGACGTGGTGGCTCGGCTCGTTGCCGTGGATATATTGGCCGATCAGCCCGGCAATGTCCTCGGCATGGCTGTAATCGACCGTCGAATTGTCGAATTCGAACATCGCGTCGAGCTTGGCGATCGTCGCTTCGTCGCCGCCGAGCATCCGCACCAGCCCGCCCTCGTCATGCGGCATGAACCACGAATATTGCCAGGCATTCCCCTCGGTATAGTCGCTGCCGTAATTGATCGCGGTCGGATCGAAGGGGGTGCGGAAGGTGCCGTCGCTCTTGCGCGCGCGCAGGAAGCCGGTCTCGGGGTCGAAGCTGTTGCGCCAGTTGAGCGAGCGCTTCTCGAACCGGTCGGCGATCTCGTCCTTGCCCATGGCGCGCGCCATCTGCGCGATCGTCCAGTCGTCGAAGGCATATTCGACCGTCTTGGACGCCGCCTCGGGCTCCTTGTCGATCGGCACGTAGCCGAGCCGCATATACGCGCCCAACCCGCCATAAGGCGCATAGGTGGCGCTCGCGACCATCGCGTCGAGCGCCGCGTCGGCATCGAAGCCGCGAATGCCCTTCATATAGGCGTCGGCAATAACGGGGACCGCATGATAACCAATCATCGTCCACGTCTCGCGCCCCTGAAACTGCCAGACGGGGAGGATGCCGAACGGACTCACCTGCTGGCTCGCGACCAGCGATTTGACGAAATCGGCATTCACGTCCTCGGGCTGGACGAGCGTGAGGAGCGGATGCTCGGCGCGGAACGTGTCCCACAGCGAGAAGGTCGAGTGGACGGTGAAATCGGCGTGGTGAACGGCATTGTCCGGCCCGCGCCAGCGGCCGTCGGCGTCGCTCGATACCGACGGCGCGATCAGCGCGTGATAGAGCGCGGTGTACATCATCGTGCGCATCGGTGCGTCGGCGGCGATCTCGACCGCGCCCAGCGCTTTCTGCCACGCCGTTTTCGTCCGGGCGCGGATTGCGTCGAAACCACCCGGTTCGGCGGCGAGATTGCTCATCGCCCCCGCTTCATCGACCGAGGAAAGGGCGACCTTCACTTCGAGCGGCTGCGCGAGGCGCCCGAAATCGAGCCGTGCGACCAGCGCGCGCGCCAGCTTCTCCGCGAGATCGTCGCGGCCGCGGCCCGGCCCCTGGAAACCCTTGTAGGTCACGTCCTGCTCGGTATCGAGAAAGGCGTGATCGACCAGCGGCGCCGAGAATTTCATCGCGAAATAGAGCTTGCGGTCGGGCGCCCAGCCGCGCGTCTGGCGGCTGCCGGTGATCGTGCCGTCGGGCCATAGCCGGATCGAGGACCACAAGGTCTTGCCCGGATAATCGTAGAGCGAGGTGCGCAGATCGAGCACCAGATGCGCCGCCCGGTCGGCGGGGAAGGTGTAGCGGTGGACGCCGACGCGCGTGCCCGCGGTCATCTCCGCACGGATGCCCGAATCGGCGAGCGTCACCGCATAATAGCCGGGGTGCGAGACTTCGCTGTCGTGGCTGAACCGCTCGCGATAGCCGCTGTCGGGCTTGTCGGGCGCGCCGGGCTCCAGTTGCACCGCGTCGCCCGAAACCGGCATCACCAGGAAATCGCCCAGGTCCGAATGGCCCGCGCCCGAAAAGTGCGTGTGGCTGAAGCCCTGGATCGTCGCGTCGTCATAGCGATAGCCGGCCGCGTGATCGTAGCAGTCGCGCACCGTGCAGGTGGTGTCGGTATCGGGGCTCAATTGCACCATCCCGAACGGCGCCACCGCGCCGGGGAAGGTGTGCCCCTCGCCGCCGGTGCCGATGAACGGATCGACCGTTTCGTAAGGAGAAGGCGCCTGCTGCGCGATGGTAGGCGTGGCGAGAAGGGCGAGCGGCAGGCCGAGGCGGCGGAGCGTCTTCATGGCGGTATCAAAGCAGGCCGATCGCGGTGCGACAAGCTATTTACGAAAACGAATATCGAAATTCGTTTACGTCACGCCAGCGAAAGCTGGAATCTTTCCGACTAGGCAGACTCCAGCGTTCGCTGGAGTGACGGGGAAGGTGTGCGACGGCACCAGCCGTGTTCGGCTTGCATCTTGCCGCGGTTGCGCATAGAGGCCGCGGCTCTGGTCGGGGCGTAGCGCAGCCTGGTAGCGCATCACACTGGGGGTGTGGGGGTCGCTGGTTCGAATCCAGTCGCCCCGACCAAAATCGGGCCCGCGGGCAGGACCTCATCGCAGCGACGCTCCTGCAGGCCGTTTCAAGATGCCGTCGTTATCCGCCGCGGTCCACCCGCGCGGCGAAGCAACCGCGTCTGGCGTTGTGGACGTGGAGATACGCAACCTTCGGATCGGCGAAAAACCGCGCGATCAGCGGGTCGAGATCGCGGCCCTCGACGACATCGGCGTCGCGCATCATGCCGTCCGCATCGAAGGCGCGTACCGAGAGCAGGCGAATCGCGAGCTGCGGGGGCACGATGTTCTCGATCCGCGCCGGCGTCTCTGCCCCTTCGCGGACGAAGATCGCATGGCGTGAGCGATAGGGCGTCGCGACGGGCAGATGCTCGTAATTGACGAGCAGCACCGTTTCGCCGGGTGCTGCATCCTCCAGCGTGATGCGGCAGGGAAAGCCGGGATGCGCATCGACCTGCATGCGGATCGCTCCGCGTTCGGCGAGCGCCGCATCGGAGAGGCCGTAGAGCGGGCGGAAGGGCGCCGGATCGAGCCCCGTGATGACGTAGCTCATGCCACCCCCTCGCGCTTCCTGAGCGCAATCTTGCGATCGATACCGTAGGCGTAACCGCCCATGCTGCCGTCGCTGCGCTGGGCGCGGTGACAGGGAATCACGATCGAGACGTGGTTGGCGCCGCATGCCGTGCCCGCAGCGCGAACGGCGCGCGGGTTGCCGGCGGCGGCAGCAAGCTCGGTATAGGTGCGCGTCTCGCCCGGCGGGATTTGCCGGAGCGCCTGCCAGACGGCTTCCTGGAAGGCCGTGCCCTGGACGTCCACGGGCAAGTCCTGATCGCGCTCGGGTGATTCGACGCTGGCGACGACGCGCGCGGCGAGATCGGCGAGCGCCGCGCCGCCGGGGACGATTTCGGCATTGGGGAAGCGGGCGTGGAGCGCCGCCTCATCCTCGTCGAACGAGACGCGGCACAGGCCCTTGTCGGTCGCGGCGACGAGCAGCGGGCCGAGACTGGTTCCCGCGATCGCCCAGCGGATCGTGACGCCCGCGCCGCCGCGCTTCCATGCGCTCGGTGTCATGCCGAGGCGTTTGGCGCCGCCTTCGTAAAAGCGGCTGGGCGCGGAATAGCCGGCCTCGTAGATTGCGTCGGTCACGTTGGTTTCCTTCTTCAATGCCTCGGCGGCGGCGCGGGCACGCAGGCCGCGTGCGTAGGCGGCGGGAGTGACGCCGGTGGCGCGCTTGAAGAGGCGGTGGAAATGGTGGGGCGCATAGCCGACATGCGCCGCGAGCTCGGGCAGCGCGATCGGTTCATCCGCCGCCTCGATCAGCGCAACAGCACGGGCGACCGCGATGCGATCGCGACCGACCTCGTCGGGCTTGCAGCGCAGGCAGGCGCGAAAGCCCGCGGCACGGGCTGCATCCGGATCGGGGTAGAAGGTGATATTCTCGCGCTTGGGGCGCCGCGCCGGGCAGCTCGGCTTGCAGTAGATGCCGGTCGTGTGCACGGCGACGACGAAGCGCCCGTCCGCATTGCGGTCCCGCGCGGCGAAGGCGGCCCAGGCGGCGGCGGTGTCGATGGCGGCGGTCTGTGTCATGCCGCCTATATAAGCGGGCGCGCGTGGGGATGCTTCCCGCGGCTTGCGATCAAAGCATGGCCGGGCGAAAGTTCCGAAGGTTCCGGGAAAACGACACGAAGCGCCTCCCCCGTTCGTGATCTGGTGCGTCGTTCAGATCGAGAAAGAGCGATGTCGTGCGACCATCGCGAACACTAGCAGAACGATGCGTTGTAGGACAGCGGTTTGGCAGGTGAAAAGGGGGGAAGAGTTACTCCGCCCGCTCCGCCAGCACGGTCAGGCCGCGCTCGTTGACCTCGGCGAAACCGCCTTCGATGCGGATCGTCTCGGGGGTCGCCTTTTCCTCGCGGTAGATGGTGAGATTGCCGTCGCGGATCGTGGACATGAGCGGGGCGTGGTGTTCGAGCACGCCGAAATCGCCCTCGTTGCCGGGGACGACGACCATGTGCACGTCCTCGGAGCGGACGAGCTTTTCAGGAGTGACGAGTTCGAAGTGGAGCATCTTGTCTTTCTCCCCTCCCGCAAGCGGGAGGGGGAGAAGGGCTACGCCTCCTCGGCCATCTTTTCGGCTTTGGCGATCGCCTCGTCGATACCGCCGACCATGTAGAAGGCCGCTTCGGGCAGGTCGTCATGCTTGCCCTCGACGACTTCCTTGAAGCTGCGGATCGTGTCCTCGATCGCGACGAACTTGCCGGGGATGCCGGTGAAGACCTCGGCGACGTGGAAGGGCTGCGACAGGAAGCGCTGGATCTTGCGCGCGCGCGCGACCGTCAGCTTGTCCTCCTCGCTCAGCTCGTCCATGCCGAGGATGGCGATGATGTCCTGAAGGCTCTTGTACTTCTGGAGGATCGACTGGACGGCGCGCGCCGTCTCGTAATGCTCCTGCCCGACGACGCGGGGCTCGAGGACGCGGCTGGTCGAATCGAGCGGATCGACGGCCGGGTAGATGCCGAGCTCCGAGATGGAGCGCGAGAGCCCGGTGGTGGCGTCCAAGTGCGCGAACGAGGTGGCGGGCGCGGGATCGGTGAGGTCGTCCGCGGGGACGTAGATCGCCTGGACCGAGGTGATCGAACCCTTGTTGGTCGAGGTGATCCGCTCCTGAAGCGCGCCCATGTCGGTCGAGAGCGTGGGCTGATAGCCCACCGCCGAGGGGATGCGACCCAAGAGCGCCGACACTTCCGAGCCGGCCTGGGTGAAGCGGAAGATGTTGTCGACGAAGAAGAGCACGTCCTGCCCTTCGACGTCGCGGAAATATTCGGCGATGGTGAGGCCCGACAGCGCGACGCGGGCGCGGGCGCCCGGCGGCTCGTTCATCTGGCCGTAGACGAGCGCGACCTTCGAGCCTTCGGAGATCGCGTTGCCGTCCGCATCCTTGGCGATGACGCCCGCGTCGAGAAACTCGTGATAGAGGTCGTTGCCTTCGCGGGTGCGCTCGCCGACGCCGGCGAATACCGAGGTGCCGCCATGGCCCTTGGCGATGTTGTTGATCAGCTCCTGGATGAGCACGGTCTTGCCGACGCCGGCGCCGCCGAACAGGCCGATCTTGCCGCCCTTGGCATAGGGCGCGAGCAGGTCGATCACCTTGATGCCGGTGACGAGGATGGCGCTCTCCGTCGACTGGTCGGTGAAGATCGGCGCCTCGGCGTGGATCGGGGCGGAAAGATCGGTCTCGACCGGGCCGCGCTCGTCGATCGGCTCGCCGACGACGTTGAGGATGCGGCCGAGCGTCTTCGGGCCGACGGGCACGCGGATCTGCGAGCCGGTGTCGGTCACCGTCTGGCCGCGGGTGAGGCCGTCGGTCGAGTCCATCGCGATCGTGCGGACGGTGTTCTCGCCGAGATGCTGCGCCACCTCCAGAACCAGCGTCC
>CAZXFY010000053.1:0-18509 GCA_964639855.1 uncultured Stakelama sp. | reverse complement strand
GGACGTCGCGGACCTCGAAGCCCGCGCGCTCGCGGGTGAGGCCGCCCGGCCCGAGCGCCGAGACGCGCCGCTTGTGCGTCACTTCGGAGAGCGGGTTGGTCTGGTCCATGAACTGGCTGAGCTGCGACGAGCCGAAGAACTCGCGCACCGCGGCGACCGCGGGCTTGGCGTTGATCAGGTCGTTGGGCATGACGGTCGAGACATCGACCGACGACATGCGCTCCTTGACCGCACGCTCCATGCGCAAGAGGCCGACGCGATACTGGTTCTCCAGCAGCTCGCCCACCGAACGGACGCGGCGGTTGCCGAGATTGTCGATATCGTCGATCTCGCCCTTGCCGTCCTTGAGGTCCACCAGCGTCTTGACCACCGCGAGGATATCCTCGGTGCGCAGCGTGGTCACCGTGTCCTCGGCGTCGAGGTCGAGGCGCATGTTGAGCTTGACGCGGCCCACCGCCGACAGGTCGTAGCGGTCAGGATCGAAGAACAGCCCTGCGAACAGCGCCTCGGCGGTCTCCAGCGTCGGCGGCTCGCCGGGGCGCATCACGCGATAGATGTCCGACAGCGCCTGCTCGCGCTCCTCGGCCTTGTCGGCCTTGAGCGTGTTGCGGATCCACGGGCCCGTGGTGACGTGATCGATGTCGAGCAGCTCGATCCGGTCGATGCCCGCCTTGTCGAGCTTCTCCAGATTCTCGGCCGACACCTCGTCGCCGGCCTCGATATAGATCTCGCCGGTCTTCTCGTTGATCAGGTCATAGGCCGAATAGCGGCCGAAAATCTCCTCGGTCGGGATGAGGAGGTCGGTGAGGCCATCCTTGGCTGCCTTGTTCGCGGCGCGCGGGGAGATCTTCTGCCCGGCGGGGAACACTACCTCGCCCGACGAGGCATCGACGATGTCGTAGGTCGGCTTGACGCCGCGCCAGTTCTCGGCCGCGAACGGGATCTGCCAGCCGCCTTCACCACGCACATAGGTGACGCGGTTGTAGAAGTGGTTGAGGATTTCCTCGCTGGTGAGGCCGAGCGCATAAAGCAGCGCCGTCACCGGCAGCTTGCGCTTGCGGTCGATGCGGACGTTGACGATATCCTTGGCGTCGAACTCGAAATCGAGCCACGAGCCGCGATAGGGGATCACCCGCGCCGCGAACAGATACTTGCCCGACGAATGCGTCTTGCCGCGATCGTGATCGAACAGCACGCCCGGCGAGCGGTGCATCTGGCTGACGATCACGCGCTCGGTGCCGTTGATGATGAACGTCCCGTTGGACGTCATCAGCGGCATGTCGCCCATATAGACGTCCTGCTCCTTGATATCGAGCACCGAACGGGCCTCGGTATCGGGATCGACCTCGAACACGATCAGGCGCAGCGTGACGCGCATCGGCGCCGCATAGGTGATGCCGCGCTGGCGGCATTCGTCGGTGTCGAACTTGGGCGGCTCAAGCTCGTAATTGACGAAGTCGAGCTCGGCGGTGCCGGCGAAATCGCGGATCGGGAAGACGCTGCGCAGCGTCTTCTCCAGGCCGGAGACATAGCCGATCGACGGATCGGAGCGCAGGAACTGTTCGTAGGATTCGCGCTGGACCTCGATCAGGTTCGGCATCTGCACCACTTCGTGGATGTCGCCGAACACCTTGCGGATGCGGCGCTTGCGCGTGCCGCCGCCCATGCGCTGCGTCGCTGCGCCCTTGTCGATCGCCTTGGTCGCCATATGGAGTTTTCGCCCTCGCAAAAAGAATCTCGTGTCGCCGGATGTGCCGGCGCGCGGGCGCGCAAAACGACGCCAAAAAAGCCGCGCGTCTCCGGGCCCCGGAAACCGCAGCTTTCAAGCGTCGTATGAACCCCGGCCACCAATTCGCCCGATGCGCTGCGCGACGGCGCATCATTTCCCGGTGGAGCCGTGGAGCGCCCGATATAGGAAGCCGGTCCAACAGTGTCAATCGGATGGTCGCCGGGCGGCCTCATCTCGTCTCGTTCGTGAACGTGATCCGAAAATAGTTGGCAAGCGTTCAGCTTGACGCGATTAGACCGCGCCGTTCACCGGGGATTCGATGCGTTCGTATCATCTGTTCACGATTCTGAGCCTTACCGCGCCGGCTTTTGTCGGCGAGGGCGTCGCCTATGCGCAGGAGGCCCCGCCCGCGAACGAGCAGGCCCCGGCGCTTCCCCAGACGATCCCCGGCCTCGAAAATTACAGCCTGCCCTCGTCGGAGAACCGCCTGCGCCTGCAAACCAGCCCGGCCCCGCGCGCGCGCCCTACGCCGGCCTCTACGCCGACGCCCCGCGCGACGCCGGTCATCCGGCCGACCGCCGCCCCGCCACCGGTAATGGTCCAGCCACTGCCGACGCCCACCCCCAGCGCGACGCCCGCACGCCGCGCCCCGGAGCCCCGCGCCGCCGCCACGCCGACGCCCGCGCCCACGCCGAGTTCGGCACCGACACCCGCCGCGTCGCCCACCCCTGCACCGCTCCCGCCCCCAGCGGCCGCTCCGTCGGCGACTCCCGCGCCCGCCGCTTCTCCGTCCCCGGTCGCAACGCCGGTTCCGGAAGAGGGCGGCAGCGCGCTTCTTCCGATCGTGTTCGCGCTGTTGGGCCTCGCCGCGGCGGGGCTCGCCTGGCTGCTCCTTTCGCGCCGCCGCGGCGCGGCTGCCGAAGAACAGGAACCCGGCGTCGAGGCGCCGCCCGTGCCCGTCGTGCCGCCGCGCCGGATCGCCCCCGCCGGGCGGCCGCAGCTCGAACTCGTCTTTCGGCCGCGGCGCGCGGGGATGAACGTGCTCAGCGCCGCGGTCGATTACGAGCTCGTCGTCCGGAATGCGGGTGCGGCGCCTGCGCGTGATATCCGCGTCGCGCTCCAGCTCTTCACCGCGGGCGAGCGACACGATGCGGAGGTCAAGCGGTTCCTCGAAAAGTCCATCGATTCACCGATCGTCGCGCCGTTCGATCTCGCGCCCGGCGAGACGAAGCCGGTGCGCGCGATGGCGATGCTGCCCAAAGCGGCGGTCAACGTCGTCACGGTGAAGGGCCGGCCGATGTTCGTGCCGATGGTCGCGATCAACGCGCTCTACCAATGGGGCGACGGCCGCGGGGGGCAGACCGCGACCAGCCACGTCGTCGGCATCGCCAAACCGGGCGTGCCCAAGATGCAGCCCTTCTGGCTCGACGCGCCCGCACGCATGTACGATTCGGTCGGCGAGCACGCGCACGCCATCGCAGTGAAGCGCTGAAGGCTATCGCAAGCCGGCCCGCCGGCTCGCGACGTGATGGGCGTGGCAGATCGCGACGGCGAGCGCATCCGCCGCATCGGGGCCGTCGATCCTCGTGCCCGGCAAGAGCCGCGCGACCATGGCATGGACCTGTGCCTTCTCGGCGCCGCCGACCCCGACAACCGCCTTCTTGACGAGCCGCGCGGCATATTCGCCGACGTCCAGTCCGGCGCGCGCCGCCGCGCAGATTACGACGCCGCGCGCCTGGCCGAGCTTCAATGTCGATTGCGGGTTGGCATTGACGAACACCTCCTCGACCGCCGCCGCATCGGGTGCGTGATCGGCGATCAATGCGGCGAGCATCGCGTCGAGATGCGCGAGGCGGCGCGCGAGCGGCGCGGCGCTGTCGGTCCTGAGCCGGCCGTTGCCGAGAGGCGACAGGCGGTTGCCCTCGGCGCGGACCAAGCCCCAGCCGGTGGTGCCGAGCCCGGGATCGAGGCCGAGGATCAGCATGGGCGAATCAGCCGAGCTTCTCCATCACCGCGTCGGAAACGTCGTAATTGCCCCAGACGGTCTGGACATCGTCGTCGTCGTCGAGCGAATCGATCAGCTTGAAGAGCGTTGCCGCGTCGTCCTCACCGACCTCGACGGTGGTCTGCGGGCGCCAGGCGAGCTTGACGCTCTCCGGTTCGCCGAGCGCCTTTTCGAGCCCGCCGGCGACCTCGTGGAGCGCATCCTGCGCGGTCCAGATTTCGTGGCCGTCGTCGCTCGACGCCACGTCCTCGGCGCCGGCTTCCAGCGCGGCCTCGAACACCTTGTCGGCGTCACCCGCGCCCGCGGGATAGGTGATGAGGCCCATCCGGTCGAAGCCGTGGCTGACCGAGCCCGACGCGCCCAGATTGCCGCCATTCTTGGAAACCGCGGTGCGCACGTTGGTGGCGGTGCGGTTGCGGTTGTCGGTCAGCGCCTCGATGATCAGGCTGACCCCGCCGGGGCCGAAGCCTTCGTAGCGGATTTCCTCGTAATTCTCGCCGTCGCCCTTCGAGGCCTTGTCGATCGCGCGCTGGATATTGTCCTTGGGCATCGACTGCGCCTTGGCGGCGCCCACCGCTGCCCTCAGGCGCGGGTTCATGTCGGGATCGGGCGTGCCCATCTTCGCCGCGACGGTGATCTCGCGAGAGAGCTTGGAAAAGAGCGCGGAGCGTTTCTTGTCCTGCGCACCCTTGCGGTACATGATGTTCTTGAACTTGGAATGACCTGCCATAAGCGCTTTCCTGTCTGGTGGCGGGATGCTCAATCGAGCGTGACGGCGGTGCCCGAGACGGTGACCATCAGCATCGACCCCGCCTTGCCGAGCACCTCGTAATCGATATCGACGCCGACCACCGCGTCCGCATTCTTGTCGCGCGCCTCGGCCTCCACCTCCCGAAACGCCTGCTCGCGCGCGTCGCGCAGCGCGTGCTCGTAGGCGCCCGAGCGGCCGCCGACAATATCGCGGACGCTCGCGAACAGATCGGAGAAGATGTTGGCGCCGACAATCACTTCGCCGGTGACGATTCCGTGATAATCGCGGATCGTACGCCCTTCGATGGTGGGTGTCGTGGTGACGATCATGTCCTCTCCTCCTCGTTTCTGCGCGTCAGGCGAGGCCCAGTGCCGCCTTGTACGTGTCGAGCAGCGCCTCCGCCTCGTCGCGGGCGTGCTTTTCCATCTTCCTCAACCGTACGATCGCGCGCATCGTCTTGGTATCGTAACCGTTGGATTTCGCTTCGGCGTAAACATCCTTGATGTCGTCGGCGATGCCCTTCTTCTCCTCTTCGAGCCGCTCGATTCGCTCGATGAAGAGACGTAGCTGGTCGGCGGCGATCACGTCGCTCATGTAATGGTGCTCCCTTTGGATGATGCACGCGCGTCTAGGGGGCGCATCCGATTCCCGCAACGGGGTGCATCAGCGATTGGGTTCCGTCATCGCGGGCGGATCGCTTGCCGGGAAGCTTTCGTCGAGTGCCTCGTCGAGATCGGCCTCGGTGCGGTTCTTCGCCACGCTTTCCTGCATCCGGGCGAGCTGTTCGGGCGTGGCCTCCTTCTGGTGGCGCGTCTTCCATTCGGAATAGGGCATGCCGTAGATCGCCTCGCGCGCCTGGTGCGAATCGAGCGGGTGCTCCCCCGCGGCGCTCGCTTCAGAAACCCAGTCGGCAAGGCAGTTGCGGCAGAAGCCCGCGAGCCCCATCAGATCGACATTCTGCGCATCCGAGCGATGGCGCAGATGCGTGACCAGCCGGCGGAAGGCGGCTGCCGCCACCGCATCGTCGAGTTCGTCGAGCGTCGGCATGTTTCTTTACCTCCAGCGGTTGATTGCGGTGAGATAGGGATTAGGGACACTCGCGCACAACCCAGGATCAGGACATGACCAAGGCCTCCAGCCCCCGCACGCGCAAGGTCCGCGTGCTCGCGACGCTCGGCCCGGCGAGCAACACGCCCGAGATGATCGAGAAGCTGTTCGTCGCGGGCGCGGACGCGTTTCGGATCAACATGAGTCATGGCGATCAGCAATCGAAGGTCGCGGTGATCGAAGCGATCCGCGCACTGGAGAAGAAGCTGGGGCGGCCGACGACGATCCTCGCCGACCTCCAGGGGCCCAAGCTACGCGTCGGGCGGTTCGAGGGCGGGCACGTGATGCTGGAGATGGGCGCGACCTTCGTGCTCGATCGCGATTCGACGCCGGGCGATGCGACGCGGGTCGAGCTGCCGCATCGCGAGATTTTCGAAGCGGTCCAGCCGGGCGCGCGCCTGCTGCTCGACGACGGCAAGCTCGTGTTGCGTGTCACCGAGCACGAGCCCGACCGGATCACGACGGTGGTAGAGGTCGGCGGCGCGCTGTCGAACAGCAAGGGATTGAACGTTCCCGACGTCGTGCTGCCGATGACGCCGCTCACCGACAAGGATCGCAGCGACCTCGCCTTCGCGATCGACCAGGGCGCGGACTGGATCGCGCTGTCGTTCGTCCAGCGGCCCGAGGATCTGGCCGAGGCGCGGCGGCTGATCCAGGGCAAGGCGGCCCTGCTCGCCAAGATCGAGAAGCCCTCGGCGATCGAGCGGCTCGAGGAGATCGTCGAGATGTGCGACGCGGTGATGGTCGCGCGCGGCGACCTGGGCGTCGAGCTGCCGCCGCAGGCGGTGCCGCCGCTCCAGAAGCGGATCGTCGAGGTGGCGCGGCGGATGGGGCGGCCGGTGGTGGTCGCGACGCAGATGCTCGAATCGATGATCACCTCGCCGACGCCGACGCGCGCCGAGGTCTCCGACGTGGCGACCGCGGTCTATGACGGAGCGGACGCGATCATGCTCTCCGCCGAGAGCGCGGCGGGCGCCTGGCCGGTCGAATCGGTCGCGATGATGAACTCGATCGCCGACGCGGTCGAACGCGATCCGATGCACGGCGACCGCGTCCATTTCACGGTGACCGCCCCCGATCCCACCACCGCCGACGCGCTTTCCGAGGCTGCCAAGAACATCGCCGCCACGGTGTCGGCCTCGGCGATCATCTGTTTCACCAGCTCGGGCTCGACCGCGCGGCGCGTCGCGCGCGAGCGGCCCTCGGTGCCGATCCTGATGCTCACGCCGAGCATGGAAACGGCGCGGCGCGCGGGGCTGATCTGGGGCACCTATGCCGTCCACACGCGCGACGTCGATTCGTTCGAGGAGATGGTCGCCAAGGCCAAGCGCATGGCGCTGAGGCATCATATCGCCAAAGCGGGCGACCGCGCGGTCGTGATCGCCGGCGTCCCCTTCCGCACGCCGGGCTCGACCAACGTGCTGCATGTCGTGCGGATTCTGGGCGACGAATTGAAGGGTTACGGACACTGAGGTCGATTCAGGCCATGCTCCTGCACAAGCAGGAGCATGCAGAAATGCCTTATCTCAGTTGAGCAATCCCAGCCGGGCCAGGTCGCCGCGCAGCTTTGGCGCATCGGTGAAGTGGAGCGCGATCAGGCCTGCTTCGGCGGCCCCCGCAACGTTCGCTTCGTCATCGTCGATGAACACCGTTTCGGCCGGCTCGACGCCGAAACGGCGGATCGCAAGCGCGTAGAGTGCGGGATCGGGCTTGAGGAGCTTCTCGTCGCCCGAGACGACCACGTCGCGGAAGCGATCGAACAGATGCGCTTCGCGCGCGCGGAAGGGCGGCCAGAATTCGCCCGAGAAATTGGTGATCGCGTAGAGCGGGACGCCGGCGCCGTCGAGGTCGGCCACCAGTTCGGGCATGCCGGGAATGGGGCCGGGGATCGTTTCATTGAAGCGCGGCCCCCAGGCGGCGATCAGCGCCTCGTGCTCGGGGAAGCGCGCGATCAGCTCGGCCGATGTCTCGGTGAAGGGGCGGCCCGCGTCATGCTGAAAATGCCAGTCGCGCGTGACGACATCGTGCAGGAACGCATCGAGCGCGGACGCGTCGTCGATCAGGCGCTCGTAGAGGAACCGCGGGTCCCAATCGTAGAGGACCTTCCCGACGTCGAAAATGACGGCGGAAGGCACGCGCGCGGCGCTCAGCCCTGGCGGGCCTTGAAGCGGCGGTTGGTCTTGTTGATGACGTAGGTGCGGCCGCGGCGGCGGATCACGCGATTGTCGCGATGGCGATCCTTGAGCGACTTGAGCGAGTTGCGGATCTTCATGATCGATTCGTTTCTGGTGAAGGAGTGCGGAAAAATGAGGCGCTCGCCTATCCTCGCCCCCCTGCCAAGTCAAGGCCGCGACGGGCTTTCGTTACGGATCGGAACCCTCTAGCACGTCTGGAACGTTGGCGCGGCATGACGTTCGCGCGAGGCGACGAAAGGCGGGCACGATGCGCAAGGTGATGATCATGGCGGCGGTCGCGCTGACGGCGGCGCTTTCCGCCTGCGCGAGCGGCCCTTCGCCGATCGAGGTGATCCGATACCATCTCGGCGCGCCGCTCGACCGCGGCACGATCACGGTCGAGCCGTTCGCGCCCGCCGGCCCGGCGAGCCTCGAATACAAGACCTACGCCGCTGCAGTGCAGACCGAATTGATGCGCAACGGCTATACCGTGCCCGCGCCGGGCGGCGAGGCCGACTATGTCGCGGTCGTCAACTTCATGCGCGCCTCGCGCGACGTGATCGGCCGCAGCTCGCCCTTCTCGATCGGCCTGGGCGCGGGCTCGTTCGGGCGGCATACCGGCGTTTCGGGCGGTCTCAGCTTCCCGATCGGCAAGAGCCGCCCGCGCCAGATCATCATCTCCGAGCTGTCGGTGCGGATTCGCCGGCGCGACGACGGCACGGTGATCTGGGAAGGCCGCGCACAGCGGGCCGCGCCCTCCGACGCACCCGAAGCCTCCGCGCTCGTCGCGGCGCCGCAGATGGCGGCGGCATTGTTCAAGAACTTCCCCGGCGAATCGGGCATCACCACCGAGGTAAAATGACGATTCTCATCACCAGCGCCTTCGATGGCGGCAATATCCGCGTGGCCTCGATCCGGGACGGCGTCGCCGACCTTGAGATCGCGAAGGACCGGGAGTCCGATTTCTACCAATGGTTTCATTTCCGCGTCGCGGGCGCTGACGGGCCGACGACCTTTCGCATCATCAATGCGGGCGGCTCCGCCTATCCCGACGGCTGGCCCGGCTACAAGGTCCGCGCGAGCACCGACCGGCAGACGTGGCGGCAGGTCGAGACGCGCTACGAGGACGGCGTGCTCGAATGGCCGTGGGAGGGCGACGCGCCGCTCGTCTGGTTCGCCTATTTCGCGCCCTATACGCTCGAACGGCATAACCAGCTCATCGCCGATTATGCGGCGAAGCCCGGCTTCGCGCATCGCGCGCTGGGCAAGAGCCTCGACGGGCGCTCGATCGATTATTTCAGAGCCGGGACGGGGCCGAAGCAGGTGTGGCTCTATGCGCGCCAGCATCCGGGCGAGAGCATGGCCGAATGGTGGATGGAAGGCGCGCTCGAACGACTCGCCGACACTGGCGACGCGGTGACGACGGCGCTGCTCGAAAAATGCACCTTCCACCTCGTCCCCAACATGAACCCGGACGGAACGGTGCGCGGGCATCTGCGCACCAATGCGGCGGGTGTGAACCTCAACCGCGAATGGCACGCGCCCTCACCGGAGAGGAGCCCCGAGGTGCTCGCGGTGCGCGACATGATGGACGAGACCGGCGTCGATATCGCAATGGACGTGCACGGCGACGAAGCGATCCCCGCCAATTTCCTCGCGGGGTTCGAGGGCATCCCCTCCTGGACCGATGAGCTGGGAGACAAATTCTACCGCTTCCAGGCAGCACTCGCGGCGCATACGCCCGACTTCCAGACCGAGCGGGGCTATGAGACATCGGCGCCCGGCAAGGCGAACCTGTCAATGTCCACCAACCAGCTTGCCGAGCGGTACGGCGCGGTCTCGATGACGCTCGAAATGCCCTTCAAGGACCATGATCCCAACCCGGATCCGGCATTCGGCTGGTCGCCCGAGCGATCGAAGCGGCTCGCCCATGCATGCCTCGAAACGCTCGCCGGGCTGGTCGATACGCTTTAGCCCACCACCGTCACCCCAGCGAAAGCTGGGGTCTCTCGCGATGAAGAGATGCCGGCTTTCGCCGGCATGACGACAATGTTGTAGACGACAGAGCGACTCCAGCTTTCGCTGGAGCGACGCATAGGAGACGCCATGCCCACCCTCGTCCTGATCCGCCACGGCCAGTCGGCCTGGAACCTCGAAAACCGCTTCACCGGCTGGTGGGATGTCGACCTGACCGAAAAAGGCGTCGCCGAGGCCGAGGCGGCGGGCGTGATGTTGAGCGAGAAGGGCTTCGATTTCGACCTCACCTTCACCAGCGTCCAGACGCGCGCGATCAAGACGCTCAACATCGCGCTCGAGAAGATGGGGCGGCTCTGGCTGCCGACCGAGAAGGACTGGCGCCTCAACGAGCGCCATTATGGCGGGCTGACGGGACTCAACAAGGCCGAAACCGCGGAACGCCACGGCGACGAGCAGGTGCATATCTGGCGCCGCAGCTTCGATGTGCCCCCGCCGCCGATGGAGGCGGGAAGCGCCTATGATCTGTCGAAGGACCGCCGCTATGCCGGGATCGACGTGCCTGCGACCGAGAGCCTGAAAGACACGATCGCGCGCGTGCTGCCTTATTGGGAAAGCCGGATCGCGCCCGAGCTGAAGGCGGGCAAGCGCGTCCTCATCTCCGCCCACGGCAATTCGCTGCGCGCGCTGGTGAAGCATCTGTCGGGGATTTCGGACGAGGAGATCGCCGGGCTGGAGATCCCGACCGGCCAGCCGATCGTCTATGAGCTGGATGAGGGGCTGGAGGCGCGCGAGCGCTATTATCTGAGCGAGCGGTGAGATTTTCCTCTCCCATCGGGAGAGGATACGGAGCCTTGCCCCGCGTGAGCGGGGCTTAGGCGAAGTTGGTGAGGGCGACCGAGCTTCATAGCGGGGCCGCCCTCACCAAGCTCCGCTAGCCGCTGACGCGGCAAGCTTCGCTATCCTCTCCCGGTGGGAGAGGACTGGAACGGTTGCCCCGTCGCTGATCCCCGGCTACGACGCGCGCTTTCCGCAGGGGCTCGGGAATCATGGCGACGGTCGGCATCATCATGGGCAGCACGTCCGATTGGGAGACGATGCGCCACGCCGCCGAGACGCTCGACGCGCTGGGCGTCGCCTATGAAGCAAAGGTCGTCTCCGCCCACCGCACGCCCGACCGGCTCTGCGATTACGCGAAATCCGCCGAACAGCGCGGCCTCAAGGTGATCGTCGCGGGCGCGGGCGGCGCGGCGCACCTGCCGGGCATGACGGCATCGATGACGGCGCTGCCGGTGCTCGGTGTGCCGGTCGAATCGAAGGCGTTGCAGGGCATGGACAGCCTGCTGTCGATCGTCCAGATGCCCGCGGGAATCCCGGTCGGCACGCTCGCGATCGGCCGCGCCGGGGCGGTGAACGCGGCGCTGCTCGCCGCCGCCATTCTCGGCATCTCCGACCCTGCCTTGCGCGAGCGGCTCGCCGAATGGCGCGCGCGCCAGACCGCATCGGTCGCGGACAGCCCCGAATGACCCCGCTCGCGCCCGGCGCGACGATCGGCATTCTGGGCGCGGGGCAACTCGGGCGGATGCTCGCGGTTGCCGCCGCGCAGCTCGGCTATCGCACGCACATCTTCGCGCCCATGCCGGGGCCGGGCTGCGACGTCTCGCACGATTTCACCGCGGCGGCGTGGGACGATCATGTGGCCGTCGATCGCTTCGCCGCAGCAGTCGATGTCGTCACCTACGAGTTCGAGAATGTCGATCTGCGCGTGGTCGACCGGCTCGCTGCCGAGGTGCCGGTGCGGCCGGGAAAGCGCTCGCTCGAGGTGTCGCGCGATCGGGTGAACGAAAAGAATTGCGTGCGCGAACTGGGCGGGCGGACGGCGCCGTTCGCGGCGGTGACGAGCCGCGAAGAGCTCGATGCGGCGGTTGCCAACACCGGCTGCCCTTCGATCCTCAAGACGACGCGCTTCGGCTATGACGGCAAGGGCCAGGCGCGGCTCGCCTCGACCGAAGACGCCGATGCCGCGTGGCACGCGATCGGCGGCGGGCCGGCGGTGCTCGAAGGCTTCGTGACCTTCGACCACGAATTCTCGATCATCCTTGCGCGGCGCGAGGACGGGGCGATGACGAGCTATCCGCCGCCCAGGAACGAGCATGAGAACGGCATCCTGCGCCGCTCCACCCTGCCCGCCCCCGCCGAGATCGCCTCGCAATGGACCGAAGCGGCGGCGCTCGCGGGGCGCGTCGCCGACACGCTCGGCCATGTCGGTGTGCTGACATGCGAGTTCTTCGCGACCAAGAACGGCCCGGTGTTCAACGAGATGGCGCCGCGCGTCCACAATTCGGGGCATTGGACGATCGAGGGTGCGGTGACCTCGCAATTCGAAAACCATATCCGCGCGATCTGCGGCCTGCCGCTCGGCGACACCGCGCTGACGGCGCCCACCGTTTCGATGGAGAACCTGATCGGCGACGAGGCCGGGCGCTGGGCCGACCTGCTCGCCGAGCCGGGCGCGCACGTCCACCTCTACGGCAAGACGGCGCGCCCCGGCCGCAAGATGGGGCACGTCACGCGGCTGGGGCGGTAGCCACCGTTTTCGCCGTCACCCTGAACTCGTTTCAGGGTGACGGTATTTGCCGAAGGGTCACCCCGCCCGCGTCCCCGTCATCGGGAAGCTGCCGAAGGCGCCCGCACCCACCGTGCCGGTGAGCGTGTCGCCCTCGATCGTCGCCTCGCAATCGAGCGTCATCGGCATCGGCACCGTCATGTTCATCTTCCACGACAGTTTGTTGCCGTCCACCTTGCCGTCGACGATGTCGGCGGAGCCGAGGCTGCCCGAATTGGTGCCGGTGAAGCTGTTCCCGTCGCTCTTGACGGTGAGCGTCGATTTCTGGTCGCCCAGCGGCGATTTGGTGACGCATTCCCAGGTGCCGTCGACTTGCGCCATCGTCTCTCTCCTTATTTCGCGCCCTCGGCGGAGGGGGAGGACACGACCTCGACCGGCAAGCCGAGGCTGTCAAGCTGCGGCTTCACCTCGGCCGCCTCGCCGACCACGACCCAGACGAGCTTGTCGGGATCGAGCACCTTGCGGATCGCCCCGTCGAGCTGCGGAATCGTGAAGGCGCGATAGCGGTCGGCGAGTGTCGCGTAATAATCGTCCGGCCGATCGAACAGCTCGATATTCTGCATCGCGCGCATCACGTCGCCCGACGTTTCGAAGCTGCCCGCGAGCTGGCGGATCGTGCCGGTGACGGTGCGGTCGAATTCCGCCTTGGTGATGCCGTCGGTGGTCAGGAACGAGGTGAGGTCCTGCCGCAGCGAGGCGATGGCAGGGCCGGTCTTATCGGCCTGGACGGGCGCGTTGATGATGTAGGGCGCCGCATGCTCGAGCTCGTCGAAGCCGCCGCCCGCGCCGTAGGACCAGCTCTTGGCCTCGCGCAGGTCCATGTTGATCCGCGACAGGAAATTACCGCCCAGCGTATCGTTGGCCGCGTTGTAGGCGAGCATGTCATCGGTGCCCACGAGCCCGGTCAGCACGCCGGCACGGATCAGCGACTGCGGCGAATCGGGACGATCGATCAGCACGATCTTCGGCGCCGATTGGGCCGAATTCCCGGCGAAGGTCTTCGTCCCCGCCGTGCCCGGCATCGTCCATGCGCCGAAGCGCGCGTCGAGCGCGGCCTTGACCTCGGCGAGCGGCGCCGAACTGGTGACGAAGATCGTCGCCTTGTCGGGCCTCAGCCAGGCATGCTGGAAGGCGATCAGATCGTCGCGCGTCAGCTTGGCGACCGCGGCCGGATCGCCCGAGCCCTGCTGCTTGGCATAGGGGCTCGCCTCGCCGAACAGCAGCGGCGGCAGCGCGCGCGCGGCGAGCCCGCGCGGGCTCGTCATCTCCTGCGCGATCGCCGCGAGTTGCTGGCCCTTGACGCGCTCGACCTCGGCGGGCGCGAAAGCGGGGTTCTTGACGACATCGGCGAGCAGATCGAGCGCGGGAAGCAGGTTCGCGCTCGGCGTGAAGACGCCGACATAGGTGCGGTCCGCCCCCGCGCCGGTCGAGATGGTCGCGCCCAGCCGCTCCTGCGCTTCGGCGAGCTCGGTGGCATCGAGGCTGGTCGTGCCCTGGTCCATCATGCCCAGCGTCAGCGCCTCGGTGCCGAGCGCATCGGCCGGATCGGCGGCGGTGCCGGCATCGAAGCTGATCGTCGCGAGCGTGATCGGCACCGCGTCGCGATGCGCGTAGATCAGCTCGATCCCGTTCGCGAGCCTGGTATGCTCGACCTCGGGGAAGATCAGGTCGGCGACCTTGCCGACCTCCGGCAGCGGCCCGCGCGTGCCCTTGACGGTCGCTTCGTCGGCCTCCGCCTTCGCGGCGGTGTCGGCCGGAACCTTCGCCGGCGGCGTCGCTTCTGCATAGGCTTCACGCGGCCCGGGCTCGATCGTCAGCGCATAGACCGGGCGCGAGAGCCACTTGTTCGCGACCGCCTTGACGTTGGCGGGCGTCTGCGCGGCGAGGTTCTCGAGGTCTTCCTTGTAGCGGCCCGGATCGTTCGAATAGAGCGCGCCCTGCGCCAGCGCGACCGCCTTGCCGCCGAACCCGCCGACCGATTCGAGCCCCGCGATCGTGCGCGCGGCCGAACTGGTGACGACCCGGCGCACCTCATCCTCGGTCGGGCCGGTCTTCAGGAAATCGGCGATGATCTCATCGACGCGCTTGCCCACGACATCGGCATCGACGCCGGGCCGCACGATCACCTGGATCACGAAGATGCCCACCTGCGCGAGCGACTGGTTGTAGGCGTTGACCTGGACGGCGAGCTTCTCCTTGCGCACCAGCGCATCGGTGAGGCGCGAGGAATCGAGCCCGCCGAGCACCCCGGCCGCCACGTCGAGCGGCGCCATGTCCGGGCTGTTGACGCCGGGCACCGCCCACATGCGCGTGATCATGGTGGCGGCGACGCGATCCTTCATCACCTCGTCCTTGCGGGCGGGCAGCGTCGGGATAGGCGCTTGCGGAAGCACGTTCTGCGGCCCGCGCGGGATATCGCCGAAATATTTCTCGACCTTCTTCTTCGCGGTCGCGAGATCGATGTCGCCCGCGAGCACGAGGACGGCGTTGTTCGGCCCGTAATGATCGTGGAACCATTGCTTGACGTCGGCGAGGCTCGCCGCGTCGAGATCGGCCATCGATCCGATCGTGGTGTGGCCGTAGGGATGCGTCGCGGGGAACAGCCCCTCCACCATGCGATAGCGGAACAGGCCGTAGGGCTGGTTGTCGCCCTGGCGCTTCTCGTTCTGGACGACGCCGCGCTGCTCGTCGAGCACGGCCTGCGTGATCGCGCCGGTGAGGTGCCCCATCCGGTCGCTTTCGAGGAACAGCGCGCGATCGAGCGCGGGGGTGGGCACCGTCTCGAAATAATTGGTGCGGTCGAAGCTCGTCGTGCCGTTGTAATCGGTCGCGCCGACTTCCTTCAGCGGCTTGAAGAAATCACCCGGCGCGTTTTCCGATCCGTTGAACATCAGATGCTCGAACAGGTGCGCGAAGCCGGTCTTGCCCTTGGGCTCCTCCTTCGATCCGACATCGTACCACACCGACACCGCGACGATCGGCGCCTTGCGGTCGGTATGCACGATCACGCGCAGGCCGTTGTCGAGCGTGAACTGCTGATACGGAATGTCGACTTCGGAGACGAGCTCGGAAACGGGCGCGGCAGCGTCGGCGGCAGGCGCCTGCACGGCGGCGGCCGGAACCGGCGCGGCAAAAGCGGGCAGCGACAGCGCGCACAAAGCGGCCCCGCACAAGAAGAGCTTGGCTTTCATGAAAAGGGATCCCCCCGATGATGTGATGCAGTGAGGTGTAGCACCTCGCCGCAGGGGCGCAACCGCCCGACGCGGCCGCGCCACGGCTCGACGCTCTTGCGCTGTAAGGCATGAGCGTTACACCCGCGGCATCACGCCATTCATTCCCAAGGACTTTTCATGAAGCGTTTCGCCGCCCTGCTGCTCGCCTGCACCGCCGCCGCCTCGTTCGCGCAAGCGCCCGAGCCGGTCTTCACCGCCGAAGGCGTGCGATCGCACGTCGAGTTCCTCGCCGACGACCTGCTCGAAGGCCGCGACATCGGCAGCCGCGGGCATGAGATCGCGGCGCGCTACGTCGCCAGCGAGTTCGACGCGCTCGGCCTGGAGCCCGCGGGCGAGGACGGCACCTGGTATCAGCGGATCACCTTCCAGAAGACGAGCCCCGGCGAGACGCCGGCGAGCCTCACCGTCACCGGGCCGCAAGGCGCCACCGAATTCGCGCAGGGGCAGGATGTCATCATCAGCCCCAGCGCGCTCGAACGGACGGTCGATCTCACCGCGCCGCTCGTCTTCGTCGGCTACGGGATCGACGATGATACGGTCGGCATCCACGATTATCGCGGGCTCGACGTAAAGGGAAAGATCGTCGTCGCCCTGTCGGGCTATCCGGACGGGATCGGCAGCGAGATCGGCGCGCACCTCAATTCCTCCAAGCAGGAGACGGCGGCGGCCCATGGCGCGGTCGGCTTTCTGACGCTGCCGACGCGCGAGCGAATGAAGACGCGACCGTGGGAATTGGTGCGTCACTATGCCGACGGCGCGCGCTATACCTGGGTCGGCCCCGACGGGAAGCCGTTCGTCGAGGCGCCCGCGATCCGCGGTAGCGGGTATCTCAACACGCCCGCAGCCGACGTGATCTTCGCGGGTGCCGGAAAATCGGTGAAGCAGGTGCTCGACGAGGCGGCGCGGCAAGGCGCACACCCGAAGGGCTTTGCGCTGAAGACGCGCGCGCGCATCCAATCGAGCAGCAAGGCGAGCACGATCACCAGCCCCAATGTCGCCGCGATGCTGCCCGGCACGGATCCCGAACTCAAGGACCAATATGTCGTCCTCTCCGCGCATCTCGATCATATCGGGATCGCCGACCCCAGGCCCGGCGACGCGCCCGGCAAGGATCGGATCAACAACGGCGCACTCGACAATGCCGCGGGTATCTCGACGATGCTGGAGGTCGCGCGCGCCTTCGTGCAATCGGGCGAGCCGCCGCGCCGCTCGATCGTGTTCCTCGCTTCGACCGGTGAGGAGAAGGGCCTGCTCGGCGCCGATTACTATGCGCGCCATCCGACGGTGCCCGCGGACAAGATCGTCGGAAACGTCGATCTCGACATGCCGCTCCTGCTCTATCACTTCACCGACGTGATCGCGTTCGGCGCCAATCATTCGACGCTGGGGCCGCTCGTCGCGAAGGCGGTGCAGCCGATGGGCGTGGCGCTGATCCCCGATCCGATGCCGGAGCAGGGCATCTTCACCCGGTCCGACCATTATATGTTCGTCAAGCAGGGCGTGCCCGCAGTGTTCCTCGCGACCGGCTATGCGAACGGCGGCGAGAAGGCGTGGAAGACCTTCCTCGGCGGCAATTACCACCATCCCGGCGACGATCTGCACCAGAAGATCGACTGGGAATCGGGCGCCCGCTTCGCCGAGGCGAACTACCGCATCACCCGCGCCATGGCCGATCGCGACACGCCGCCGCTCTGGTATGAAGGCGATTATTTCGGGAACCTGTTCGCCCCCGATGCGGTAAAGGCGGAGAAGGAAGGCGAGTAACCTCCACGTCACCCCGGACGGAGATGGAATATCTTGTGTTGCATAATCGCAACACTATCTGATCGGTGGACAAAGAAGGGGACAGCATGAACCTCGAAAAATTCACCGACCGCGCCAAGGGCTTCCTGCAATCGGCGCAGACGGTCGCGATCCGCATGAACCATCAGCAGATCGCGCCCGACCACCTCCTCAAGGCGCTGCTCGAGGACGAGCAGGGCATGGCCGCCGGCCTTATCAAGGCGGCGGGCGGCGACCCGCGCAAGGCGGCGAGCGAGACCGATCTCGCGCTCTCCAAGATTCCGGCGGTGTCCGGCTCCGGCGCGCAACAATCGCCGGGCCTCAACAACGATGCCGTGCGCGTGCTCGACCAGGCCGAGCAGATCGCGCAGAAGGCGGGCGACAGCTACGTGACGGTGGAACGCCTGCTGGTCGCGCTGGCGCTGTCGCTCAACACCGCGGCGGGCAAGGCACTCAAGGCCGCGGGCGCGACACCCGAGAACCTCAACGCCGCGATCAACGCGCTACGCGGCGGGCGGACCGCCGACACGGCGAGCGCCGAGGACCGCTACGACGCGCTCAAGAAATTCGCGCGCGACCTGACCGAGGCGGCGCGCGACGGCAAGCTAGACCCCGTGATCGGCCGCGACGAGGAAATCCGCCGCACGATCCAGATCCTCGCGCGCCGCACCAAGAACAACCCCGTCCTCATCGGCGAGCCGGGCGTCGGCAAGACCGCGATCGCCGAAGGCCTCGCGCTGCGCATCGCCAATGGCGACGTGCCCGATACGCTGAAAGACCGCCAGTTGATGGCGCTCGACATGGGATCGCTGATCGCGGGCGCCAAATATCGCGGTGAGTTCGAGGAGCGCCTGAAAGGCGTGCTCGACGAGGTGAAGGCGGGCGAAGGCAACATCATCCTCTTCATCGACGAGATGCACACGCTGATCGGCGCGGGCAAGAGCGAGGGCGCGATGGACGCCTCGAACCTCCTCAAGCCCGCATTGGCGCGCGGCGAGCTGCACTGCGTCGGCGCGACCACGCTCGACGAATATCGCAAGCATGTCGAGAAGGACCCGGCGCTCCAGCGGCGGTTCCAGCCGGTGTTCGTGGGCGAGCCGACGGTCGAGGACACGATCTCGATCCTGC
>CAZXFY010000052.1:0-19991 GCA_964639855.1 uncultured Stakelama sp. | reverse complement strand
TCACCGCCGAGCACATGAAGGCGATGAAGCCGATGGCGATCGTCTGCAACATCGGGCACTTCGATTCCGAAATCCAGATTTCGGCGCTCAGCAACTACAAGTGGACCGAGATCAAGCCGCAGGTCGATCTGGTCGAATTCCCCGACGGCAAGCAGATCATCATCCTCGCCAAGGGCCGGCTGGTGAACCTGGGCTGCGCGACGGGCCATCCGAGCTTCGTAATGTCGTCGAGCTTCACCAATCAGACGCTGGCGCAGATCGAGCTGTTCACCAAGGCGGGCGAATACGAGAACAAGGTCTATGTGCTGCCCAAGCACCTCGACGAGAAGGTCGCCGCGCTGCACCTCGAAAAGCTGGGTGTGAAGCTGACCCAGCTCAGCCAGAAGCAGGCCGATTATATCGGCGTGCCGGTCGAAGGGCCGTTCAAGCCCGATCATTATCGGTATTGATTTCATATCAGGCGCGTCGTGTTCGCACGCGCGCCGGGATCGTGGCGTATCACCGCGGAGTTTCGGCAGGGGCAGCTTCGGCTGCCCCTTTTTGTGCCGCGACGCTTTTCCAATCGCGCCGCTTTGGCCTAAGGCAAAACCATGACGCGCGACCGCCGCTTCCGGCCGGGAAAGGACACCGCCCTCGATGGCTGACCTCGGTTGGCAAGCCGTGCTCGCCGGGGTGATCCTCTTCGGCGTGCTCGCGGCGGCGATCGCGATCCTGTTCGTCGGGCTCCGCGCGCGACAGGGGGCGCGGCAGCTTGCCGCCGATCATGCGCGGATCGAGGCGTTGCTGGCCGCGGCGCCGGCGCTTCCCGTGCTGGTTGCTGCCGATGGCCGGATCACGCCGCCCGATCGGTTGGTGGGATGGCTCGGGCTCACCGAGCGGCCACGCTACCTTTCGGAACTGGGCGGGGCCGAGGCGGGGCTGAACGAGGAGGATCTGGCGCGGCTCGTTCACGAAACCGCCGCTGCGCAGAAATCGGGGCGCCTGTTCGACCAGCCGGTGCGCGCCCGGGAATCGAACCGCACCCTCGTGATCCACGGCACGCGCGCACCAGCCGGCGTGGGCGGGCCGGGATCGGCACTGCTCTGGTTCTTCGACGCCACCGATGCGCGCGCCGAGGTCGATGCCGCCGAGGCGGAGGCCGCGCGGCTTCGCACCGCGTTCGAGGCGTTGACCGGGCTGATCGAGGTCGCGCCGCTGCCGATGTGGTATCGCGGGCCGGACCTTCGCCTGGCGATGGTCAATTCGGCCTATGTCCGCGCGGTCGAAGGGCGCGATGCCGAGGATGTGGTGGCGCGCGGGATCGAGCTGGTCGAGGGCGCCGGGCTCGGCGGGCCGCTGGCGGGCGCAGCGCGGGCGCGCGACACCGGCATCCCGCAGAAGCAGACGATGCCCGCGACCATCGACGGTGCGCGCCGGATGATGTGCATCCACGATATCCCGCTGCCGACCGGCGGGATCGCGGGGTTCGCGGTCGATATCGACGAGCTCGAACAGGCACGCGTCCGCACGCGGCGGTTTGCCGAGGCGCAGCGGGCGATGCTCGACCGGCTGTCGGCGGGCGTCGCGCAGTTCACCGCCGATCACCTGCTCGCCTTCTGCAACCTGCCGTTCCGGCGGATGTTCGCGATGCGCAACGAATGGCTCGCCGATCGGCCCGAATTCGATCGCGTGCTCGAACGGATGCGCGAGACGGGCCGTGTGCCCGAGGCGCGTGATTTTCCGAGCTGGAAGGCCGAGCGTCGGGCCTGGTTCAACGCCGGCGAGGACGCCATCGAGGAAAGCTGGCATCTGCCCGGTGGCACGCACCTTCGCCTGCTCGCGCAGCCGCTGCCCGATGGCGGGCTGCTGCTGGTGTTCGAGGATCGGACCGAGGAGGTTCAGCTCGCGAGCGCGCGCGATACACTGCTGCGCGTGCGCACCGCGACCTTCGACAATCTGTTCGAGGCGCTGGGCGTGTTCGCCGCGGACGGGCGCCTCCAGCTCTGGAACAACCGCTTTCGCGAGGTGTGGGGGTTCGAGCACGATTTCCTGGCGAGCCACCCGCGCGTCGATGCGCTCGCCAAAAAGGCGGCGCCGAGCCTCGCCAATCCGGCGCGTGCCTCGCTGATCGGCGAGCTCGTACGCACGGCGACGGTCGAGCGTCGGCAGCGCGGCGGGCGCGTGGCGTTCGCCGACGGGCGGCATTTCGAGTTCGCCGCGGTGCCGCTGCCCGATGGCAATGCGCTGTTCACGATGCTCGACATCTCCGACAGCCGTCGGATCGAGCAGGCGCTGCGCGAGCGCGCCAAGGCGCTCGAAGAGGCCGATCGCGTCAAAACGGCGTTCGTCGCGAACATGAGCTACGAGCTGCGGACGCCGCTCACCACGATCAGCGGCTTCGCCGAGATGCTCCACGGCGGCTATGCCGGCAAACTGAGCAAGGGAGCCGAATCCTACGTCGCCGCGATCCTCGAATCGACCGCGCGGCTCGGGGTGTTGATCGACGACGTGCTCGACCTGACGCAGCAGGCCGCGGCCGCGCCCGAGCTTTCCCGCGAAACGGTCGATCTCGCGGCGGCGGCGCGCGCGGCTGCGGAAACGCTGCACTCGCTGGCGCACGAGCGCGAGATCGACTTCGCGGTCGAGGTTGCGCCGTCGACGGGCGCGATCGAGGGCGACGCGCGGCGGCTCCAGCAGGTGATCGAGCACCTGTTGCGCCACGCGGTCGCGGGCACGCCCGAACGCGGGCGTGTGCTGCTCCATACCGACGGGAGCGAGCATAGCGCGCGGATCGTGGTTTCCGACAATGGCCCCGGCATGAATGCCGAACTGGTCGCGCATGCCTTCGATCGGCCCGTCGATGACCATGCCGTGCACGCCGACCGCGGATTCGGCCTCGGTCTGCCGCTCACGAGGGAGATCGTCGAGGCGCATGGGGGAACGATCGATCTCGTTTCCGAGCCGGGTGAGGGCACGCTCATCATCGTCGAGCTGCCGCGGTGATCGCCATGTTCCTTCCCACGGATAGAGGATGATCCGGCTTGCCGATACCGCCGCCAGCGAGGCGCTCGGCGGACGATTGGCGGGACTCGTCCGGCCCGGCGACGTCATCGCCCTTTCGGGGCGGCTCGGTGCGGGCAAGACCAGCATCGCGCGCGGGCTGCTCGCGGGTCTGGGGCTCGAGGGCGAGGCGCCGTCCCCGAGCTTCGCGATCGTCCAGCCATATGAGCCGCCCGAGGTGCGCCTTCCGGTGCTGCACGTCGATCTATACCGGCTCGAATCGGTCGTGGAACTGGACGAACTGGGCCTCGACGATGCGCGAAGCGATTCGGTGCTGGTGATCGAATGGCCCGAGCGCGCGCCCGGCCGCTGGCCCGATGCGCTGGCGCTGACGCTGCGCGTAGAACCCGGCGGCGCGCGCTTCTTGACAGCCGAGGTGCCGGCGGCATGGAAGGACCGATGGTTCCCGACATGATTCCGCCGGCCGGTGCGGCCGATTTCCTCGCAGCACATGGATGGGGCGGCGCGGCGATCGCGCCGCTGGCGGGCGATGCCTCGTTCCGCCGCTATTTCCGCGTGACCGAGAACGGCCGCAGCGCGGTGCTGATGGATGCGCCGCCGCCGCATGAGGACCCGCGGCCCTTCATCGCGGTCGCGCGGTGGCTGCACGAGCGCGGCTTCGCGGCGCCCGCGATCCTCGCCGACGATCTCGAGACCGGGCTGGTGCTGATCGAGGATTTCGGCGACGTGCGGATGCGCGAGACGGTGGATGCCGCGCCCGAGGCGGCGGAACGGCTTTACGCGACGGCGATCGATCTGCTCGTCGATCTGCACCGGCATCCGGCGGGGCCGCTGCGCCCCTATGATCGCGCCGAATTGCAGCGCGAGGCGGGTCTGTTCGTCGAATGGTATTGCCCGGCGGTGGGGCTCGATGTCGATATCGAGGGCTATCGAGCGGCCTGGGACGAGGTGCTGGGTGCGGCGCTCGACGGTCGCCAAAGCGTCACGGTGCTGCGCGATTATCATGCCGAGAATTTGATGCTGGTCGAAGACGGTGCGGTGCTGGGGCTGCTCGATTTTCAGGATGCGCTGGCGGGGCACCCCGCTTATGACCTCGTCTCGTTGCTCCAGGACGCGCGGCGCGACGTGGCGCCCGAACTGGAGGAGGCGATGCTCGAACGCTACGTGCGTGAAGCAGGGGCGGGGGAGGGTTTCCTCGCCGCTTATCATGTTCTCGGCGCGCAGCGGAACGCGAAGATCATCGGCATCTTCACCCGGCTGTGGAAACGTGACGGCAAGACGCGATACGCCGCCATGTGCCCGCGCGTATGGCGCTATCTGGAGCATGACCTCGCGCAGCCCGCGCTGGCGCCGGTCGCGCGATGGTTCGCCGCGAACGTGCCGGCCGGCAGGCGCGGCGATCCGATGGTGCTGGCATGACGGCGAAGCGCACGCTCGCGATCCGCCCCGATCCGGGCGGCACGGTGCCGGAGACGGCGATGGTGATGGCGGCCGGGCTCGGCAAAAGGATGCGACCGCTCACCGCCACCCGCCCCAAGCCGCTGATCGAAGTCGCGGGCAGGCCGCTGATCGATCATGTGTTCGATCGGTTGCGCGCGGCGGGGGTGAAGCGCGCCGTGGTCAACGTCCATTATCTTGCCGATGCGCTCGAAGCCCATCTGAAGAACCGCGTCAAAGGCATTGAGATCACTGTCTCCGATGAACGCAAGCGCCTGATGGAGACGGGCGGCGGGCTGATCCAGGCGCGCGATCTGCTGGGCGACGGGCCGGTGCTCGTCGTCAACAGCGACAATTTGTGGATCGACGGCCCCGCCGACGCGATCCGCGAGCTTGCGGCGCTGTGGGACGATGCGCGGATGGATGCGCTGCTGCTGCTCGTCCCGCTGGCGCGCGCGGCCAACCATCGCGGGCGCGGCGACTTCACGCTCGCCGCCGACGGGCGCATCACCGGGCGGCGCGGGCGGCGCAGCGTGGCGCCGTTCGTGTTCACGGGCGTCCAGATCCTGTCGCCGCGCCTGTTCGCCGATGCGCCCGAGGGGCCGTTCTCGACCAATCTGTTCTGGGACCGCGCGATCGAGGCGGGGCGCGCGTTCGGCGTCGTGCATCAGGGATTGTGGTTCGATGTCGGCACGCCCGAGGCGATTCCGAGGACCGAAGCCGTGATCGGGCATGGCTGACCGCACCCGGCCGGCGCTCTTCACCATCCCGGCGCACCGGGCGTTCGCCGATGCGCTTGCCGCGGGCCTGATCCGCCGCTTCGGCAAGGACCGGATGGCGCTCGCGCGCGGGTTGCTGCTGCTGCCCAACAACCGCGCCAAACGCAGCATGCGCGACGCCTTCGTGCGGGCGAGCGGCGGGGCGCTGCTGCTGCCGCGGCTGGTCGCGATCGGCGATCCCGAGCTGGACGAGGCGGCCGGCGCAGCGCTCGACCCGGCCAGTGATGCGGCGCCCATTCCGCCCGCGGTCGCCCCGCTCGAGCGTCGGATGATCCTCGCGCGGCTGGTCGAGGAGGAGCGCGCGCGGGCGGGCGCGCCGGTCGATGCGGCCGAGGCGGTGCGGCTCGCGGGTGAACTGGCGCGCGCGCTCGACCAGTTGCTCGTCGAGGAGGTGAAGCCCGAGCGGCTGCGTGCGATCGACATGGGCGAGGAGCTTTCGACCCATTGGCGCCGCGCACTCGACCTGTTCGGGATCGTGCTCGAGCGTTGGCCCGAGGAATTGCGGCGGCTGGGGCGGATCGACCTTGCCGATCGGCGGGCGCGGCTGATGGCGCGGCTCGCGGCGCGATGGCGCGAGGCGCCGCCGGCCGGGTTCGTGTGCGCGGCGGGCGTCACCACCGCCTCGCCCTCGATCGCGCGGCTGATGCGCTGCGTCGCCGAGTTGCCGCAGGGGCTGGTGGTGCTGCCCGGCCTTGCGATCGACATGCCCGAGGCCGAATGGCAGGCGCTCGGCCCGCACGAGCCCGACCCCGAAACCGGCCGCCGCGCGCGGCCGATCGAGACGCATCCGCAATTCCAGTTGAAGCTGCTGCTCGACCGGATGGGGATCAATCGCGGCGAGGTCGAAACCTGGCGCGAGGGCGGGGGGCACGATGCAGGCGCGGTGCGCGGGCGCGCGGTGGCGAACGCGCTCGCGCCCGCCGATTTCACTGCCAAATGGACCGAACTGCCGGGCGCGGATCGGCGGCTGACGGGGGTTGCCGCCGCCGAATTGGCGACCCCGGCCGAGGAAGCGCAGGCGATCGCGCTGGCGCTGCGCGAGGCGCTGGAAATACCGGGCAGGACGGCGGCGTTGGTGACGCCGGATCGCGCGCTCGCGCGGCGGGTGGCGGCGCATTGCGCACGTTGGGGGATCGCGGTCGATGATTCGGCGGGGCGGCCGCTGTCGATCCTGCCGCCGGGCACCTTGCTGATCGCGCTTGCCGAGGCGGCCGCGCAGCGCTTCGCGCCGGTGCCGTTGCTGGCGCTGCTCAAGCATCCGCTGGTGCGGTTCGGCGACGCGCGCGTGGCGTGGCTGGACGGGGCGCGGGCGCTCGATCTGGCGCTGAGAGGGCCGCGCCCCGCGCCGGGGCTGGAGGGAATCGACGCGCATCTCGGCGATGGCCGCGCGGCGGACTGGTGGCGCGAGGGGCGGCCGGTGCTGGAGCCGCTGGCGGCGGTGTTCGACGACGGGGCGCAATCGCTCCCGAACCTGCTGGCGGCGCTGCGCGAGACCGCAAGCGCATTGTGCGGCGATGCGCTATGGGCAGGTCCCGCCGGTCGTGCGCTTGCCGAATGGTTTGCCGATCTGGAAGCGCAGGCGGATGCCGGGCCGGCGCGGATCGACCCGGAGAGCGTCGCGCCGCTCTTGCGCACCTTGCTCGACGAGGTCGCGGTGCGGCCGCCGCAGGGCGGGCATCCGCGGCTCGCCATCTATGGGCTGATCGAGGCGCGCCTCCAGACCGCGGACCTGATGATTCTGGCCGGCCTCAACGAAGGCACCTGGCCTGGCCAGCCCGCGCCCGATCCGTGGCTCGCGCCGCGCATCCGCGCCGAGCTGGGGCTGCCGGGGCTGGACCGGCGCGTCGGGCTCGCCGCGCATGATCTCGCCGAGGCGCTGGGCGCGCCCGAGGTGCTGCTCACCCGCGCCCGCCGCGATGCGCGCGCGCCGGCCATCCCCTCGCGCTTCTGGTTGCGGCTCGAAGCCATGGCCGGCGGGCTGACGCGCGCGCATCCGCTGGAAGGCTGGACGCGCGCGCTCGACGATCCGGGCGAGCACAAGCCCGCATCGCGCCCCGAGCCGGTGCCGCCGCCCGAGTCGAGACCCAAGCGGATTTCGGTGACGCAGGTCGATCGGTTGAAGGCCGACCCTTATGCCTTTTACGCACAGCGCGTGCTCGGGTTGAGGCAACTCGACGCGGTCGATGCCGACCCGAGCGCGGCGTGGCGCGGCACCGAGGTTCACCGCATCCTCGAAATGTGGGCGCGCGAGGACGAATGCCGGATCGACGCGCTGCGCCCGCGTGCGCTGGCGATGATGCGGGACGAGCGCACGCACCCCCTGACGCGCGCCTTGTGGTGGCCGCGGCTCGACGAGGCGATCGACTGGATCGCGCGGACGATGGCCGAGCAGGCAGCCGAGGGGCGGCGCGTGCTCGGGATCGAATGTTCAGGGAAGATCGAGATTGCGGGCGTGACGCTTACCGGCAAGGCGGACCGGATCGACCGGCTGCCTGGCGGCGGGATCGCCATCGTCGATTACAAGACCGGCAAGCCGCCTTCGGCCGCAGCGGTGCGGGCGGGGTTCAGCATGCAGCTCGGCCTGCTCGGGCTCATCGCCGAGCGTGAGGGGTTCGACTGCGCCGCCGGCACGGCGGAGGCGTTCGAATATTGGTCGCTGGGGCGCGGGCGCGACGGGTTCGGCTATGTCGCGAGCCCGGTCGATCCGGCGGGCAGGCGCGATCGGATCGCGACGGCCGACTTCACGAGCATCGCCGCGCATCACTTCGCCGAGGCCGCGCGCGATTGGCTGACCGGCACGCGCGGCTTCACCGCCAAGCTGGTGCCCGAATACGCGCCCTACGCCGAATACGACCAGCTCATGCGCCGCGACGAATGGTATGGCCGTGAGCGCTGACCGGCCGCGTCCCCTGCCGCACCTCGTCGGCAGCCAGGCGCGGGCGAGCGCGCCCGATGCGCATGTCTGGCTCTCGGCCTCGGCGGGGACGGGCAAGACGCAGGTGCTCGCCGCGCGCGTCTATCGCCTGCTGCTGCGCGGGGTCGATCCCGCAGCGATCCTGTGCCTCACCTTCACCAAGGCGGGCGCGGCGGAGATGGCGGGGCGGATCGGCGCGCGGCTCGCCGCCTGGGTGCGGATGCCCGAGCGGGCGCTGAAGGAGGATCTGTTCGCGCTCGGCGAGAACCATCGCGACGACAGGCTCGTCGCCCGCGCGCGCACGCTGTTCGCCAAGGTGCTCGACGCGCCGGGCGGCGGCATCCGCATCCAGACGATCCACGGCTTCGCGCAGAGCCTGCTTTCGGCCTTCCCGATGGAGGCGGGGCTGGTGCCCGGCTTCCGCCCGCTCGAGCCGCGCGAGGAAGCGGTGCTGATGCGCGAGGCGCTCGCCGAGATGCTGGTCGATGCCGAGCGTGAGGGGCGCGATCAGGCGGTCGAGGCGGTCGGCGCGCTGAGCCTCAGGCTGGGCGAGGGCGGGGCGGAGGCGTTCCTTGCCGCCTGCGCGCGGTCGCGATCCGGGCTGGGGGCGCTGCCGCGTGGCGGCATCCGGCCGTTCGTGCGGCGCGCGCTCGATGTGCCGGGGGAGGATATCGAGGCCGCGCTGACGGCGGCGTGCCGTGACGAGGCGTTCGATCTGGCGGCGCTCGATCTGGTGGCGCGGATGAACGCCGCATGGGGAACCAGGAACGGCCTCGCGCGCGCTGACGTCATCGCGGCATGGCGCGGCGCGGCGCCCGAAGGCCGCGTCGAGATGCTCGCCGAGCTGCATCTCGTCTGGGCGAAGGGGGACGGCGAGCCACGCTCGTTCGGCAAGGGGCAGGCGCCGCAGGAGGATGGCTATGCCGAGGCGGCGATGCGGCTCCATGGCGTCTGCGCCGAATTGCTCGCGATGCGCACGCGCGCGGCCTATGCCGATCTGCTCGCGGGCGCGCTGGAGGTCGGCGCCGATTATGCGGAGCGTTATGCGCTGGCGAAGCGGCGCGCGGGCGCGGTCGATTTCGACGATCTGATCGGCCGCACGGTGGCGCTGCTCGAACAGCCGGGCATGGGCGATTGGGTCCGCTACAAGCTCGATCAGGCGACCGAGCATATCCTGATCGACGAGGCGCAGGACACCAATCTCGACCAGTGGAAGATCATCGGCAGGCTTGCCGAGGAGTTTTTCGCGGGCGAGGGCGCGCACGGCGAGGCGACGCGCACGCTGTTCACCGTCGGCGATTTCAAACAGGCGATCTTCGGGTTCCAGGGCACCGATCCGCTCAACTTCGCCTGGGCGGGCGGGCATTTCGAGCGACTGGCCAACGATGCGTTCGATCCCGTGTCGCGCGAAGGCGTGCCGTTCGAGCGGCTGTCGCTGACGCAATCCTTCCGATCGACGCGGCCGGTGCTCGAATTCGTCGATGCCGCGATTCAAGCGATCGGGCCGGAGGCGCTTGGCCAGATCGAGGGTATCGAGGCCCATGCGAGTGAAGTGCCGGGGCCGGGGCGCGTCACCTTGTGGCCCGTCACCACCGACGATAACGGTGAAGCGGAGGAGGACGAGGAAGGCTGGGTCGGCGACGCGACGCGCGCGCTTGCCGGGCAGATCGCCCGCGCCGTCCGCGCGATGATCGACGGCGGCACGCTGGAGAGCAAGGGGCGGCCGATCCGGCCCGAGGACGTGATGATCCTCGTCAAGCGGCGGGGCGAGCTGGCGTCGTTGCTCGTCGCGCGACTTTATTCCGAGGGCGTGCCCGTGGCGGGGGTCGATCGACTGCGGCTCAACGCGCCGCTCGCGGTGCAGGATCTGCTCGCTGCGATCCGCTTCGTGCTCCAGCCCGAGGATGATCTGTCGCTTGCGAGCCTGCTCGTCTCCCCGTTGATCGGGTGGAGCCAGGACGAGCTGATGGCCGCCGCCGCGCCGCGCGGCGCACGCGTGTCGCTATGGCGTCACCTGCGCGAGACGCAGCCGCGCGACCGGCTCGCGCCGCTCGACGCAATGCTCGGCCGGGCCGATATCGCAACGCCTTACCAGTTCCTCGAAGAGCTGCTGACCGGGCCGCTCGACGGGCGGCGCAAGCTGATCCGGCGGCTGGGACAGGAGGCGCGCGATCCGATCGAGGAATTGCTCAACGCCGCGATCGAGTTCGGGACCGTCTCCGCGCCCTCGCTCCAGCTCTTCCTCGACTGGTTCGATCGGGGCGATGTCGAGATCGTGCGCGATCCCTCCGCGCCGCTCGATGCGGTGCGGGTGATGACCGCGCACGGCGCCAAGGGGTTGCAGGCGCCGATCGTGATCCTTGCCGACGCGACCGCCGACCCTGCCTCGGCGCGGCGCGACATCCTGGAATGGAAACCCGACGGCGGCGCCCGCATCCCGATCTTCCGCCCGCGCAAGGCCGAGCGCGGCGGCGAGATCGCGACGCTGGCCGAGGAAACCGAGCGGCGCGAGCTGGAGGAGCATTGGCGGCTTTTCTACGTCGCCGCGACGCGCGCCGAGGAGCAACTCGTGATCGCGGGCGCGCTGGGGCCTCGCGCCAGGGGCGTGCCGCCCGAGGCGAGCTGGTATGCCGCCGTCGATCGCGCGATGACCGCGCTCGGCGTGCCGGCGGGGGAGGAGGAGCGGACGTTCACCGGCGAGGAGCCGCAACCCCCGGTGCGTGCCAAAGCCGCCGAAGCGCCGCCGGCCACAGCCGCTCCCGACCTGCCGGACTGGGCAAGACGCGCGGCGCCCGTCGAGGCGCGCCCGCCGCGCCCGCTCGCGCCCTCGGCATTGGGCGAGGACGATGTCGCCGATCCGCCGCCCGGCCCGGCAATGCGCGCCGCGGCCGAGCGCGGGCGCCTGATCCACGCCTTGTTCGAGCGGCTGCCGCCGGTGCCGCCCGCCGAACGCGCGGCCGCCGCCGAGCGCTGGCTGCGCGACGTGGGGCAGGTCGAGGACGCCGCGATGCGCGCGGATCTGGCGAGCACCGTGCTCGGCATCCTCGCCGATCCGCGATTCGCCGCCCTGTTCGGCGCGCAAGCGCTTGCCGAGGCGCCGGTGACGGCGGTGCTCGACGACGGGTTGGTCGTCGCGGGCACGATCGACCGGCTGCTCGTCACCGACACGGCCGTGCAGGTGGTCGATTTCAAGACCGGGCGGCAGGTGCCGCGCACCACCGACGACATCCCCGCCTATCACCTGCGCCAGATGGCGGCCTATGCCGAGGCGCTGCGGATCATCTTTCCCGATCGGCCGGTATCGGCGTCGCTGCTCTACACCGCCGGCCCCACGCTTTTCGATTTGCCCGATACGCTTCTCGCGCGGCACAAGCCCGGCTTGCAGGCCGCGCAACAAAGGTTGGAACCGGGCGGTTGAGCAAGCGCATCGGCTTGCCTACCTTTGCACCAAAGGAGACCCCATCATGGCGACCAAGCAGATCACCGATTCCAGCTTCGAAAGCGATGTCCTGAACGCCGACGGCCCCGTGCTCGTCGATTTCTGGGCGGAATGGTGCGGGCCGTGCAAGATGATCGGGCCGAGCCTCGAAGAGATTTCGGACGAGCTGGGCGGCAAGGTGACGATCGCCAAGCTCAACATCGACGACAATCCCGACGCCCCCGGCCGCTACGGCGTGCGCGGCATCCCGACGATGATCCTGTTCAAGGGCGGCGCCCCCGCTGCCACCAAGGTCGGCGCCGAGCCCAAGAGCCGGATCAAGGCCTGGCTGGAGAACGAGCTCGCGTAATTGCGACCGATCGCGATGCCGGCCGCGTTGGCACCTCTTCAACTCCGGTAATCCGCGTTGATCGAGATGTAGCCGTGCGTCAGGTCGCACGTCCACACGGTCGCGCGGCCGTCGCCGAGGCCGAGATCGACGCCGATTTCGATCTCGCTGCCCTTGAGGTGCGCGGCGACCGGTGCTTCGTCATAGCCTTCGACCGCCAGCCCGTTCTCGGCGACGCGCGTGTCGCCGAAACGGATCGCGAGCCTGTCGCGCTCGGCAGGTTCGCCCGCTTTGCCGACCGCCATCACGACACGGCCCCAATTGGCGTCCTCGCCCGCGATCGCAGTCTTCACCAGCGGCGAATTGGCGATTGATTTGCCGATACGGTGCGCACTCTCGTCGGAGGCGGCGCCCGTCACGTCCACCGTGATGAATTTCGACGCGCCCTCGCCGTCGCGAACCACCAGATGCGCGAGCTGCCGGCACAGATCGCCCAGCGCGGCGGCGAACGCGTCGGCACCCGAGTCGTCGGCATGAGCGAGCGGCGCATTGCCCGCCTTGCCGGTCGCGAAGGCGAGCACGGTGTCGCTGGTCGAGGTGTCGCTATCGACCGTGATGCATGAGAAGCTCGTGCGGTTGGCGGCGTTGAGGGCGGCCCGAAGGAAGGCGGGTTCGACCGCGGCGTCGGTGAAGATGAAGCCCAGCATCGTCGCCATGTCCGGCGCGATCATGCCCGATCCCTTGATGATACCGACCAGCGACACCGTGTGGCCGTCGACGATCGCGGTCGTGGCGGCGGCCTTGGGGAAGGTGTCGGTGGTCATGATCGTGGCGGCGGCGTCTTCCCAGCCGCAGGGTGCCGCGGTGAAGGCGGCATCGAGCCCGGCTTCGGCCTTGTCGGTCGGCAGCGGCACGCCGATCACGCCGGTCGAAGCGACGAAGACATCGGACGGCTTGCATGCGAGATGCGCCGCCGCCCGTGCGGCGATTGCCTCGACCGCCGCGCGGCCGCGGTTTCCCGTAAAGGCGTTCGAATTGCCCGCATTGACGACGAGCGCGCGCGCCTCACCCAATGTCAGCGCCTTGCGGCACCATTCCACTTCGGGCGAGGGGCATTTGCTTTGCGTGAGCACACCGGCGACCGCGGTGCCCGGATCGAGCGTCACGAAGGTTAGATCGCACCGATCCCACGCCTTGTATCGCGCCCGCGCCACGCGAAGACCGACACCCGCGATCGGCGGCAGATCGGGGAAACGCTCGGGCGCGAGGGGGGAACGGGTGGATGACACGCGAAGGGCTCCGACATAGAATGGCGCGAACTGGGGGTGTTAGCGCGATGATCGGACAAGACAAACGGTTGATTCTGGTGGTGGCGGGCATATCGGCAGCTTGGAGCTTTCCCGCCCATGCTCAGACAACGAGGGAGGGCGCGTCGACCCAGGCCGAGGCGCCTGGAGATGCGTCATCCGAACCGAAGCCGGTGGGCAATCCGGGCCAGTGGTTCGGCCCCGATACCTATCCGCCTGAGGCGAAGCGCAACCGCGAGCAAGGTACCGTTCGCGTTGGGGTCGTCGTTGATGCGGACGGGATGCCGACCGGATGCAGCATCTTGGAGAGCAGCGGATCGTCCGCGCTAGATGAAGGAACGTGCCCGATATTTCTCGAGCACGTGCGGTTTCGGCCCGGAACCGACAACGCAGGGCGCGCGGCTCCTTCGATGTGGCGCGGATCGGTGACCTGGCGGCTGGACGAGCAGGATTCTGCAATCGAATTGGCTACCACCGGAGAGGTCGATAGGACCGTGCCGGCACCGCTGGGCAACCCTGCCGAATGGTTCCCGCCCGCTGCTTATCCTACCGAAGCCAAACGGGCCGGTGAGGAAGGGACGGTGGGGTTCGCCGTGGATGTGGACGCTCACGGACGAATCATTTCGTGCCGGATCACGCAAAGCAGCGGTTCGCCGTCGCTCGACACTCAGACTTGCGCCCTGATCCGCAAAAGCGGCAAATTCGCGCCCGCGCGTGATCCTTCGGGCAATGCAGTTGCGGGAACCTGGCAACAAAGGACGACCTGGACATTGGGTAACAAACCCATAGATGTCGCGTCGGCATTGCTTCGCTGGAGCGCAACGACGCAATATACGCTGGACGAGCGCGGCAATGCGATCGATTGTACATCGATTTCGGTGGAGGGCGGGATCGTCAATCCGTGCCTACAATTTGTACCGGGGGTTCACATGGGTCTCGCGCTCAGCGAGGACGGCGTTCCCGTCCGCAGCAGGCTTACGCTGACCGTGAGCAGCAAGATCGAGCCGCTGCCGCCGCCACAGAAATGAAGCGTATCGCCGTGACATTGATTGCGGGCCGCGATATTCTGATCCAATGATCGACAGGCTATTTGCTCGTTGCGCCTTGCTTGCGCTCGGGATCGGTGCTCTTGGACACGCGGCGCTTGCGCAATCGGCGCCCGATGCACCGGCCCCCACGCCGATCGGCGACCCGGCAAGCTGGTTCCCGGCCGACGCCTATCCGCCCACTGCCAAGGCCGCGGGTGCCGAGGGGCGCACCGTCTTTTCGGTGAACGTGGATGCCAAGGGGCGGGTGACGTCGTGCAACATCCTGCAATCGAGCGGGACGCCGCTGCTCGACAGCACGACCTGCGCCCTCGTCGTTACCAACGGCCATTTCAATCCGGCGGTGGATGCCTCGGGCAAGCCGGTGCAGGGCGTGTGGAAATCGGCAATGCGCTGGCAATTGAGCGCACCCGTGCCGGCTGATGACGGCGGACTGCCGCTGTAGCGCGGGCAGTTCGTCGGCGCGATTAGGAGTCGACGCGCGCGCGTCGCGCTTCTAATGCCTGCCTTCGGGGGGCGCACCCCCGTCAGCCGATTAGGAGAAATCGTGGAACTGCTGCTCCTTCTCTATGCGATGCTCGCAGGGCTTGCCGGGGTTTCCGGCCAGGGCCCGGCGCGTGCGCAAGAGGTGGCGCTGGGCAGTGCCACGACGGCGATCGAGGCCGCCGAATCCGGGGCGCAGACCGCGGTGGCGGAGCGGGCGATTTCATCGGCGCGCGCCGGGCTGACCCTCGATGCGCTGCGCGTTGTCGGCGATGCACGGCGCGACGATGTGCCGCTCACGGTCCTCGCGCTCGTCCCGCTTTCACGCCAGGCACCCGAGCGCCGGCTGGAATAGCACGCTGCGGCGTTGCGCCCGGTCGCGCAGCGCCTACATCGCTCCCGACATTTCCGCCGATCTGCGCGTCCCATCCAGGAGGCGCACGGCATATCGGCACCGCATCTTCAGACACGAACAGGATTCCGTCATGCTCGGCAGCTTCGCCAAATCCATTTTCGGTTCGTCGAACGATCGATACGTCAAGTCGCTCGGATCGATCGTCAACAAGATCAACGGCTTCGAGCCGACGATTTCCGCGATGAGCGAGGATGAGCTCAAAGGCCAGACCGCGCGCTTTCGCGAGCGGCTGGAGAATGGCGAGACGCTCGACAGCCTGCTCCCCGAAGCCTTCGCCACCGTGCGCGAGGCCGCGAGGCGCGTGCTCGGCCAGCGCCATTACGACGTGCAGATGATCGGCGGCATCGTCCTCCACCGCGGCGAGATCGCCGAGATGCGCACGGGCGAGGGCAAGACGCTGGTGGCGACGCTCGCCACCTATCTCAACGCGCTGCCGGGCAAGGGCGTCCACGTCGTCACCGTCAACGATTATCTAGCCAGCCGCGACGCCGACTGGATGGGGCAGGTTTATCGCTATCTGGGGCTCACCGTCGGGACGATCATTCCTAACCTCACCGATCAGCAGCGGCGCGATTCCTACGCTGCCGACATCACGTACGGCACCAACAACGAGTTCGGCTTCGACTATCTGCGCGACAACATGAAGTACGAGCGCACGTCGATGGTGCAGCGCCCGTTCAACTTCGCGATCGTCGATGAGGTCGATTCGATCCTGATCGACGAGGCGCGCACGCCGCTGATCATTTCAGGGCCGACCGACGACAAGTCCGAACTCTACATGAAGGTCGATGCCGTCGTGAAGCAGTTCGTGCCCGACGATTACGAGCTCGACGAGAAGCAGAAGACGATCGTGCTGACCGAGGACGGCACCGAGCGCGCCGAGCGGATGCTGGAGGCCGCGGGGCTGCTCGAAGGCGCCAACCTATACGATTTCGAGAACACGCAGGTGGTGCATCACCTGAACCAGGCACTGCGCGCGAACGTGATGTTCAAGCGCGACATCGATTATATCGTCAAGGACGACAAGGTCGTCATCATCGACGAGTTCACCGGGCGCATGATGGAAGGGCGCCGCTGGTCGGAGGGGCTGCATCAGGCGGTCGAGGCCAAGGAAGGCACCAAGATCGAGCCCGAGAACCAGACGATGGCCTCGATCACCTTCCAGAACTATTTCCGCATGTATCCGAAGCTTTCGGGCATGACCGGCACCGCCGCGACCGAGGCGGCCGAATTCTACGACATCTATAAGATGAACGTCGTCACCATCCCGACCAACCGGCCGATCAATCGCGTCGATGAGGAAGACGAATTCTACAAGAACACCGCGGACAAGTTCGCGGCGATCGCCAGGAAGATCAAGCTGCATGCCGAGAAGGGCCAGCCCGTCCTGGTCGGCACCGTCTCGATCGAAAAATCGGAGATGCTTTCGGACTTCCTCCAGAAGGAGAAGGTGCCGCACAACGTCCTCAACGCGCGCCATCACGAGATGGAGGCGCACATCGTCGCCCAGGCGGGCCGCAAGTCGGCGGTGACGATCGCGACCAACATGGCCGGCCGCGGCACCGACATCCAGCTCGGCGGCAACCTTGAATTCCGCGTCGAGGCGGAGCTTGCCGAGATGCCCGAAGGCCCCGAGCGCGACAAGGCGATCGAGCGCATCCGCGAGGAGATCGAGATCGAGAAGCAGGAGGTGCTCGCCGCCGGCGGGCTGTTCGTGCTCGGCACCGAGCGGCACGAAAGCCGCCGCATCGACAACCAGCTCCGCGGCCGCTCGGGGCGTCAGGGCGATCCCGGCCTGTCGCGCTTCTACCTCAGCCTCGACGACGATCTGCTGCGCATCTTCGGGCCGGACACGCTGTTCGCGCGGATGATGCGGTCGAACCTCGAGGACGGCGAGGCGATCGGCTCGAAATGGCTCTCCAAGGCGATCGAGACCGCGCAGAAGAAGGTCGAGGCGCGCAACTACGACATCCGCAAGCAGGTCGTCGAATATGACGACGTGATGAACGACCAGCGCAAGGTGATCTACGAGCAGCGCGCTGACATCATGGATGCCGAGGAGGTCACCGAGATCGTCGACGACATGCGTGCCGAGACGGTCAACACGATCGTCGCCGATGCCTGCCCGCACGGCAGCTATCCCGAACAATGGGACACCGAGGGCATGAAGGCGCGGTTCGCCGAACTGCTCGATCTGGAGCCCGCGATCGACGACTGGCTTCAGGAGGATGCGGTCGACGTCGAGATGATCGAGGAGCGGGTGCTCGACCTCGCCAACACGGCCGTCGCGGACAAAGCGGCGGGCCTGGAGCCCGAGACCTGGACGCAGGTGCAGAAATCGATCCTGCTCCAGAATCTCGACCATCACTGGAAGGACCATCTCGCGACGCTCGATGCGCTGCGGCAGGTCGTCCATCTGCGTGCCTATGCGCAGAAGACGCCGCTCAACGAATACAAGGCGGAGGCGTTCGCCCTGTTCGAGCGCATGCTGGCGAGCATCCGCGAAGACGTGACGCGCACGATCGCGCATGCGCGCTTCCAGATGCAGGCACCGCCGCCGCTACCGGACCTGCCCGACTTCATCACGAGCCATTTCGACCCGTTCACGGCCAGCGACGATACGGCGGACATCGACGGCGGCGCGCTCGGCGTGGTGACGACGCAGCTTCCGCCGATGCAGATGCCGCAGCCGGACGCGCCGGTGGGCGAGGATCCGGCCGAATGGGTCGGCCGCGTCGGCCGTAACGCGCCGTGCCCGTGCGGCTCGGGGCGCAAATACAAGCACTGCCACGGGGCATTGTAGGGGCTCGGGCGGGCGGGTCTCCCCCGATCCGTCATGCTGAAAACTGTTTCAGCATCCAACGCGGATCGGAGGGATTCCCTGGCTGTCGAGCGATCGGCAAGCACTTTCCTTGGACCCTGAAACGAGTTCAGGGTGACGGCGGGAAGTGCTTGCCGCTTACCTCGGAACGCGGATCGTCGGCCCCAGATTGGTGATGACCGCGTGCGCATCGAATGCGTGCACGTTGTTCGAGGGCGGCGGGCCCTTGCCCATCACGATCTCTGCGCTGGCGATGTAGCGATCGACCGTGCGCACGTTGAAATCGTTGAAGAACGGATCACCCCAGAAGGGATCGTAATAGCGCCAGCCCCAGGGGCCGTAGAAGCGCCAGGTCGGCCCCCAATAGCCATAAGGGCCGGGTCCGAACGGCCGATCGACATAGGTGCGGACCTTGCGATCGGTGTTGCGATCGACCAGGACGAAATGGTCGTAGCCCTGCTGCACGGTCAGTTCGGCCGCGCGATAAAGCAGGTAACGCTCGACCGTCTCGCGGGACGTGAGCGTGTTGCCGGCGAAGCTGACCATGTAGCGGTTGGCCTCGATCCGCTGGTCGCTATAGCCGTTCTGATTGTAGCCGTAGCCGGTGGCGGGCTGATACGGTGTCGGAGTCGCGCACCCGGCGAGCAGCAGCGCGCCGGTGCCGAGCGCGGCGAGCAGGCGGCCGCGCGCCGATAACGTGGTGCGGAAATTCATCATACTCTCCAAAATACTCGTGCGAACGCGGCAATTCTGCCGCCTCTCACCCGGCAGAACGTGCCGTTTGCTCGTTACGTTCCGATAGACGGAGCGGAGGCGCCGCATCCGTAATCCGGATGCCGAGGCGCAACCCGGAAGCGCCTGAGAATAGAAATTAAATTTCCGAAAGATTGCCGTCCGCCACCTCGGCGAGCCGGGTGTGCCTGAGCCGCGGCTCGCGATCCATGTCGGCGGCCTCCTTGATGATCCGGCGCAGCTCGTCGCGCTTGTCGTGGATCGAGGCGATCACCGGCCCCATCGCGACGCCGAGATCGACGAGGACTGCCTCGGAAAGCTGGAGCGAGCTTTCGACCGTCTCTGGCACCGCGTCGGTAGCGCCGGCGCGGTAAAGCTCGGCGGCGTGCAGCGTATCGCGCGCGCGGGCGATGATCGGCAGATGGGGCACCCAGCCGCGCACGCGCCGCGTGAGCCGCACCGACAGCACCGGATCGTCCATCGTCAGGATCAGCGCATCGGCGCGGCCGAGATTGAGCCGGTCGATCAACTCGGGCCGCGAGGCATCGCCGAACAGCACCGTATAGCCCTTGCGCCGCGCGGCGCCCGCCGCATCGATATCGGCCTCTACCGCGACATATTTGCGCCCGTGGACCTTGAGCAGATCGGTGACGATCCGCCCGACCCGGCCGAAGCCGATCACCACCGTACCGGGGCCTTCCGGGTCGGCGGCGGCGTCGGGCTCCTCGCCGCCCAGCCGCCGTTCGAGCCGCCGCGCCGCGTTCTGCCCGATGCGCGCGAGCAGCGGCGTCAGCGTCAGGCCGATCGCGGTCACCGTCTGCCAGAAGGCGGCGGTGGAGGGCTGGATGAGCTGCGCCTGCGTCGCGACGCCGAGCACGATCAACGTCGTCTCCGACGGGCTGGACATCAGCACGCCCACCTCCGCCGCCGTTCCCGGCCGCGTTCCGGTGAAGCGGAGCAAGGCGAAGGTGATGGCGGTCTTGGCGGCGACCACGCCGATCACCGCGAGCGCGAGGCCGGGCCAGTTCGCCGCGATCAGCCGCAAATCGAGGCTCATGCCGACGGTGATCAGGAACACGCCGAGCGCGAGGCCCTTGAACGGCTCGGTCATCGCCTCGACCTCGACGCCATATTCGGTCTCGGCGATGATGAGCCCGGCGAGCAGCGCGCCGACGATGGGCGACAGCCCGACCGCGGTGGTCGCGAGGCTCGCGGCGATCACGACGAGCAGCGATGCGGCGAGGAACAGCTCGGGGCTCTTGGTGCGCGCGGCTTGCGCGAACAGGCGCG
>CAZXFY010000051.1:0-20552 GCA_964639855.1 uncultured Stakelama sp. | reverse complement strand
GTCCAGAAGGCGCTGCCGCTGATGCGCGAAGGCGGTTCGATCATCCTGACCGGATCGAGCGCCGGCACCACGGGCGCTCCGGCATTCGGCATCTACAGCGCGAGCAAGGCGGCGGTGCGCAACCTCGCACGGACGTGGGCGGAGGACCTGAAGGGCACCGGCATCCGGGTCAACGTGCTGTCGCCCGGGCCGACGGCGACCGAACTCGCGAAGGAAGCGGTGGGCGAGGAGGGCATGAAGGTCTTCGCCTCGATGAATCCGCTCCAGCGCATGGCCGATCCGGCGGAGATCGCGGCGGCGGCTACCTTTCTCGCCTCATCGGACAGCAGCTTCATGATCGCAAGCGAAGTCGCCGTCGACGGCGGCCTGGCGCAGCTCTGACCCTGGTGCGGTCGCGTGTCTCAGACCCACAAAGAAGGATAGAAGATCATGAAAAGGCTTGAAGGCAAGGTCGCCGTCATCACCGGCGGCAGCAGCGGAATCGGGTTGGCCACGGCCAGGCGCTTCGTTGAAGAAGGCGCGCACGTCGTGATCACCGGGCGACGCGAGAAGGAGCTGAAAGAAGCCGCTGCCCTCATCAAGGAAAACGTTACAACGGTCGTCGGCGACGTGGCGCGCCTGGACGATCTGGACCGGCTCTATGCCGTCGTGAAAGAGAATCATGGTCACATCGACATTCTCTTCGCGAACGCGGGCGCCGGAACCATCGCGCCGCTCGCGGCAGCGACCGAGGTCCATTTTGACCAGACCTTCGATGTAAACGTGAAGGGCCTGTTCTTTACCGTGCAAAAGGCCCTTCCTCTCTTCAGACACGGCGGATCGATTATCCTGACGTCTTCGGTCTCGAACATCATGGGGCTGCCGGGGTTCAGCACTTACGCCGCGAGCAAGGCGGCCGTGCGCAGCTTCTCCCGCTCCTGGACGCTGGAGCTGAAAGACCGCAACATCCGCGTCAACACGATCAGCCCGGGACCGACCGAGACCCCTGCCCTGGAGACGACGACGGGCCTGACCCCGGAGCAAGCCGAGCAAGCCGCCGCCCAATTCACTTCGCAGATCCCGATGGGTCGCCGGGGCAAGCCGGAGGAAATCGCGGCTGCCGCAGTGTTCTTCGCCTCCGAGGAAAGCTCTTACATCACCGGCGTGGATCTCGCGGTCGATGGCGGCATGGCGCAAGTCTGACCCCTGACATCAAACAAGATCGGAGAAACATCATGAGCTACGCAATTATCGGCTTCGGCGAGATTGGCCAGACCCTGGCCAGGGCTTTTGCCCGCAAGGGAATCGACGTGTGCGTCGCAACCACGCGCGATCCGGAGAGCTTTGCATCCACAGCAGCCGCGATCGGGCCCGGGATCATGCCTACAACGCTCGCGGAAGCCAGCAAGGCAGACATCATCTTCCTGGCTGTCCGGTTCCAGTCGCACCCGGATGTCGCGAAGGCGCTGCCCAGCTGGCAGGGGAAGATCATCGTCGATGTGACCAACGCATACGGCGTGCCCGAGGAAGAACTGGGCGGACAACCTTCCGCCAGGGTCGTCGCGCAGGCTTTCGCCGGCGGCAGGTTGGTCAAGGGCTTCAACCATCTCGCCGCGACGGTCCTCGACCAGGACCCCGCCGTACATGGCGGCAAGAGGGTCGTGTTTCTGACGAGCGACGATGATGCCGCCGCCGATGAGATCACGATGCTCGCGGATAAACTAGGCTTCGCGCCGATCAAGCTTGGCGGGCTGTCCGAAGGCGGGCTGCTCGTTCAGGCGCACGGGAATAGCTGGGGCCGCCTGATCTTCAAGGATTTGGTCAAGTTCGACGGGTAACCGGGATGCTCGGCGATCCGCTGCGTTCGTACAGCGATTATGCCGCCGCGCTCGCCCGCTGACGCAAGGGTTGCTCCAGCAGTGATTGCAGGGACCGCCTCCGAGGGGCGGTCCTTAGGCGATGAGGCCGCTTCCTATTTCATCAGCTTGGTCACGACTTAAGCGCCTTAATTGTCGCCGTTCAGGGATCAGGTTGGCGAGCCTGGAAGCTACCGTCGTTCATCTACTTCGCTGCGCCTGCGCGAACCGTTGATCCGGGGACTTAGCTGTCGTTCCCGACCTGCTCGCCGATGTCTGCTACGGCAGGAGCGGATGATCATTCCCAAGTCGCATTGCCTTTCGCTTTGGCTGTGCAGGTGCTATATAGCGATCATCGCGGGCTGATCGATTTGTAGGCGCCTGCGGCTGAGAGACCGGTGCGCTCCCGCTTACGATGCAGGAGCCAGACCATGGACCTCAATTATCTTCTTTCCCGCCACCAGGTCGCGCTGATGCGCGCCGACAATGCAATGTGCCCGGAAGCCAAGGTCGCGCATCGCGGCATGGCGCGTGAGTATGCCGAGCGCATTCGTATCCTGCGACAACTGATCGGCGCGGAAGGCGCGGCAGTTCTGGCCGCCTGAGCCAACCGGACCGAGAGCTGTGGGAGAAACGATTTGCCCGACATTCAAAAGAATAAACCTGAGCAGACCGGTTCGGAGCAAGAGAGCCCGAGAACGCAACGATTCCGGCCGCGGCAATCGGGTCCGCGGCTTACCGCCGATGCGGCCGAGCGACAGGGCCGGGTCGTGCGGCTGGCCTTCGCCTCGTTTGGCGGCCGCGACGGCGCGATCGCGTTCCTCAATGCCCGCCATGAGGCGCTCGGCGGACGTCCGGTCGAGCTTGCGGTGGCGAGCGAGACGGGATGCGCGGCAGTCGAGCGCGCGATCGCGGAGCACACGGCGAATCCCTGAGACGTGGACCTGCCGCCTTCGCCGGACGCAGCTTTCAATGCAGCGTATCTCACGTTGCTCAGGGGCGCCGAATTCGTCGCTGCTGGATTGCGATCGGCAGCCGTGCGCACATGCGCCCGCGGTGCCGGATCGGACGGAGAGCGATATCGCGCTCGGCTGATCGGCAATGCGCTGCGCGAACTGGATCGTTTCCTCCACCTCCTGGCCGACGAGACGTCGCGCCTGCTGGATTTGCGCGTCTCGCCCGGCCAGCGCAACACCGCCAACAAGCTGCGCGACATCGATGAACTCTGCCTGTGCTACGCGGACTACTCGCGCTTGCGGGCATTGGGGCGCGCGCGGGAACTTCTATATCGCCGCGATAGCCGGCTCGGGCGCGGCGACCGGGCGGAACTCTGGTCATTGGCGGCCAGTTGGCCGCGCGACGACGCGCGACGTGCATCGCCCCGTCGGACCATCCGGCTACTCGTGATCGATGACGACCTTGCCCGCATCGGTACGTTCTACCGGCGGCTGGCAAAGGCGCTCGCTGAGGTGGTCAGGTCGGCGTGAACCCCGGCATCTACTTGTCCAGTCGCCGCGCCATCAGCGCCGCGTACAGCCGGTCTTCGCGGCGCAGCCGGCGACGCCGTTGCCGCGCAGGCGCCTGATAAACGCGGCGACCGATCAGCGTCGCGACCAGTAGCGTGAACGCGAGCAGCAGCGCGAATATAACGACATGTCTGGGACCCACTGAGGCAGTTCCTCTCTTGCTGAACTGGGCTGTCGGCCGGATTGTCCTTAACCGGATTTATTTCGGCCCAATACGCTCGTTCCAGATGCGGTCCTGTTCAGCACGCATCGCCCGCCAGGCGGCAACCCGCCGGTTCCTCTCGCGCTGCCTGACGGCTCTGAAAGTAGCGTAGGCAACGGTCATGATAATCGCGAACGCGACAGCCCCGATGAGGAGATTGTCCCTCGCAAAGGCGGCATAGCTTTCCATGTCTAATCGTCCGCGCGTAAGCGGGAGCAGTTCGTCTCCCAGCCACCAGAATGCCTACGGGTCGATCAGGTGATCGGGCTGTTTACCACGGTTCGTCACGAACTGCGTATGCAAAAACGCACGCAGCCCAAAATTAAGAGCCTGTATCGGCCAACACTTGAAAACGCCCGACCAATTACCATTTACCAGAAGCTACAGTCGCAAATTGACGGTTTCTGGCGCTTTGCGGCTCCCTATTCCTTCTCTCTGCTCCCTGAAGCAAGAGGGCTTCGACACATCGGGCCCGGTAACCAGAAGGAATATTCACATGAGCACTATCGGCACCGTCAAATTCTTAAATGGCGACAAGGGCTACGGTTTCATTTCCCCCGATAACGGCGGCACGGATGCGTTTGTCCATATCACGGCGGTAGAGCGCGCCGGAATGCAGACACTCAGCCAGAACCAGCGTGTGTCTTACGAGCTGGAGCAGGACAAGCGCGGCAAGATGAGCGCCGTCAACCTGCAACCGGCTGACTGATCCAGTTCTATCGCGGCGATCCGATCCCGGGTCGCCGCTTTCGGTTGTTCAGCAGCGGGTGCCCGTATGGTCGACGATCCCAATTTCTTCCGCCTCCGCGCGGCGGCCGAGCATGACCCCGCCCAGGCGGCCAATCTCGCCAATGTCCGTGAACGCTGCGAGCGTGCCGAACGGGCATGGACCCAAATGGCCGAACGCGCCGAGCGCACCCACCGGCAACGCCTGGCGCGCGAGAATGCCAGCGTCGCGAATCCTATGGCCGGGGCCGCACCGGACCCATCCTGACCATGGTGTCGGCAGCAGCAAACGCGTAAGCGCCGACGGCTGAGAGACAGGCCCACCCAGCGCCTTGGCTCGGCGAAACCGGATATGTGGGCCGTCATCCCCGTCACGCGGGAATCCAGATCCTGTGGCTGCCGAATTGAGCCGCAGCGCGAAATCGACAGGAAGAATATCTGTTAATCCGCCGATGCCGCTTCGACCCATTCATCATCAGCATCGAGTTGCCGATCGATCTCCTCGGCGAGATCGTCGAGTTGGTCGAACGTGACGAGGATATCAATCGTCACGCCACCTGCGAAGGTCAGCGAAAGGCGGTAGTCGTCGCCATCGGCCGCGAGTGCAGTCGCAGTTACCCGACCAGCTTATTAACAAGTTGCGAGTGAGACGATAATACGATTTTCCAAGCTCGATCCCGGGCTCATCAACCCGATCAGCGATCCGACTGTGTTCGAGGCGGTCCTCGACGCACATGGCTCCTACACGACTGAGCATTTCGTTCTCCGGCTGAGCCCCAAGGCGCATAAACTCGTCGACGCGCTGACGCGAAAGGAAACGGACGGCTACGATCCTAGCGACTTGATCCAAGCCTATTCGACATATCTGCACGAGACCATTCACTGGTGGCAGCATGTGGGGTCGAGCGCCGGCCTAATCCTCAGCCTGGCCTATCCGGCTCAGATCCATGGCAGTATGCAATTCCTCAAAAAGTTCGCACACTCCGTTGGCGCGGTGAAGCCGGTCAAGGCATGGGCCGACCGCGAACTCATCGCGGGCAAGACCCATCTCGATCCCGGGTTCGCTGCCGCTAACATTGCAGTCAACAACGCGCTCGACATCACCTTTTACAAGCAGCTCGCTTTGTCACCGCCTCGAGTCAGGGATTTGGAGCAATCGCCCTTTTTTCGAAAGTGTCGGGCACAGCTATTACAAGGGCATCGGCGAGACGCTTCACCTTATCAACGGGTCGTGCGACTTCGAGGGTGGACAGTTCCCGAACCCAGAACGCTGGGATGAAGCCTATCGTCAACTTCACGAAAGCGGACATCCGGGCTTCGCACATGGTACAAAGGTGCCAGTCGCCGAGGTCGGCCTCAAACTCATTTTCGAGGGCCAGGCCAGATTCAGCCAGATTCAGTATCTGGCCGCGATGGGTGGCCCGGAGTTGCTCCAGACCTATCGGCACGAGGGCTATTTCGCGCCACTCTATATCGATGCGTTCGAGCTCTTTCTGCAGTTGACGGAAAATGATTGGCCGAAACGTTATGACGATCCGCTGATCGGTCTCTTTCTGCTGATTTGCGACTTGGCGATCAATCCGACACGAGGCCTTCCGCTCGATTTTGAGGCCTTGGAGGATTTGATCATCGATGTTGATCCGGGCGCCCGATTTACCGCCTGTGCCTAGCGGCGGCGGAGGCGCCAGAACTTAGCAAAGCTGTGCAGACATATTCCGCGCTCGAATATCACTATGTCGCGGATAGGCTCACATCACGGTGTGGCTATGACGATCCGAGGACGGCACTCCAGGCCGTGGTACGGCTGGTCGGCGATGATGGTCCGGTCGATGCTCTGATGGAAGAGCATCGCACTTTCGCCTTCTCTCCGATCAACATGGCCGTGCGTGTGATGGTCGCACACTATAGCCGCGCGCGATCAGCAGCAGTGGCGGGTCGAGGCCGTGCGGCCGGACGAAGACATTGCGCTCCTTCGGCACACCCGACAGCGATGCCGTGCTCTCATAATCAGTCGGATACGCCCACATTAAGCATAGGCAACGGGCCGTCTCGCGCCTCATCGTAGCCCGCCGGCAGGTAAAGCGTGCCACTCAACCGAACGCTATCAGCGCGTTCATAGGTCAGGACGCGGTGCTGTATGCCGGCGAATTGCGGCGCCGGGGTCCTCGACAACGGTAAGCCGGATGCGCGTGCCCGCCGCCCGATCGACAAGGAACAGGTTGGGCGGGTCGTTTCGGTTCTCCGACCAAAGCATCAGCCGTCGCGCATTCGCGTCGAGCACCGCCTCCAGCCGCACATGATCGGCCGATCGAGAGCTCCACAACCGTTCGGTCGCCCCCGTTCGCGGATTCCAGGCGGAGACATAGAGTTTACCGCGCGCGCTGCCGCGCACCAACACGCGGCCGTCGGTCGTGGAGCGCAACGTCTCGCCGCCCCCGGCACGATCGCGCACGATCGGGGAACCGCGCCACGGTGCCATGTCGGGGAGCAGCCGCCCGGCGCCGGAATGCGACGGATCGACCGTGACGTATCGCCCGTCATCGTCCGCGCGCACCGCGATCAGCGCGGCATCACCCCGCCCCCCACAGCGTCTTCACATAGTGATGCGGCGTTTCAAGCAGCATGACGGTCGGCGCGGCGAATGGCGCGGCGAGCATATAGACCCGGTCGGCCACCGCATCGCCCGTAGCCGCCTCGGCCCAGACGAGCGTTGTCGCAGCATCCGCCCGCCACTCGATCGAACGCGGGCCGGCTGCGACCGCACCCGTGCCGCCACGCCGTTCGTTGCGCGCCTTGAGCGTGGCGACCTCATGCACGCGCCTTCCGACCAGGTCCGTAACAACAGTCGATGAGGGAAAGGCCGGCGCCGCCACCGAATGGCTGAACGGCCGTTCAAGACGCGTTTGCAGAATATAGCGACCGTCGGGAGAAACGCTCATCCGATGGACGATGCCCGGCTTGCCGATCGGCATGGGCCGGGCGCTGTTGACCGGACCAGCGCGAGCTGCGCCGTGAAATAATAAGCGAACAGCACCTCGTCGTGCGGCCCGTCCAGCAGGTCGGGAAGCGTCTGGACGGGGGTGCACGCCCGTTCGTCTCGCGGATCACCGGTCCTTCGGGCACGTGCGGCATCGGCGGGGGGCTGCCGCGATCGGCGGGCACGAGGCGGACCAGCAGCCCCGAGCCGTCGGGCAACCAGGCGAACGGACCCGGGAATGCGGCATTGACGTGCCTTGCCATCCGTCGCGCCTCATCGGTCGCCGCTTTGGCTGTCCACAGCTCGATTCCCGCGTCGTGTACGATGAGGAAGGGGAGATGCCGTCCGTCGGGCGACCACAGAGGGGCGATCACACTGGCGCCAGGACGGCAACATAACGTCATACCGCCTGCCGTCTGCAAGCGAGCGAAACGAAATCCCGCCGTAGGAGGCAAAGCGGCTCGGGCCATTGGTGCGCGGATTGATGTGCTCGCCGGCCAGTCCCAGTTCGGGCTCCGCACGATCGGCGATCGACCGGCGATCGACGCCATCGTGGACCGCGTGAGCAAGGCAACATCGCGGCGCGTGGGGCTGGCGAAGACGATCGGCGGCGCTTGGGCCTCGAGCGCGCGCGCGATTGGCTCAGCCGGTCGCATGTAATAGGCCGGCTCCTGCTGGGCCGCCGCTGCAACGGCCAGTCCCGCGGCCAGCGACGCCGCGCCCGCCCCGGGCGAGGCGTATCGCCACGGCGCCTGTCCATCGGCGCACTCGCCTTCCGTTTCGCATGTCGCTCTCCATAAAGCGCGCGGGCGAGTCGCGCGCGCGCATGTTCCGGTCTCTGCCGATGCGTTAGCAGTGCGCCTGGATACCCAGCGTCAGTGTACGACCACCGCTGAATTGCATCGTGTCGGGGAAGAAATAATGTGCGTCCGACGGATCGAACGAGCTCGCCGTCGCGTTGCGGATGTCGGGCTCGCCAGCGTCGCGCAGCAGGTCGTCCCCCCCCAGATAGACGGTGAACAAGCCACCTCGGCTCCACCAACCCATTCTATTTATTGAAAATCAACCGGATCGCCAGCGATCCGCGGCGGCGGCGTCCGTGTCGCGCGGTTCGACCCAGGCCGCATGGTCGCCGCGCGTTTCGCGCTTCCAGAACGGCGCGGCGGTCTTGAGGTGGTCGATCAGATAGGCGCACGCCTCAAGCGCGGCAGTGCGGTGGGGCGCGGCGGTGGCGACGAGGACGATGCACTCACCGGGACGCATAGGGCCGACGCGGTGGATGACGGTTGCTGCGGTGAGCGACCAGCGAGCGACCGTCTCGGCGGCGAGGGTTTCGAGCGCGCGTTCGGTGGCGCCGGGATAATGTTCGAGCTCGAGCAGGGTGACGCCGTCGTCGGCGCGGACGAGGCCGATGAAGGTGGCGACCGCGCCGGCGCCGAGCGCTTCGATGGCCGCAAGCTCGGCGGCGGTGTCGATCGGATCGGGCGTGACGGCGGCGCGGATCATCCGCCCGTCACCGGCGGAAAGATCGCGACCTCGCGCGCGTTCGCCAACGAGGCGTCCAGCTCCGTGAATTGCTGATCGACCGCGGCGCGGAGGCGATTTCGGTCGGCGAAGGCGGCGGCGTGGCGATCGTCGCGCGCGGCGAGCCAATCGAGCAGCTCGGCGACGGTCTCGATTTCCGGGGGCGGGTCTACCGTTTCGCGTCCCGTGCCCACCACCTCACGCACCCAGGCGAAATAAAGCAGCTCCATCGCCGCTCAATCCATGTGCTTGAGGCCGACGCGCAGATAATCCCAGCCGGTGACGAGTGTCAGCGCCGCCGCGCCCCACAAGGCGGCGAGGCCGAGCGTGCCGATCCAGTCCGCTGCCGGGAAGGCGCCCGCGAGGATGAGCGCGCCGAGCGCGACGAGCTGGAGCGTCGTCTTCCACTTGGCGAGCCGCGACACGGGCACCGAGACGCGGAGCTGCGCCAGGAACTCGCGCAGGCCCGAGACCGCGATCTCGCGCAGCAGGATGACGAGCGCGGCGATCAGGTGGATGCCGCTGATGTCGTGGGTGCCGACCAGCATCAGGATCACCGCGGCGACCATGATCTTGTCCGCGATCGGATCGAGGAAGATGCCGAGCTTGGAGACGGTGCCCTGCGCGCGCGCAAGGTATCCGTCGAAATAATCGGTCACGCCCATAAGGCAGTAGAGGACGAAGGCGATGCCGTAGCCGAATTCCCATTGCGGCCACCACAGGAAGGCGACCAGCAGCGGCACCGTGACGATCCGCGAGAGCGTGAGGAGATTCGGCAGCGTGAGCATCGCGCCCCCGATGTAGCCATGTGTGCGGTGGTGCGAAAGGGCAGTATCTTTTTGGTAGCGGCGTCGGCCCACTCCCCCACCCGACCACCCACGGCAGTATTCTATGGGTGGCCGGGTGGGGAGTGAGCCGGCGCCGATCCGCGGGAGCGGCGAACATTCCGGTTTGCGGACGCGCCGCCGCCTCGGCTATGCCCCGGCATTCCGTTTGCCGTACGAAAGCCTTCGATTGCCATGATCAGTGCGCTCGGGTTGCTCAGGGAGCGCCGTTTCCTGCCGCTTTTCGTTACCCAGTTCCTCGGCGCCTTCAACGACAACCTGTTCAAGACGGCGATGGTGCTGTTCGCGACCTATCAGATCTTCAACGATGCCGAGGTCGAATCGAACTTCAACGCGCTTGCAACGGGCCTGTCGCTGCTGCCCTTTTTCCTGCTCTCCGCGCTGTCGGGGCAGCTCGCCGACACGTTCGACAAGGCGAAGATCATCCGGCTGGTGAAGACCGCGGAAATCCTCATCATGGCGATGGGCGCCGGCGGGCTGCTGATCGCGCAGGCGGGGCATACGCGGATCGGCATGGGGCTGATGCTCGCCGCGGTGCTGTGCCTCGGCATCCACTCGACCTTTTTCGGGCCGATCAAATACGCGATCCTGCCGCAGCATCTCGATCGCGACCATGTGCTCGGCGGCACGGGATTGATCGAGGCGGGGACATATCTCGCGATCCTGCTGGGCACCGTGCTCGCGGGCTGGCTGTCGGTCGAAGGCTCGGCGACGGGCGTGCTGATCGTCGCCTTCATCGGCTGGATCGCGGGGCGCCAGGTGCCGCCCGCGCCGCGCGAGGGGCCGCGGCTCGAGATCAACTACAACCCCTTCACTTCGTCGTGGCGACTGATCAGCGCGACGATGCACATTCCGCGGCTGTTCCTCGCCATATGCTCGATCAGCTTCTTCTGGACGATCGGCGCGGTGCTGATCATCATCTTCCCGCCGCTGGTGAAGAACATCCTCACCGCCGACGAGCGCGTCGCGAGCCTCGTCATCGCGATCTTCTCGGTGGGGATCGCGATCGGATCGGTGGTCGTCAACACGATGCTTCGGGGGCGTATCTCCGCCAGGTTCGCACCCGCCTCGGTGATCGCGATGGGCGGATTCGTCGTGCTCTTCTCGCTGCTCGTGCGGACATGGACGCCCGCGCCCGATGGGCAGCTCTACGACATGCTCGGCTTCATCGGGAAAGCGGGCGCAGTGCCGATCGTGGCGAGCCTCGTCGGCATCGCGATCACCGGAGGCATGTTCGTGGTGCCGCTCTACGCGTTCCTGACGACCACCGTCACCAAGGACCAGACCGCGCGGACGGTGGCGGCGAACAATGTCGTCAATTCGGGCGCGATGGTGGTGGGCGCGGTCGCGGTGCTCGCGCTGACGGCGCTGGGCATCACGCCGGAGAACATGCTGTTCCTGGTAGCGGCGATGTGCCTGTTCGCCGCCTGGCTGGCGCAGAAGCTGCACCTGGCCTGCGATTAGATCTCCGCCGACATCAAAATATGAAGCTGTAGATACAGACGAAGAAGGCGGTGAAGCTCAGCACGAAGAGCTTCAGATCCTTATCTTCACGCCGCTCGCGGGCGTCCTCGTGCGCGATGCCGAGGCTCCGGCGGAAGGGATGGCGCGACGGGGTGAGAGCGGCGGCGGTCGGTGTCTGCATGGCAATCAGTTAACGCGCCGTTTACGATTTGGGCCAGCCGATTGTTGGTTAACGCGCGCATTGTCCTGCGCTGGAACAGTGCGCGGGAGTTGGAGAATTCCCATGAAGATGCCCCCGTCCGTCCTCTTCGTATGCCTCGGCAACATCTGCCGCTCGCCGCTCGCGGAGGGCGCGATGCGGGCTGAAGCCGGAAAGGCGGAGCTCGATCTCGTCGTCGATTCGGCGGGCACGGGCCACTGGCATGTCGGCGCGCCGCCCGATGCGCGGGCGCAGGCGGTGGCGCGCAGGCATGGGGTCGACATATCGGGGCTGCGCGCGCGGCAGGTGGCGGCGGAGGATTTCCGGCGCTTCACGCACATCTTCGCGCTCGATCCAGAGAATCTCGCCGATCTGGCGACGATACGGCCCGGCGACGCGACCGCCTCGCTCGGCCTGCTGATGGACGTGGTGCCGGGGCGTGAGGGAACCGCGGTGGACGATCCCTATTACGGCGAGGCGGCCGGATTCGAGGCGACCTGGGCGGACGTGACCGCCGCCGCGCGGGCGCTGGTTGTGCGGCTGGAGCGCGCATGATCGCGGCGACCGATCGAATCGCGGCGCTGCTCGATACCGATATCGTCAGCGCGACGCCGGTTTCGGGCGGCGATCTTTCGACCGTGCTGAGGCTGCGGCTCGAGGATGGGCGACCGGCAATCGCAAAGGTCGGGCCGCTCGCCACCCGCGAAGCAGGGATGCTGCGCGCGATCGCGGCCACCGGCGCGCCCGCGCCCGACGTGATCGCCGCCGCGGACGACCTGCTGGTGATGTCCGAGCTGCCATCGGACGGGGGCGTATCGGACGCATGGGAATCACTCGCCGCGGCGCTGCGGCGCCTCCATGCGCCGCGCGGAGGCGATTACGGATGGGAGGACGATTACGCTTTCGGCAAGGTCGCGATCCCCAACGCCCGCCGCGCCGACTGGCCCGCCTTCTGGGCCGACAGCCGGCTGCGCTGTCATCTGCCACATCTCGCACCCGATCTTGCGCGCCGGATCGAACGGCTGGCGGATGGGACGAGTGCGCTGCTGCCCGATCGGCCCGCGCCCGCGCTGCTCCACGGCGATCTGTGGGGCGGCAACATGCTCGCTTCAGGCGGCAACGTCACCGGGCTGATCGATCCGGCCTGTTACATTGGTGACCGCGAGGTTGATGTCGCGATGCTCACCATCTTCGATTCCCCGCCGGCGCGCTTTCTCGACGCGCTCGATCTCGAGCCCGGCTGGCGCGCGCGGCTGGCCGTCTATCGGCTGTGGCCGCTATTGGTTCACCTGCGCCTGTTCGGCACGGGATATGCCGGGCGCATCTCCGCCACGCTCGCCGAAATCGGTTTCTGAGCGGCAGACCCCCCTCTCCTCTCCGGCGGCGGTCTGGAGAAACCAGCGTTCCTCGCCTTCGAGGCCGATGGCGGTGAGCACGCCGGTCATGAAGGCGCCGGTATCGATTCCGATCCGCTGATGCCCGAAATCGACTGCGTCCGCGGGGGTGTGGCCGTGCACGATCATCCACGGATCGCGTCGGCGGGCGGAGAGGAACGGCTCGCGAATCCAGCGCAGGTCGCTGCCCTTCTGCTGGTCGAGCGCCCGGCCGGGGCGGATGCCGGCATGGACGAAGAGATAGTCGCCCCGCAGGATCATGTCCTCGCCGCGATCGAGCAGCGCGATGTGCTCGGCGGGGACGCGCGCCCGGACGAGTTCGACCAGATCCTGAAGCGTGCCGTGATCGGCCTCCTCCCGGCTGATCCCGTAGCTCGCCAGTGTCTCGTAGCCGCCGATCTCGAGCAGCCCCCGCGCGGCGCGCGCGCTGCCGTGCGCGGCCTTGACGAGCACCTCCTCGTGATTGCCCTTGATGAGGCGCACACGGTCGCTCGCCGCCGTCAGCCGCGCGACGACACGCACCACGCCGGCCGAATCGGGGCCACGATCGATGAGGTCGCCGAGCAGGATGAGGTGCGTGCGTGCGGGCCCGCGGGCGGCATCGTCGGCGTCGATCCGGTCGATCAGCTCTTCCAGGAGATCGCATCGCCCGTGGACGTCGCCGATCGCATAGGCGCGCTCGCCCTCGGGAAGCGCGAACGCCGCGACCCGGCTGCGGGAAAATCTACCGAACACCATCACATGCCCAATGCGGCGCGGTTAACCCGCTGGTCAAGGTCACGACGTATGGAGGGGTGCGAAAAAAAGGGGCACGAATGAAGGGCATCATCCTGGCGGGCGGCAGCGGCACGCGGCTTTATCCGGCGACCTTGTCGATTTCGAAGCAGCTTCTGCCCGTATTCGACAAGCCGATGATCTATTATCCGCTGTCCACGCTGATGCTGGGCGGCATCCGCGACATCCTCGTCATCTCCACGCCGCGCGACCTGCCGATGTTCCGCGCGCTGCTGGGTGACGGATCGGCGTTCGGGCTCACCATTTCCTATGCCGAGCAGCCCGCGCCCAACGGGCTGGCGGAGGCGTTCCTGATCGGCGCGGACTTCCTTGCGGGCGAGGCCGCGGCGCTGATCCTGGGCGATAATATCTTCCATGGCGACGGGCTTTCGGCCAAGGCGCGCGAGGCGGCCGGACAGCCCGAGGGCGCGACGGTCTTCGCCTATCGCGTCGAAGACCCCGAGCGCTACGGCGTCGTCGCGTTCGAGCCCGAGACGCTGCGCGTCACCAGCATCGAGGAGAAGCCCGCGGCGCCCCAATCCGACTGGGCGATCACGGGCCTCTATTTCTTCGATCACGACGTGACGGAGATCGCCCGCGCGATCCGCCCCTCGGCGCGCGGCGAACTGGAGATCACCGACGTCATCAATGCCTATCTGGAGCGCGGCAGCTTGCGCGTCAGCCGCCTGGGCCGGGGCTATGCCTGGCTCGACACCGGCACGCATTCGAGCCTGCACGACGCCGGATCGTTCGTGCGCACGATCGAGATGCGCCAGGGATTCAAGATCGCCTGCCCCGAGGAGATCGCGTTCGAGCAGGGCTATATCGGCGCCGACGCCGTGCTCGCGCGCGCCGCGGCGATGGGCAAGACCGATTATGCGGGATACCTCCGGCGCTGCGTCGAGGGAGCGCGCTGAATGCGCACGATTCTCGTCACGGGCGGCGCGGGGTTCATCGGTTCGGCGGTGTGCCGGCACCTGATCGGGCGCGGCGACACGCGCGTCGTCAATCTCGACAAGCTGACCTATGCGGGCAATCCCGCGTCGCTCGAGGTCATCGCGCGATCGCCGCTCTATCATTTCGTCGAGGGCGATATCGGCGATGCGCGGCGGGTCGCCGATCTGCTGCACGCGATGCGGCCCGACGCGATCATGCATCTCGCCGCCGAAAGCCATGTCGACCGGTCGATCGACGGGCCGGGCGCGTTCGTGGAGACCAACGTGGTGGGCACGTTCCGCCTGCTGTCGGCGGCGCTCGATTACTGGCGCGGGTTGGACGAGGCGGCGAAGGCGGCATTCCGCTTCCACCACGTCTCCACCGACGAGGTGTTCGGCGATCTGCCGTTCGACCACGGCATCTTCACCGAGGAAACGCCCTACGATCCGTCCTCGCCTTATTCGGCGTCCAAGGCGGCGTCGGACCATTTCGTGCGCGCCTGGCATGCGACCTACGGGCTGCCGGTGGTGCTTTCGAACTGCTCGAACAATTACGGGCCGTATCATTTTCCCGAAAAGCTTATCCCGCTCGTCATCCTGAACGCGCTCAAAGGGAAGCAACTGCCGGTTTACGGGCGCGGCGCGAACGTGCGCGACTGGCTGTATGTCGAGGATCATGCCCGCGCGCTCGATCTCGTCATGAGCAGGGGCCGGGTGGGCGAGAGCTACAATATCGGCGGACGCGAGGAGCGGACCAACCTTCAGGTGGTCGAGGCGATCTGCGACCTGCTCGACGCGCGGGTGCCGCTTGCGGGCGAGGACAAGCGGCGCACCCTCATCACCTTCGTCGCCGACCGGCCGGGGCACGACCGGCGCTATGCGATCGATCCCGGCAAGATCGAACGCGAGCTCGGCTGGCGGGCCGGGGAGAGCTTCGCGAGCGGGCTCGCCAAGACGGTCGACTGGTATCTCGGCAATCGCTGGTGGTGGGAGCCGATCCGCGACGGGCGCTATGCGGGCGAACGGCTGGGGGTCGCCGCGGCGGGGTGAACGCCGCCCGCTCATGCTCTCATCCCGCGCCGCGCCAGATCCTGAGCGGAGCGGTTTTCGGCAGCCCGCCCTGGAAGCTGGGACAACGGCGGTAGCGATAGGCGGTGTCGAGGCAGACCCACACTTCCTCCAGCCAGCCGTTCCGGTTGGCGGTGATCCGCATCATGTCCGCATCGAGCCCCGGATTGGCGCGCGCCATTGCCTTCGCGAAGTCGCCCGCGGTGAGCGTGCGGCGCGAGAGCGCGTCCATATCCGGATAGCGCAGCCGCGCGTAGAGCGTGCGCGAGCGTTCGAAGAATTGGGCGGGCGTATCGCCGGTGCAGGTGCCGTGCTTCGCCCATTCGTGCTGGATGAGCTGGAGGTTGGGCGTCGCGCACATGTGCCGGGAGAGCACGCGCCGGGGCAGCAGCCGCGCGGGACGGCAATATTGCGGCCATTCCTTCGTCTTGCCGTCCGGCCAGAGGCCGTGGAGCGTGAAACCGAACCGGTTGCCGCTCGCGCATTCGAACCGCGCCGAGGCGTCGCGCGCGTGATCGTAGCAGAATTGCGGCGCCCAGGTGATCGCGAGCGTGTAGCCGCCGATCGGGCGCAGGCGCCGGGGCTGATCGCGGGTCGGGCCGTCCGGCGCCGGGCGCTGGAGCGTGCGGGGGAGATCGCATTTGTACGCCTGCGCGCTGGCGGCACCGGGGACCGCCAGCGCGAGCGTGCCCAGGATGATTGCTGCCTTCATTTTCATCCCCTTTTGTTCAGCCCCTCGTTTAGATGGCGACGAAATCCAGCCCGATATCCGCCGCCGGCGCCGACTGGGTGAGGCGGCCGACGCTGACATAGGTGACGCCCGTTTCCGCGATCGCGCGGATCGTTTCCAGCGTAACGCCGCCCGACGCCTCGGTCGGCACGCGGCCGCCGACCAGCGTGACGGCGCCGCGCAGGGTGGGCGGGCTCATATTGTCGAGCAGCAGATGGGTGGCGCCCGCCGCGAGCGCGGGCTCGATCTGATCGACCGAATCGACCTCGACGATGATCCGCGCGATCCCCGCCGCCGCCGCGCGGCGCACCGCTTCCCCGATCGAGCCTGCGACGGCGACGTGATTGTCCTTGATCATCGCCGCGTCCCACAGCCCCATGCGGTGGTTGGTCGCGCCGCCCATCCGCGTCGCGTATTTTTCGAGCGCGCGCAGGCCCGGAATCGTCTTGCGCGTATCGAGCAGCGTCGCGCCGGTGCCGAGGATGCGATCGACATAGGCCCGCGTCATCGTCGCGATGCCGGAAAGGTGCTGGAGCGTGTTGAGCGCCGACCGCTCGGCGGTGAGGAGCGCGCGCGCGCTGCCTTCGAGGCGCATCAGATCGGTGCCGGCGGGCACCCGGTCGCCGTCCTCGGCCAGCCGCTCGATCCGCACCGTCGGGTCGAGCGCGCGGAAGAAGGCTTCGGCGATGGGCAGCCCCGCGACGATGATCGCGTCGCGGCTGTCCATCACGCCGGAAAAGCGCGCGTCCGCGGGAATGACGGCGGCGGACGTGATGTCGCCCCCCTCGCCCAGATCCTCCGCAAGCGTCGCCGCGACGAAGGCATCGAGATCGAATCGGTCGAGCGTGAAGGCCATGCGCCCGTTTCCCTTCAAAGTTGACTAAATTGACCGTGCGGCGGGGTTGGGATCACGGCCGGCTGCGGGTTCGAGGGGAGTCGCACGCAAGGTGAGTCAACTTTGCCCTGCTGCCGGGCGCGGGGCGGGATCGAGGTGCATGGCGGAAACATGCGCCGATTGAACCAGAACAGGCCCGTGTAGGACAGCCCTATTCGAGCAGCTTCGGCCCGTTCTTCTGGAGCATCGCGCGAATCTGGTTGCCGAACATGGCGAGGAAGGGCGGCAGATCGAACTCGGCATGGACCTTGTCCTCGCCGACATCGAGCCGGCTCGCGACCCGCTGCCCCATCGCCTCGACGGTGAAGTGCATCGTATCGCCTTCCCAATGCCGCTCGGTCACGGCGCCGCCGGGGACGAATTCGGCGATGCGGCCGACGCCATGCTCGATCCGGCCGCGGGCGGCGGCCTTGCCGAGCTTGTGGGGGAGATCGACGGCGATCGGGTCGGTCATGGCATCCTCATGTCGCGAAGAGCATCCTGTCGTCGGCAAACGCCTTGAATTCGAGCGCGTTGCCTGCGGGATCGAGAAAGAACATCGTCGCCTGCTCGCCCGGCCCGCCCGCGAAACGGACATGCGGCTCGATCACGAACGCGGTGCCCGCGGCGCGCAGCCGCTCGGCGAGCGCGCGCCAGTCCGCCATCGTCAGCACCACGCCGAAATGCGGCACAGGGACGTCGTGGCCGTCGACCGGGTTGGCAAGGGCCGGCGCGCGCGGGTGCGGATCGAGATGGGCGACGATCTGATGGCCGTACAGGTCGAAATCGATCCATTGCGCGGCGCTCCGTCCCTCGCGGCAACCGAGCACACCGCCGTAGAAGGCACGCGCGGCGGCGAGATCGTCCACCGGGAAGGCGAGATGAAAGGGGCGCATCAGGGGAGAGGTATTCGATTGGGCCGGAGTTGGCGAGGGGGTGCGATCCTCCCCGGCACCGGGAGGATCACTTGCCCCTGCCCTCGTTTCACGCGATAGCGCCCGTCGATGCACCGGCTCGTCTCTCTTCTGGCGTTGCTGCTCGGCGCGGCGGCGGGGACCGGGTTCGCGCCGCTCGAATGGTGGCCGGTGACGCTCGTCGCGGTCGCGGCGTGGCTGTGGCTGGTTCATGACGCGGCGAGCCTCAAGCAGGCCTTGTGGCGCGGCTGGGTGTTCGGGGTCGGGCATTTCAGCGTCAACGACAACTGGATTCAGCACGCCTTCACCTATCAGGACAAGATGCCGCACTGGCTGGGCTATGCGGCGCCGATTGCGCTCGCGCTCTACCTCGCGGTCTATCCGGCGATCGCCGCCGGGCTCGCCTGGCGCTACGCCAGCGCGCGCGCCGTCGGCAGCGACGCAGCGCCCGATGCGCGGTTCGTTCTGATCGCGGGCGCGGCGTGGATCGCGGGCGAATATCTGCGCGCGACGATGTTCACCGGATACGCCTGGGACCCGCTCGGCGTGATCTGGGTGGCGGTGCTGCCGATCGCGCGGGTGACGGCGTGGATCGGGACCTATGCGCTTTCCGGGCTGACGGTGGTGATGGCGGGCGCGCTGATGCTGCTCGTTCATCGCCGCATCGTGACGCCCGCGATCGTGCTTTGCGCGACGGCGGCGGTCGCCGCGATCGGCCTTGCCGAACCGCAGGCGCCCGTCCCCTCCCCCGATGCGCCGCGCGTGCGCGTCGTCCAGCCCAATCTCGGCCTCGAAGCGCGCGAGGGCCCCGATTACGACGAGGCGAGCTTCCGCACCCTGCTGCGCCTCAGCGGCACGCCCGGCGCCGCGCCGCGGCTGATCCTGTGGCCCGAGGGCGCGGTGCGCTATTTCCTCGAAGACGGCTATCCGGCGCAATATTATTGGGAAGCCTCCCCCGCCTTCACCCGCGCGCGCATTGCGGCGGTGCTCGGGCGCGGCGACGTGCTGCTCACCGGCGGCGACGGGCTGATCTTCGACGATGCGGGCAACCTTTCCCTCGCGACCAACTCGATCTTCGCGATCGACGCGCGCGGGCGCCTGCTCGGCCGCTACGACAAGGCGCATCTGGTTCCATACGGCGAATATCTACCGATGCGCCCGATCCTGGAGCCGCTCGGGCTGGCGCGGCTGGTGCCCGGCGACATCGATTTCCGCCCCGGCCCCGGCCCGCTCAACTTCACCCTGCCCGGCTTCGGCGAGGTGGGCGGGCAGGTCTGCTACGAGATCGTCTTTTCGGGGCAGGTCGTCGATCCCGACCATCGCCCGGCGATCCTGTTCAACCCGTCGAACGACGCCTGGTTCGGCAAATGGGGGCCGCCGCAGCATCTGGCGCAGGCGCGGATGCGCGCGATCGAGGAGGGGCTGCCGATCCTGCGCTCCACCCCCACCGGCATCTCCGCGGTGATCGCGGCCGACGGGCGGCTGCTGGGCACCGTTCCGATGGGCGAGGCGGGCGCGATCGACGTGCCGATGCCGCAGCCGCTGCCCCCCACCCTATTTTCGCGCCTGGGCAACTGGATGGCGGCGATCGTCGCCCTGCTGCTCGTCGCGATCGCCGTTGCACTCGCGCGGCGCGCACGATAGAGGCGCATATAACAAAAGCTTTATATGCGGCCCTGCGCCGCGATTTTCCCGCAAATCCGAGGGGTTCCATGCGCGCATCGTATCTCTTCACCTCCGAATCGGTTTCCGAAGGCCATCCCGACAAGGTCGCCGACCAGATTTCGGACGCCGTCGTCGATCTGTTTCTCTCGACCGACCCCGAGGCGCGCGTCGCGTGCGAAACGATGGTGACGACGCAGAAGATCATCCTCTCGGGCGAGGTGCGCTCGTCGGACCGCGCGCTGATCGACGAGAACGGCGTCCTCACCCCCGAGGGCCGCGCGAAGATCGAGAAGGTTGCGCGCGAGACGGTGAAGAAGATCGGCTACGAACAGGACGGGTTTCACTGGGAAACCGCCGAGTTCCAGAACAACCTCCACGCCCAGTCCGCGCACATCGCGCAGGGCGTCGACGAAAGCGGCAACAAGGACGAGGGCGCGGGCGATCAGGGCATCATGTTCGGCTATGCCTCCGACGAGACGCCCGATCTGCTCCCCGCGACGCTCTATTATTCGCACCGCATTCTGGAACGGATGGCCGAGGACCGGCGGTCGGGGAAGGTCCCGTTCCTCGAGCCCGACGCCAAGAGCCAGGTGACGCTCGCTTATGAGAACGAAAAGCCGGTGCGCGCGACCGCGCTCGTCGTCTCCACGCAGCATGCGCCCGGTTATTTCTATCACAACGATGAGGGCGATCCGGCGCTCTACAAGCAGTTGCGCGATTATGTCGCGGGGGTCTTCGACGATGTCCTCCCCGCCGGCTTCGTGACCGAGGAGACGAAGATCTACGTCAATCCCACAGGGCGCTTCGAGATCGGCGGCCCCGATGGCGATGCCGGGCTGACCGGGCGCAAGATCATCGTCGACACCTATGGCGGCGCGGCCCCGCACGGCGGCGGCGCGT
>CAZXFY010000050.1:0-21327 GCA_964639855.1 uncultured Stakelama sp. | reverse complement strand
GTCTCGAAAATCCACCATGTTCGACTCGCCATCTTCTGAATGTCGATCGGCCCTAGCGCACCACGCTGGCGTTGCAGCCGGGCAACAACGGGCGCGCGAATGCCCGTCTTAACCATTCATCGGCGGAACCGAACGATTCGTCGCGGGGTTATCTCTCGTGGACTGCACAGGAGACGCGTAATGTTCCGCCCTGACAAAGCCATTGGGTATCGCGCAGTGTTTCGGACCGACGAGGTCAACCACTGCCCGGGCTGCGGCGGCAGCCAGTGGATGGTGGGCCGGCTCGTCGCCGAATGCGCCTTCTGCAGCACCGCGATGCCGCTGGTGAGCGCCGGGATGACCGGCACCGGGCTGTTCCGCGCGAGCCATGCGACACCCGACAGCCTCGCGGCCTGATCGGGCGCACGGCGGCGCGCCGCCAGGCCGTGGGAGCTAGAGCAACGTGCCTTAAATCAGAACCGTTCGTGCTGAGCTTGTCGAAGCACCGTCTTTTTCCCGCCGTGGAAAAGAAAAACGGCCCTTCGACAAGCTCAGGGCGAACGGTGTTGGGTCAGATTAAACGCACGTTGCTCTAGACTCTGTTTCCGCAGAGCTGAAACGGTAGCGGCACCTAGAGCTTGCCCTCGCGCAGGAACGCGACCGCGTGGTGCGCCGCGCGCGCGGTGATCGCCATATAGGTGAGCGATGGATTCTGGCAGCCCGACGAGGCCATGCACGCGCCGTCGGTGACGAACAGGTTGGGCACGTCGTGGGCCTGGTTGAAGCCGTTGAGCACCGAGGTCGCGGGGTCGCGGCCCATGCGTGCGGTGCCCATTTCGTGTACGCCGAGGCCGATGTTGCGGTCGCCGGGGAAGACGGTGATGTCGGTGCAGCCCGCCATCTCGAGCATCGCTTTCGCGTCGGCGTTGATCTGCTTCATCATCGCGTGATCGTTGTCGCCGAGCGTGCAGTCGATATGGACGACCGGGATGCCCCATCGATCGCGCTTCTTGCCGAGCGTGACGCGATTGTCGGCGCGCGGCAGCATCTCGCCGAAGCCGCTGAGCCACATCGACCAGGGGCCGGGCTCGCGCAGGTGCGCCTTGAATTCGGTGCCGACACCCGCCTCGCCCGCGCCGCGGCGCCAGGCGTTGCGGAAGCTGCCGCCCTGATAGGCATAGCCGCGGATATAGCCGTCGCCGGGCTCGGTCACGTTGCGATAGCGCGCGATGTAGAAGCCGTTGGGCCGCCGCCCGCGATAATACATGTCCGTAAAGCCGGGATAGGTGCCCATCGCGCCGAGCCCGGTCATGTGATCGACCAGATAGCGCCCGACCGCGTCCGACCGGTTGGCGAGCCCGTTGGGGAAGGCCTCCGAAGTTGAATTGAGCAAAATCTGCGCGGTGCCGATCGTCGAGGCATTGAGGAAGACGATCCGCGCCTCGTGGATGCTGCCCGCCTTGGTATGCTGATCGATCACGCGCACGCCGGTCGCGCGGCCGGTCTTGGGATCGTAGAGCACGCGCTCGACGATCGCGTCGGTGAGGATCGTGACGTTGCCGGTCGCCATGGCGGCGGGGAGCGTTGCGCTGAGGCTGGAGAAATAGGCGCCGAACGAGCAACCGCGCTCGCACATCGAGCGATACTGGCATGGCGCGCGGCCCAGCGCCTGCTGCTCCTCGGTCGGCTGCGTGAGGTGCGCGCAGCGGCCGTTGGTCATCCGCCGGGTGGGATGATGCGCGGCGAGCTTGGCCTTGAAATCCTTCTCGACCGAGGTGAGCGCCATCGGCGGCAGGAACTTGCCGTCGGGAAGCTGGGGCAGCCCTTCCGCCTGGCCCGAGACGCCCGCGAAAGTCTCGACATGGTCGTACCAGGGGGCGAGATCGGCGTAGCGGATCGGCCAGTCGACGCCATGGCCGTCGGCCGCGTTGGCCGAAAGGTCCATCTCGCTCAGCCGATAGGTCTGCCGTCCCCACATCAGGGACCGCCCGCCGAGATGATAGCCGCGGATCCACGCGAAGGGCCGGTCCTCGGGCGTGGTATAGGGGTTCTCGCGATCGTTGACCCACCAATGCTTGGTCGGCGTGCCGAAGGCGTAGCAGCGGCTCTGGACGAAATAGTCGCGCGCGACCTCGTCCTCGGCGACGCGGCCCCAATTCTCGTCCTGCCACGGCATCTGCGTGTCGGTGTAGTCGGTGCCGTGCTCGACATGGCGCCCGCGCTCGATGACGAGCACCTTGAGGCCGCGCTCGGCAAGCTCCTTGGCGGCCCAGCCCCCGCTCATGCCCGAGCCGACGACGATCGCGTCGAAGCTCATGTCGCCCATGCCCGGCGATCATCGCCCAGCGGCATCTCGGCGTCCCACACGCCGGGAACGGGATCGTAGCGCAGTTCCTCGGTCGCGCCGGGCTCGGAGAGATAATAGGTGATGAGCGTCAATTCCCTGAGCCTGACATAGGGCCTGTCGCCCGCAGCGATCCGTGCGGCATCGAACGCGGCCACGAGGGGCTTGCGGCGCTCGGGCGACAGCGCGGCGAGGCCGGCACCGGTGGCCTTGCGCGCCGCCGCATCGAGCGCGGCGAGCACGGCGACGAAATCCTTCCGCGTTTCCCCCGATGCCCAATCGCGCATCATCGCGTCGATCGCGCGCGGCACGCCCGCGCCGATCGCGCCCGGCGTGTCGGTTTCGGGGATCAGCGTGTCGGCATAGGCGGCGACGAGATCGCGCTGCGCGGGCGTGAAACAGGGCGTGCCGCCATGCCACGCGAACGCGGCGCCCGGCACCGCGGCAGCGCCGACGAGCATCAGCGCGTGCCGCATCAGCGCGCGGCGATCGAGCCCTTTCCACTGCGTTGCGCGGTCCACGCCGCCTCTCCCGTTGCTTCTTGCGTGCCTTATCCCAAAAACGGCCGCCGCCCTCGGAGAAATGGCGGCGGCCAGGGGGATGTTTCTTCAGAACTTGATCGTCGCCCCCGCATAGAAGACGCGGCCGAACTGCTGGAGCAGGTTGGTCTGCGCGTGCTGCCCCCAATAAGCGCGCGTCGGCGCGTCGGTGAGGTTGTTGCCCTGAAGGTAGAGCGTGACGCCATCGAGCGCGCTGCTCTTGGGGAAGGCATAGGAAAGCTGCGCGTCCACGACCGTTTCGGGGGCGTTGCCCGTCACCTTCTCGCCGAAGCCGAAATGCGAGGCGACATAGCCCGAGCGGTAGCGCACGCCGACGCGGCCCGCGAACCCGCCCTTTTCGTAGAAGACCGTCGGGTTGAAGACGTGCTTCGACAGCCCGATCAGCGGCAGCGTGAAGATACGGCCCGAATCGGGGCTCTCCACCTGAAGGCTGCTCTCCGTATAGGCATAGTTGAGGATCACCCCCAGCCCGTCGAACGGCGCGGGAAGCGAGGGGAAGGTCTTGGTGAACTGCGCCTCGATCCCGTAGACGTCGCCGCCGTCGCCGTTGATCGGCGCGTTGAGCCAGCCGGTGTCGAGCGTGGTCGCGCCCGGCGGCGCATCGGTGGGTAGCTGCGGATAGGTGAGGCCCGCGGCGCGATAATCGAAATCGAAGATCGTGCCGTTGGTGATGAAGCTTTCGAGCCACTTGTAGAACACGCCGACCTGGAACAGCCCGGTCGTGCCGAAATAATGTTCGTATCCGAAATCGAACTGCTTCGCGAGATACGGCCGCAGCATCGGATTGCCGCCGCTGCCGCGCGGCTGATAGGCCCCGCCGCCAATATTGGTGAGCCCGAACGCGATCGAGTTGCGCAGATCGAAGAAGCGTGCCCGCGACATCTGGCGCGAGAAGCTCATCCGCAGGCGATCATGCCGCGACAGATCGAGGATGAAGTTCGCCGAGGGCAGGATCGTCCAGTATTTGTCGCCGATCGTCGAGACGTAGCGATCGGTCGCCGATCCCGGCACCGCGAGCGACGAGGTCGAGCTCTGATCGGTGTGGACGACGCGAACACCGAGGTTGCCGGAGAAGTTCAGCCCGCCTGCGACCGTATCGAAATTGAGCTGGCCATAGCCCGCCCACACCTTTTCGCGAATCGTGAAGCTCTGATCGTACGTCCAGCCGAAACCGGGGAAATCCTGCCCGGTCGGGCGATCCGGGCCCACGAACTGGTCGAGGATCTTGTCGATGTCTACCGACAGGAAATCGGGCCAGCCGTGCCCGGCATACTCGCCCTCGAAGCCGGCCTGCTCGTACGTCCCTTCGGGCAAGGCCACGGGCGCGGCGATACCGAACTGGTTGAATGCGGTGACGGTGCGATCGGCACGCCGTGTCGAATAACGCGCGCCCACCTGGATCGAGTCGATGAAGCTGCCGTCGACCCGCCACGTCAGATCGCCGGCATAGGCCCACATCTGATCGTTGTCTTCCCGCGGGACGATGAAGAAGCCCTGGAAGCGGTTGAGTTCGGGATCGGTGAAATCCCAATCGAAGTTGATGTCGGGCACGTCGAGCCCGTGCAGTTGGTAATCGAATTGCAGCGCGCCGGGAACGGACGTGGCCTGCACGTAGCCGCCATTGCCGTCGGGCACGTACGGGAAGACGTTGATGCCCGAATTCCTGAAATAGCTGTTCGCGGTCGAATAGCTGGCATCGAGGCTCAGGGTGACGGTGTCGCCGAAATCCTGCTGGAAGTTGCCGCCGATCGTATACAGCCGATCCCGATCGCTCTCGTCCTGGTTGATCGATTCGAAATTGACGCCGTTGCCGCTCTGCCAATGGCCGCCGATGATCGCATCGTTGACCACGACGGGATCGGTGAGCGTGCCGATATCGGTATTGCCGTTCTGCGCCCCCGAAAACCGCACGCCGCGCCGGCGCACGTCGGAATTGAAGCGCGACCAATAGCCGTCGATCAGGAAGCGCGTGCCCGGATTGGGCTCGAACTGGATGACGCCGAGCGCGCCGTCACGCGTTTCGGTGCCGCCGAACTGGTTGAGTTCCAGCCCGTAGCTGATCACGTCCCGGACGCCGTTGCCGTCGACATCCATTGCGTTGCTGCCGCCGTTGGTGCCGGTCAGCACATAATCATAGGCGCTGAGCCGCGTCGCGACGTTCGGCTGGACGAGCCGCGCATAGCCGAGCGCGATGCCGAGCCTGTCGTCGAGCAGCTTGGCCTTGATCGACCCGGAGACGCGATAGCCGAATTCGTGCGCATCGGGCTGCTGGCTCGCGCGGTCGTTGTAGCTGCCGCGGATGTTGAGCGAACCCTGGAAATTCTCGCTCATGTCGAGCGGGCGCGCGGTCTTCAATTCGACCTTGCCGGCGATGCCGCCCTCGATCAGCGAGGCCATGGGCGATTTGTAGACCGCCGCCTGATAGAGCAGCTCCGAAGGGTATTGATCGAATTCGATCGTGCGCAACCCGCTGGTCGCGACCTGCTCGCGCCCGTTGAGCGACGCCGAAACGAGATCCTGGTTGAGGCCGCGGATGTTGATCGCGCTCGCCTGCCCGCCGCCGCGCTGCGAGGTGACGCCGGGCAGTCGCGCGATCGCCTCGGCGATCGAGACGTCGGGCAGGCCGGCAATGTCCTCGGCCGAGACAACATCGACGATGATCGGTGCGTCGCGCTTGACCTGGATCGAGTTGAGCACGCTCGCGCGGAAGCCGGTGACGACGATCTCGTTACCGCTGTCCTGCGGGGCGGCGTTGCCGGTATCGGCGGTTTGGCTGTCGTCCTGTGCGGTTTGCGCCAGTGCCGGACTTGCCCCCAGGCCAAGCAACAGCGCCGGTCCGGCGCTTCCCACCATCAGTGCGCCCAGCGCCGAGCGATGCGTTCTCACCATTGTCTCCCCTCCTTGACGGCACGGATGCGCCGGCCTTCCCGGTCGGCGACCCGATGCGGCCGCCAGTCGCCGCTCACGCAATCATTGCGATCGTCGCCTACGACCGCAAAAGATTGCAAAACTCCTGCATGATTTGCAAGCGGCAATTCTGCTCGGCCGAAATCCGCCCATCTTGCGCCGAAGAGACAGATTGTCAGTCTTCCAAAAAACTCAGAAAAAACAACGAGCTTTACCTGTAGCTACCAATTACTACTCGGTTTGATAACGTTGACAGTTTGATGTAAATGTTTGCAAATCAATGCGACTCAGCTAGGAGAGCGGCCCGACGGCGGCAGCCGAAACGCGAATCAGGAGGGGATGTGCAGATTCTCGAGCAGCGCCGATCGATCGATCGCGCGGAAGCGGGCGTGGCACCGTGGTGGAAGGGCGCGGTGATCTATCAGGTCTATCCGCGCAGCTTCGCCGATTCGAACGGCGACGGCATCGGCGACCTGCCCGGCATCACCGCGCGGCTCGATCATGTCGCGTCGCTGGGCGTCGACGCGGTCTGGCTGTCGCCCTTCTTCCCCTCGCCGATGAAGGATTTCGGCTATGACGTTGCGGATTATCGCGGCGTCGATCCGATCTTCGGCACGCTCGCCGATTTCGACGCGCTCGTCGCCCGCGCGCACGCGCTCGGGCTCAAGGTGGTGATCGACCAGGTCTATTCGCACACCTCGGACGCGCACGCCTGGTTCGCCGAAAGCCGCGCCGACCGCGCCAACGCCAAGGCCGACTGGTACGTCTGGGCGGACCCGAAGCCCGACGGCACGCCGCCCAACAACTGGCAATCGGTGTTCGGCGGCTCGTCCTGGTCCTTCGATCCGCGGCGCGGGCAATATTATCTGCACAATTTCCTGCCCAGCCAGCCCGATCTCAACGTGCACAATCCGGCGGTGCAGGAAGCACTGCTCGACGTTGCGCGCTTCTGGCTTGATCGCGGCGTGGACGGGTTCCGACTCGACGCGATCAACTTCGCGATGCACGATCCCGATTTGCGCGACAATCCGCCCGATATCGGCCCCGGCCCGCGCACGCGCAGCTTCGATTACCAGCGCCACATCTACAACCAGTCGCACACCGACATTCCGAAGTTCCTGGGGCGGCTGCGCGCGCTGCTCGACCGCTATGACGCGCGCTTCACCGTTGCCGAGGTCGGCGGGCCGGAAGCCGAGCGCGAGATGAAGGCGTTCACCGCGGGCGACGCGCTGCTCCACACCGCTTATGGCTTCACTTTCCTCTATGCCGACGCGCTCGAGCCGCAAACGGTGCGCCGGGCGCTCGCCGCCTGGCCGGGCGCCGAGGGCGAAGGCTGGCCGAGCTGGGCTTTCTCGAACCACGATGCCCCGCGCCACATCAGCCGCTGGGCGCGCGATCGCGACCCCGCGCGACTCGCACGGATGACGCTGATGCTGTTGATGGCGCTGCGCGGCAACGCCTTCCTCTATCAGGGCGAGGAGCTCGGCCTGCCCACCGCCGATGTGCCGCGCGAAAAGCTTCAGGACCCCGACGCGATCCTCAACTGGCCCGCGACGCTCGGCCGCGACGGCGCGCGCACGCCCATTCCGTGGACGCGCGACGCGCTTCATTGCGGCTTTTCGACCGTCGCCGCGCCCGGTGAACCGTGGCTGCCGCTCGATCCGGTGCATGAGGGCCTGTCGGTCGATCGCCAGGAGGACGATCCCGGCTCGACACTCGCCTTCGCGCGGCGGATGATCGCGCTGCGCAAGGCGCATCCGGCGCTGCGCACCGGCACGCTCGCCTTCCTCGACGCGCTCGAGCCGGTGCTCGCCTTCGTGCGCGAGGAGGGCGACGAGCGGCTGCTCTGCGCCTTCAATCTCGGCGATAGCGCGTGCGATTGGACGCCGCCGGGCGACTGGCGGCTGATCGAGACGACCGAACCCCGGACCGACGGCCCCGCACCGACGCGGCTTCCGCCGCTCGCCGGCTATATCGCGCGCGCGTGAACCGCGGGCGTCAGCCGCCGCACGATTCGCGGACGATCAGGTCGGTCGGAATGCGCTCGGAACGGATATCCTCGTCGCCCCCCGCGCTCAGCAGCTTGGAGACGAGCAGCCGCCCCGCCTTGGCGGTGTCCTGCGCGATCGTGGTGAGCGCGGGATGGCTGTAGCGGGCGAACTGGACGTCGTCATAGCCCACGACCGACACGTCGTCGGGCACACGGCGCCCCGCGCGCAGCAGCGACCGGATCGCGCCCATCGCGATCATGTCCGACGCCGCGACGATGCCGTCGAAATCGACGCGGCGCGCGATCAGTGCATCGATCGCGGCCTCGGCGAACTCGACCTCGAAATGCGCGGGCACGACGAGAGCGGGATCGAGCGGCAGCCCCGCTTGCCCGAGCGCCTGCTGATAGCCCTGGTAGCGCTGGACGACCTCGGGCGCCTCGATATCGCCGACGAACGCGATCCGCCGCCGCCCGAGCCGCGCCAGATGCGCGGTCGCCCGCCGCCCGCCGCGCAGATTGTCGCTGCCGACCGAGCAATAGCGCTGATCCGGGAACGCCGCGCCCCACACGACGAAGCGGCTCTCGTCCATCGCCAGCCGGTTGAATTCGGGAAAGAGCGAACTCTGGCCGAGAAAGATGACGCCGTCCGCGCGGTTGGTGCTCATCAGCGCCGAGAGATCGTCATAGGTCGACGGCTCGACATGGCTGACCAGAAAATCGCACCCGCGCTCGCGCGCCGCGTCGCCGATCCCGCCGACCAGCTCGAGGATGAAGGGATCGGTCAACTGGTCGGCGCGGCCCTGCGGGCGTGTCATCACGACGGCGATCGTTGCCTCGGCGCCGATCGGGCCGGACGGCATGTGCCGGCGGAACGGGTAATCATGCTCGCGCGCGAGTTTCCACACGTGCCGCTTGGTTTCGGCATTGACGAGATGACTGTCGTTGAGCGCGCGGCTCACCGTGGCGATCGACACGCCTGCGAGTCGCGCCAGATCCTCCAACCGGGTAACGCGGCGTCCGGTCACCGCGCGCCCTCTGCACCTTCTTTCATAGGCCCCCTTTAACCGATTCTCCCGAGGAGTCACCGCCATGCTGCACCGATTCGGTTTCTTCCTTGCGCTGCTGCTGACATTGGTTTGCAGCGTCGCCCACGCGCAAACGGGCGCGAATCCGGGACGACTGGTGCAGGTCGACGATTTTCCGTCGCGCTACGTCGATCCGCGCAACGTGACTTTGTGGCTGCCCGAGGATTACGATCCGCACGGGCCGCCTTATGCGGTGCTCTACATGCACGATGGGCAGAACCTGTTCCGCGACCGCGGCGCCTATGGCGGGCACGAATGGGGCGTGGACGAGGTGCTGACGCGGCTGATGGCCGGGAGCAAGGCGCGCCGCACGATCGTCGTCGGCATCTGGAACACGCCCAAAAGGCTGCGCGAATATATGCCCGCCAGGGTGTTCGCGCGGCTTCCCGACGATCAGCGCGGGCGGGTGGAAAAGCTCTACCAGGGCACGCCGTTGTCGGACGACTATCTCAGGTTCATCGTCACCGAGCTCAAGCCCTGGATCGACGCGCGCTACAATGTGTCGCGCGGACCGGCGGACACCGCGATCATGGGATCGAGCATGGGCGGGCTGATCTCGCTCTACGCGCTCGCCGAATATCCCGACGTGTTCGGCGCGGCGGGGTGCCTGTCGTCGCACTGGGCGCTGTTCCTGCCGCCGGACGGCGAGATGCTGCCCGAGGCCGACGTGCGGGCGATCGGCGCGGCGTTCGCAGGCTATGTGCGCGATACATTGCCCCCGGCCGGCACGCACCGCCTCTGGTTCGATCACGGCGACCGAACGCTCGACCGGCTCTACGCGCCGCTCCAGCAGCAGGTCGATGCGGCGGTGGCGGCGCGCGGCTGGGTGCGCGGGCGCGACTGGATGAGCAAGGTCTTTCCCGGCGCCGCGCACAACGAGCAATCGTGGCGCGCGCGGCTCGATCAGCCGCTCGCCTTCCTGCTCGGCGCGCGCTGAGGCGTCAACCGCGGCGGCGCGCGCTGCGGCGGTAGGCACGCGGCGTCATGCCGAAGCGTTCGTGGAAGCGGGCGGTGAAATGCGACGGGCTCGAAAAGCCGAGCCCATAGGCGATGTCGGAGATCGCCGCGCCTGTCGCCAGGATGCGCCGCGCCGCGAGATGCAGACGATAGGTCCGCGTGTAATCGGTGAAGTTCATCCCGAACACGCTCTTGAACCGCCGCGAGAAATAAGCGGGCGAAAGGTTGCACATCGCCGCCGCGTCCTCGAGCGGCACCGGCGCGCCGGGATCGAGCCGGAGCCGCTCGACCGCGGGAAGCAGCCGCTCGACATGGGTCGCGTCCTCCCCGGCCGGTGCCGCTTCCACCTCGGGCGCGGTAACGGCTGAGATGAGCAACAGCTCGACAATCCGCACCACCACCGGATCGCGCGACGCCGCCGCCACCGCTTCGGCGAGCCACGACGCGAGCGCTTCCATCCGATGACGCTGCGCGGCGTCGGGCTCGGCGCAGAACGGGCGGGTCAGCCGCGACAGCGCGGGCTGAAGCGCGAGCTGCTCGACGATATAGGGGTCGATCTGCACGAGCGTCCACACCTTGGCGCCGGGCGCGAGCTCGAAATCGTGATGCCGCATCGACGGCGCGAACACGACCGTCCCGCCGCGCACGGGATGACGGCGCCCCTCGGCAAGGAAGACGCCCTCGACTTGTTCGAACAACACCAACTCGCTGACGTCGTGGAAATGGAGCAGGCGGCCGAGCGCGGGCGAATCCGCCGCATGTGCGACGCGCTCCGCCAGCACCGAGGCCCCGAGCGGCAGCTCGACCGGCTCACAGATTGGGCGCAATGCCATAGAGCAAGTGGATGATAGTTTTTTCGGTTGCGCGCAAGCCCGCCGACGGGCTCTCGTACACCCGCGACAAAGGGAGAGGGCATGCTCGACATCCAGCGGCGGCGGACACGCGGCTTCTTCGCGCTGATCACGCTGCCCGCCACCGCGATGGGCTTCGCGCTGTCGGTCCAGATCTCGGTGCTGAGCTGGATTCTCGCGACGCGCTACCATCTCGATATCGAGGAGATCGGCCTCGTCTGGGCGGCGGGTCCGCTCGCCGGGATACTCGGCCAGGTCGTGGTGGGCATCATCAGCGACCGCGTATGGATATGGAACGGGCGGCGGCGCCCCTTCATCCTGGTCGGCGGTATCGTCGCCGCGCTGATGATCCTCGCCTTGCCCGCGATCGGCGCGATCTCTCACGGATTGGGATTCGACAGCGTGATCGGCGTCGCGGTGACGGTGGCGCTCGCGCTCGATCTCGCGATCAACCTGAGCTTCAATCCCACCCGCGCGCTGATCGCGGACGTGACGCCCGAGGGGCCGGAACGCTCGCGCGGTTATGGCTGGATGCAGACGATCTCGGGCAGCTTCGGCGTGCTCGCTTACGCGATCGGCGCGCTCTTCGGAAACGACACGCTGATCTATGCGGCCGTCGCGATCGTGCTGCTGCTCTCGGTCGTGCCGATCCTGCTGATCGAAGAACCGCGCGCACTGCCGCCGCCGCGCGATGCCGGATCGGGCGCGAGCCTGCGCGTGATCGGCCTGCTGTCGCCGCTCGCCGCGGTGCTGGTCTATGATGTCTATGCGATGGGCGCCCGATTGATGGGCGAGGCGCCGGCCGGCGGCCTTCCGGAATTGCTCTGCGCGGGCGCCAGCGTGCTGCTGATCGCCCACGCGCTCGTCACCGATCAACCGTTCCGCCGGATCATCGCCGCGCATGCGATGAGCTGGATCGGGGTGCAATCCTTGTTCATCTATCTCGTCTCGTTCATCCAGCACCGCATGCCCGCGCTCGACGACGCCGCGCTCGGCCGCGTCACGGCGCTCGCCTATCTCGCGCTCAACGGCGTGGCGGCGCTTGCCCCGGCGCTGCTGCTCGCGCCGCTCGCCGCGCGCTATCGCCGCGTTCATGTCCACGCCGCCGCGCTCGCGGTGATGGCGCTCGCCTTCGCCGCGACCTGGCGGTTCGCGCATAGCCCCGGCTTGCTGTTCGTGCTGATGGCGATGGCGGGGATCGGCTGGGGCGCGATCGTCAGCCTGCCCTTCGCGATCATGAGCGAGCGCGTCGAGCCCGCGCGGATCGGGCTCTATATGGGGCTGTTCAACCTCGCCGTGGTGCTGCCGCAGCTCGTCGCGAGCTTCGCGCTCGGCGCCTGGGCGAACGGGCTTCATGACAAGGGTGCGATATTTCTCTTGGGCGCTCTCTGCCTGACGCTCTCGGCTATGCTGTGGCTCTTCGTTTCGCCAAGAGCAAATACGCGATAGTTTTTGATGCCGGGCAGGACAGCAAGAGCTGCTGCGCCCGGCGCGTGGGTGCCGTAGAGTCACGTTCAAACACGGTGAAGCCGTATTCCTGCGAAAGCAGGAATCCAGGGGAACGGGCGTCTCGCCTCGAACCCTGGGCTCCTGCTTTCGCAGGAGCACGGCATATTTGGGAGTGGGTTATGACGACGATCACCCGCGCGGCCGAGTCCGCGCTGTCGCCTGCGGAGGCGCTGGACCGCGATGGCTTCGTTCGCATTCCGGGCCTGCTCGATCCGCTGCTGGTCGATACCTTGCTGCTGCGCGCCCATGCGCGGCTGTTCCGCGAAAGCGCCGAGGCGCGCGAGAAGGTGAAGTCGAATGGATCGCTTTGCCATTTGAGCGACAGCCCCGAATTCGCGGACATCATCGGCCATCAGGGCCTGATCGACACGCTCCGCAGCCTCGGCGCCAGCGATCCGCGCTGGACGGGCGGCTTCCTGATCTCCAAGCCCGCAGGAGGGCCGCCGCTTTTCTGGCATCAGGATTGGTGGGGCTGGACCGAGCCCGAAAGCTATAAAGCGCGGCCGCAGCAATGGTTCGCGATGATCTACCTGACCGACACCACGCCCGAAAATGGCTGCCTGCGCGTCATCCCCGGCACGCACCGCGCCGATCACCCGCTCCACCATCTGGAGGCGGCGCATTCGGCGGAGCTGCAAGGCTTCCTCAACCCGGACAACCCGGCGTTCGCATCGCACCCCGACGAGGTGGCGGTGCCGGTGAAAGCCGGTGACGTACTGGTCGGCGATGCGCGGCTGATCCACAGCGCCTATGGCAATTCAACCGACAAGGAACGGCCGTTGCTCACGCTCTGGTACATGCCGCACTGGAGCACGATGTCGCCCGGCATGCAGGCGCGCGCGATGATGGGCTATATGCGCAACGACGATATCGTCACGCCCGAGCGCCCGCTGACCCCGCTCGACTGGACGCCCGAGCTGCGCGCGCGCGTCGAGCATGTGCTGCCGGCGATGAAGGCGGACGCGCGCCCCATAAAGTGGGAGCGGACCCCCGACGTCACGCGGTTCGCGGCGTGAGGGGCATTTCCTGCGCGCTGGGCGTTGCGTTTGCCGCAATGCTCGCGTCGTGCGCGACGGCGCCGGCGGTCTCCTCCCGACCGCCGGTTGCCGTCGCCGCGGCCCCCGCAACGCCCGCGGACGAGGTCTTCTATCAGATCTTCACCCGCTCGATGCGCGACAGCAACGGCGATGGCGAGGGCGACCTTCAGGGGATCATCGACAGCCTCGATTATCTCCAGCGGCTCGGCGTCACCTCGATCCTGCTGACGCCGCTTTACCCGTCCGAATTCTACCACAATTATTTCGCGGACGATTTCGAAGGGATCGATCCCGAATTCGGGACGATGGCCGATTACCACCGGCTCGTTTCCGCGATCCACGAACGCGGCATGAAGATCTACCTCGATCAGGAGATCCAGTATGTCGCCTATGGCCATCCGTGGTTCACGTCGGCGCTCGGCAACCCGGCTTCGCCTTATAGCGATTTCCTGATCTGGCACGGCCCCGGCAACACCAGCCCTGAGGAAGGCCCGTTCGGCATCACGATCGCGCCGCGCTTCCCCGACGGCGAGACCGGGATCACCACCGTCAACATGGAGTCGTCCGCGCTCAAGGCCTATTTCCAGCGCTTCTTCCTCGATTGGGTCGATCCGAACGGCGACGGCGATTTCAGCGACGGCGTCGACGGCTTCCGGCTCGATCACATGATGGACGACCTCGACGACAAGCATATCCTGACGAACCTGTTCGACGATTTCTGGAAGCCGATCTTCGCGGACGTGCGCGCGACCAACCCGAAGGTGACCTTCATCGCCGAGCAGGCGCATTGGGGCTATGGCACCAAATACCTCACCGAGGGCGATGTCGATTACGTCTTCGCCTTCCCGCTGATGAGCGCGATCCGTGCCTTCGACGCGGCCAAGATCGCGGAAGCGATCGCCGGCACTGCCGAGGCGACCCCGCCCGGCAAGCATCAGCTCCTTTTCGCGGCCAACCACGATACCAACCGGCTCGCCTCCGAGCCCGGCATCACCCCGGAAAAACTCCGCACCGCCGCGGTGCTGACGATGCTGCTCAAGGGCACGCCGCTGATCTATTACGGCGAGGAGCTGGGCATGCGCGGCGCACAACGGCCCGAATACAAGACCGACGAGAAGGATATCGGCACCCGTGAGGCGTTCCAGTGGAAAGCCGATCCCGACGCCGCGATCCACGCCAACTGGTATCGCAGCACCAAAAGCTACTGGACCGATCGTTTCGCGCGCGCCGACGACGGCGTCTCGGTGGAGGAGGAAGCGGGCGATCCCGGCTCGCTGCTGTCGCTCTATCGGCGGCTGCTCGATCTGCGCGCAGGCCATGACGCCTTCCGCCATGGCAGCGCGCGGGTGCTCGCGGCATCCGACGGGATGCTGGTGGTCGAGCGCGCCCTGGACGGCGAGCGGTTCCTGATCGTGAGCAATCTCACCGATCAACCCGCCTCCTACAGGCCGGAACAGGGCATCGCGCCCGCCGACCTGCTCGGCACCGCAGGCACCCAAAGCGGCGCAGTGACGCTCGCGCCCTGGCAGACCGCGCTGCTGGGGCGCCCGTGACGGCGCTCACCGGGCCGGCGCTGATCGCCGACGGCGCGGGCGGCTTCACGCTCGACGAGATCACGGTCGAGGCGCCCGGCCCCGGCGAGGTGCGCGTGCGCGTGACCGCGGCGGGGCTGTGCCATACCGATCATGCCTCGCTCACCTGGCCGGGGCCGCTGGTAATGGGGCACGAAGGCGCAGGGATCGTCGAATCGGCGGGCGAAGGCGTCACCCATGTCGCACCCGGTCAGCCGGTGCTGCTCAACTGGGCGATTCCCTGCGGCACCTGCTTCCAATGCGGCCGCGCGCATGAGGCTTTGTGCGAGCGAACGCACGAGCTGTCGCCCGAGACGCTCGGCACCAGCCGCGCGCATGCGGGCGGCACACGCTGGCGCGGACAGCCGATCGAGCGGTCGTTCCATCTCGGCACCTTCGCCCGCTACACGCTGGTGCGCGCGGAGGCGGTGACGCCGCTTCCCGACGGCCTCGCGCCCGAGCGGGCGTGCATCCTGGGCTGCGCGGTGATGACGGGCGTCGGCTCGGTGGTGAACGTCGCCACGGTGCGGCCGGGCGAGAGCGTCGCGGTGGTCGGCTGCGGCGGCGTGGGGCTCAACGTCATCCAGGGCGCGCGCATCGCGGGCGCGGGCACGATCATCGCGATCGACCGGCGGCAGGAAGGGATCGACCGCGCGCGTGCCTTCGGCGCCACCGACGGCGTGCTCGTCGAGGCGGACGATCGCGACCACGAGCGCCTCGCCGCCGCCGTGCGCGCGCTGACGGGCGGGCGCGGCGCCGATCATGCGTTCGAGGCGACCGGCGCCTGGCCGCTCTCGTTCCTCCCGCTCAAGCTCGCACGCAACGGCGGCAATGCCGTGCAGGTGAGCGGCGCGCATGGCGAGGTGCCCGCGACGATGCCCGATTTCTTCTGGAACAAGCGCTATCTGACCCCGCTCTACGGCGATTGCGTGCCGAGCCGCGATTTCCCCCGGCTGTTCGAGTGGATCGCGGGCGGCGCGCTGGAAATCGACGCGCTCATCACGCACAATTATCCGCTCGCCAGCGCGGAACTGGCGTTCGAGAACATGCTCAACGGCCGCAGCGCCAAGGGCGTGTTCGCCATCCCGTGAGCGCGTTCCGCACGATCGAGGAGTCGGACCCCGCCATCTCGGCCGAAGGGCTGCGCTTTCTGACGGTGAAGAGCGCCGCGCTCGGCAGCCGTGCCGACATCACGCTCTACGTCCCGCCCGAGGCAGACGCCGCGCCCGGCCCGCTGCCGGTCGTGCTGTTGCTCCACGGCGTCTACGGCTCGCATTGGGCCTGGGCGCTCAAGGGCGCGGCGCACCTGACCGCACAGCGGCTGATCGCGGCGGGCGAGATTCCGCCGCTGGTGCTGGCGATGCCTTCGGACGGGCTGGCGGGCGACGGTTCGGGCTACGTGCCGCACGGCTCCTGCGATTTCGAGCGCTGGATCATCGACGAGGTGCCCGCCGCCGTGGCCGAGACATGCTCGGCCTGCGGCTCGGCTTCGCCGCTCGCGATCGTCGGCCTCAGCATGGGCGGGTTCGCGGCGCTGCGCCTCGCGGGCAAGCACCCTGCCCGGCTCGCGGCGGTCGCGGCGCATTCCGCGGTGACGGAAGCGGCCCAACTCGATGCGCTGATCGAGGAGACGCGCGACGGCTGGAGCGCCGCCTCCGAGGACAGGAGCGCGCGCGCGGCGCTGACGGGCGCCCGCGGCCCGCTGCCGCCGATCCGCTTCGATTGCGGCACCGACGATCCCTTTCTGGGGGCGAACCGCGCGCTCCATGCGGCGCTCGATGCGGCCGGGATCGCGCATGTCTATCGCGAGCAGCCCGGCGGGCACGATTGGGCCTATTGGCGCGCGCAGCTCGGCGACGCGCTGCGTTTCGTCGGCGCCGCGCTCGCGGGCGGCGGACCGCCCGTCAGAACCGCGCGGGGATGATGCGCAACGGCACCGGATCGTCGAGCGGACGCCAGCCGCGCTGAGCGATCACCTCATTGCTCTGGATCGGCCGACGGCCGCGCGCGCCGTCGAGCGACCAGGTGATGTGATAGGTGCTCCCGTCCGGCCGATCGGTGGCGCCGCCGATCGCGACCACCATCGCCTGTAACCCCTCGCCGTCATTGATGCCGCCCACGATCTCGCCGCGCGTCTCGCATGGCAGGGCAGCGTCGGGCGCCGCATCGCCGTCGAGCGTCACGTGATTGGCGATGACGTCGGGATATTCGGGCGGGAAGCGGCGAAGGAGCGCCGCGCGCTCGTCCGGATCGAGCCGCCAGCCTGTCACCATCGCTTCAGTCCTTGCGCTTGTGCTCCGGCTTTCCCTTGCGTCTGGTATGGGCGAGGTCTTCGAGTTCGCTCTCGCTCATGGATTCTTCCATCTGCCGGGCAGGTCCCTTGAGCTTGGACTTGGGCTGATCGCCGCGCTTGGCGCTGAGCGCCGCGCCGGCGGCCTTTTGCTGTGCAGCGGATTTGGCAGGCATGTCGGCTCTCCTTCCGACACGCTACAACGCACGGCGCCCGCAATCGGTGCCGTCGGCGGCGGGGTCGCGAAGGCTGATCCACACGTCCAAATCGGCCCGCCGCGCACGATCGGTGGAACGGGGCCGGCCCGAGCGGGTTCGAAGGAGGTACCGTCACAACGGGAGCGCGGACCCGATGCGCTGGAATCCCTATTGCGGCGTCGCGCCCACGCCCGCCGAGATCATCGGCCGCTGGAACCTCGATCCGTGGCTGCTGGCGGCGCTGCTTGCCGTAGCGCTTGGTTATGCGGCGATCTCCGGCGGGCTCGCCGCGCGGCGGCGCGCGTTCGGGGCGGCATTCATGCTTGCGCTGTTCCTGTTCGTCTCCCCCTTCTGCGCGCTGAGTTCGGCGCTGTTTTCGGCGCGCGTCACGCATCACGTGCTGCTGACCGCGGCCATGGCGCCGCTGATCGTCGCGACCCTGCCGCGCGAGCGGCTGCGCGTGCCGGGCGGCATCGTGCCGTGGACCGCCGCGCAGGCGCTGATCTTCTGGTTCTGGCACGCGCCGCCCGCTTATGCCTGGGCGCTGTCGAGCGATGCGGCCTATTGGCTGATGCAGGCGAGCCTGCTGCTGAGCGCGGTCGGATTCTGGGCGGCGCTGCGGCGGGCGGCGGCGCCGGCGGCGGTGCTGGGCCTGCTCGCGACGATGGTGCAGATGGGGCTGCTCGGCGCGCTGATCGCCTTTGCCGGCGCGCCGCTTTATGCGCCGCATTTCCTTACGACCGCCCCCTGGGGGCTCTCGGCGCTTCAGGACCAGCAGCTTGCCGGGCTGATCATGTGGGTGCCGGGCGCGGGCTTCTATCTCGGCGCCGCCTTGTTCCTGCTCAACCGCTGGATGGACCGCGAGCAGCGCGGCGCGCCCGCGCGATGATCGAGCGGCTGCGCGCCTGGGCAAGACATTATACCGCCGACCGCCGCTACACGCCGGTCGGCGTGGCGTTCCATTGGGTGATGGCGGTGCTGATCCTCTTCCAGCTCGGCTGGGGCTGGTACATGAGCATGCTGCCCGTCGGCGGCGACAAGATCCGGGCGTTCGAGGTGCACAGCGCGGCGGGGCTGCCGATCCTGGTGCTGGGCGCCGGGCGCTTCGTGTGGCGCGCGTTGGTGCCGGGGCCGGTCAACGACGCCGATAATCGCGGGTGGCGATCGACCTTCGCCTATTCGGTCGAATATGCCTTCTACGTCGCTTTTTTCGGGCTGCCGCTGAGCGGATGGATGATGTGGTCGTCGGTGGGGGCGCCCGAGCCGCTGTCCTTTGCGGGCATGTTTCCGTGGCCGCTCGTGCCGCTCGGCACGCTCCCCATGGGCGCGCAGGCGATGATCCTCGATCTGGCCGAGGACGTGCATCTGGCGCTCATCATCGGGCTGCTCGTGCTCTTGCCGCTGCATATCGGGGCTGCGCTGAAGCATCATTTCTGGGATCGGAACGATGTGCTGCGCGGGATTCTTCCGGAGATTCCCGACGCGGAGAAAGCCCCGGAAGCCCGCCGGCATAGGCGGCAAGCGTCGCGATCTCGGCGGGCGTCAGATGGCGGGTGATGGTGAGCATGACGTTGCCGGGATCGTTGCGGCGCGTGCTGCGGCGCCAGGCGTGGAGCTGGGCGGCGAGATAGGCGGCGGGCTGGCGCGCGAGCGCGGGATTGGCGAGGCCGACGCCCTCGCCGTGCAGGCCGTGGCAGGTTGCGCAAGCGGGCAGCCCGCGCGCGGGGTCGCCTTCGACGTAGAGGGCGGGGGCAGGCAACGCTTCGGTGTCGGCGGGGGGCAACGGCATCGCGGCATAATAATGCGCGACCATCATCCTGCTGCGTGGCTCCAGATGCCGCGCGATGGCGGACATTTCGGGATGGCGCCGGGTTCCGGCGGCGAAATCGTCGAGCTGCTTGAGGAGATAGCCCGCCTCGAGCCCCGCCAGCCGCGGCGCGCCGGCACCGTTGCCCTCGCCGTGGAGGCCGTGGCAGGTGAAGCAGGCATTCTGTGCGCCGCTGTCGCCGCCGCTCAAGGCAACCAGCTCGCCGGTCGCCTCGAACGCCTGCGCCGATTCGGGCTCGGGCGTGCTGCATGCGCCGAGCGTCAGCAGCAGCGCAACACCCCACAAACGCGCGTTCCCGTTCATGGCGGGGGAACCGCCGCGGCTTTGCGCTTGTTCCGGAACGCAGGTCCCGGCCGTAACGACAGGAAAGGGGAAGTGCCGCTTGGCCATGGTCCATGCCGTCCTGCCGCTGCTCGTGCTGGTGGTCGCCTGCAAGCCGCCGCCCGACGAGCGCCACGCCATGCCGCGCGCTGATCCGGCGCACGGGCGTGCGGTGATGGAGCGCGTGGGCTGCGGGAGCTGCCACCGCATTCCCGACGTCTGGCCCGAGGGCGAGGTGGGGCCGCCGCTCGCGGGGTTCGCCGGCCAGAGTCTGATCGCAGGGCGGCTGCCCAACCGGCCGGACGTGCTCGCCGCGTTCGTGCGCGATGCGCCCGCAATGGTGCCCGGCTCGACCATGCCCGCGATGCCGCTCAAGCCCGATGAGGCGCGCGACGTCGCCGCCTATCTCTACACGCTCGAGGATGGGAGCTGACGTGCCGAGCGGCTGGCCTCCCCCCGTCTTCGATCCCGCCGGGCCGTTCGCGGGCTCGATCACTTTGCTCTCGTGGGTGCTGGTGGGGATGTTCGTCGGCGTGCTCGCCATCGTGCTCGCCGCCTTGTGGGTGGCGCTGTTCGGCAAGGAGCGGCTGCGGCGGCGGCTCGGCGGGAAGACGGTGATCTGGGCGGGCGGGGTGGCCTTTCCGGTGGTGGTGCTCACGGCATTGCTGGTGTGGGGGCTGACGCTCACCCGCAGCCTTTCCGAGCCGCCGCGGCCGGGCGAGCTACGGATGCGGGTGACGGGCGAGATGTGGTGGTGGCGCGTCGCCTATCTGGGCGAGAACGGCGCGCCGATGGTGATCGACGCCAACGAGCTTCACATCCCGACCGGCGAGACGGTGACGATCGAGCTCGAATCGGCGGACGTCATCCACAGCTTCTGGGTGCCGCGCCTGTCGGGCAAGCTCGACATGATTCCCGGGCGGCACAACGTCATCCGCATCCAGGCCGACGAGCCGGGCGTCTATGCCGGGCAGTGCGCCGAATATTGCGGCGGACCGCACGCGCTGATGGGCTTCGTCGTCGTCGCGCATCCTCCGCAAGAGTTCGCGCGCTGGATGGCGGCGCACCGCGCGCCCGCGCCGCCGCCCACGACGGCCGAGGCGCGGCGGGGTGCGGCGCTCTTCATGTCGGCGGGCTGCGCGGCGTGTCACCGGATCGGCGGCACGCGCGCCAACGGGCTGGCGGGGCCGGATCTCACGCATGTCGGCTCGCGCCGGACGCTGGGGGCGGGAATTTTGCCCAACAATATGGGCACAATGACCGGCTGGATCGGCAATTCGCAGGCGATCAAGCCGGGCAACCGGATGCCGCCCTTCACCGTGCTGTCGGGCGACGAGCTGCGCGCGCTCGCCGCCTATCTCGAGACGCGGAAATGACGTCGGAGACGGGGTTCGACCCCGCGCTCTACGATCGCTTTCCGACCGAGGGCGAGCGGCCGAAGGAAGAGCTGGAACAACTCGAACGCATGTGGGCGGCGCCGGGCGGAATCGCGCGGATCACCGCGGTCAACAACAATTATGTCGGCGCCTGGTATGTCGCCGCCGCGTTCCTGTTCTTCGTGCTGGCGGGCGTGCTCGCGCTGGCGATGCGCGTCCAGCTCGCGCTGCCGCTCAACGGCTTCCTGCCGCAGGAGACCTACAACCAGTTCTTCACGATGCACGGCACGGTGATGATGTTCCTGTTCGCCGTGCCCGCGATGGAGGCGATGGGGGTGCTGCTGCTGCCGCAGATGCTGGGCGCGCGGGACCTGCCGTTTCCGCGCCTCTCGGCCTATGCCTTCTGGGCATATCTGATAGGGGGCCTCAGCTTCTTCGCGTCGATCTTCGTGGGGCTGGCGCCGGACGGCGGCTGGTTCATGTATCCGCCGCTCACCAGCACGACCTATTCGCCGGGCATCAACG
>CAZXFY010000049.1:0-23204 GCA_964639855.1 uncultured Stakelama sp. | reverse complement strand
CGCAGCCATCGTCTGCACCATCCTCTCCACTCTCTACGCGATATTCTGGTGAGGCGTTTCCTCGCCATCGACTGGGGCACGACCAACCGGCGGGCCTATCTGATCGAGGACGGAACCGTCCTTTCGACCGAGCGCGACGATCGCGGCGTGCTCGCGATCGCAGCGGGCGGGTTCGCCGGAGAACTCACCGCGTTGCGTGCGCGCTACGGCGACGTGCCCGCCGTGCTCGCGGGGATGGTCGGCTCGACACGCGGCTGGCTCGACGCGGGCTATGTTCCGGCACCCGCGAGCATCGAGGCGCTCGCCGCGGCGGCCGTGCGGCCGCAAGCCGATGTCGCGATCGTGCCCGGCGTATCGCGACTGGACGATGGTCGCGCGGACGTGATGCGCGGCGAGGAGGTGCAGCTTCTCGGGGCCGTGGCGGCGGAGCTGGTGCCCGGCGATGCCTTGCTCTGCCAGCCGGGCACGCATTGCAAATGGGCGTGGATTCGAGGCGGCGCGCTCGCCGATTTCGTGACCGCGATGACGGGCGAGCTGTTCGCGTTGCTCAAGACCCACGCGCTGATCGGCGAGGAGATGGCGGGCGCGGTTCGCGACGACGACGGCTTTGCGGCGGGCGTGGCGGAGGCCGGGCGAGGCGACCTGCTCGGCGCGTTGTTCGGCGTGCGGCCCGCGCGCCTGCTCGGGCTGCGTTCGGCGGGCGAGGCGGCATCCTATGTCAGTGGCCTGCTGATCGGCGCCGATGTTCGTGCGCATGTCCGCGCCGGCGAAACCGTCCATGTTCTTGCGGACGAGACGCTCGGCGCGCTCTATATCCGCGCCATCGAGATGGTCGGCGCGCAAGCAACGCTCGTCGACAGCCACGCCGCCTTCGTGGCGGGAATAACCCGGATCGAGGAGCTTTTGCGATGACCGCGCCGGCCGATTTCAATGCCGCCTTCGCTGCATGTCCGCTCGTCGCGATCCTGCGCGGGGTGCGATCGGACGAAGTGGTTGCGATCGGCGACGCGCTGGTGGGGGCCGGGTTCACGCTGATCGAGGTGCCGCTCAACTCGCCCGATCCGTTCGACAGCATCAAGCGGCTCGCCGACGCACTGGGCGACCGGGCGATGATCGGCGCGGGAACCGTGCTGGCCACGGACGATGTCGCGCGCGTGGCGGCGGCGGGCGGGCGGATGGTGATCTCTCCCAACACCAACACGGAAGTGATCCGGGCGACCGTCGCCGCGGGCATGGCGTCACTGCCCGGCTATTTCACGCCCAGCGAAGCGTTCGCCGCACTCGACGCGGGCGCGACCGCGCTCAAGCTCTTTCCCGCCGAAGGCGCCTCGCCCGCGGTGCTCAAGGCCCAGCGCGCGGTGCTCCCGAGGACGACGCCGATCCTGGCAGTCGGCGGCATCACGCCCGAGAGCCTCGGCGCATGGCGCGCGGCGGGCGCGGACGGTTTCGGGCTCGGTTCGGCGCTTTACCGCGCGGGTGACGGCGCCGGTCAGGTTGGCCGCGCCGCAGCCGCTTTCGTCGAAGCGCTCGCCCGCTGAGCGCGGCTAGCGGCAATCGGCGTATCGTCATTGCCACCGGAAGGTGACGGCCGCTTTCGGAGCGACGGTATAGGCCGCATGGCGATCGCCCGCGACGATCGAGAACATCTCGGGCGCGTCGCCGCCGTTGAACGCGACCAGCACGCGTGAGCCGTCCGGATTGAGGAACGCAACGGTCGAAAGATCGGGATCGCTGCTGGTCGAGGCGATGCGCCGCGCGCCGGGGCGGACGAAGCGGCTGACATGGCCGAGCGCGTAATATTCGGGGTTGCGCGTGATCGCGCCGGTCTTGCTGTCGATCGTCACGACGCCCCGGCAATCGCCGCAGCCGCCGAGGTGGGGGCCATAATTCTCGTCGAGCGCGAGGTTCCAGAGCAGCACGCCGCGCGCCCAGTTGCGCGTGGTGCCGATGACGAGGTTCTGCATCGTCCACGGCCACGCCTCGGCCCAGCCGGGCGACCATTCGCCGCCCGAACATTCGGTGAAGAACACCGATTTGTCGGGGAAACGATCGTGGACGACACTCTGCGCGTCGACCTTGCCGTTGTAGCAATGCCACGCGACGCCATCGACATAGCGCGCGGCATCGGGGTGGGAGAGCATTTCGGTCGGCTGCTGGGGGAGGTCCCAATTGTGGTCCCATTCGAGGATTTTGGTGTCGAGCCCCGCGGCGGCGAAGGCGGGGCCGACATGCTTGCCGACGATCTCGGCGCGCTGATCGGCGCTGAGTCGCATGCCGGGATAGTTGGCGGGTTCGAAATCGGGCTCGTTCTGGATACTGAGATAATCGACCGGAACGCCCTCGGCCGCGAAGGCCTGGACGGTGCGGACGAGATAGGCGGCGAAGGGGGCGTACGATTCCTTGCGCAGCGTGCCGGCGACGAGCGAATCGGTCGTCTTCATCCAGCCGGGCGGGCTCCACGGCGTCGCCATGATCTTGAGATCGGGGTTGATCGCGAGCGCAGCGCGCGCCGTCGGCAGCACGTTCTCGCGCGCGGGAGCGATCGAGAAATGGGCGAGGCTCGGGTCGGTCTCGCCTCTGGGCATATCGTCATAGCTGTAGTGGCGGCGCGAGAAATCGGACGCCCCGATCGTGAGGCGAGTGAAGGAGAGCGACAGGCCGGGCGCGGGGCCGAACAACTCGCCGAGCAAGGCGGCACGCTGAGCGTCGCCGAGCTTGTGCTGGATGAGATAGGCCGACGCATCGGTGATCGCCGCGCCGACGCCGACAAATGGCTGGAAGCGCTTCGAGGCATCGACCGTGACGGTGGCGCCCGCCGCAGGGGCGGTTTGCCAGTGCAGCACGGGCTGCTCGGCGAGGAGTGCGGACCGGTCCTGCGTGGTGAGCCATAGCGAGACCGTGTCGTCGGTTGTCGGGTGTTGCACGGTTGCGCAGCCTGCGAGCAACATGGCGGTGCAGAGCGTGATCGGGCGGATGGGCATGGCGGTTCCTCGCGTGGTGAAGCGCATCAGCGCGCGGTGAGAAAGCTGGCGACCGTCAGGCGGCCGGAATCGATGTCGGCGGTGAGCGTCGTGTCGTTGGGCAGGCTCGCGCAATGGAGCAGGCTGCTGCGGTAGATCACCGCGCGATTGTAGCGCGGTTGGACGGTGGCGACGCGTTCGAAGATCGGCGTGTCGCCCTCGATATAGGCGGGCGGGGGCTCGCCCAGATGCACGAAATCATCCCGTAATACATCGAGATAGGCGCGGTGACGTGCGGCATCGACGGTTTCGAAGCCGGTGCTGCGGTGGCGGTAGAAGCTGGTGCCGCCATGGTCGGTGTGGCCGAGATAGTGGATGATCGCGATCTTGCCTTCCTCGACGCCGTCGATATGCGGGATGCGCTGGGCGAGGCTCAGCACGTGCGGCGGGGTGGTGACGAGCGAATAGAGCGCGCGGTTGAACGCGACGTGCTCGGTGGCGCCGAAAATCTGGCGGAGGACGGGCGGGAGGACGCGATCGAGCCCCTTGAAATAGGAGGGGCGCACCGGTGCGCGGATGCCGGGGTAGAATTCGCCCAACGGCGCGAAGGTGAGGGCGCGGGCTTCCTCCACCAGTCGATCGGGGTGTGGGGAGAAGCCGTCGATGATGACGAGCGGCTGGCGCTCATTGCCGATTGTCTCGACATGGATCTGGGGTGCGCTCATGCGGGCGCGCCGTTGACAAGCGGCAGGCGCGGGCGACAATTCCGGCGATGAAAGCGCTCCCAACCCGCGATGACGTGACGCCTGCGATCTTTCGCGAGGAAATCCGTCCGGCCGCGCGGCCGGTGGTGATGACGGGGCTCGCCGCCGACTGGCCGCTCGTTGCGGCGGCGCGTGAAAGCGACGACGTGGCGATCGGGTATCTGAAGGTGCAGGCTGGTTCGGTGCCCGTCCCGCATGTTCGAGGCGCGCCCGAACTCGAAGGGCGACTCCATCTCGACGAAGCGGTGCGCGGGCCCAATTTCGCGCGCGAGACGGGGCCGCTCGGCGACTTTCTCGACGCGTTGCTCGCCGCGCGCGAGGAAGGGCGGCCAGACACGCTCGCGGTGCAGGGGCTGACCGCGCCCGATCACCTGCCGGGTTTTGCCGAGGCGCATCGGCTCGCGATCCTGCCGCCGGCGATCCAGCCGCGGTTGTGGATCGGCAACGCCGCGAAGATCGCGACGCACCACGATCCGCTCGAGAACGTCGCGTGCGTCGCGGTGGGGCGCCGCCGCTTCACGCTGTTTCCGCCCGAGCAGATCGGCAACCTCTACATGGGGCCGCTCCACATCACGCCGGCGGGCACCGCGATCAGCATGGTGCATGTGACCGCACCCGATCTGGCGCGCTACCCGCGCTTCGCCGACGCGCTGGCGGCGGCGGAGACCGCCGAGCTCGAGCCGGGTGACGCGATCTACATCCCCTATCACTGGTATCACCATGTCGAGGCGCTCGACCGGATCAATGTGCTCGTCAATTTCTGGTGGGATACGGCGCGCGCCGACATCGGCTCGCCGTGGGACGCGCTGATGCACGGGATGATGACGCTCAGGAACCTGCCGCCCGACCAGCGCCGCGCCTGGCGCGCGATGTTCGACCATTACGTCTTCATGGACGCGGGCGATCCGGGCGCGCACCTGCCGCCCGCCTCGCGCGGCATCCTCGCCGCCGATCGGCCGCAGGACGTCGCCGAGATGCGCCGCCAGATCATCGCGCGGCTGCAACGGAGTAGGTAATGCCGTGCTCCTGCGAAAGCAGGAGCCCAGGATAATGCGCAATATCCTCCGTGACGCTGGATTCCCGCTTTCGCGGGAATACAAGGAAGACTTCTGCCTCGTCACGACACCGCCGCCATCGCCGATCAGGCCGGCGCCGCGGGACACATGCGGGCGATGTATTCCTCGTGGCTCGGCATCACCGCGACACATTTACCGATCACGGTCTCGATATTGCCGAGATAGCGGGCGATCTCTTCCTCGCTCTTGATGTCCACGAGGGGATCGTAGCCGCGCGGGACGATACCCTGGCCCAGGAACACCTGGATCCAGCTTTCCTCGGCGAACAGCTCCTCGTCCTCCCGGAAGATGCGGCCGTTGGCGGCGAACAGATCGATCTTGCGCTGGAGCGTCGCTGGCACTTCCATGTCGCGGCAATGCCGCCAGAAGGGCGTGTCGCCGCGCTCGGTGGCCTTGTAGTGGAGGATGATGAAGTCGCGGATGCGCTCGTATTCGAAGTCGGACTGGCGGTTGAATTCGTCGATTCCCGCCTGGTCGAAACCGGCATCGGGGAGCAGGCGGACGAGGCGGATCACCGCCGACTGGACGAGGTGGAGGCTGGTCGATTCGAGCGGCTCGAGAAACCCGCCGGCAAGCCCGAGCGCGAGGCAGTTTTTGTTCCACGCCTTGCGCCGCTTGCCCGCCTTGAAGCGCAGGCGTTTGGGCTCGCCCTGCTGCGGCTCGTCGAGGTTCGCGAGGAGGATCCGCTCGGCCTCGTCGTCGTCCATGTAGGCGCTCGAATAGACGTGGCCGTTGCCGGTGCGGTGCTGAAGTGGGATGCGCCATTGCCAGCCCGCAGGCCGCGCGCTCGCCATCGTATAGGGCGTGAAGTTGCGCGCGCGGCCGCTTGCGACGGCGATCGCGCGATCGCAGGGCAGCCAATGCGACCAATCCTCGAAGCCGGTCTGCATCGCCTGCTCGATGATGAGCCCGCGAAAGCCCGAGCAATCGATGAAGAAATCGGCCGCGATCGTCTCGCCATCGGTCATCGTCACCGACTCGACGAAGCCGTTCTCGCGCAGCGTCACGTCGGCGATGCGGCCTTCCCGGCGCTTGACGCCGCGCTCCTGTGCATAGCCGCTGAGGAAGCGGGCATAGCTCGACGCGTCGAACTGATAGGCGTGGGCAATATGGGCGAGAGGGGATTCGGGCCGGTCCGTCTTGGCGCGCAGGAACTTGTTTTCGAGCGCGGCGGCGGTGTTGATCGAGAAATTGGCGAAGTCCGACGCGCGGCCGAGGCTGTTCAGCTTGAGCCAGAATTGATGGCAGCGCAGCCACTCCAGGTCCTGTCCGATGACGCCGAAGCCGTGCATGTAGCTGGCGCCGGAGCGCAGCCAATCATTGAACTGGATGCCGAGCTTGTAGGTGCCCTGCGTGCGGCGGAGAAAATCATGCTCGTCGAGGCCGAGCAGCTCATTGAACTTCTTGATCGCGGGGATCGTCGCCTCGCCGACGCCGACGGTGCCGATCTCCTCCGATTCGACGAGGATGATCTCGTACAGCCCCTCGAACAGCTTGGAGAGCAAAGCGGCGGCCATCCACCCGGCCGAGCCGCCGCCGACGATCAATATGCGTTTGAGCTGCTTCATTCGTGTCTCGATGGCGTTAGCCGCCGCTGCCACAGGCGCCGCCCGGCGCCGGAGCGAAGGGCAGGGCGCCGGTCTCGCGCGGCGTGGCGTAGCTCAATCCATAGCCGCGCGGGAACTGGACCGCCATGCCCGCTGTGTCGCCCGTCGAGCACGCCGAGCCCGGCCAGGCGAAGGAGAGGCGGCCGGTGAAATCGTAGCCGACCGAGCCGTCGGGCTTGCGCAGGATCAGGTCGGCAATGCCGCCCGCCTCGCTTCCGGGGAGGAAGGCGGCGACAAAGGCGTCGGAGCGGTTGATGAGGTCGTTCGCATAGACGGTGCGGCCCGAATAGAAGATCGACACGACAGGCGCGCCCTTGCCCGAGACCCGATCGAGCACCGCAAGGTCCTCGGGATAGCGGGTGCTGTGCTGCATCGTCGCGGGGTAGCGGATGTCGCCTTTGTATTCGGCATAAGGATGCTCGCCGATCACCGCGACGACGGCGGAGAATTGCGACGGATCGACATTCTTGCCGTCGGGCGAATAGACGACGTTGTCGGCGCCCCATGCTTCGCGTAGCGCGGTCAGCAGCGTCTCGCCGGTCGTATAGTCGGCCCTCTCGTTCTCGGTGCCCTGCCAGGTGATCGACCAGCCGCCCGACTGGTCGGCGAAGCTGTCCGCGGCCTTGCCGACGACGAGCAGCTTGCCCTTGCGCGCGAGCGGGAGTGCGGCGTGGTCGTTCTTGAGCAGCACCGCCGATTTGCGCACCGCCTCGCGCGCGAGCGCCCGCGCTTCGAGCGCACCCGCCTCGCCGCTGTAACGGCTGGCGGAGGGTGCGTGCTCGAACAGGCCCGAGCGCATCTTGACGCGCAGGATACGGGTAACGGCATCGTCGATCCGCTTCATCGGGATACGGCCTTCGCGCACGTCGGCGACGGTGTTGGCGATGAACGATTTCCACTTTTCGGAGACCATCACCATGTCGATGCCCGCGTTGATCGCCTGCGGGCAATGATCGACGGTGCAGCCGGGCACCTGCTCGATCGCGTTCCAGTCCGACACGACGATGCCGTCGAAGCCGAGGCGGCCTTTGAGCACGTCGGTCAGGAGTTCGCGGCTGCCGTGCATCTTGCCGTAATCCTTGCCCGCGGCGACGTCGTTCCAACTGCTGTACGAGGCCATGACGGTCTGCACGCCGGTGTCGAGCGCGGCATAATAGCCGGCCGCCTGCTCTTCGATCATCTGCTTGCGGGTGATGCGGCTCTCGCCCTGGTCGATCCCGCGCCGGGTGGCGCCGTCGCCGAGATAATGCTTGGCGGTGGCGATCACGTCGTCGCCGCCCTTTAGGTCGCCCTGAAGGCCGTGCACCATCGCCTCGGCATAGCCGGCAACGAGTGTGGGATCGCTCGAGTAACTCTCGTAGCTGCGTCCCCAGCGCTCGTTCTTCGCGACCGCGACGGTCGGCGCGAACGCCCAGGTGATGCCGGTCGCACGCACCGCCTTCGCCGTCGTGCGGCCGATGCGGACCATCAACTCGGGGTCGTGCGCCGCGCCCAACCCGATATTGTGCGGGAAGAGCGTCGCGCCGACGACGTTGTTATGGCCGTGGACGGCGTCGGTGCCCCAGATGACGGGGACCGGCACCTTCATGTCGGTCGCCATCGACGCGGCGTAATAGGCATCCGACAGCGCGACCCATTCGGCGGGCGTGGCGTGCTTGTTCATGTCCGGCCACGCGCCGCCGCCGTTGAGAACCGAGCCGATATAATAATGCTTCACGTCCTCGGGCGTGATCGAGCGGATGTCGGCCTGCGTCATCTGGCCGATCTTCTGCTCGAGCGTCATGCCGGACACGATATCGGCGATCCGCGCCTCCATCGCCGGATCGAGGCCGGTCGGGCTGTGATGCTCGGGCCAATCGGCGAGCGCGGCCTTGGGCGCCGTGTCGCTCGGGCTCCCCTGCTTCGCGAGCGGGCCGCAGCCCGCCAGCAGCAGCATCGCGGCCGAAGCCAGCAGGGCGCGTCTCAGCATGTCGTCAAATCCCTTGTGCGTGAGAAATCGTGCCGGAAGCGATGGGGCCGCCTCCGGCGCGATCATCCGATCCGCTGCGGATCAGAAGCGGTAGTTCACCCCGAGCAGGAACTGGCGCCCGTATTTCTCGTAGGTTTCGAGCAGCGGCTTGCCGCTCTCGGTATGGGTGCCGCCGCTGTCGAGGCCGAGCCTCGTCCGGTACGGCGAGTCGGTGAGGTTGGTGACCTGGAGCAGGACGCCGAGCCCTTCGAGCGTGCCGCTCTGGAAGGTATAGCCGATCTGCGCGTCCACCTGCTTGTCGGGCAGGATTTCGGTGAAACCGCGCGTGGCGAAGAGCTGTACCACCTCGCCCTTGAACTTGGATCGGTAGCGCTGGCTGATCCGCGCCTGGAAGCCGCCCTTCTCGTAATAAGCGGTCAGGTTGTAGACGACGTCCGACAGGCCCGGAATCTTCACGGGATCGGTGCCGGTGGTCGGGTTCAGGTTCGATTCGGTGAGCGACAGGCTGCCCTGGAAGCCGAGCCCCCCGAGCGGGTGCCACAGCGTGCCGAAATCGATTGCGCCGCTGAACTCCAGCCCCTTGATGTTGCCGCCCTTGCCGTTGGCGGGAAGGCTGATCTGCCCAATCGGGCTGATGACCACGCCGTCCGGAATCGCGGACGCCGTCGGGGGCAGGGGGATGCCGGTGAAGTCGAACTCGCCGGTCTGGGTGTAGATGTAGGTCTTGAGGTGCTTGTAGAAGCCCGCGACCGACAGATAGGTCGTCGGGTTGATGTACCATTCGTAGGCGACGTCGAGCGCGTCGGCGCGCCAGGGCTTCAGATGGGGGTTGCCGCCGCTGCCCGACCACGGATGAACCACCGTGCCCGGCGCACACGTCTGCGCGCTGCACACGAGCGAGTTGAACCCGGGCGTCACGTTCGCGCGAAGATCGTCCATGCGCGGCCGCGCCATCGTCTGCGAGGCGGAAAAGCGCAGCCGGTGCCCGCCGCCGAGTTCGTAGATGAGGTTCAGGCTCGGCAGGATATCGGTATATTCGTCGCGCTCGAACACCGTCGTGGGCATGATCGGCTGGCCCGGCGTCAGCGCGTTGATCACGACGCCGTTCGATTTCTGTGTCTGATCGACCACCTGCACGCCGATATTGCCGCGCAGATTGCCCCAATCGATATCCGCCTTGGCGAAGACGGTGATGACCTCTTCCTCGATGTCCCAATTCTTGTCGAAATAATTGGCGTCGCGGATCGGCGCGGTGTCGTAATACTGGTCGAACGCCTTATCGAGATCGATGCTCAGCACGTCGCCGAAGCCGACATAATCGAGCGAGGTCGGGTTGTCGGCGAGATATTGCGGATCGACCAGCACCTGCTGGCGGCCGTTCTTGAGGAACACGTCGTTATCGTCGACGCGCTTGTGCTTGTCGCGATGCGTGAAGTTGACGCCCGCGGTCAGCCCGCTGAAGAAGCCGTCGACATCGTGCTTCATGCGCAGGTCCAGCGCCCAGACATTCTCCTTGACGTCGGGGAAGCGGATCGCGCCGTCATGGCCCCAGCCGCCCCACGGCGCGCGGTCGCCCAGGGAAACGTGCGCCGCATCGGCGTAATCGAGCCCTTCCGAATAGGTCGGGTAATCGTCGGTCGGCACCTCGAAGGCGATGTCGTCATAAGTGCGGCCGACATTCTGCGTGTCGGGGGTGACGCCGCCGGTGCCGAGGCCGTAGCCGGCATAGGTTTCGAGGATCTGCTCGTGCCGATGGTTGGTCGAATAGGAGAAATCGGTGACGAACTGCGTGCGGTCGTCGATCTGGAATTCGTTGTTGAGCCCTGCCGAGAACAGCTCATCGGTACGGGTGTTGTAGTCGTTGCGGATGATCGGCACCGCATTGTGCGCAACGCCGCTGCCGGCGAAAGGCGAGCCGCCATTCTCGACCGTCTCGACATCGGTGAAGGTGAGGCCGTCGGCATAGGGGTTCGAGAACCATTGCGCGCCGCGCATCACCTCTTTCTGGCCGAAATGCGAGTAATAGACGTCGAGGGTCGAATGGACGACGCTCGACGGCTGCCATTCGACGATGCCGATTACTGCGTCGCGCTTGTTGAGGCGCGAGGTGGCGAAGGCTTCCTGGCCGTTGAGGATCAGCGCATTGTCCGAGCTGTCCGGCGTTACCGCGAAGCCGAACGCTTCGTAGCCATAAGCCTTGTAGTGCTTGTTCTGCGACGGCGAATCGAGGTGCGCATAGCCGATCGCGATGCCGATCGTGTCGTTGGCGAGCTGATCGATATAGCTCGCGCTGCCGCGCCAGCCCCAATTGCGCACGTCATGGTTGAGGCGACCGCCCTCGGTCTTCTCGCCGCGCAGGTTGAGCGCGATCGCGCGCTTGCCGAAGGCGAGGGGGCGAACGGTGCGCAGATCCGCCGAGCCTGAAAGGCCCATGCCTGCAATGCCTGCGTCCGGCGTCTTGTAGACGACGACGCTCGACAGCAGCTCGGAGGGATATTGATCGAACTCGACCGCGCGATTGTCGCCCGAGCTCGCCTGCTGGCGGCCGTTGAGCAGGGTGGTCGTGAAATCGGGCGAAAGGCCGCGGATCGAGATGACCTGGGCACGGCCGTTGACCCGCTGCGCGGCGAGACCGGGCAGGCGCGCGATCGATTCGGCGATCGAGACGTCCGGCAGCTTGCCGATGTCCTCGGCCGACACGGCCTCGACGATCGAGGTCGAATTGCGCTTGATGCTGATCGAATCGCGGATGCCGGCGCGAATGCCGGTGACGACGATCGCATCGGATTGACCGGAATCCTGTGCCTGATCCTCTTCGGGAACATCGCCGGGCTGGGCCGTCGCGTCCTGCGCGAAGGCGACCCTCGGCAGCGCGGCGCCAAGTGCCAGCGCGGAAACGGTCAGACAGAGCTTGCTCGTTGAGCTGAGGCCGCCGGTACCGGCGCGCCCGAATCGCTTCGACATCGAATATCCCCTCCCACATGCGGCTCCCCCGGAGAACCGCTCGTCTTTTGAACCCCTTGGCTCCACTCGCCCGGACGCTGAACGCGAATGAACTATGGAAGCGCTTCCATTTGCGTAGCGTTGCTCCCCGAGCATGGCAACAGCGAAAGCGGGGCGGAAGTGAAAACTCCCCCTTACCGATGCATTCGCGCCACAGCCGCCCGAAGGGGGCCGCCTGTCGCTTCAGCGTGTGGGAGGGCCGGCGGATTCGCGTTCGACGATACGGTGCGCGACGAAGTCGTAGCGCTGGTCGGCCGCGGCCGCGCCGACTTCGATCCGTTTGATGAGCGCGGCGGCGGCTTGCCGGCCGACCTCCTTGATCGGTTGATGTATGGTGGTAAGCGGCGGCCAGACGATGTCCGACACGGGCGTGTCATCGAAGCCGACGATCGAAACGTCGCCCGGAATGGCGAGCCCATGCTTGTGGCAGGTGAGCAGCGCGCCGGCGGCCATGTCGTCATTGGCGCACATGATCGCCGTCACGCCGCCGGCATCGAGAATGCGTTCGCAGCATTCGATGCCCGAACGAAAGGTGAAGTTGCCGCGCGCGGCGATCCCTGGATCGGGATCGACTCCGATATCGCGTAGCGCGCGCGCGAAGCCCGCGTGCCGGCTCTCCGCGGAGATATGACCCTCGATGCCATGGATGTAGCCGATACGCCGATGGCCGAGCGCGATCAGATATCGGGCCATGTCGTATCCGGCACGTTCGTCGTCGATCCCGATCGATGGTGTCATGCCCCGGACGGCGGCGCCGGCCGCGATGCAGATCACCGGGCAATCCGCGTCGATCAGCGCCTGCACGACCTCCGGCCGGTCGGAAAAGGGCGGGGTGAGGATCAACCCGTTGCACCGGCCGCTGTCGACCAATGTCAGGATCTGCTGCCGCCCGCCGTCGTCGCGCGGATCGATCGCCTGGACGGCGAGCTGATATCCCTGGCGCGCGCAGCTCGTCAGCGCACCCAGCTCGAGGCCCGAGAAATAATAGCTGTTGGGTTCGGCTTCGACGTCCGATTCGTGGATCAGCATGATCTCACGGCTGTTCCCTGCGGCGAGATTGCGCGCCTGGATATTGACCTTGTATCCCAGCCGCTCGACCGCATCGAGCACCCGCTGCCGCGTCGCGGCGCGCACGTTGGGCTCGCCGTTGATGACCCGTGACACGGTGACGCGCGCCACGCCGGACAATGCCGCGACGTCATCGATCGTCGGTCGGCGTCTGATCATGGCCGTTCCGGGGATTTCACCACGGGCTCAGGAGGAAAAGGGTGCGCGCCCATTGCAGCAGGCGGCTACAGCGCGACGACGGCGAAGTCCATACGAGGAAAGGAAGGTTGGCGCGGCCCGGCATGATCCGCCGAGCTGTGCCGCCTGTTCCGGAATGTCAGGGCGGCAGCGGAGAGCCGGGCGATCCTCGCGAGAAGCCGATGATTCCGAGCAGGATCAACGTCACGCCGATCAGATGGTGCGTTCCGAACGGCTCGCCGAGCAGGAGGACGGCCAGACCGGCCCCGAACAGCGGCATCAGGTTCAGGAACTGGCCCGCGCGCGCAGGGCCGATCAGCTCGACGCCCCGATTGTACAGCAGATAGGCAAGCAGCGACGGAAGCGTCGCGACGTACGCGAACGCCATCAGCGCATCTTCGCTCCAGCGGACGGTGTCGCCGTGGAGATGCTCGATCACCGACAGCGGGAGCATGGCGAGGCCGCCGATCAGGAACGTCGCGGCGAGAAAGCTCGACGGATGGACGGGCGGGCGCCGGCGTAGCAGCAAGGTATAGGCGGACCAGGCGAAGACCCCGATCAGGACGAGCGCATCCCCCCTGCCGAGATCGAGCGTCCGCAGCGCGCCGAGATCGCCATCGAGAACGATGATGCCGACGCCGAGCGTCGAGAGCGAGGCGGCGACGATCCTCGGGGCATTGGTTCGCTCGCCGAAAAACAGGAAGGCGAGCAGCAGGAGAAGCGGCGGGATCAGCGCCTGGATGAGGACGGCGTTGGTCGCGGTCGTATATTGCAGCCCCGAATAGAGCAGCGCATTGAAGGCGCCGGCCCCGACCAGGCCGAGCAGAAGCGTCACCTTCCAATGGCGCCTCAACACCGGCCAGTCGGCGCGGCACTGGCGCCAGGCGAACGGCGCCAGAAGGATGAGCGCGCCCGCCCAGCGACCGAACGCCAGCGTGAACGGCGGGATATCGTCGCGGACCGCGCGTCCGACGATCGCATTGCCGGCCCAGAGCAGCGCCACGACGGCGAGCAGCACATGGGCCGCATTCCAGAGGCGCCGCCACGGGGTCAGCGCCGTACGACTATGCTGCGGGTCCGCCGATGTCACGTGATCGGCGTCGAAACCATGGTCCGGTCGGGCGCGGTGCATGACCGGTCCCATAAGCGGGACAGATCATCCATGCCATCCGCATCCTCCGATGTTCGGGTTGGTTAGCAGAGGTGGGGGCCGGGCGCGTAGGATCGCGCCCGATCAGGCGTCGAGGATCGCATAGTGGATCGTCTGCGCCGCAATGCGTCCATCGCGGATCACGAAGCTGTCGGCGCCGCCGCGAACGCGCGTTTTCCCGTTGATCGTCGCGCTCCAGCCGAGCAGCCCGATCCCGTCCTCAACCCGCACGAGATCGTAGCTGAACTCGGCATCCGGAAGCAGATCGTGCAGGATCGCCGCGGTCTGACGGATGCCATCATGCCCGTGATAGGCGCCGTCCTTGCTCAACACGACCACGTCGGCGGCATAATTGGCGGCGAGATCGCCCTCGAGATCGTGATGTTGCCGGCGCCGGAGATGGTCGCGGAGCACCTCCACGGGCATGCGGGTCTTGCTGTTGTCTTCCGCCATGTGATTCCAACCGCCCGCGGATGCGCGGGGTTCCGTCGGCGTTATTCCCGATGGAGCTGGACGATCGCATTCCGATCGAGCGATTCGGCGGCGGCCTCGGCGAGCGCGAGGGCGCGAACGCCGTCCTCATAACCGGCAAGCGGTTGGGCGCGGCCCTCGGCGATGTCGGCAAAATGGGTCATTTCGGCGCGATAGGCTTCGGCGTAGCGATCGAGGAAGAAGTTCTGGAGCGGCGCGCTCCGGGCGCCCGCCTCGCCCCACGTCTCGACGGTGCTTTCGTGCACGTTGCCGGCGCGGATCAGGCCGTTCGCGCAGAACGCTTCGATACGTTGATCGTAGCCGTAGCCCGAGCGGCGGCTGTTGCTGATCAGGCAAAGCTTGCCGGAGGCGGTGCGCAGCACGGTCTTGGCGGTGTCGATATCACCCGCCTCGCCGATCGCGGGATCGACCAGGCACGCGCCCGCCGCGTAGATTTCGACCGGCTCCTCGCCGAGCAGCCAGCGCGCCATGTCGAAATCGTGGATCGCCATGTCCTTGAACAATCCGCCCGAGACGCGGACATAGTCGATCGGCGGCGGTGCGGGATCGTGGCTAATAATGTGGACGGTCTCCACCGCGCCCATGCCGCCGCCCGCGAGCCTGTCGCGCAAGGCGCGGAAATGCGGGTCGAAGCGGCGGTTGAAGCCGACCAGCATCCGCGTGCCAGGTGCCCCGAGCGCATCGGCCGCCGAGCGCGCGCGCGCGAGGTCCATGTCGATCGGCTTTTCGCAGAACACCGCCTTGCCCGCCGCGATCGCGCGGACGCTATAGTCGAGATGCGTGTCGGTCGCGCTTGCGATGATGATGCCCGCGACCTCGGGATCGGCGAGCACGGCATCGAGTTCGGCGATCTCCGCGTCGGTTGCGGCGGCGATCTCGGCGGCGGCGGCCGGCACCGGATCGACGACATGGCGCAGCCGCAGCCGCGGCTCGGCCATGACATTGGCGGCGTGGATGCGGCCGATGCGGCCGGCGCCGATCAGCGCGATGTTCAGCATGAGGAACCTCCTTCGGGCAAGGCGATGGGGCAGCCTTCGCGCACGGATTGCGCGGCGGCCTCGGCGAGCGCGAGCGCGGCGCGGCTTTCGGTATAGCCGGTGCGCGGCGCGGCCGTGCCTTCGATCATGTCGGCGAAATGATCCAGCTCGGCGCGATAGGCGGCGGCATAGCGTTCGGGGAAGGCATAGGGGATGCGATCGGCGGCGACGCCCGGCTCGGCGGAATGCCGCAGGGCGGTGCGCGGGACGTTGTCGACGCTGAGCGCGCCCGCGCTGCCGAACGCCTCGATCCGCTGGTCGTAGCCATAGCCGGTGCGGCGGCTGTTCGAGATGGTGACGAGCCGGCCCGAGGCGGTGCGCAGGATCGTCTTGGCGGTGTCGGCGTCGCCCAGCTCCGCGATGCGCGGATCGATCAGGCACGAGGCCCGGGCGAATACTTCAATGATCAGTTCGCCCGTCAACCAGGCGGCGAGATCGAAATCGTGGATCGTGAAATCCTTGAACAGCCCGCCGCTGCCCGGAATGAAATCGGGCGGGGGCGTCTCGGGATCGTGATTGACGATGTGAAGCGTTTCGAGGCGGCCGATCTCGCCCGCCGCGATCCGGTCCGCGAGCGCCCGGTAATGCGGATCGAAGCGGCGATTGAAGGCGACGAACAGCGGCGGCAGGCCAGGCTGCGCGAACAGCTCCGCGGCCGCATCGAGCCGCTCGAGCGAGAGATCGAGCGGCTTTTCGCAGAACACTGCCTTGCCCGCCGCGAGCGCCGCGCGGACATGGTCGAGATGCGCGTCGGTGGAGCTGACGATGATCACGCCGCGGATGGCCGGATCGGCGAGGATATCGTCGAAGCTCGCGACGCGCGCGCCGGTTTCCTGCGCGAGCCGCTCGGCGGAAGGGGCGTGCTGGTCCGCGATCAGGGCAAGGTCGAGCCGGTCGCTCGCCGCCGCGTTGCGCGCGTGCAGCCCGCCCATCCGGCCGGCGCCGACTTGACCGATGCGCATCGCGGCGTTGCTCGTTGTCACCATTGCTGCTCCCGAGAGTGATTACATCCAGAATGCACATTCTGAAGGTAGATGGAATAAAATTTTCATGCCATGATGACATTTTCCGGCGATTGGCCGATGATCGCCGGGCAAAAACCCGGTTCGGAGGGATGATGAGCGAGAATGTTGCGGTGCCCGCCACCGCCGAGGAATTCCGGGCGCTGGTGCTCGATCGGTATGACGGGCTGAGCCGCCGGTTGCAGCAGATCGCGCGCTATGTGCTCGATCACCCGAACGAGGTGGCGCTGGAGACGCTCGCGGTGCTTGCGCAGCGCGCCGACGTGCAGCCCTCCGCCATCGTGCGTTTCGCCAAGAGCTTCGGCTTTGCGGGCGCCTCGCAGATGCAGCGGCTGTTCCGTGACGGGCTGCTCTCGGAAAATGCGGCGCTGGGCTATGGCGAACGCGTCCGCCAGTTTCAGGAGTCGGTCAACGCCAAGAGCGGCGGTGTCGATGTGCTGTCCGAATTCGTCGAGGGCAACGTGCTCGCGCTGCACAACATGGCGGACAGCATCGGCAAGGCCGATCTGGCGAAAGCGGTGCGGCTGATCGCCGATGCGGAGGTGGTGCATGTCGCGGGGTTCCGCCGCTCCTTCCCGGTCGCGGCCTATATCGCCTATTCGCTCCAGCAGGTCGGCAAGCGGATGCAGTTCATCGACGGGGTTGCGGGGCTGGTGCGCGGGCACCGCCAGTTCGGCCGCGACGATCTGCTGATCGCGATCAGCTATCATCCCTATGCGGAGGAGACGATGCACCTCGTCGATGCGGCGGCCGAGCACGGCGCGCGCATTCTTTCGCTCAGCGATAGCCTGGTCAGCCCGATCGCCAAGGCCGCGACGCTCGTGCTCAACGTCCACGAATCGGAGGTGCGGGGCTTTCGCTCGCTCGCCTCGTCGATGTGTCTCGCGCAGGCGCTGGTCATCCAGTTCGCCTTCGAGACCGCGGCGTCGGACCACGCGTTCGACTGAATATTCCAACAATGAACTATAATAGAATTTATGTTGCAATATGCGAACGGTTCGCCTAGGGCTGTCTTCGGGCCCGGCGGAGCGGGCGGCGAGCAGAGGCGAGAATGGAGCCGTCGGCAGAGAAGCTTGATCTGGTTACCGTGGGGCGCTCGAGCGTCGATCTGTACGGCGAGCAGATCGGGGGGCGGCTCGAGGACATGGGCTCGTTCGCGAAATATGTCGGGGGAAGCCCCACCAACACCGCGGTGGGCGCGGCGCGGCTGGGGCTGAATGCGGGCCTCGTCACGCGCGTCGGCGCCGATCATATGGGGCGCTTCATCGCCGAGGAGCTGGGGTGGGAGGGCGTCGATACCCGTGGCGTGATCGCCGACCCCGCGCGGCTGACCGCATTGGTGGTCCTCGGCATCCGCGATCGCGACAGTTTTCCGCTGATCTTCTATCGCGAGAATTGCGCCGACATGGCGCTCGAAGCCGCGGATCTCGACCGCGACTGGATCGAGCGCGCGGGCGCGGTGCTGATCAACGGCACGCATCTTTCCACCGATGCGGTGTTCAAGGCGAGCGTGACGGCCGCGCGCTGGTGCAAGGCGGCGGGCGGGCGCGTCGTGTTCGACATCGATTATCGCCCGGTGCTGTGGGGGCTGGCCGAGCGCGACATGGGCGAGAACCGCTTCGTCGCGCACGCGGCGGTGACCGCGCGGCTCCAGCAGGTGCTGCCGCTCTGCGATCTGATCGTCGGCACCGAGGAGGAAATCCATATCCTGGGCGGCGACACCGATACGATTGCGGCGCTGCGGGCGATCCGCGCGCAAAGCGACGCGCTGATCGTGTGCAAGCGCGGGGCGCTCGGCTGCTCGGCTTTTGCAGGCGCCATTCTCGACAGCCTCGATCACGGCGTCGGGGGCGAGCGGTTCGAGATCGAGGTGTTCAACGTGCTGGGCGCGGGCGATGCGTTCATGGCCGGGTTCCTGCGCGGTTGGCTGCGCGGCGAGCCGGTGGAGACGTGTTGCACCTGGGGCAATGCCTGCGGCGCGATCGTCGTCTCGCGCCACGGCTGCGCGCCCGCGATGCCGACCTGGCCCGAATTGCAGCTCTTCCTGTCGGATCGCGAGCGGCCCTTTCGCCTGCGCGACGATATCGCGCTCGAAAGCCTGCACTGGGCGACGACGCGGCGGCGCGATTACGACAATCTCACCGTGCTCGCGATCGACCATCGCAGCCAGTTCGAGGATCTGGCCGAGGAGCTTGGCGTCGGACTGGATCGCGTGTCGCGCTTCAAGGAGCTGGCGCTCGCCGCGGTCGATCGCGTGGCCGATGGCCATGATGAATTCGGCATCCTGCTCGACGGCCGCTACGGCGCCGACGCGCTCGCCGCCGCCGCCGACCGGCCATATTGGATCGGCCGGCCGATCGAGCTGCCGCGCAGCCGCCCGCTCGATTTCGAAGGCGCCGGATCGGTGGCGGCGGAGCTTCGCGACTGGCCGCTCGGCCAGGTCGTCAAATGCCTCGTCTTCTGCCATCCCGACGACGAGCCGGTGCTGCGCGAGACGCAGGAAGCGCAGGTGAAGCGGCTGTTCGAGGCGGCACGGCGGACGCGGCATGAACTGCTGATCGAGATCATCCCGCCCGAGGGGCTGCCGGTCGATTCCGAGACCGTGGCGCGCGCGATCCGCCGCTTCTACGCGATCGGCGTGCGGCCCGATTGGTGGAAGCTCGAGCCGCAGGCCGACCCCGCGGCATGGCGACATATCGAGGCGGCGGTGCGCGAGAACGATCCCGAATGCCGCGGCATCCTGCTGCTCGGTCTGTCCTCGCCGATGGACGAGCTGATCGAGTCCTTCCCCGCGGCGGCGATGGTGCCCTCGGTGAAGGGATTCGCGGTCGGGCGCACGATCTTCTACGATGTCGCGCGGCAATGGATGGCGGGCGATATCGACGATGCGGCCGCGATCGACGCGCTCGCATCGCGGCTTTCCGAGCTGGCCGAGGCGTGGCGGAGCGCCCGCGCGCGCGCCCGGCCGGAGGTTGTGGGATGACGATGGTGCGCAAGACGGCGGCGCAGGCGATGGTGGCGCATCTCGCCGCCCAGTCGGTCGATTGGGGCGAGGGGGCGGTGCCCTTCTTCGCGGGCGCCTGGGCGATCTTCGGCCACGGCAATGTCGCCGGGCTGGGCGAGGCGCTCCATGCCGAGCGCGATCGGCTGCCGACGTGGCGCGCGCATAACGAGCAGGCGATGGCGCATGCCGCGATCGCCTATGCCAGGCAGATGCGGCGGCGCCGCGCGATGGTCTGCACCAGCTCGATCGGGCCGGGCGCGACCAACATGGTGACCGCCGCCGCATTGGCGCACGCCAACCGGTTGCCGGTGCTGTTCGTGCCAGGAGATGTCTATGCGAGCCGCCGGCCCGATCCGGTGCTCCAGCAGATCGAGGATTTCGGCGACCGGACGGTGTCGGCGAACGACTGTTTTCGGCCTGTCTCGCGCTACTTCGACCGGATCACGCGGCCCGAGCAATTGCTGGACAGCCTGCCGCACGCGATGGCGACGTTGCTCGATCCGGCCGAGTGCGGGCCGGTGACGCTCGCTTTCTGCCAGGACGTGCAGGCCGAGGCGTTCGACTGGCCCGAGCATTTCTTCGAGCCCCGGCTGTGGCGGCCGCGCCGCGTCATCCCCGATCCGGCCGACATCGCCGCACTTGCCGACCGGCTCGCCCATGCCGCACGGCCGATGCTGATCGTCGGCGGCGGCGTGCGCTATGCCGGGGCGGAGGAGGCATTGTCCGATCTCGTCACGATGATGGGCGTGCCCTTCGCCGAGACGCAGGCGGGCAAGGGCGCGCTGCCGCACGATCATCCGCACAATCTGGGCAGCATCGGCGTGACGGGCACCGGCGCCGCCAACCGGGCGGTGGCGGAGGCGGACCTCGTCGTCGCGATCGGCACGCGGCTTCAGGATTTCACGACGGGCTCGCGGCTCCTGCTGCGGGGCGGGGCGGGGCTGGTGCAGGTCAACGTCGCGCCGTTCGATGCAGTGAAGCACGGCGCAACCCCGATCGTCGCCGATGCGCGGCTGATGCTTACGGCCTTGTGTCAAAGGCTCGCGGGGTGCCGTGTGCCCGCCGCGTGGAGCGGTCAGATCGCAAAAGCGCGCGAGCAATGGCAGGGCCGGGCCGACGCGGCGCTCGCGGCGCCGTCCGGGAATGCGCGCCCCAGCGATGCGCAGGTGATCGGCGCGGTGGCGCGCAAGGCGCGCCGCGATGCAATCATCGTCTGCGCCGCGGGCGGCCTGCCGGGCGAATTGCACAAACTCTGGCCGACCGGCGAGAGCGGAGGCTATCACGTCGAATACGGCTATTCGTGCATGGGTTACGAGATTGCCGGCGGGATCGGGGTGAAGCTCGCCGAGCCGGCGCGCGACGTCACGGTGATGGTCGGCGACGGCAGCTATCTGATGCTCAATTCGGAGCTGGCGACCTCGATCGCGATCGGCGCCAAGCTCACGATCGTGCTGCTCGACAATCGCGGCTTCGGATGCATCAACCGGTTGCAGGCCGCGACGGGCGGGGCGCCGTTCAACAATCTGCTCGCCGACACGCGGCACGAGACGCTGCCGGAGATCGATTTCGTCGGCCATGCGCGCAGCCTCGGTGCACGCGCGGAGAAGGTCGGCTCGATCGCGGAGCTGGAGGAAGCGCTCGGCCGCGCGACAGCGTGGGAGCGCAGCTACGTCATCGTGATCGACACCGATCCGATGGCGAGCACCGAGGCCGGCGGCGCCTGGTGGGACGTGGCGGTGCCCGAAACCTCGACCCGCGAAGACGTGACGGCGGCGCGCAAGGCGTATGAGGCGCAGGTCCGCGCCGTGCGATCGGAAGGAGAGACACGATGACGATCCGGTTCGGAGTCAGCCCGATTGCGTGGATCAACGACGACATGCCCGAATTGGGCGGGGAGACGCCGCTCGAGACGGTGCTGGGCGACGCGCAGGAGATCGGCTTCACGGGCATCGAGCTGGGCGGCAAATTCCCGCGCGAGCCGGGGGTATTGAAGGCGCTGCTCGGCCGCTACGGCCTCGCGCTGGTCGGCGGGTGGTATGGCTCGAACCTCCTCGACCGCACCGCCGAGGCCGAGATCGAGGCGATGCAGCCGCACCTGCAATTGCTCAAGGCGATGGGCACCGACATCTTCGTCATCGCCGAGACGAGCAACGCCATCCACAGCGACCGTTCGCAGCCGCTGTCGGCGACGCCGCGGCTCGACGATGGCGCCTGGCGTCAGTTCGGGCGGCGGCTGACCGAGGTGGCCGATTATCTGGCGGGCGAGGGGATGCGCTGCGCCTATCACCACCATCTCGGCACCGTCGTCGAGCGGCAGGAGGATCTGGACAATTTCCTCGCCGCGACCGGCCCGTCGGTGGGGCTGACACTCGATACAGGGCACGCCAGCCTCGGCGGGATCGATCCGATCGCGGTGATCCGCCGCCATCCCGAGCGCGTCACGCATGTCCATTGCAAGGATATCCGCCCCGAAATCTTCGGCGCGTTGGCGCGGCGCGAGGGCAGCTTCCTCGACGGCGTGATCGACGGCATGTTCACCGTGCCCGGCGACGGCGCGATCGACTATGGCGACGTGATGCGCGCGCTCGCGGGAATCGGCTATTCGGGCTGGATCATCATCGAGGCCGAGCAGGACCCGGCCGTCGCCGATCCGCGCCGCTATGGCGAGATCGGTTTGCGAACGCTGGAACGCGCGGCCGAGCGCGCCGGGTTCGAAAGGATCGCCGCATGAGCCTGCTCGTCAAGCCGCATCCGCCCGCCGGGGACGGCACCATGCTGGACATCACGCCCGACAGCGCGGGCTGGGGACATGTCGGCTTTCGCGCGGTAAGGCTCGCGCCGGGGCAGACGCACAAGGGCGTCGCGCCCCATCGCGAGACCTGTCTGGTGCTGCTGAGCGGCACCGCAGACGTGCGCGCGGGCGACCTGTTCTGCGCGGGGCTGGGTAGCCGCAAGAGCGTGTTCGAGGATGCGCCGCCCGCGTCGGTCTATGTGCCCGCGGACACGCCGTTCGAGGTGACGGCGGCCGGCGAGGTCGAGCTTGCGGTCTGCACCGCGCCCGGCAAGCCCGGTCTGCCGCCGCGGCTGATCGATCCCGCCACCATGTCGCGCGAGGTGCGCGGCACGGGCACCAACCAGCGCTTCGTGCGCAACATCCTGCCCGAGACCGAGCCCGCCGACAGCCTGCTCGTCGTCGAGGTCATCACGCCCGGCGGCAACTGGTCGAGCTACCCGCCGCACAAGCATGACCGCGATGTGCCGGGCGAGGAGACCGCGCTCGAGGAGACCTATTACCATCGGCTCGATCCCCCGCAGGGCTTCGCCTTCCAGCGCGTCTATACCGACGCGCGCGATCTCGACGAGACGATCACGGTGGGCGACGGCGAGGTGGTGATGGTGCCGCGCGGCTATCATCCGGTCGGCGCCCCGCATGGCTATGATCTCTATTATCTCAATGTGATGGCCGGCCCCAAACGCCAGTGGATCTTCAGGAACGATCCCGCGCACGAATGGATCGCCGCACAAAGCTGAGGACGAAGAACGATGCTTGTCGAACACCTTGTCGCCGGAGTCTCCGTCGGCGGCGGAACCCGTCGCGCCGATATTTTCGACCCCAATACGGGGCAGGTCGCGCGGCAGGTGCCGCTCGGCGATGCGGCGCTGCTCGACCATGCGGTGGCCGCCGCGGCGATGGCGCAGCCCGATTGGGCGCGGGTGAACCCGCAGCGCCGCGCGCGCGTGCTGTTCCGCTTCAAGGAACTGGTCGAGCGCGAGATGGAGCCGCTCGCGCATCTCCTCGCCTCGGAGCACGGCAAGGTCATCGCCGACGCGCGCGGCGACGTGCAGCGCGGTCTCGACGTGATCGAGTTTGCCTG
>CAZXFY010000048.1:0-26484 GCA_964639855.1 uncultured Stakelama sp. | reverse complement strand
AGGAGCGCGGCGTGCTGATGGTGTCGCCGGGCGACCCCATCTATGAGGGCATGATCATCGGCGAGAACGCCAAGAACGACGATCTCGAAGTCAATCCGATGAAGTCGAAGCAACTCACCAACTTCCGCGCATCGGGCGGCAAGGACGACGCGATCCGGCTGACGCCACCACGCAAGCTCACGCTCGAACAGGCGATCGCGTATATCGACGACGACGAGCTGGTCGAAGTGACGCCCAAATCGATCCGCCTGCGCAAGCGCCACCTCGATCCGCACGAGCGCAAGCGCGCGTCGCGGGCGAAGGCGGCCTGACCCGTCCTGCGGCACCCGGGCGCGAGTCCGGGGTGCCGGCGCGGGTCATCCGTTCCCGCCCATTTCCATCAGCACCGCCCATTCGGCATCCCGCACCGGCGTCACCGAGAGCCGGCTCTGGCGCAGCACTTCCAGTTGGGCGAGCCGCGGCTCGGCCTTGATCGCGGCGAGCGTGACCGGAGTCCGCAAGGGTTCCAGCGCCGTCACCTCGACGCTCGCCCAGTCGCCCGTGTCGCCGTCGGGGCGCCAGGCGCGCGTGATCTCCATCGTGCCGACGGCAGCTTTCTGCTTGCCTGAATGATAGAAGAGCGCGCGGTCGCCCGGCTGCATGTCCTTCAGGAAATTGCGCGCGGTATAGTTGCGCACGCCGTCCCACTCGGTCTTGCGGTCGCGGGTGAGGTCGTCCCAGCCATAGGTTTCGGGCTCGGATCGTAGGAGCCAATAGGCCATTTTCGCGTCTCTCTTGCGTGGTTACGGGGCTAAACCGGCGCTTAACGTGCCATTCCGGGCAAGTTCAGCACGACTGGGGTATAAAAGGAAACACTGAACCGGAGTGTGCGTTGATTCGGGCGCGTGCTTCCCAGTTCGAGCGTATTCGGAGGCAAACCCATGAAACCCATTTTGAAGAAGGCCGGTCTCGCCGTCGCGGCGTGTGCCACCGCGCTTGCGGTGGCTGCGCCCGCCCAGGCGCAGCGCTGGCACCATCGCCACCATGACGGCGGCGACGAGGCCGCGGCGGCGATCGTCGGCGGCATCATCGGGCTCGGCATCGGCGCGGCGATCGCGTCGGCCGACGACGACGATTATTACGACCGCTATTATTACGATCGTGGCTATTACGACCGCTATTATGCGCCGCGATACAATTATCGCTATCGCCACCGTTATTATCGGCCGCGCTGCCACATGCGGTGGCGCTGGGATCCCTATTGGGGCGAGCGCGTGCGCGTCCGCGTCTGCCGCTAAGGGGCCGCGCGTGGGCGTGAGGGACGCCCCCGCCGTCACGCGAGCGCCGCCGATGCCGTTGCTGGCATCGGCGGCGTTTTCGCGTAAAGGGCACGCCCATGAGCAACGAATCGCCTCCCGACCGGCTCTCGATCGATCCGGACAGCCCGCATTTCGACCAGACCGTGCTCGAGCGCGGCATCGGCATCCGCTTCAAGGGTTCCGAGCGCAAGGATGTCGAGGAATATTCGATTTCCGAGGGATGGATTCGCGTGGCGCTGGGCAAGAAGGTCGATCGGCGGGGCAAGCCGCTGACGATCAAGCTGACGGGGCCGGTCGAGGCGTGGTTTCTCGATGTGGGCGAGGAGGCGGATGACGGCGCGGCCGATTGATGTGCTGCGCCGTGGGATCACCGCTTTCCATTTGACGAATTTGCTTTCGCGGGCCCTGTGCGGATAGTGCGTATAAAATAGCACTATTTGGAGGGTAGATGACCATGCATCTTTCGAGACGAACCTTGCTCGGTGCCGCAGGGGTGGTCGGCGGAACGACGGCTCTGACACCGAAAGCTGCACTGGCGAGCGGTCATGCCGCGTCCGGGATCGCCGGGCTCCTCCAAGCACCGGCGCCGGACGGCCCCGGTGCGCAGCGTCTGTCGTTGGCGAAGCTCCACGCCTGGGAAAAGCTGGGCTACGGCATGTTCATCCATTTCGGCATGAGCACCTTCGACGGTGCCGAGCTATCGAGCGGCAACACCCCCTCGACGCGTTACGCGCCGGACCGGCTGGATGTCGATCAATGGATCAGCGTCGCCCGCGATGCGGGCATGAAATATGCGGTGCTGACGACGAAGCACGTCGCGGGCCATTGCCTCTGGCCGACGAAGCAGACCGATTACAGCGTCGCCACGAGCGGCAACCGGACCGACGTGGTGGAGGCGTTCGTCCGCGCATGCGAGCGCCGGGGCGTGATGCCGGGTTTCTATTATTGCTCGTGGGACAATCACAACCGCTTCGGCTCGGTCACGCCATCGGACGGCAAGCTGTTTCGCTCGAGCGCGGGGCAATATGACGGATGGTACACGCGTGCCTATACCACGCGCGCGTATCAGGATTTCCAGATGCGCCAGGTCGAGGAACTGCTCACCCAATATGGCCGGATCGGCGAGGTCTGGATCGATATTCCCGGCGTCCTTCCGCGCGGTTTTCGGAATCGGCTCTATGACAGGATCGCCGCGCTTCAGCCCGATGCCGTGATCATGGCGAACAGCGGCGTCGGTGACGGATCGACATACAATATCAGCTACGCCTGGCCGTCCGACCTGATCGCGATCGAGCGCTTCCTGCCCAACAGCCATACCGGCCATGTTCCGTGGCGAGAGATCGAGAACCAGCGCTTTTACATGCCGGGCGAGGTATGCGATCCGATCGGCAAGGAGTGGTTCTTCGTCGAGGGCGATGCGCCGCGAAGCGACGCCGAACTGCTCGGCATGTATCTGACGGCGCGATCGCGCGGGACCAATCTGTTGCTCGACGTGCCGCCGGATCGCCATGGCGTCATCCCCGCTTCCTCGGTCGCGGCGCTGATGCGCTTGCGCCGGAACATCGACCGGCTGGGCTTGGCGATCTGATTCGCTGATCGAATCGCGGCTCTACGATTCGGCCGATGCGTGGCGTGCCGCGCGTGCCGCGGTCTCAAACGCTTCCATCGCCTGGCGGTAGGGGAAGGGGCCGTGGCTGATCCGGGCGATACCGGTGCGCGCGACCTCGGCCGCCGTGGGTGCGCCGGGCATGGCCATGAAGTTGACCGGCAGCGGCGAGGCGCGGCAGACGCGTTCGAGCAAAGCGAGATCGACGAGGCCCGGCACGAAGAAGCCGCTCGCGCCCGCTTCGGCATAGGCGTGGGCGCGGGTGATCGCGGCGTCGGCCTTGGCGGCGTCGTGCGTGTCGCGGGGCGCCTTGAGGAAGATGTCGGTGCGCGCGTTGATAAAGAAATCGGCGCCGACGGCCGCGCGCGCGGCGGCGATCCGCGCGGCGTGCGCATCGATCGCGTGCAGCCCCTCGCCGCCGACGACCTGATCCTCGAAATTGCAGCCGATCGCGCCGGTTTCGGCAAGCCGGGCGAAATTGGCGCCGACACTATCGGGATCGGTGGCATAGCCGCCCTCGAAATCGATCGTGACCGGCAGTTCCACCGCGTCGACGATCCGGCGCGCATTGGCGAGCGCCAGCGCGATCGGCACCTTCTCGCCATCGCCGAATCCGTTGGCCATCGCCACCGACGCGCTACCGGTCGCGATCGCCTTGCCGCCTGCGCGCGCGGCCGCGATCGCGCTGCCGGCGTCCCAGACGTTGAACAGGATCAACGGATCGCCCGGAACATGGAGCGCGGTGAAGGTGCGAAAAGGCGTCGTCATCGGATCCTCCGCTGAGTCGGGAGCACGGACGATACAGCATCCGCCGGTCGTGCCGTTCCGAAACTTGCGATCAAATCATGTCCGGGCAATCCGCCAAGAAGAATGATCGCTAATGGACACGAGTGTCCGGTTTCGACCGGTATCGCCGCTGGGCATCGGCCGGCATCCGGCCAAATTTTCGCGACATATCCCATGTTTCGGCGGTTCTCGACGCATCCCGTGCTTGGAAGAGACGGAAGTCTGCGCCTTTTGGTGTTTGGCATCATTAATGCAGTGCTACGCATGCGGGCGGCCCCCTGCTCGCCTGATGTGACGTTTCAAGGAGGATCACATGTCCAAGCATTCCATTCCCGCCCGGCTGGTGTTTGTCGCCGGCGCCGCCGCCCTGCTCGGCACTGCGCTGCCCAATGCCGCGATCGCCAAGGACAAGGACGAGCACACGATCACCGTCCCCGCTGCGGCGATCAAGGACGCGTCGAGCAAACTGTGCATGCCGCGTAAGGTGATCGACAAATCAAAGCATTCGCCGCTGCCCAAGACGGTCTGCTACACGCAGGCCGAATGGGCGGAGAAGGGCATTACGATCGTCGTCGACAAGGACGATTGACGAAAAGGCGGCTTTCCTCCCCGGGACGGGGAGGGGGAGCATCGGGTCGGACGCGCCCCGCGCGCCCGAGGATCGTCCGGGGGACGATCCAGCCCGATGCTCCGGCGTAGCCGCCGAGCTACCGCAAATTACAGATCCAGCCCCTAATGCACGAAGCGCGCGACGACGTCGCGGTAGGAGCGGCTGACCTTCACCTGCGCGCCCGAATCGAGCACCAGGAAGCATTCGCCGTTGGTGTGCGGCTTGACCTGGCGGACGAGGTCCAGGTTGACGATCGTCGAGCGGTGGACGCGCTGGAAGCGGCGCGGGTCGAGGCGCTTTTCGAGATCCTTCATCGTCTCGCGCAGGATCAGCGTGTTGTCGCCCGTTTTGATGCACATGTAATCGCCGGCGGCCTCGACGCTTTCGATCGTGTCCACATCGACGCGGAAAATCTGGCCGCGATCCTTGATGTTGATGAGTTTTTCGAAGCGGCTCGACGCGAGCTCGCCGCCGTCGGCGATGCTCTCGGCCGCCTCGGGCGCGACTTCGGCGAGGACTTCCTTGAGCTTCTCGATCTCCTCGACGTTGCGCCTTTCGGAAAGCCGCTGGCGCACGCGATCGAGCGTGTCGGCAAGCCGTGCCTCCTCGACCGGTTTCATCAGGTAATCGACCGCCTGCGCCTCGAAGGCGCGGATCGCGTGATCCGAATAAGCGGTGACGAAGACGAACAGCGGCGGCTCGACGTCCATCAACCCTTGGACGACCGAGAAGCCGTCGAAACCGGGCATCTGGATGTCGAGAAAGACGAGGTCGGGCTTGTTGGTCTTGATCGAGCGGATCGCCTCGCGCCCGTTGGTGCAGGTGTCGATCACCTCGACATCGTCATAGGCATCGAGCCTGAGTTTCAATCCCTGGATCGCTAGGGGTTCGTCATCCACTAGAATCGTCCTGATCGTCATGCGGCCTCTCTTGTCGGTTCCTCGAGCTGGAACGGTAACTCAATGTCCACCTCGAACCCGCCCCCGCGGTTCGATCGCGTTAGAAAACGGTGGTCGGGCCCGTAGGCCTGCGCCAGCCGATCCCTGATATTGGCCAGCCCGACCCCTGTCGAAAGGCTTGGCCGTGTTTTCGTCTCGCGCAAGCCCGGCCCGGTGTCGGACACGGTGATCTGCACCCTGTCCCCGGCAAGCCGCGCGATGACGGCGATTTCGGCGCCCTCCTCCTTGGGCGTCACGGCATATTTGATGGCGTTCTCCACCAACGGTTGCAACAGCAGCGACGGCAATCGCGCCTTCTCGACTCTGGGGTCGATATCGAACCGGGGGCGTAATCGTTCCTCGAAACGCATTTTTTCGATCTCGAGATAGAGCTTCAGCGTCTCCACTTCCTGCGCCAGCGTGACGTTCGCGGTGGGCTCGTTGGCGAGCGTGTAGCGCAGGAACGAGGACAGGCGGGAGAGCATCGCATTCGCCCGTTCGGTCTGCTTCAGCAGCACCAGGGTCGAGATCGAATTGAGCGTATTGAACAGGAAATGCGGGTTGAGCTGATAGCGCAGCATCGCGAGCTGCGCCGAGGATGCCTGGGTTTCGAGCCGCGAAAGCTGGTCGCTCTGCTCCTCCACGATCAGGTAATAGTTGATCCCGAAATAGAGCGCCGACCAGCCGGTGAGCGAAATGAGCGCGATGAACGCCGTGCCGAAGACGCGCGTCAGCGTGACGCCGGGCTGGTCGCTGGACAATGAGAAGTTGAAGGCGTCGAGCACCGAGAACAGCATCGTTGCCGCGGCGAGCGTGGCGAGCGAGAGCAGGATGCCGGGAATCTGCGGAAGCTGGCGCCGATAAAGGCCGAACAGCGTGGAAAGCAGCAGCGTGATGCAATAGCCGATGATCGCCTCGATCACCGCATTGACGACGATGGTGAGCTCGAACCCGTTGGATAGGCTCACGACGACGCGCAGCAGCAGATAGCCCGTCCACCCCGCCCCCTGGAGCACCCAGAAGGCGCGGTTCTTGTCCTCGAAAAAGGGGCGCGAGAAGAAGCCCGGCCGGACGCCGGCTTTGGGCTCGGGCAGGATGAGGCTGGGCGCGCGCATCTCGACGCAAGGATATAGCGGCTCGGGGCGTGTCGGGAAGGGGCGTTCGCCGATGGCGGACCACCGCCCGGGACGGTTTGCCCGATTGCGGCCGGCGGCCGACGGTGGCAGGGCGGCCGGGCAATGGGTACGCTGCGATCCCTGACGGCAAGTCGGCCCCGACTGTTCATGGCGATCTTCGCCTGCGCGCTGGCACTGCGGCTCGCGGTGCCGGCCGGCTGGATGCCGGTGGCGCAGGCGGACGGATGGGTACGGCTCATGCTCTGCCCTGGCGCCGGGTCGACGCCGATGCCGCACAGCGCACAGGCGATGCACGGCAACGCGCACGAGCACGCGCCGGATCGGCACGATCAAGACCGTGGGGATCACGCGCCGCCCTGCGCCTTCATCGGCCTCGCCTTTGCCGCCGCCTTGCCCGATCTCACGCCCGCGCCGACGCTGGCCCCCGTCGCCGCGCCGTCATCGCTGATATACCGGGCGCTCGTCGTGGTGGGCCACGGGCTCGCCGCGCCGCCGCCGCCGCAGACCGGGCCGCCGCTCCTCGCCTGACCGCCGCCGGCGCGCCCGCGCGCCTGTGCCCCACGGGTTTTGCGAGACATTTCATGCACATCTTCCACCGGGCGCCCGCCGCGGCGCTCGCGGGGCTGTCGGCATTGGCCGCGGCCCCGCTTCAGGCGCAGGATCGGCCTGCCGTCGACCCCGACCGCACGATCCTCGTGGTCGGTCGGCAGGGCGCGGCCGTGCCGGTCGCGGCGCGCGGGCTTTCGGTCAGCCTGGGCGACGAGGCGTTCGCGGGCATCAATGCCGCGAGCGCCGAAGACCTGATCAAATATGCACCCGATTTTTTCGTGCGCAGCCGCTTCATCGGCGATGCCAACGCCGTGCCTGGTTTTCGCGCGACGCATTCGATGCAATCGGCGCGCAGCCTGGTGATGGTCGACGGGTTCGTCGTCTCCAACTTCCTCGGCAATTCCTACGATTTCCCGCCCGTATGGGGTGTCGTCAGCCCGCACGAGGTCGCGCAGGTCGATATCGTCTATGGCCCTTATTCGGCGCGCTATCCGGGCAATTCGATGGGCGGCATCGTCAATATCTCCACGCGCCCGCCGGCCGAGACCTCCGCCTTCGCGACCGTGCAGGGTTTCGCGCAGGATTATGCGCAATACGGCACGCGCGATACCTATCTCGGCTACGCGGGCGAGGCGGGGTTCGCGTTGAAGGATGCCGGCAGCCCGTGGGGGCTTCGCGTCTCGTGGCGGCGGCTCGCCAATGAGAGCCAGCCGATGCAGTTCACCTTGCTCGGCTATTCGCCTGCGCTCTACGACGATCCGGCTGCCGGAGCGCCCGTCACCGGCGCGGTGGCCGATCCCGCGCTGCCGCCGGCGACGGACGGCGTGGTGCCGCCGGTCGCAGGGGCCGATTCGCCGACGCGCACCCGGCAGGATCAGGCGAGCGCCCAGATCCGCTACGATGCGGGGGAGGTCCATGCCGAGGCGCTGTTCGCCTGGTGGCGGAGCCGCGACGAGGCGTTGCATCCGCAAACCTATCTGCGCGACGCGGGCGGGGCGCCCTTCTACGGCGACGCCTCGGGCGCGGTACGGGTGGGCGATCATGCGTGGCGGCTCGATCCCGGCGCGGCCTTCCGCTTCGGCATTGCGATCCGGGACCAGTGGCTCGCGGGGCTGCGGCTCGAAGGGCCGGTCGCGGGCTTCCACGTTCGCGCCAATCTCTCGACACTGCGCGTGGCGCGGCAGGATGAGTGGCGGTCGATCGGCCATGCGGCGGGAATTGCGGGCGGGGTGGGCCAATATACGCATCAGGGCCCGACCGGCTGGGTGACGGGCGATCTCGTCGCCACGCGCACGATCGGCGCGCACGATATCGCGTTCGGCCTCAGCGCGAACCGCTACGAGACCGACCGTAGCGTCTTCGATACCGAGAATTGGCGCGCAGGCACCGGGGCGGCGCTGGCGACGCGCACCTTCGGCCGCACGCGCACCATCGGCGCGTTCGCGGAGGACGCGATCCGGCTCGGCGAGGCGACGCTGCTCACGCTCGGCGTGCGGCAGGATTGGTGGCGCGCTTATGATGGCGGGTTGACCGGGCGGGCGGGGGAGGGGCCGGCAACGCAGGTCTATCCCGTCCGCAGCGCCGCGGCGTTCAGCCCCAAGCTGTCGCTGCGTCACCGGTTCGGGGACGGCTGGACTGCGGAGCTGAGCCTTGCCGCCGCGACGCGCTTTCCCACCCTGGGCGAGCTGTTCCAGGGATCGCTGCGCGGCGACGGCAGCTTCGATCCCGACAGCTTCGACCCCGGCCTGAAGCCGGAAAAGAGCCGCGACGCCAACCTGGTCGTGCGCCGCTCGTTCGGGCCGATCACGCTGACTGGCAGCCTATTTTGGCAGCGGATAGAGGATGCGATCTTCTCGTTCCGGGGGCTCAATCAGAACGGCGTCACCACCTCCAGCTTCAAGAATATCGACGCGACGCGCGCCGTCGGCGCCGAGTTGATCGCCGAGGCGCGCGACTGGCCCGTGCGGGGGCTCGATATAGATGCGAACGCCGCGTGGATCGACGCGATCACGGCCGAGAACCATGCCGATCCGGCGTCCGAGGGCGTCCAGTTCCCGCGCATTCCGCACTGGCGGCTGGGCGGCAATCTGCGTTGGCGGGTGCTGCCGCATGTGCAGGCGGTGGTGGGCGTTCGCTATGCGAGCCGCCCCAATAGCGATCTCGACGGGCGGCTGCGGGGCGACACCTACAGCTATACGTCGGAGTTGTTCGCGCTCGACCTCAAGGCAAATGTCGATCTGAGCAAAACGCTGCGGCTGTCGGCGGGGGTGAACAACCTCACCAACGACCGCGCCTGGGTCTATCACCCCTATCCGCAGCGCACCTTCTTCCTCGAAGCGGGGGTGCGGCTATGAGCGTCCATCCGCCCGGCACGCGCTGGTACAATGCGGTGTGGCGCTGGCATTTCTATGCCGGATTGTTCTGCATTCCGTTCGTGATCTGGCTCGCGGTGACGGGCACGATCTATACGTGGCGGCCGCAGATCGAGGCGTGGCTCGATCGGCCTTATACGCACCTCGCACTGAACGGCTCCGCCGCCTCGTCCGATGCCGAGGTGGCGGCGGCAGTCGGCGCGGTGCCGGGATCGCGGCTGCACAAATACCAGCTTCCCGAGGTGCCGAACGAGGCGGTGCAGATCCTCGTCGGCAAAAACGGGGTGGAAACGCGCGTCTATGTCCATCCGGTGACGACCGCGGTGCTTCATGCCGTGCCGGAGGAGGCGCGGCCGATGCGGCGCATCTTCCATCTTCATGGCGAGCTGCTCGCGGGGGCGGCGGGCAGCCTGTTGGTCGAAACCGCCGCCTGTTGGGCGCTGGTGATGCTGCTCACCGGGCTTTACCTGTGGTGGCCGCGCGGGCGGCGCGGGCTGGCGGGCGTGCTCTGGCCGCGGCTTCGGAGCGGCAGGCGGCTGTTCTGGCGGGACATCCACGCCGTCGCCGGCATCTGGGTATCGCTCGCGGCGTGTTTCCTGATCGTCACGGGCCTGCCCTGGGCGAAGGCGTGGGGCAATTATCTCGCCGAGGCGCGGCAGGCGGCGGGCGCCACCGACGGCCCTATCGACTGGACCATCGGTGGGGAGAAGCCCGCGCCAAAGGCCGATCCGATGCTTGGCCCCCATGCCGAGCATCGCGGCATGATGATGGCGCACGCCGCGCCCAGGCCGGGCGAGCTGGCGCGCGTGATCGCCGCGGTGCGCCCGCTCGGCCTCGCGCCGCCGGTGATGATCGCGCCGCCCGCAAGGGGAGCGGCGGGCTGGACCGTCACGTCGGAGGCCGCCAACCGCCCGCTGCGCACGCAATTGGTGGTAGACGGCGCGGATGGCGCGGTGCTCGCGCGCAAGGATTTCGGGGAGCGCCACTGGATCGACCGGCTCGTCGGCTATGGCATCGCTGTGCATGAGGGCGCCTATTTCGGCATCGCCAACCAGATTGCGGGCACGCTGACCGCGATGTTGCTGGTGCTGCTGTCGGTATCCGGCGCGGTCTTGTGGTGGCGGCGGCGCCCGGCGGGGCTGCTCGGCGCGCCGATCCCGCTTTCACGCCCGCGCTTCGGCTGGGTGCTCGCCGGCGCCATCGCGCTGCTCGGCCTCGCGCTGCCGATGTTCGGCGCGACGCTGCTTGGTGTGCTGCTGATCGAGCGGATGCTGCTGAGGCGCCTGCCGTCCGCGCGGCGCTGGCTGGCGCTGCGGGCATAGAAAAGGCCGCCCCCGGGACATTCCGGGAGCGGCCCTTCCTTGCGCTGTTCGCGCGCGTCAGATCGCGAAGTTGATCGTCGCGATGAAGGCGCGCGGCGAGCCGATCTGGACGAACGGCGCGCTGTCCGCACGCAGGCCGCCGCCGAAGCCGCCGACATAGAGTTCGTCGAAGACGTTCGAGACGTTGACCTGCAGATAGGTCTTGTCGTTGAGGCCGGCCCATTCGAGCGGCAGCTTCGCGCTCAGATCGACGATCGTATAGGCAGGCGCCTTGGCGCCGTAGACCTGCACCCCGTCGATCGTGATCGGCAGGTTCTGATCGTTGACGTAGCGCGGGCCGGTGCGCTTGGCCTGCGCGCCGAGTTCGAGCGGCCCGAGCTTGCCCTGAACGCGGCCGCCGAACGTATAGGTCGGCGCCCCCGATTCACGCTTGCCCGCGGTCGGCGCGAAAACCGGATTCCCGTTGACGGTGTCGATCTGCACGTCGTCCTGAATCTCCGACTTCAGATACGATCCGAAGACGTAGAACAGCAGGTCGGGAAGCGGCTGATAGGCGATGCTGCCGTCGATGCCGTATTTGTCGACCCGGCCGAGATTCCGGTAGATCGAGCGGTCGAGCTCGGGATCATAGGCCGAGGCGAGCCGGTTGTTGAAGATCGTGTACCAGCCGGTGAGCTGGGCCTGGATCTTGCCCGATGTGTAGCGCAGGCCGACGTCGAAATTGTCGGTCGTCTCCGGGATCGGGTGCGCCGCATCCTCGTCCGGCGCGAAGTAGAAGCTGTTGTAGAGGTTGTCGGTGCCCGGCACCTGCAACCCCTTCGAATAGTTTCCGAAGACGCTGACCGCAGGCGTGAAATTGTAGACCAGCCCCGCGCTCGGCAGGATCTTGTCGTATTTCAGCACGCGCTGCTGCGGGCCCTGAACGCCCGGATTGGCGTCCGCATAGGCGGCGTTCGCGGCGTCGTTGCCGTTGCCGAAGCAATCGACGAAGCCGCTTGCGCTCGTCGTGAAGCAGTAGTTGTTGAGATCGCGCTTGAAGAACGGCGCGCGGATGCCGGCGTTGATGATCAGCTTCTCGTCGAAGAACGAGCCGAGATATTCGCCCGATACCTGATGCAGGATCGCGTAGGAGAGACGATCGCGCTTGCTGGGCGCGAAGCCGTCCGCGGCAATCACCGGATCGTTGATCGGGAAGACGTCGAACGGGTTGCCGTTCGGCTGGAGCAGGCCGATGCGGCCGGTCTGGCGGTGCCGGGCGCGGTCATAGCTGTAGGCGACGCGAACGGTCTGCGTGTCCGACAGGTCGTAGCGCAGCGACGCGATCACGCCGTAGCGGTGCGTCTGCGTCTGGCTCGGCTGGAGGATGGTGACCGCATCGACCATGTCGCCGTCGCCGTTGAGATCGACGCCCGTATAGGGCTTGCCCCCGACATAGCCGAACAGGGGCGTGCCGCCGACATCGCGGGCATATTCGAAGCCCGTCGTGGTGCCGCCGCCATTCGCCTTCACGTATTGATAGCTGGGATCGACCGTCAGCACGAGCCCGTCGGCAAGCGTGAAGCGCGAGTTGACGCGGATATTGCCGGTGTTTGACGGATTGAAGCGATAGTCGAACGCGGTGCCGCAATCGTTGGGCGCATCCGGGTCGTCATAGCCGTCCGCGGTTGCCTGTGCGACCGTGACGTTCTCGAACACGGGGGCTGCGATCTGGCAGCGGCCGAGCTCGTAGAAGCGCTCGTCCTTGGTTTGCGGGAAACCGTCCGGCGCGGAACGGTCGTTGCGCAGCGCAACCGAGCCGAAGAAGTTGTTGCGGTTCTCGTTATAATGGCCCGCGATCGAGACGAAGTCGCCGTCCAGGCCGATCGGCTGGTAGATTTTGGCGTTGTATTGCTGTTTGTCGATGACGCCGTGGTCGTTGAACACGTTGTCGTTCTCGGCATGGCTGGCCGAGAAGAACGCCTTGGTGCCCCAGGGGGTGAACACGCCGGTATCGACGACGCCGAAGATGCGGAAGAAGCTGTAATCGCCGACCGAGCCTTCGAGCCGCGCGCCGAAATCATCGAACGGATCGCGCGTGCGATAGTTGACGGTCGAGCCCGAGGCCGCGGCGGTCGGGCTGTCGATGTCGGTCGAGCCCAGATTGACGTTGACCTGCTCGATCAGCTCGGGATCGAGCTGCTGGTTCGAATAGAGCGCGTAGTTCCCCGAATCGTTAAGCGGAATGCCGTCGAAGGTCTGCGAGATACGGCTGTCGTCGAAGCCGCGGATGGTGAGCGTGCCGCCCGCTGAGCCGAACGGATCGTTGTTCTGGAAGCTGACGCCCGGCAGCATGTTGATGATGTCATCGACCGTCTGGCCGGGATTCTGGGTCTGGATGAATTCCTGCGTCAGCACCGCCTTGGCCTTGGTGGTCGCAGGAATCTCGACGCCGCCGACGTCGCCGGCGCGGCTGCCGGTGACGACGATCTCATTGCCGAAATCGACCGAACCTGTGGACTGGGCCCAGGCGGCGCCCGGCACCATCAACGCGGCCACGGCCACGCCGGACAGAAATGTGATGCGCATTGTCTCAATTCCCCCGCAAAATGTTGTTGGTTGTCGTTGCGGCGGGACTCGCTGCCCGCCCATGGGCGCGGCCCCTGCTCTTCAAATATGTCCTTTCGGTGACAAGCAACCTGCGCCGCGCACGGCTCGTCACAGAGCCGATGTTGCGTTGCAAAAAGGCATCACTGCGCGGCGGCGACGATCGCCGCCCAGCCCGCTTCGTCGATCACGCGAATCCCCAGGTCGGCGGCCTTCTTGAGCTTGGATCCGGCGCCGGGGCCGGCGACGACGAGATCGGTCTTCGCGGAGACCGAGCCCGAGACGCGCGCGCCGAGCGCCTCGGCCTGCGCCTTGGCTTCGTCGCGACTCAGCGTTTCGAGGCTGCCGGTGAAGACGACCGTCTTGCCCGATACTTCCGACTCGCGGGTTTCGTAGGCGAAGGGCTGGGGGGAGACGACCGAGAGCAGATCGTCCCATGCCTCGCGATTATGCTCCTCTGCGAAGAAATCGATCAGCGCCTCGGCGACCACGGGGCCGACGCCCTCCACCGATTCGATCTCGGCGCGCGCCTCGGGGTCTTCGGCGGCGCGGGCGGCGACCTCGGCGATCCGCTCGACCGTGCCGAACGCCTTGAGCAGATCGCGCGCGGTGATCGCGCCGATGTGGCGGATGCCCAGCCCGAACAGGAAGCGCACCGGATCGGGGGCGCGCCGGGCGCGAATCGCGGCGAGCAGGTTCGCCGCCCACACCTTGCCGTCCTTCTTGCGCGGCAGCAGCTCGGCCTCGGTCAGCCGGAAGATGTCGGCGGGCGTGTGGATCAGGCCGTCGCGGAAGAAATCCTCGATCTGCTTGAGGCCCAGCCCCTCGATGTCCATCGCCCCGCGGCTGACGAAGTGGCGCAGCCGCTCGACGCGCTGCGCCGGGCAGATCAGCCCGCCGGTGCAGCGGATATCGACCTCGCCTTCCTCGGCCACCGCATCCGAGTTGCATTCGGGGCAGTGCGTGGGGAAATGCCAGGGCTCGCGCTCCACGTCGCGCGTCAGATTCTCGACGATCTGCGGGATGACGTCGCCCGCGCGCTGGATGAGCACGCGGTCGCCCGGCCGCACGCCCAGCCGCGCGATCTCGTCGGCATTGTGGAGCGTCGCGTTGGTGACGACCACGCCGCCCACCGTCACCGGCTCGAGCCGCGCCACCGGCGTCAGCTTGCCGGTGCGGCCGACCTGGATGTCGATCCGCTCGAGCGTGGTCTGCGCGCGCTCGGCGGGAAACTTGTGCGCGATCGCCCAGCGCGGCGCGCGCCCGACCGCGCCCAGCCGCGCCTGCCAGTCGAGCCGGTCGACCTTGTAGACCACGCCGTCGATATCGAAGGGGAGGTCGGCGCGCTCCGCCTCGATCGCGCGATAGACCGCCAGCGCATCGGCCACGCGCTCCACGCGCCGCAGCGCCTCGGCGACGGGAAAGCCCCAGCCGCGGATCGCGTCGATCACCTGCATTTGTGTTTCGCCCGGCACGTCGCTCGCCTCGCCCCAGCCGTGCGTCAGGAAGCGCAGCGGGCGCGCGGCGGTGACGGCGGCGTCCTTCTGGCGCAGCGATCCGGCGGCGGCGTTGCGCGGATTGGCGAACTGCCGCGCCTTGTCGGGGCTCTCGGCCTCGGCGAGCAGCCGCGCGTTCAAGGCCGCGAACGCCGTCTTCTCCATATAGACCTCGCCGCGCACCTCGAAGAGATCGGGCGCGCCGGCGGGGAGCGTCTGCGGGATGTCGGAAATCGTCCGCACATTGGCGGTCACGTCCTCGCCCACCTGCCCGTCGCCGCGCGTCAGCGCCTGCACCAGTCGTCGCCCTTCGTAGCGCAGCGAGCACGACAGCCCGTCGATCTTGGGCTCGGCGGTGAGCGCGACCGGTTCGTCCTCGCCGAGCCGCAGGAACCGCCGTACCCGTGCGACGAACTCGGCGACTTCCTCGTCCGCGAAGGCGTTGTCGAGGCTCATCATCGGCCGCGCGTGCGCCACCTTGGCGAGATGCCCCGCAGGCGCGGCACCGACCTGTCGGCCGGGCGAATCGGTGCGGATCAGGTGCGGGAACGCCGCTTCGATGGCGCTGTTGCGGCGCATCAGTGCGTCGTAATCGGCGTCCGAAATCTCGGGCGCGTCTTCGGTGTGGTAGAGCCGGTTGTGGCGCGCGATCTCGGCCGCGAGCCGTTCGAGCTCGACGGCGGCCTCTTCGTCGGTGGCGGGGAGCGTGGACATGGCGCAGCGCTAAACCGGAATGCGGCGAAGGGGAACACATGTGTCACGCCGTCCGTCACCCCGGACTTGTTCCGGGGTCCACTCTTCCATTCGCGATGGCGTGCATGTGGAGGAGTGGATGCCGGAACAAGTCCGGCATGACGGAGAGAAGACGCTGTTCTACAAGCTCCCACCTTCGCAACCGTCAATTCAGTCGGCTTCACCCGTGATCATGCTGCCCATCCACGCCGTCCTGCCCGATCTGCTCGCGACCTTGCGCGCGGGCGCGAACGCCGTGTTGGTGGCGCCGCCGGGCGCGGGCAAGACGACCGCGGTGGCGCCCGCCTTGCTCGAAGAGAATTGGTGCGGCGGCGAGATCCTGCTCCTCAGCCCGCGCCGCCTCGCCGCGCGCGCCGCGGCCGAGCGGATGGCCGCGCAGGCGGGCGAGCGCCCCGGCGAGACCTTCGGCTATGCCACGCGAATGGATAGCAAGCGCTCGGCCCGAACGCGCGTGACGGTCGTCACCGAGGGCATCTTCGTCAACCGCATCCAGGCCGATCCCGAACTGGCGGGCGTTTCGGCGGTGCTGTTCGACGAGGTCCACGAGCGCAGCCTCGACAGCGATTTCGGCCTCGCGCTCGCGCTCGACGCGCAAGGCGCGCTCCGGCCCGATCTGCGGCTCGTCGCGATGTCGGCGACGCTCGACGGCGCGCGCTTCGCCGCCTTGATGGGCGATTGCGCGGTGATCGAGAGCGAGGGCCGCTCGTATTCGCTCGATCTGCGCTATCTCGGGCGCCGGGCGGAGCGCCGAATCGAGGATGAGGTCGCCGCCGCGGTGCGCATCGCGTTGGCCGAGCAGGAGGGCGGGGTGCTCGCCTTCCTTCCCGGCGTCGCCGAGATCGAGCGCACCGCCGAGCGGCTCGACGGATTGGGGCCGGGCGTCACGCTCCACAAGCTCCACGGCAGCCTCGATCCCGCCGCCCAGCGCGCCGCGATCGCGCCTGATCCGGGCAACCGCAAGGTCGTGCTCGCCACGTCGATCGCCGAGACCAGCCTGACGCTCGACGGCATCCGCATCGTCGTCGATTCGGGGTTGGCGCGGCGCCCGCGCTACGATCGCGCGGCGGGAATGACGCGGCTCGTCACCGAGCGGGCCAGCCAGGCGGCGGTGACGCAACGCGCAGGCCGCGCCGCGCGACAGGGGCCGGGCGTGGCCTTCCGGTTGTGGGAAGATGCCGCAACCGCCGGGCTGCCGCGCTTCGATCCGCCCGAAATCCTCGAAGCCGACCTGTCCGCGCTCACGCTCGATTGCGCGCTGTGGGGCGTCGCCGATCCGCGCGAGCTCAACTGGATCGATCCGCCGCCCGAGGCCGCGATCGCCGAGGCGCGCGCACGCCTCGCGACGCTGGGCGCGCTCGACGCCGATGGCCGCCCCACGCCGCACGGCCGTACGATCGCCGCGCTGCCGCTGCCGCCCCGGCTCGGGCACATGCTCGTCGCGGCGAGCGATCTCGGGTTCGCGCGCACCGCCGCCGAGGTCGCGGTGCTGCTCGGCGAGCGCGGTCTCGGCGGCAACGATCCCGATCTCGACACTCGCCTGCGCCGCTGGCGCACGGAGAAGGGCAAGCGGGCAGAGGCGGCGCGAGGGCTGGCGAAGCGGTGGCAGGGATTAATCCCCCTCCCGCTTGCGGGAGGGGCTAGGGGAGAGCGTGTTCCGGAAGGACAGGCGCTTATGACAACCCCTCCCGCAGGCGGGAGGGGAGATAGTGTCGCCACCTGCGTCGCCCTCGCTTTCCCCGATCGGATCGCACGCCGCCGCGATCCCTCGGGCGAGGCCTGGGCCTCGGTCGGCGGCCGGGGGTTCCGCCTCGATCCGGCCTCGTCGCTCGCGCGCCACGACTGGCTCGCCGTCGCCGAAACGCAGGGCATGGCCGCGGGCGCGCGCATCCTCTCCGCCGCGCCGATCGACGCCGCGACGGTCGAGGCGCTGTTCGGCGATCGGATCGAGACCCGCCGCAGCGTTGCCTTCGACCCCGCGACCGGCGGCGTGAAGGTGCTGCGTGAGCGGCGGCTCGGCGCGATTCGCCTCGCAAGCGGTCCCGATGCCGACGCCGCCCCCGATGCGATCGCTGCGACCTTACTGGCGGGCGTCCGCACGCACGGGCTCGATCTGCTGCCGTGGAGCGACGCCGCGCTGGCGCTGCGCGAGCGCGCGCACTTCGCGGCCGATCATGGCGGCGCCGACCTGCGTCTCGACGATGAGTCGCTGCTCGATCGCGCCGATCAATGGCTTGCGCCGCTGCTCGCGGGCAAGCGCCGGCTCGACCAGATCGATGCCGGCGCGCTCGGCGACGCGTTGCGCGGCATCATCGGCTGGGAGGCGATGCAGGCGATCGACCGCCTCGCGCCCGCGCGGTTCGAGACGCCCGCGGGCAGCAGCCATGCGATCGACTATGCCGCCGAGGGCGGGCCGCGCGTCGAGCTGCGCGTGCAGGCGCTGTTCGGGCTCGCGACGCATCCTGTCGTCGGCGGCGGCCGCGTGCCGCTGGTGCTCAGTCTCACCTCGCCCGCGGGCCGCCCGATCCAGACGACGCGCGATCTGCCCGGTTTCTGGGCGGGAAGCTGGGCGGCGGTCGCGAGGGAGATGCGCGGTCGCTATCCGAAGCATCCCTGGCCCGACGACCCCGCGGGCGCCCCGGCGACGCTGCGCACCAAAAAGGCGGATGCGCGCGCCGGAAAAGCGCGCTAGTTATCGCCGCGATCGAACAAGGAGCATCCATGCCGAGCGTCCGTATCTATCAACGCCCAAAGAACGCGATGCAATCGGGCAAGGCCCGCACGAACCGCTGGGTTGTCGAGTTCGAGCCCGGCGAGGCCAAGCGCGCCGATCCGCTCACCGGCTGGGCGGGCTCGGGCGATACGCGCGAGCAGGTGCGGTTGAGCTTTCCAAGTCTGGCGGCGGCCAAGGCCTATGCCGAGCGCGAGGGGCTGCCCTATGCCGTGACGCCCCCGCCCGCGAAGAAGCTTCTGCTTCAGGCTTATGCGGATAATTTCCGGTAACCCGTCACGCCAGCGAAAGCCGGGGCTCGCACGTCCAATGAGATGCCGGCGTTGGCTGGCATGACGTCAGCGTAAAATCGCCCCCGCCAACAACAGCAGCAGCTTGACGTCCATCGCCACGCCCGCCTCGCGCCGTTCGGCGACGAAATCGGCGATGCGATCGAGCGGGACGCGGTGGACGGTGATCTGCTCGTCCCCGTCGCCGCCGCCCTCGCCGATCCTGGTCAGCCCGACGGCGCGCACCAGGGTGAAGCTCTCCGAAACCATGCCGGGCGAGGACTGGAATTCGCCGATCGGATCGATCCGGTCAGCGCGATAGCCGGTCTCTTCCTCCAGCTCGCGCGCCGCCGAGGCTTCGACGCTCTCGCCCGCCTCCTCGTCGCCGACCAGCCCCGCGGGCAGTTCGAGGCAGCGCCGGCCGAGCGGCACGCGATATTGCTCGACCAGGATCACATGCCCGTCGTCGATCGCGATGATGACAGCGGCCGAAATACCGCCGACGCGGCCGACGAACTCCCACGTCCCCTGCCGCCGCGCGACGATATACTTGCCCTGCCACATCGTCTCGATGGGCACGTCCGGTCCCGGGATGCTCACAATTCGATCAGGCGGTCGGGCAGTTCGTTGGGGTCGGAATCGGTCTTGGGGAAGGTCTCGGCGAGGATCGCGCCGATCTGCGCCACCGCCGCGGCCATGCCCTCGGCGGGGCGGCCGGCGCGGACCTCATCGACCAGCGCGGCCATCGCGTCACCCCAGCGTTCGGGCGGCACCTTGCCGTGGATCGCCTCGTCGGCGACGATCTCCGCCCGCCGCTCGTCGAGCGAGAGGTAAAGGAGGATGCCGACGCGCGCGACCGTCCGCCGCTCGGCGCCAACCTTGAAACATTCGACCGCGCGCCGCCGCACCCGGCGCGAGCGTGTCGCCTCGGGGGTGAGCGCGATTCGGAGCGGCATCCAGGCGAGCGCGTAGCGGACGACGAGGAACACCAGCGCCTCGACGAGCATCAGCGCGAAGAAGGCCCAGCGCGGATCGACCCCGCTCACCCAGCCGCCCGAGAACCATGCGACCAGCGCCTCCACCCAGCCGGGAAAGAGCGCCGCGAGCGCGATCGTCAGCAGCATCGCGCCGATTGCGTAATGCAGGCCGACATCGTGATAGGCGTTCGATCGCGCCGTCACGATCGTCACGATCTCGCCGTCGGTGCCGCGCTCGGCCGCGGCGACCGCCTCGGTGACGCGGGCATGCTCCTCGGGGGAGAGCCTTACGATCTTCGCCATCTACCAGCCCCCCGAGGCGCCGCCGCCCCCGAACGATCCGCCGCCGCCCGAAAAGCCGCCGCCGCCGAACCCGCCGCCGCCCCAGCTCGATCCGCCGCTCGATCCCCCGCCCAAGCCGCCGATCACGGGGCCCCATAGCCAGACCGAGCCGAGCCCGCTGCGATGGCGCCGCCCGCGCGCGCGGCCGAAGACCATCGGGAAAATGACGAAGAACAGCACGACCATCCAGAAGATGCCGACCGCGAAGCCGCCGCCCTCGTCCGATTCCTGGTTCTCGGCGACCACCTTCTGCGCGCGTTGCTCGGCTGCCTCGATCGGCAGCTTCATCTGCTCCCCGATCGCGTTGGAGCCCGCGATGATTCCGCCCGCCATGTCGCCGTCGCGAAAGCGCGGCAGGATCGTCTGGTTGATGATGATGCTGGAGAGCGCGTCGGTCATGATCGGCTCCAGCCCGTAGCCGACCTCGATCCGCACCTTGCGCTCGTTGGGTGCGACGATCAGGAGGATGCCGTTATTTGCCTCCGTCCCGATCTGCCAGGCGCGGCCCAGCCGATAGCCGTAATCCTCGATCGGATAGCCTTGCAGGTCGGGGATCGTTGCGACCACGAACTGCCGCGTCGATGCCTGCTCGATCTGCTCCGAAAGCTGGCTGAGTTGCGCTTCCTCGGCCGGGCTCAACAGGTTCGCGGCATCGACGACGCGTCCGGTGAGCTTGGGGAAAGTCTGCGCGAAGGCGGGGGCGACAAGCGCCATCGCCAGCACCAAAATCAGGAGAATCGCCCCGGCGCCATTCGTCCTGAGTCTGAAGAGCCGCACTTCTCGTTCCTCAATTCGAAGGGAAGAACAGGGCTTCGACAAACTCAGCCCGAACGGGACAGGGGAGGGGGCGATCGTTCGCCCGCCTCAGCTCAAATTCCCGAAATCGACGTTCGGCGCGTTCTCGGCGCCCGGCGTGGTCGCCTCGTAGGGAACCTTGGGATCAGCGCCGTAGAAGATCTTGGCGCCGATCGCGTCGGGGAAGGTGCGCACCAGCGTATTATATTCCTGCACCGCCTGGTTGTAGTCGCGGATCGCGATCGTGATGCGGTTCTCGGTGCCTTCGAGCTGGCTCATCAGCGTGGTGAAGTTGGTCTGGCTCTTGACCTCGGGATAGGCCTCGACGGTCGCGAGCAGGCGGCTGAGCGATCCGCTGAGCTGGCCCTGCGCAGCCGCGAATTGCTGCATCTTGGCGGCGTCGCCGAGATCGTCTGCGCTGAGCTGGATCGACGTCGCCTTCGAGCGCGCCTCGATCACGTCGGTCAGCACCTTGTCCTCGGCGTTGACCGAGGCCTTCACCGTCTCGACCAGATTGGGGATCAGGTTCGCGCGCCGTTGGTAATCGGCCTGCACGTCGGCCCAGCGCGCCTTCACATTCTCCTCTGCGGTGGGCACGGAGTTGATCCCGCAGGCGCTCACGGTCATCGCCGCGGCGGCGAGCACGATCGGGGTTCGGTATCGCATCCTTGGTCTCCCTCCAGCCCTTGCATTTCGCATCCTAGAGGAAGGACGCTACAAGGCGAAACCCAAATCGGACATGGGCGAGGGAGATATTTGGATGTTGAGCGAATTCAAGACGTTCGTGTTGCGCGGCAGCGTGCTCGATCTTGCCGTCGCGGTGATCATCGGCGCCGCGTTCGCGACGATCACCAAATCGCTGACCGACGACATCATCATGCCGGTCGTCGGCTGGATCTTCGGCGGGCTCGATTTTTCGAGCTATTTCATCGTGCTCGGCCCGGTGCCCGACAGCTATACCGGTTCGCTCACCAATTATGCGGCGCTCAAGGAAGCGGGCGTGTCGCTGCTCGGCTACGGGCAGTTCATCACCGTCGTCATCAACTTCCTGATCCTCGCCTTCGTCATTTTCCTGATCGTGCGCTACGCCAACAGGACGATGGCCGCCTTCGAAAAGCAGAAGGAGGCGGAGGCGCCCGCGGCCGATCCCGCCGACGTCGTGCTGCTGCGTGAGATCAGGGACGAACTGAAGGCGCGTCCGAACGCCTGATCTTCCGCACAGGGGCCTGCTCTTTACGCCACCGAAACATGCGGTAAGTTCCCGCAATGCCCGCGGGTGGCGTAAAGGCGGGCCGTGTGGGAGCAGGATGATGACCAACACGCAACGGGGACTGGCCGAGCTGTTCGGCACCTTCTGGCTGGTGTTCGGCGGATGCGGCAGCGCGGTGTTCGCGGCCGCCTTTCCCGATCTCGGGATCGGCTTTGCGGGCGTCGCATTGGCCTTCGGGCTGACGGTGCTGACCATGGCCTATACGATCGGCCATATTTCGGGCTGCCATCTCAATCCGGCGGTCACGGTCGGGCTGTGGGCGGGCGGCCGGTTCAATGCGAAGGATATTCCGCTCTATGTCGCCGCGCAGCTGGTCGGCGGGATCGCGGCGGCGGCGCTGCTTTATCTGATCGCCAGCGGCAATGCGGATTATTCGCTCGCGACGAACGGCCTTGCCGCCAACGGCTACGGCGCGCATTCGCCCGGCGGCTATGCGCTCCAGTCGGGGCTGATCCTGGAGATCGTGCTCACCTTCTTCTTCGTGCTGGTCATCATGGGATCGACCGATACGCGCGCGCCCTCCGGCTTCGCGCCGATCGCGATCGGCCTTGCGCTCACGCTCATTCACCTGATCGCGATTCCCGTCACCAACACCTCGGTGAATCCGGCGCGCAGCACGGGGCCGGCGGTGATCGCGGGCGGCTGGGCGCTGGGGCAGCTCTGGCTGTTCTGGGTCGCGCCGCTCGTCGGCGGTGCGTTGGGCGGGCTGTTCTATCGCACGCTGGGCGCCGAAGCGGCGGCACGCCCGCCGATCGAAGGCGAGGCGCTATAGGGCGTTTGGTTGAGGGCGGTGCCGGCCGATATCACGCCGCCGCGAGATCCTCGGCGAGCGCGTCGGCGAGGCTGGTGCCGTCGAGGATGCGTGCGGTTTCGTCGCGCACGCGCATCATCGCGTGGCGGATGGCGCAGGTCGCCTCGTCGCGGCAATCCTTGCAGCGCCTGTAGGCGGTGCGGCTGACGCACGGGACGAGCGCCAGCGGGCCCTCGATCACGCGGATGATGTCGCCCAGCGAGATGAGGTGGGTGGGCTTGGACAGGCGATACCCACCCATCTTGCCGCGGTAGCTTACCAGCAGCCCCGCCTCACGCAGGTCCGCGAGGATCAGCTCGAGGAACTTGCGCGGCACGTTCGCCTCGGCCGCGATCCGATTCATCGGGATCGGCCGGCCGCCGGCGGGCGCTTCGGCAAGGAGGAGCATCGCGCGCAGCGCGTAGCGGGAACGCTGGGTCAACATATATGTCCCTATGCGCGCGCATTATGGCGCTTCAAAGGCCCTTCGGCCGATCCGCCGCCTTTTCTTTCGTATCCGCGTGCCTATATTGACCGTGCCGGCTTTCGGGCCGGCTATGGCGATAAACTGCGGCGTTCAATAGGCGCAGCGGACCCGGGGGCAGTACCCGGCGGCTCCACCAGGTGACCCCTCCCCGCACGCGAGAGGTCAGCTGACGGGGCCGAACCAGGATCGACGTGTGTTGAAAAGCGCTGTTTTCGCTCGGAATGGGACCACCGCAACGGCCCATCACACAAGTGCCAACGATAACGAGGCGCTCGCGATTGCGGCCTAACCAAAGACCTCACGGTCTAGGTTAGAACGACAAAAGCGCGGTTGGACCGCACCGGGCAACAGAAGCGGATTCCAGCGGCCGCCAGGGGGGCCGGGCAACAGAACCCCCTGGACCTTCCCCGACAGAGTCAACTTCGCCCTGCGCGAGAAATCGCGCGTTACCGCGGCTTTGCGCGTATTTTCCGGACGAGCGAAGTTGACCAACTTGACCGTCCTCGTGGGTATCGTTCGCGAGCATGACGGCGCCATCCGGCGATCCGAAAACCCGTCACATGAGAAAGAGCACCGGCATCATAGCCGGAATCCCGCCTGTAGGACAGCGGCCCGCCGCGGCGTGATAGCGTTATCGTTCCCACGGGCTATAAGCCGCGTCGAGAAGGGGGGAATCGATGACCGCGGGTTTGCGCAGCACGTTGTCGGACCGTCAGGCGCTCTGGGCGTTCGTGCTCGGCTGCATCGCGGTGACGGCGGGGGTGGTGCTCCATCTGCCGATGTTCCTGATGTCGCGCTCGATGGGCTATCACATGGCCGGCATGCCGATGGATGCGGGCATGATCTTCGGCATGTTCCTGATCGTCGGCGGGGTGATCGTCGCCGCTTATGGCCTGCTGCCGCGCGATTTCTCGGCCCGGCGCGAGGCGGCGGCCGCGATCACCATTTCGGCGCCCGAAGATGCGGCGCTCGGCGCGCCCCATTGGAAACTGATGACGGTGCTCGTGATCGCACTCGTCGTCGATGTGATGAAGCCCGCCGCATTGGGGTTCGCGCTGCCGGGCATGGCCGCCGAATATGGCGTGCCGGAGGAGATCGCGTCGCTGGTGCCGTTCGCCGCGTTGCTGGGCACGGTGGTCGGGTCGGTCGTCTGGGGGATCGTCGCCGACATTTACGGGCGCAAGGCCTCGATCCTGCTTTCGGCGGTGATGTTCGTCGGCACCGCGATCTGCGGCGCGATGCCCAGCCTCGCCTGGAATATCGGCATGTGCTTCATGATGGGCGCCGCCGCCGGCGGGATGCTGCCCGTCACCTATGCCTTGCTCGCCGAGATGATGCCGAGCCGGCACCGCGGCTGGAGCCTCGTGCTGGTCGGCGGGCTGGGCGCGCTGGGCGGCTATTTCGCGGCGAGCGGGATTTCGGCGCTGCTCCAGCCTGTCTTCGGGTGGCGTATCCTGTGGTTGGCGAACCTGCCGACCGGGCTGCTGCTGGTGGTGCTCGGCGGGCTGATTCCCGAATCGGCCAAGTTCCTGATCGCGCGCGGGCGCGAGCATGAAGCGGAGGAGGTGATGCGTCGCTTCGGCGCGGTCGCGCGCCGGATCGAGCCCGTGGACGAGCCCCGCGACGACATTGTCGCGCGCCATCTGCCGCTCACCGGCAGACACCTCATCGGCAAGCTGGCCGCGCTCAGCCTGGGCGGGCTTTCGTGGGGTTTCATCAGCTTCGGTCTGCTGCTCTGGCTGCCCGCCGATCTGGTCGCGAAGGGCTATTCGGTCGGCGCCGCGAGCCGCCTGCTCGCCGAATCGGCGCTGCTTTCGCTTCCCACGGTGTTCCTCGCTGCGCTGATCTACAGCCGGTGGAGCACCAAATGGTCGCTGGTCGCGGCGCTGCTGGTCACGATCGGCGGCCTGTTCGGCGTGATGTGGCTCGAATTACACGGCGGGGGCAGCCCGGTGCTGCCGGTGGCGCTGCTGATCGTGGGATCGAACGGCATCATCGCGATCCTGCTGCCCTATACCGCGGAGAGCTTCCCCTTGCGCGTGCGCGGCCGGGCGACCGGCTGGGTGGCCGCCTGCACCAAGACGGGCGGGCTGATCGCACAGGGCCTCGCGATCGCCGCGCTGGTGCCGGCGATGATCCTGGTGGCGGCGTTCATCGTCGTGCCGACGCTCGCGGCGCTGGTGCTGGTCGCGATCTTCGGCCGCGAGACGCTGGGCCGCGATTTGCGCGAGCTGGACGAAGGCCCGCTGCCGACGGCGGCGTGAAGATGCTGCGGGCGCGCAATGTGCCGTGCCGTGCCGGCGCCATCGCCTGTAACGAAAAGGGCCCGGCGATCGCTCGCCGAGCCCCTCTCTCGCTCAAATTGACCTGATCGCTCAGTCGCGATCGCCGGTCAGGAACGCCGGTGCGAATTCGGGCGCATCGCCCTCATCCTTGCCGCCTTCCTTGCGCTCGCCACGCTCGCGGCGGGGGCCGCGGTCGCCGCGGTCGTCGTCACGGCGGGGGCCGCGATCACGGCGCGGGCCGCGGTCGCCTCGGCCGCCGCGGTCACCACGCGGGCCGCGATCACCGCGCGGTTCGCGCGGCGGGCGGGTGTCCTCGAGCTCTTCGCCGGTCTCCTGGTCGACGACGCGCATCGACAGGCGGACCTTGCCGCGCGGATCGATCTCGAGCACCTTGACCTTCACTTCCTGGCCTTCGGAGACGACGTCGGTGGGCTTTTCGACCCGCTCGTTCTTCATCTCGGAGACGTGGACGAGGCCGTCCTTGCCGCCCATGAAGTTCACGAACGCACCGAAGTCGACGATGTTGACGACCTTGCCGGTGTAGATCTTGCCGACCTCGGCCTCTTCGACGATGCCTTCGATCCACTTGCGCGCGGCCTCGATCTGCGAAAGGTCCGACGAGCTGATCTTGATGACGCCCTCGTCGTCGATGTCGACCTTGGCGCCGGTCTCGGCGACGATCTCGCGGATCACCTTGCCGCCGGTGCCGATCACGTCGCGGATCTTCGATTTGTCGATCTGCATCGTCTCGATCCGCGGCGCGTGGGCCGACAGCTCGGTACGCGCGGTGCCCAGCGCCTTGGTCATCTCGCCGAGGATATGCGCGCGGCCTTCTTTCGCCTGCGCGAGGGCTTGCTGCATGATCTCCTTGGTGATGCCGGCGACCTTGATGTCCATCTGCAAGGAGGTGATGCCCGCTTCGGTGCCGGCGACCTTGAAGTCCATGTCGCCCAGGTGATCCTCGTCGCCGAGGATATCGGTGAGGACGGTAAACTCCTTGCCTTCGAGGATCAGGCCCATCGCGATGCCGGAAACCGGACGTGCGATCGGCACGCCGGCGTCCATCATCGCGAGGCACCCGCCGCACACCGT
>CAZXFY010000047.1:0-26704 GCA_964639855.1 uncultured Stakelama sp. | reverse complement strand
CTGTCAGGGCCGGACTCTAATCCAACTTGGAGGAAAATCAGGGGGTCACGTCACTGGCGCAAACGCCAGAAAATCAGGCAGCAATTCTGGCAGCGTTCCCAGATTTCCAGCTCGAGCTGAAGCCAGAAAAGCTGACCAATTACGAGATCGGACTGAAGAAGAGCTTCCCGGTCATGAACGCCTATTTCACCTTGGCTGCGTTCAAGATGGACTGGGATAATGTGAAAACCAACAGCGCGATCATCGTCCCGTCGTTGGCCAACCCGGTTTTCAGCGTGGCCGTACCCGGCACAGCTACGATCAAGGGTTTCGAATTCGAAGGCGGCCTGAACCCCGTTCCGGAGCTGTCGCTCCGTACCACGGTCGGCTATACCGACGCGAAATATACAGACTACACCAACCGATCCTACAATTCCTATTTCACGGGGATTCCTGCGGGGAGCAATTTCAAGGCCGATGGCAATCATCTGCCTCGTAGTCCGCAGTGGTCGGCCACGGGGTCTGCCACCTGGGAAGCATCGCTTGTCGGGGCGTGGCAGTATCGTTTGCGCGGTGATGTCATCTATCAAGGCAAGCAGTATACCGACGAAACCAATCTCACGACACTGCCCGATTTCGTTACGGTCAACGCCAGCGTCGAGTTCTTGAACGACGATATGTCGGTGCGGCTCTATGCCAAAAACTGTTTGACAAGCGGGCTTGGCTCACAGGACGTCGCTATACCGATCTTTCTAACATCCCCTTAAATTTCGCGACTGCCGGCCAAGGCGCCTTCCTGACGCCGAACAGCGGCCGTGAGGTGGGGATTCAATTGCGCAAGAGCTTCTGATCCCCGTTCCGGTCCTCGCCGCCTCGGGCGGCAAGGGCCGCCGTGTTCTTTGCTGGAGATATTCGATGCGGACAATTGGCGCGGCCGACCCCGCATCGACCGAGAAGTTGCCTTTGAACTTGTGCGTCGGTTTCGGGGTGGGATCGCTCGGTATCGCGATCCTCCTCAACACGGTGACGATCTACTTTCCCGTGCTGATGACGACTGTGCTTGGCCAATCCGCGGCGCTTGCGGGCATGCTGTTGACCGTTTCCAAGCTCTACGACGTCGTTGCCGATATCATCATCGGCATGGCGAGCGATCGCATTCGCACCCGCTGGGGCCGAAGGCGGCCGTTCATGTTGGCTGGCGCGATCGTCGCCGGGATCAGCTTCCTGCTCCTGTTCAGCCCGCCGAGTTTGCAGGGCGCGGCGCTCGCATTGTGGATGATGTTCGCGCTGATCGTCTATTCGACTGGCTACGCTCTTTTCACGGTCCCCTATGTCGCGATGGCCGGAGAGATGACCGACGGTTACCACGAACGAACGCGCCTGCTGTCGTTCCGTGCCTTCTTCATCGCACTCGGCCAGACCTTTTCGGCGGCAGGGACGGCGGCGATGGTTGGCTGGTTCGGCGGTGGCAGCGTCGGCTATGCTTGGATGGGCGCGGTATCGGCTGCCGTACTCAGCATCAGCATGATCGTCTGCTTCCGGTCGACCGCGACGGCCCGCATCGCCGAACGCGAGACGCCGAAGATTAACCGTCTGGCGGCGATGCGGGCGTTGGGGACGAGTGCGCCCCTGCTGCTGTTGATGGGCATCAAGATCGCCCAGTATATGGCGATCGCCGTCAACACGACGACCAAGCTGCTCTTCCTGCTCAACGTGCTCAAGATCGGCTATATGGGTATGGCGGAGTTAACGCTGGTCCAGAATATCGTCTCCGCCCTGTCGGTGCCGCTATGGGTGTCGCTGGCGCGCCGGACTGGGAAGCGCTGGGCCTATCTGCTTGCCAGCATCCTGCTCATGTCGGTCTATGCGAGCTGGTTTTTGACGGGCCCCGGAACGCCGATGAGCGGCGTGTTGGTGCGCGGCGCCGTCACCGGCGTTGCGGCCGCGGGCACGACGCTGATGAGCATCTCGATGCTGCCGGATGTGATGGAATATGATCGTTTGCGCACCGGTATACGCCGCGAGGGTGTCTTTTCGAGCTGCTATACGATCGTCGAAAAGCTGTCCTTCGCGCTCGGTGCCGGGCTGATCGGCGTGCTGCTGACGAGCGCGGGCTTCGTTCCCACCTTGCAGGGCAACCTGGTCGCGCAGCCCGCATCGGCAATGTTCGCCCTCTATGCCGGGGCATCGTTCGTTCCCGCCGCTCTTGTCGCGATCAGCGCTGTGATGATGCTGTTCTATCGGTTGGACGACAAGCAACTCAATGCGCTGCGATCGAGGCCCGAGGGGACAGCGCTGCCTGCGATGGCGCAAGCGAAGAGGATATGATGAGCGCAACCGAAGCCCCTCTTGTAAAAGGGCGCAAAGCCATCCCGCATCTCGCCGAGAGCGACGATCAGGCTTTTGCGATGATTGTCGCGCTCGCCAGCGAGTTGGCAATGACGCGCGCGCGACTCGACACACTGGAGCGGCTGCTGGCGAAAAGGGGATTCCTGGCGCCCGATGCCGTCGAGGCGTTCGTGCCGGACGCGGCGGCGGCGTCGGAACGCGACGCGTTACGTCGGCGCATCGTTGCGAAGATATTCAGGCCGGTGCGCGATGCGGCGCGGCGCGCTGCTGAAGCCGAAGCGAAAGGATAAGCCGATGGCCCAGCCCATGCTGCATCCGATGTTGGCATGCGCCAACCACGACGAGGAAGTCGAGCAGCTGTTCGTGCGCGACCTCAAGCAATATCTAACGGCGGAGATCGAACCCTATCAGCGGATGATCGCCGATCGACTGGATCCGGGCCTCAGCCACAATGCGCGCGCGGATCACGTATTCGAAGCTCTACATGAGGATCCCACGTTCCGTTCCTGGGCAAGCCTGCGGCGCACGTCTCAGGAAATCCTCTGGGACTCGGTCTGGAACACGGTCGATCGCCAGGCGGAAGCCCTCGACGCCAAAGCGAATGAAGCGCCTGCGCTCGGATCGCTCACTCTCGATCCTGATTTCCTGATCCCGTCCTATCTTGAGAGAGACCACGTCCATCTGATGCCGGGCGGCTACGGACTCGACGCAGACGGCGTCCGGCAGGGGGCGGTGATGGACCGCGGCGGCGCGGTATATATGCTGGGCCGCAACGGCGGCTTCCTCAACGACGGGCGCGGGCGCGCGGTCGTTGCCCATCTGGCCGGGCTTTACCCGGATGTCGTGCCGCAGCGGCTGGTGGAGTTGGGCTGCGGCATCGGCGCCAGCATCGTGCCGGTCGCGCTGCATTTTCCCGAGGCGGAAAGCGTGGCGCTCGACGTCGGCCCATCGATGTTGCGCTACGCCCATGCGCGGGCGTCCCATCTCGGCGCCGCGGTGCATTTCGTGCAGGCGGACGCCGAACGGACGAATCTGCCGGACGACAGCTTCGATCTGGTGTTTTCGGCGGCCCTGCTGCACGAAACCTCGCAGCACGCGATCGGACGCATCATGGAGGAGAGCCATCGGCTGCTCCGGAAGGACGGGGTCGTTGTCCATCTGGAAGTGCCGACGCGTTACGCACAGCTCGATCTGTGGAACCAGATCCGCGCCGAGGTCGAGCATGATTACAACAACGAGCCCGCGTGGCGCGCCGCGACGTCGGCGGACTATCGCATTCTGCTCGGGGCGGCCGGCTTCAATGACATTCGCATCGGGTTCCAGGATGCCGTCCAGGGCGACGACGTGGCGGCCAGCCGTTTCGGCGAGGCATCGAAGGGGCCCTTCCAGTCCTGGTTCGTGGCATCCGCCAGGAAATAGGCCTTCAAGACGGCCTCGCCGCTGCGGCGGCAGGCGTGTCGAATAGCGCCGCGCCGCCCTGGACGATCCGTTCGGCGAGTTCGTCGGCTGCCTGCAGCAGACGGTCGACATAGCGGCCCAGTATCTTTTGCCGGGCATCGAGGGCGCCGTGCATCCGCATGTTGAGCGCGCAATACAGGTCGCCGTCGCACCATACCGGCACCGCCAGCGCGCTGTGCGAGGCGAGGTGAAGGCTGGCAAAGCCATCGCGCCGCGTCTGCTCCACCGTGTCGGCAACCTGCTCGACGCTCAACCCAAGCCGATCCATGGTCGCTTTGTCGCTTGCGAGCGCATGGTCGAGGTAGGCGAGCCGTCGTGCCTCGGGCAGCAGCGCCATGTGGAGATAGCCCGACGTGCTCGCCAGCGGCGCCACTTCGAGCCCCGCCGAATCCCGCCGCTCGAGCATCCGTGATTCATGATCGGTAAGCGCTTCGACGATCAGCGAATTATCGCGGAGGCAAATGACTGCGAGGGGCCAGACAAGCTCCGCTTCGAGCTCGGCGAGGAACGGGCGGACCGCGCTTCTGAGCCAGGTCTCCTCCTGATAGCCGCAACTGAGTTCACGAAGGCGCCGCGTGGCGCGATAGCGCCCGTCCGATTCCGACCGCACGATGTAGCCTGCGTCGCCCAGCGTATTCAGCAGCCGCAGCACTGTGGGGCGCGGGAGCTCCACCATCCGGCTCAGCTCGGCGGCGATCAGGCCGTTATACTGGTTGACCGCGCGCAGGATTGCGAGCGAACGATCGAGCGCGCGAACGTGATACCGTGCTTCGCCGCTCAATGGACGCCCCCCTGCCGCTCTTCGAGAGATTCGCTGATCCGGCGGGCGCTCGCCTGCAACGGCGCCAGAAAGCGGTCGGCCGCCTCGGTGTGCCTCATCGCTGAGCTGAAATAGCGCAGCGCGAGCGCCGCGACGGCATGGCCGGATCTATCCGTCACCGGGACCGCGATCGCCGTCTGCTTGCCGTGCGGGGCCGGGACAACGTCATAGCCGCGCGATCGGATCGCGTCGCCGATTTCATCGAAATTGTTGCCGCAACTCCGCCCGAAGGTAGTCATGCCGGACATCTGGCACGAAAGATAATCGAGCAGGGTGCGTTGCTTGCTCTGCGACGCATAGGCCAGAAGGATGCGCCCCGACGCGGTTTCCAGCATTGACATCCGGAATCCTGGCTTGGTTGCTTCGAACACCAGCGAGCTTTCGGAATCGGTCGTCTCGCGCACCAGCGCATGCCCGCCCGATTGCTCGCTGAGCGTTACGGGCCAATGCACGCTCCGTCCGAGCTCGCGGACGATCGGGCGCGCGACTTCGCATGCCCAGTCGTCATCGAAGCCGTGGCTGAGCGTGCGCACGCGCTGGGTGATCCAGTATCGGTTCTGCACGCGCTCTACGAGCCCGGAATTTTCGAGCGTGGACAGCATCCGATAGGCGGTGCCGCGCGGAAGCTCCGACCCTTCTGCGAGGTCGGACAGGCTCTGCCCGGTTCGCAGGTTGAGCAGGCGCAAAATCTCGAGCCCGCGGACGACGGATTCTACCTTGGTCATCGCATCCCACTCCCGCCCTGCACCAGCGCTCCTCGAGCCCGTCTGTCGGAACCGTACCGGGAGACGCCGAGCGTTCGGTGTCCGATGCGCGTACGATCGCTCGCCTGTTCTTCGATCGATTATCGATCGCTCGCGCCCCGCAAATTAGAAGCGAGCTTCTTGTCTGCCCCGAGTCCCTTCTCCATTTTATCCGCACGGCGAGCATCGGCGCGTTGTCGCTGGGCATGGCGCGATTGCGGTGCGACCGTTCGTAGCTGAAGCTGGTTATCGGAGCCATTGGTGTACGCCGTTCAAATCCAGCCGATTGTCGATGAGGATTGTTTCGAGATCGCACTGGGGCATATCTTTCCCACAGCCGATGCAAGTCGGCTGCGCGGGGAGGAAGAATGGCTCTGCCCGCTTCATCTCGATCCGGCGCTGGCGCAGGTGCGGCTGGGCATGCGATCGTGGCTGGTGCGGATCGGGGAACGCAGCATCCTTGTCGATACCTGCATCGGCCAGCACAAGGAGCGGCCGCGTCACCCCGCCTGGCATCGGCGCGAAAGCGATCGCCTGATCCGCGAACTGGCTGCTTTGCGTTTGTCGCCGAACGATATCGATCTGGTGATGTGCACGCACCTTCACGCCGATCATGTGGGGTGGAATACCAGGCTCGAAAACGGCCGCTGGGTTCCGACCTTTCCGAATGCGCGCTACGCGATGTCGCGGTGCGAGCTTGGCTTCTGGCAGGAATGTGCCGCAGCGAGCGCGGAGCCCGTCAATCACGGAGCGCTGGCGGACAGTATCCTTCCGGTCATCGAACGCGGCATGGCGCTCTTCGTGCACGGCGGGGACGAGTTGGTGCCTGGCCTCACGGTTACGCCGCTGCCGGGCCATACGGTGGACCATTTCGGGCTTCGGGTCCGCAGGCCCGAGGGAGACGCGCTGTTGTGCGGCGACGCGATCCATTCGCCGATCCAGCTCCGAAATCCTGAATGGACCAGCGCCTTCTGCGGCGATCCCGAGCGCGCCGTCGCGACTCGGGTCGCCATGCTCGAACGAGCGGCCGAAGAGGGGGTGGAGCTGTATCCCGCCCATTTCCGGGGAAGCGGCAGCATGCGGGTCCGCCGCGCCGACGGGGCCTTCCGGCCCGCATGATGGTCGGCGCGCGGCTTTGCTGCGGCCGGCAGCTCGACGGATGCTAAGCCGACGCGCGTGAACAGCAATCGGGCAGGGGAGGTGCCGTTGAACAGCCTGGAAACGCTGCGTGAACGGTTCGCGCTCCCGGAGTCAAAATTCGCCGTCCTGAACGGAATTCCGACACATTATGTCGACCAGGGCGACGGCCCGGTCGTCTTGCTCACGCACGGCTCCTTTCTCGATCTCACGTCGTACGATCCGTGGCTGGAGGCGTTCGCCGGCCATCGTGTCGTCCGATACGATCGGCTGCGATGGGGCCTGACCGGCCAGGGCGACGGACCGACGATTGACTATGACGACGAGGAGGCGTTGCTGGCGGCGCTCGCCGATCACCTCCAGCTCGATTCCTTCGTGTTGGCGGGCTCGTCGAGCGGCGGGATGACAGCGGCCGCTTACGCCGCGCACCACCCGGAGCGGGTATCGAAGCTCGTCCTCATCAACTTCCCCTTGGGGCACGGCCGAATCAACAATGCAGGGGAATCGAAGGAGCAGGCAGCCGGGCCCTCCACGCCGATCGAGATGATGCGGCGCCTGCTGCTCGCGAACTTCGCGGACTCGAGCCTCGTCACCGATGCGATGGTCGAGCGATTTGGAACGTTGATGGACCGCGAAGATCCTACGGGCTCGATTCGCTCGAGCTATGCGCGCGCGGCGTTGCTGGGCGAGGCGGAGCGCGCGGCGCTGCTCGGATCGCTGACCATGCCGACGCTGGTGATGTGGTCCGAGACCAATCGTACGCTCCCGGTGGAGAATGGGCGTGCCGCCTACGCGGCTGTGGGCTCGCCAGACAAGCAGTTCGTCGTGATCGGGGGCGCAGGGCACATGCTGCCGCTGGAAAAGGGGGATCTGTCCGGCCGGGTCGCTCGTCGGTTCGTCGACGACGAGCGGCTCCCCGCGCTGATCGGCGAATGATCGAACGGCGCAGGCATTCGCTGCGCGCGCCGGATGGGCGGCCGATCGAAGTCTCGGTCTATGCGCCCGATCCGGATGACGCGCACAGCACGACGCCGATCATCATCTTCTCGCATGGCGCCAATGCCGCACCCTCGCTTTACGTGGCGCTGCTGGAGGCTTGGGCTGCGGCGGGGTTCCTGGTTCTGGCGCCGTTCCACACCGATTCGGAGGTCCATCCGGCACGCATCGTCGGCGACGGTAGGGCGGTGCGGCAAACGCGCTTCGAGGATTTTCGGGCAGTGGTCGAGATGCTTGCCGGACAGGGGCTGCTCGATACGGGCTATGTCGCAGCCGGGCACAGCTACGGCGCGCTTGTCGCGCAGGGGGCAGGGGGTGCCGTTCTCGATCCCGAGACGGCCATTGCCGCCGACGGCCTGGCGCGGCCGATCTGCGTCGTCGCCTTGTCCCCGCCGCCGGCGATCCCCGGGCTGATTGGCGCGGGAGGATGGGCGAAGATGACGGTGCCGAGCCTGTGCGTCACGGGCACCGCCGACGAGATGCCCGGCTTTGCCGAAGATTGGCGACGGCACCTTGATTCCTTCCATGCCGCGCCGAACGGCTTCGCGATGATCTTCGAAGGCATGGATCATTATTTCAACGGCGCGTTCGGGCGCGTGCGCAGCGGCGACGCCGCCCGCGATAGGGCGGTGCGGACGTTGAACCAAGCCGTGATCGACTTCGTGAACCTCTGGCAGCCGGGCTCGGGCAGCCGTGTTGTCGAGTGGCTGGCGGGCGAAACGGGCGCGGCGCGCCGCCGATGCTCACGGTACGAACATTTTCAGCAATAGCGGTTCCGCGCGGTCGGTGGCCGGGCCTAGGCAGCGCTGATCGACGGCGCGCCCGCGCCCATCCGCTCGAGGACGTCATGGCTCAACCGATTCTGCGCAAGATGTTCGCCGAACGGCGGTTCGTGACCGCGCCCGGCATTCAGGACATGATCGCCGCCGTGATCGCGGGGCAGGCAGGCTTCGAGGTGGTCTACGGATCGGGTTATTGGCTTGTCGCGTCGGCATATGGTCTCCCCGACGCCGGCATCGCCTCGGTCACGCAGATGACAGACCGCATGGCGACGCTCGTCGCGACGTCCGGCGCGGCGGTGATCGCGGACGCCGATACCGGCTTCGGCGGCCTGCTCAACGTCCACCACACGGTGCGCGGCTATGAGGCGGCCGGCGTGACGGCGATCCAGATTGAGGATCAGGAATTTCCCAAGAAATGCGGCCACACACCTCACAAGCGGCTGATCCCCGTCGAGGACATGGCGCGCAAGATCATGGTGGCATGCGACGCTCGGTCGAGCGACGATTTCCTCGTCATCGCGCGCACCGATTGCCGTCAGTCCGAAGGGCTCGACGGCGTGATGCGGCGCATGGAGGCCTATGCAAGGGCCGGTGCGGACGTGCTGTTTCCCGAGGCGCTCGTCAGCGTAGAGGAAATCGAGGCCGCGACCCGATCCTTCGACCTGCCCATGCTGGCCAATATGGCCCATGGCGGCCTGACTCCGATCCTGTCTCCGGCGGAACTCGAGGCGCTGGGCTACGCGATTGGCATCTATCCGGCGATGGCCTCGCTCGCAGGGGCCCGTGCGATGGAGGGCGTCTTTCGCCGCCTGCGCGCCGGTGACGTGCCGCGCAACGAAGAACTGTTCGATTTTGAACGTCTCTGCGGGCTGATCGGCTTTGATGACGTGTGGGCTTTCGAAAAGCGGTGGGGGCAGGACGAGGCGTGAGCCCGTGCCGGCCGCCGCGCCCTATGATTCCAGGAGGATTCGATGACGGATGTGCGCAGCAAGGATCGGCAAGGATACCGGATGAAGTTCGGCGTTCTCGGCCCATCGACGAACACGATCGTGCAGCCCGATTTCGACGATCTGCGCCCGCGCGGCGTGACGAACCATTATGCGCGCATCCACGTCGACAATGCCCAGGCCGTCTCCAACGAAACCTTCATGGCCGGCGCGTGGAAGATCAGCGACAATACGCACGATGCCGTGCGCCGCGTGCTCACCTGCGAGCCCAACTACTTGGTCATGGGCATGTCGGCCGTCACCTTCTTCGGCGGCGCCGAAGGGGGGCGCAAATGGCGTGAGCAGGTGGAAGAGGTCTCCGGCCTCGGCGTCAGCACCGGATCGGAGGCGACCGCAGCCGCGCTCGCGACGTATGGCGGGATCAAGAAGATCGGCTTCCTGTCACCTTATTATCCGACCGCCAATGCCGAGGTTCGCAATTTTCTTTCCGATTACGGCTTCGAAACCGTCCGCGACGTGGCGCTTGAGCGCCCGAGCTGGATCGCGATCGCCGAAACCACCGGAGAGATGCTGCGCGACACGTTCCACTATCTCGACGGAGACGATGTCGATGCGCTGATCCAGGTCGGCACGAACCTCGATTGCATGCGATTCGCCGCCGCCGCCGAGACTTGGCTGGGCAAGCCCGTCATCGCGATCAACACGGCGACCTATTGGCACGCGCTTCGACAGAACGGGATCATGGACCAGATCGACGGTTTTGGTCGCCTGATGGCCGAATTCTAAAATGCGGCTTCGCTCTTTGCCCGCAATCGGCAAGTTATTCGCCATTCAAGGGGCAACAAACGCATGACACAAAAGAAGAAAGTGCAGGTCGTCATCGCGGGTGCCGGGCCGGTCGGGTCGGTGGCGGCAACGTATCTCTCGATGAACGGTATCGACGTCATCCTGGCCGAGACGGGCGCCGATTGCGCACAGGATCTGCGCGCATCGACCTTCCATCCGCCGACGATCGAGATGCTGGATCAGCTCAACGTCACCGATTACCTGATGGAGCGGGGGCTGAAGTCGCCGGTTTATCATTGGCGCGACCGCAAGACCGGGGAGATCATTGCGTTCGATTTCGCCGAGCTGGCCGGAGATACGCGCTATCCCTTTCGGCTTCAGTGCGAACAATATTACCTCTCAAGCCGGCTGTCCGAACGTCTTCAGGAAGAGGCGCATGCCGAGGTGCTGTTCAATCATCGGCTCGTGTGGTTCCAGCAGGACGATGACGGCGTCGATGTCGCGCTCGAAAGTCCGACCGAGATCGTCCCGGTCCGCGCGGATTATCTGATCGGTGCCGACGGCGCGAACTCGATCGTTCGCAAATGGATGGATGTCGAGTTCGACGGCTTCACCTATCCCGAGCGCTTCCTGTGTCTTTCGACGCCACAGGAAATCCGCGACGAGATTCCGGATCTGGCGTACGTCAATTACATTTCCGACTCGGATGAATGGATGGTGCTGCTGCGCGTCCCCAGCGTCTGGCGCGTGCTCGTGCCCGCGAACGAGGATTCGCCCGAGGAATTGCTGTCGGACGCCAAGAAGAACCGCGTATTCTCCGGCTTTCTCGCGGACGGCGAAAGTGTCGAGACGAAGCACCGCACGATCTATCGGGTCCACCAGCGCGTCGCCAAATCGTTCCGGCACCGGCGGGTGTTGCTCGTCGGTGATTCGGCCCACCTCAACAATCCGCTGGGCGGCTTCGGCATGAATAGCGGCGTGCACGACGCCTTCAATCTGTGTGAGCGACTCGTCGATGTGCTGAAGGGGGGCGACGATACGGCGCTGGATCAATTCGACCGTCAGCGCCGCACCGTCACGCACGCCTTCACGCAGCAGCAAACGATCGAAAATATGGAGATCATGCGCGGCGGACAGAGTGAGGCGCATCGCCGCCGACGCGACAAGATGCGCTCGCTGCTGACAAATGGCGATGCTCGGCGACAATATCTTTTGCGCCAGTCAATGATCGCCAGCTTGCAGCAAGCGGCTGCGATTACCTGAAGTGTCCACCCGGTGCCGGCCCGCCGCCGCGCGCGCGACCGTTACGCCGGCGCCGCCTCGATCATGCGGACCTCATAGACGGGTGCATCGGTGCCGCGCGTCTCGAAGCGGACGCGGACCTTGCTTTTGCCGCGGGTGAGTGCGGGCGGGATCGGATAGTCCTTCGCGACGAACTTCTTCACCGGTGCTTCGGCGCGGCGTTCCTCGGCGATCTGCTGGCCGTCGATCAGGATGATGAAATTCTTGTTGGTCTCCTCGCCCCAATAGAGCGCGCGCAGCGCCATCGGGCCGGGGCGGACGGCAAGGTCGAACTCGAGCCAGTTGCCGACGCCCCACCATGCCTGCCGCCCGGCGCGGCCGCCCCAGGAGAGGAGATCGCTCTGGTTGGAGGCGAAATCGTGGTCCTGCTCGGGCTGCTGCTCGCCGAGCTGGATCACATCGACGGTGCGTTTCGCGAGCGCGGCCTTGGCGCGCTGATCGGCGACGAAGGCGGCTTCCTCCTTCGCCCAGCGCTCGGCGGTGAAGGTCGGGAAATAGACGGCGGTGCGGCGGTCATATTGCGCGAAGAAGGGGACAAGCGTGGCGGGCTCCGGCTTCGCGCCCGTCATGCGGAAACGGTGGACGGCGGTGTCGATGGGAGCGAGCGCCGCACCTGCGTCGGCAGCGACGAGGGTAGGCGGGAGCCGATCGAACGGCGCGTCTGCCGGGCCGAGATCGGCGGCGAGGACGACCGGGCCGTGGGTGTAGGCGATAACGGTCGGATCGTCGGGCGTCGGCTCGGCGGCGAGCGCCATCGGCAGCGTGACGCCGATCCGGTCGCCCGCGCGCCAGCGGCGGCGGAGCAGGGCGTAGCCGTCGCGGCGCTCGATCGCGACGGGCGTGTCGTTGATCGTGATGGTCGGATTCTTCGCCCAGCCCGGGAGGCGGAGCGCGAGGTCGCGGGTTTTGCCCGGCTTCTCGACCGTGAGCGTGACCCGATCCTCAAAGGGGAAGCGGGTCGTGAGGTTTAGGCGCCAGCCGTCCCAGTCGAGCGTCGAGGGTATGAACAGATTGACGTAGAGCGTCCCCGGATCGTGCCAGTAGATCGAATCGCCGTGCTTCGAATGGCTCTCCATCCCCGAGCCGACGCAGCACCAGAAGCTGTCGTCATGCGTGGACCAGGTGCGCCGCGCGCCCGCCGAAAGCGGCATGAAATAGGCGAACATGCCGGTCGCCGGGTTCTGGTGCGCGAGGATGTGGTTGAGGTGAACGCGCTCGTAGAAATCGAACAGCGCCGCGTCGGGCGCCCAGCCGTACACATGCCGCGTGAGCTTGAGCATGTTGTAGCTGTTGCACGCCTCGCAGGTGCGCTCGGTGATGAAGGGTGCGATTCGGTCGGGCGGGCCGAAATGCTCGCGTTCCGAATTTCCGCCGATGACGTAGCTGTGGTGACGGACCACCGTGTCGCGGAAGAAGCGGGCGGCGGTCCGGTGCTCCGCATTGCCGTTCAGCTCGTAGAGGCGGGCGAGGCCGATCAGCTTGGGGATCTGCGTGTTGGCGTGGAGGCCGGCGAGCTGGTCTCGCTCGGCGGCGAGGGGATCGAGCACCTTGCGATCGTGGATGCGCTCGGCGATCTTCAGCCAGCGCGGGTCGCCGGTGATCGCGAAGCTGTTCGCATAGCTTTCGTTGAGGCCGCCATATTCGGACGCGAGCAGCTTCTGCATTTCGGCATCGTCCAGCCCTTCGAGGATCGTCGCGAGGTAGCCGGCCATGCCGAGCATCACCGGCAGCGCCGCTTCGACCTTGCCGACGCGGTAGGCGTCGATCAGCCCGGCATGGACCTTGTGCCAGGTATAGAGCGGCACCCAGCCGCCGTTGATGTCGAAGCCGCCGGTGCGGATGATGTGGCGGCGGACTTCCTCGAAGACGATCTTGCCGTCCACCACCTTGCCGTCGCGCTCGACGGTGGTGCCGCCGATATAGCCGTCGCCGTGCGCGCGCTGGCATGCCGCAAGCTCGCCGACGATATAGGCGATGCGGTCGCGGACAGCGGCGTCGCCGGTCTGCGCGTGCATCAGCGCGCAGGCGGAGAGGTAATGGCCGAGCGAATGGCCGGCGATGCCGCGTGCTTCCCAGCCGCCATAGACCGGCGCTTTGGGTTTCAGCCCGGCGCTCGCGCGGAAATTGTGGAGGAGACGGTCGGGATCGAGCGAGAGCAGGAACGCGCGGTTCTTCTCGACCGCGTCGCGGAAGGGCGAGGGGCCGAGCCGAACCGCCTCCAGCGGCACCGGTTCGACCTTGACGCGCGGCCCTGCGACCGCGGCGCGCGCCGCCACCGGGCCGGCGAGCGCCACCACGCTCGCCGACACGAGGAAGCCGCGCCGCGACAGCATCAGCGCTGCGTCACCGCGACCACCGCGACCGACTTGGCCGGAAGGTCGAACACCAGCTTGCCGCCCGCCTGCGTGCCCGAATAGGCGACCGGGTGGATCGTGTTCGGCGCGTCGAACGTGTTGTGCGTGTCGATCGCCGGGCCGGTGAGGATGCGGCCCGTCGCGGTGCCGGTGAGGCCGGTCGTCACGCGCGCGGCGCGATCCGGATCGAGGTTGACGAGCGACAGATACAGCTTGCCGTCGGTGCCGCGCGCGGCGGAGACGTCCACCATCGGCAGGTCGTATTCGCCCTGTTTGTAGCGCGGGCCCTCGACCGTGGCCGGGTAGGGAGTCGCGCCCTGGAACGGCACGTACATGTGGAAGACATGATAGGTGGGCGTCAGCAGCATCTTGTCGTCCTTGGTCAGGATCATCGCCTGGAGGACGTTCACCATCTGCGCGATCGCGGCGAGCTTCACGCGGTCGGTATGGCGGTGGAAGATGTTGAGCGTCAGCGCGGCGACCTCGGCATCACGCAGCGAGTTCTGCTGGTAGAGGAAGCCCGGATGCGATCCCGGCTCCTGGTCGTACCAGGTGCCCCATTCGTCGACGTAGAGCGCCACCCGCTTTTCGGGATCATATTTGTCCATGATCGCCGAATGCCGGGTGATGAGCTCGTCCATGTGCAGCGCATGGGCGAGGGTGGAGGCCCAGGCATCCTCGGTGAAGCCGGTGGCTGCGCCCTTATGCTCCCACGAGCCGGGGAAGGTGTAATAATGCAGGCTGAGCGCATCCATCTGGCGCGCGGCGTCGCGCATCAGCACCTCGGTCCAGTGGTAATCGTCGCTGTTCGCGCCCGAGGCGACCTTGACGATCGGCTCCGCCTCGGCGGGTTTCCAGACGAAGGTGGCGTAGCGGCGATGTTCGTTGGCGGCATGCTCGGCGGTCATGTTGCCGCCGCAGCCCCAGCTTTCGTTGCCGACGCCGAAATATTTGAGGTTGGTCCACGGCTTGTCGCGGCCGTTCTTGCGGCGCAGCTCGGCGAGGGTCGAGTTGCCGTCGGCGGTCATATATTCGATCCACTGCTGCATGTCGTGCGGCGGCAGTGAGCCCATATTGCCGGCGATATAGGCGTCCGCGCCCAGCCGCTCGGTATAGTTCATGAACTCGTTGGTGCCGAAGCTGTTGTCGTAGGTGACGCCGCCCCAGGTGAAGTTGACCCGCACCGGCCGCTCGTCCCGCGGGCCGATGCCGTCGCGCCAGTCATATTGGTCGGCGAAACAGCCGCCGGGCCAGCGGATGACGGGGATGTGCAGCTTTTCGAGCGCGGCCATCACGTCGCTGCGATAGCCGTCCACGTTCGGGATGGCCGAATCGGGCCCGACCCAGAGGCCATCATAGATGCCGCGGCCGAGATCCTCGGCGAACTGGCCCTGGATGGCGGGCTCGATCGTCGCGCCGGGGGTATCGAGGTCGATGCTGACCGAAACCTGCGCCGGCTCCTGCGCCATTGCCGGCGCGGCGGCCATTACGCAAGCCGCCGCCGATACTGCCGCGCGCGTCCATTTCCTCATCGAATTCCTCCCTCTCCCTTGAATTCGGCCGGCACGTTCCGGCAGCCATCATTAACTCAGACATATAAGGTTGGAGGGAAAGGTCAATCACTTCGGTTCGATTCCGGTAGCGCTCCCAGAATGAGCGGAATGGGGCGCCACCGTGGATTTGCAGCAACACCGACAACATTTTGTCTGAGAAATACGCGAGAACGCTTGCGCGCTGCCGGACAGCGGGCTAATGAATTGTCTGAGTTAATAATCGGGCAAGGCGAGCGGCACGAGACCGGCGCGCCGATCCCATACGGGGAGAGGGGACAGAAATGGCTGCCAAGTTCGTAATCCTGTGTTCGGCGTCGTTGATCGGTCTGGCCGCCGCCAGCCCGGCCTTCGCGCAAACCGCTGGCGGCGGTGATTCACCGCAGCAGCAGGCGCCTGACGCGCAGAATTCCGACATCGTCGTCACCGGCGTGCGCGCGAGCTACGTCAAGGCGCTCGAAGTGAAGCGCGATTCGGAACAGGTGGTCGAATCGATCGTCGCCGAGGATGTCGGCAAGCTTCCCGACAACAACGTCGTCGAAGCGCTCCAGCGGATCACCGGCGTGCAGGTGACCGACCGCGGGAGCGGCGAGGCCTCGACGCTCTCGATCCGCGGTCTGCCCGATCCGCTGACAACGATGAACGGGCGCGAGATCTTCACCGCCGCGGGCCGCTCGTTCGCGCTCCAGGACATTCCGGCGACGCTCGTCAAGCAGATCGACGTCTACAAGACGCGTTCCGCCGAGCAGATCGAGACCGGGCTTGCCGGGCAGATCGACGTGCAGACGCGCCGCCCGTTCGATTTCGACGGCTTCGCGCTCTCGGCGTCGGCGCGCGGCATCTACAACGAGACGGCGGACACGCTGAACCCCAATGTCAGCCTGCTCGTCAGCGATCGCTGGGAGACGGGGATCGGCGATGTCGGCCTGCTGGTGAACGGCAGCTACGCCAGGACCAAATATCGCACGATGAGCGTCACCGCGGGCGCGCTGGTGCCGTTCGCGGCGACCGACAACCTGCCGCCGGGTAGCGGTGCGGCCAATGTCTGCGATCCGTCCAATCCCAACGGCTGGACGCCGCTGGAGCGCATCTTCCCGACGGACTGTCGGGCGCCGGGGCAGCAAATCTGGTCACCTGGCCTCGATCGGGGGCTTTCGGCCGACGAAGGCGCTACGCTCAACATCAATGGCGTCGACGTTCCCTATTATCTGTCGCGCGACGCGGTGTTCAGCTCCGACCTCCATGGCGAGCGCGAGCGGCCGTCGATCAACGCGGCGCTGCAATGGTCGCCCAATTCGAGCTCGACCTACACCGCGGAAGTGTTCTGGACGGGCTATCGCGCGACCACCTACAACAATCTGTTCTTCAGCTTCGTCGATTGGTGGGGCAGCTTGGGGCCGAACCCGGCCGACACGATCACCGTCTATCCGGGCACCAACATCATCAAGACGCGCACCGTCGGCGACGTGTTCGGCTTCAACAGCGGCGATTTCACCAAGAGCAGCACCGACAGCTACGTCTATGCGCTGAACGGCCAATGGGACGTGGGCGACGGCGGCCACATCACGGCGGACCTGTCGCATCAGGACAGCACGGTGAAGTCGCAGTTCTTCGCGATGCGGATCAACCGCGTCGCCCCGCAGATCAACGTCGATTTCAACACCGGCAACGGTTTCCCGTCGTACAATTTCTCCTACAATGCGCTGCTGACCGACCCCGGCGCGTGGACCGTCGGCGAACTCTACGACAACGGCAATCGCGACGAAGGCTCGGCCTGGACCTTCCGGCTCGACGGCCGCAAGGATTTCGACAGCGGCTTCCTGCGGCAGGTGAAAGCTGGCATCCGCTATGACGATCGCAAGGCATCCTCGTCGGTGCGCGGGCAGGACGCCCCCGCGCTCGGCGGCTCGTTCGGCGCGCTGCCCGAGGGCGCGGTGTACCGGACCGACGATTTCTACAACGGTCGCGCCGACGTGCCGACCTCGTGGATCGCGCCCAACGGCTATTACAATATCGCGCATGCCGACGAGATTCGCGATCTCTACCGCTCGTCGGTCGATCCCGGTATCCTGCTCAGCGACGACCTGACGCTGACCAGGGTGTTCGACATCAACGAGATCACGATGTCTGCTTATATCCAGGCAGACGGCGAGATCAGCCTGTTCGGGCGGCCGCTCAGGCTCCAGGCGGGCCTGCGTTATGTGGATGTCGATACCGACCTCGCCTTCACCGATCGCTATACGCTGGCGTCGAGTTCCGGTTCGCAGACGACCTCGGCCTTCCTGCCGGCCGCGACCGCGGTCTACGACATCACCGACAAGCTGCGGCTGCGCTTCAACTATGGCGAAACGCTGCGGCGGCCGGCCTTTGGCGATCTCAATTCCAACTACACGCTGACGGGCGATCTCACCCAGGTCGGCTACGGCTCCGGCTCCGCGGGCAATCCCAATCTACGCGCGACCAAGTCGACCAATTACGATCTGTCGCTCGAATGGTATTTCGATCGCGACAGCGCGATCTACACCACGCTATTCCGTCGCGAGATCGACGGGCTGGTGGTGCCGATCACCTCGCTGGTGAACGTCACCGGAACCGGGCTCAACACCGATACCTTCCTCGTCACGCGGCCGCAGAACGCATCGGACGGCGTGCTCAAGGGCATCGAGCTGGGCGCGCTCTATTTCCCCGATTACCTGCCGGGAATCTTCAAGGGCCTGGGCGTGCAGGGCAGTCTGACGGTGCTCGATTCGTCGCAGAACATCCCGCAGGTGGATATCAACGGCAACATCACCGGGCAGGAGCGGACCGACTTCTTCGGGGTGTCGGACTTCTCGTACAATGTGACGCTCGCCTATGACCGCCACCCGGTCGGCATCCGCCTGTCCTACGTCTATCGCAAGAACTTCCTGGCGCGGAACGAGGCGCGGCTGTTCGCCAACCCGATCGGCGTGTGGCGCGTGCCCGAGCGGAGCCTCGATTTCCAGCTCACCTACGACGTGACCGATCGGCTGGGCGTCACCTTCGACGCCACCAACATCACCAACGAGGTGCAGCAGGAATATTACCGGTTCGACGACGCCGGCGGGTTCGCCACCGACAATCTCGGCAGCCTGCTGCTTGCGCGGACCTTCGCGCTGGGCGTGCGGTACAGCTTCAACTAAGCCGGGGGCCATGATCGACCGCCGCGCCTTCGTGCTCGCCTCGCTCGCCGCCGGGGCGTGCGCGGCGGCGCGGGGCGGAGCGGGGGGCGCGGGGAGCGGCTTCGCGGACCGGCTGAGCGGGGAGATCAGCCCCGTCCACGATCCCTGCATCATCCGCGCGGGCGGCACCTATCACCTGTTCTGCACCGGGCATCTGGGCGAGCCGCACGGGGTGCTGCCGTGGCGGACCTCGACCGACCTGGTGCATTGGGCGAGCAACGACAGCGTGTTCGAGGGGCTGCCCGACTGGGCGCAGCGCGAGGTGCCGGGAACCAGCGGGATGTGGGCGCCGGACATCTCGTTCCATGACGGGCGCTATCACCTCTATTATTCGCTTTCGACCTTCGGGAAGAACCGATCGGCGATCGGGCTTGCGACCACGCCGACGCTCAACCGGGCCGATTCCGACTTCGGCTGGCGCGACGAGGGGGTGGCGGTGCGTTCGTCGCCGGACGACGATTTCAATGCGATCGACCCCAATCATGCGGTGGACGCCGAGGGACGGCCGTGGCTCGTCTTCGGCAGCTTCTGGGGCGGGCTCCAGCTCGTCCCGCTCGATCCCGCGACGGGCAAGCCGGTCGCGGGCGCCGCGCCGCGCACGATCGCGCGGCGGCCCAGCCCGGACGCGATCGAGGCGCCCTTCATCATCCGGCGCAGCGGCTTCTTTTATCTCTTCGCCTCCTTCGATTTCTGCTGCCGCGGATCGGACAGCACCTACTACACCGTGGTCGGCCGCTCGCCGGAGATCGCCGGCCCTTATATCGATCGGGAGGGCCGGCCGATGCTGGAGGGCGGGGGCACGACGATCCTCCGCGCGGACCGCAGCGCAGGGGACCGGTTCGTCGGGCCGGGGCATTGCGCGGTGCTTCAGGACGGCGCGCGCGACTACATCGTCTATCACGCCTACGATACGCTGGCGGACGGCGCCCCGACGCTGCGCATCCGGCCGCTCGCGTGGAGCGCGGACGGTTGGCCGACGGCGGTGTAAGAAAGCCGGGCGGCCTGTGCGCGCAGGGCGGCAACGTGACCAACTTCACCGTGCTGCGGGGGTAGGGTTTTTCCAACTCCTTGAATTCGTGTGTGTTGGACGCACGCAGTTGTTGGAACGAGTCAACTTCGACCGGTCCGGTTTTCGGGCTTCGGTTGCGAGGGTGAACATCGCACGGATGCGGGGCTGTAGGACAGAAGAATAAGGTAGATCTCCACGCGGAGGCGTGGAGAGGAACGCGCCGCACCCATTCGTCACCCCAGCGAAAGCTGAGGTCTCCAAGTCGGAAGAAACGGCCTGAAAGACCCCAGCTTTCGCTGGGTGACGAATTTCTCCGCGCCACTGCGGCTCCGTGTGGTCCGGCCTTCTTTGCGGCTTCGCGGTTTTGCGTGAAAAATCGTTACGTCGAACGCGCGCGAGCGGTGCCGGATTTCCGTTCACCTTCGGGCAGCGTTCGTGTCGTGTCGAGGAACGCCATGTCGACGAGGTTGGCCATCGCCTTGTGCGCGGCCTTGGCGTTGCCGGCGGCGACGGCTTCGAACACGCGGCGGTGATCGGGGACGGGATCGCGGCTGAGCGGCATGTGGCGCTGCTTGAACACCGTCGTCCAGGCGACCGCGGCGCCGACTCCGCTGGTGAGCGTGACCAGGAAGGGATTGCCCGAGGCTTCGAGCAGGACGGCGTGGAAATGCTGGTCGGCGGCGCGGCCCTCGGGCGAGGCGAGCGTGTGCTCGGCCATGCTGTCGAGCGCCTCGGCCATCGCCGCGACCTGCGCGTCGGTGCGGCGCTGGGCGGCGAGTGCGGCGGCCTCCGGCTCGACGATCTTGCGCAGCTCGAACAGGCTGGCGAGCAGATCGTCGCCGGGCTCGAACTCGAAGATCCACGACAGCACGTCGGGATCGAGCAGGTGCCATTTGGCCTGTGGGCTGACGCGCGTGCCCGTCTTGGGGCGCGACTCGACGAGGCCCTTGGCGGCGAGAATGCGCACCGCCTCGCGATAGGCGGTGCGCGAGACGCGCAGCCGATCGCTCGCCTCGACCTCGCCGTCGAGCACCTCGCCGGGCCGGAAGCGGCCCGAGACGATGCGGATGCCGAGGTCGCGTGCGATCGTACCGTGGATGCGCAGCAGCTTGCGCCCGTCGGGAGTCTCGATCGTGGTGGCTCGGGTGCGTGATGCCATGATGTGAACCTTAGCGTCGATGGACTGGCAGACAAGCGCGCTCGATCATGCCGCGCTCGTCGTGAAGACGTTCCACGACAATGGCTTGAGCGTCGCGGTGAGTACGCCGTCCGACAGGGCGGCTGCGGGATGATCGACGGGGGCGACCCGATCCGGCGCGTCCTTGCTGTTGATCGCCTTGATGTCGGGATGATGCAGCTCGTGCGCGCCGTCGAGGCGGCGCGCGCCCATGTTGCGCAGCTCGGTTGTCAGGATCATGTCCTCGTCGAGGCTGCGGTTGAGCGCGAAGACGGTGGCCGCGCCGGTATTGTGATCGTGGACGACCGCGGTGACGAGCAGCGGCGCTGCCTGCTGGTTGCCCGCGGCGAAGGTGCCGGTCTCGACCTTCAGGCGCAGCGCGTTGCCGCGGGCGTGGCGCGAGGCCTGGGCGAAGGGGTGGAAGATCGTCTGCCGCCAGGCGGGGCCGCCGGTCTCGGTCATGATCGGGGCGATGACATTGACGAGCTGCGCGAGGCACGCCGCCTTCACGCGATCGGCGTGGTTGATCATGGTGAGGAGCGCGCCGCCGACGACGAGCGCGTCCTCCATATTGTAGATTTCCTCAAGCAGCGGCGGTGCCTCGGGCCAGCCGACGCCGCGCAATTGCTCGCCCGAGCGCGCGCGATACCAGACGTTCCATTCGTCGAGCGAGAGCATGATGCGCTTCGACGACCGGCGCCTGGCGGCGACCGCGTCGGCGATCGCGGCGACCTCGGTGATGAAGCTTTCGAGATCGTCGATCGCGGTGAGGAAGCGATCGACCTCGCTTTCGTGATTCTCGAAATATTGATGGAGCGAGATGTAATCGACATGATCGAAGCAATGGTCGAGCACGTCATGCTCCCACGCGCCGTAGGTGGGCATGGTGCGCGCCGACGAGCCGCAGGCGGCGAGCTGAAGCCCATCCGAGGTCCAGCGCATCACCTTGGCGGTCTCGGTGGCGATGCGGCCATATTCGTCCGCGGTCTTGGCGCAGGTCTGCCAGGGGCCGTCCATCTCGTTGCCGAGGCACCAGAATTTGATGTCGTGCGGCGCCTCGTAGCCGTGGCTCTTGCGCAGATCGGCATAATGCGTGCCGCCGGGATGATTGCAATATTCGAGGAAATTCTGCGCCTCGGCGGGCCCTCGCGTGCCGAGGTTGACCGCGAACATCGGCTCGATGTCGGCCGCCTTGCACCAGTCGATGAACTCGTTGGTGCCGAACTGGTTGGTCTCGGTCGAGCCCCAGGCGAGATCGAGGCGGACGGGACGCTCGCTTTTGGGGCCGACGCCGTCTTCCCAATCGTACCCTGAGACGAAATTGCCGCCGGGATAGCGCACGATCGTCGGGCCCAGCTCGCGGATCAGCGCGAGCACGTCGCGGCGGAAGCCGTTGGCGTCGGCGCTCGGATGGCCGGGCTCGTAGATGCCGCCATAGACGCAGCGGCCGAGATGCTCGACGAAGCTGCCGAACACGTGCCGCGCGACGGGGGCGATCACGAAATCGGCGTCGGCGATGACATGGGATGAGAGCATTCGGGGGTCGTCCTTCAGAATTTCAATGGAAGTGCGTCGTGGTCGAACGGCGGGCCACCCTCACCCTTCCGCGCCCCCGCTATTGCGGGGCCGCTCCCTCCCTCTCCCTCGAGGGAGAGGGAAGGGGCCCATCGCGCCAGCGATGGAAAGGGTGAGGGTGGCCTGGGCGAAATGAAAATCATCTGCGCTAGATATGCTGGAGAATTTCGTTCACGCGCCGCTCCATGTCGGCGAGCGCGCGGTCGATTGGCTTGTTGCCCGCGATCGCGGCGGCGGCTTCCTGGCCGACGACGGTTTCGATCGGGAACTGGCGGCGGATTTGCTTGGGGAGCGGAGTCGCGGTGCGCGCGATCTCGGCGAGCGCCTCGCGGTGGGGCAGGGCACGCCAGTCGGGGCTGTCGATCACGGCCTCGAAGGCGGGCATGTGGCCGGTGCGAGCCCAGTCCTTGTCGTGCGCTGCGAAGAATTTCAGGAAGCGCAGCGCCGCTTCGTGTTCGGCGGCGGTGCGGTCGGGATCGTGCGGCATCACCCAATTGTGGCCGTCGGCGAAGGTCACATTGCGTGCGAAGAGTTGGGGGTAAGGGACGACGGCATAGCCGTTATGGAGCGCGCTTCCCGGCTTGTGCGAGGCCGCGTCGAAATCCTGCACCATCCAGGTGCCGACGAGGAACACGCCGCCGTCGCCGTTGAGGAACCCCGACACCGCCGCGCTGTAATCCTGGTTCTGCGTGGTCAGGCCGCGTTCGCGGATTTCTTTGAACAGCGCGAGCACGCGGTGGGCGGCGGGGGTCTGGAAATTGGCGTGGCGCGCGTCGGTGAACAGCGGCACGCCCTGCTGCATGACGAAGGTGTAGAAGTTGCGCGTGAAGCTCGCATATTCGTTGGCGGTCGCCTGCACGAAATAGGGCTTGCCGGTGCGGCGCTTGAACTGCTCGGCCTGGGCGAGAAGTTCCTGCGGAGAGTTGGGGAGGACGGGCTTGCCGTTCTTCACCAGCCCCGCCTCGCGGAACAGGTTCATGTTGATGTGCCAGAGCATCGTCCAGCTATCGAGCGGCAAGCCCCAGATCTTGCCGTCGATCGTCACTGCGCGGCGGGCGGCGTCGGTGAACTGATCGGGCGCGATGCCGATCGAGGCGAGATCGCCGCCGACGGAATCGAGCAGGCCGCGCGCCTGATAATCGGCGATCACCGAGCCGTGCATCGTCACCAGATCGGGCGCGTCGTTGGCGGCGAGCTGTGCGGTGAGCTGATCGTAGCCGGGCCAGAAGACGACGTTCTCGACGACGTGGATGTCGGGGTTCTCGGCCTCGAACTTGTTGATGATCGCGGTCATGATGCCGCATTCGCCCTCGGCGGCGGCGATGTTCGTGCTGCGGCCGTATTCGGCCTCGCACGCGCCGAAGAAACGCTGGATGACGAGCTGGGTGCGATCGTCCTTCGCGCCGCCGCATGCGGCGAGGAGGAGCGTCAACGTGAGAATGGCGAGGCGCTTCATCGGCCGGCGGCTCCGGCCACGGCCTGGACGATGTATTTCTGGAAGAACAGATAGACGATCAGGATCGGCAGTCCGGCGAGCACCGCCTGCGCCATCAGGAAGCCGAGGCCTTCGGTCTGCGCGAAGTTCATCTGGGTGGAGGCGATGCCGACCGTCAGCGTGAACATCTGTTTGTTGGTCGCGGAGATCAGCGGCCACCAATAATCGTTCCAGGCGGACAGGAAGGTGAAGATGCCGAGCGTCGCCTGCGCGGGGATGGTGAGCGGGAGGAGCACTTTCCAGAACACCTTGAAGCGCGAGGCGCCGTCGAGAAGCGCGGCCTCGTCGATGTCGCGGGGGATGGCGCGGAAATATTGCGTCATCAGGAAGACGCCGAAGGGGGCGGAGAGGCCGGGCAGGATCAGCGCCGCATAGGTGTTGTGCATCGAGACGAGGCTGAGCATCTGGTGACGCGCGATGATCACCGCTTGTTCGGGGACGGCGAGGCCGAGCAGCACGATCACGAACAGGACGGGGCGGCCAGGAAAATCGAGGCGGGCGAAGCCGTAGCCGGCGAGGCTGGAGAGGATCAGCACCCCCGTCGTCATGCCGAGCGAGACGATCAGGCTGTTCATGATCCAGCGGAACACCTGGCCGTCGCCGAACAGCGTGCGGTAGTTGGCGAGCGTGTAGGGGACGTGGAAGACCGAGTTGGTGTCCGCCATCAGTGCCGCATTCGCCTTGAACGACAGCGCGAGCACCCAGACGAGCGGCACCATCATCAGCACCGCGGCGACGATCACCAGCGCGAGCGCGACGGGATGGGTGCGGCCGAAGCGCATCAGCGCGCCTCCTTGCGCGAAGAGAGCCAATATTGCGCCATCGCCGCGATCAGGATCATCGCGAACAGCATCTGTGCCGCGGCGGAGGCGTAGCCCAGCTCCCACTGGCGCCAGCCGGTTTCGTAGATGAAGAGCACGATCGGGCGCGTTGCGTTGTTGGGGCCGCCCAATGTCATCAACTGTGGCTGGCCGAAGAGCTGGAACTGGAGGATGATCTCGATGATGAGCACCAGCGCGAAGGTGCGGCGGATCGCGGGGAGCGTGATGCGGGTGAGCGTCCGCCAGCGCGAGGCATGATCGAGCGCGGCGGCCTCGTAGAGTGATCGCGGCACCTGCTGGAGCGCGGCGAGGAAGAGCACCATCGGCAGCCCGATGCACCACCAGATGGTGGTGATCGCGATCGCGGGCATCGCCAGCGTTTCGCTGTTGAGGAAGGCGACCGGCGTACCGCCGAGCGCGCGGGTGAGCACGGAAAGCAATCCGCTGTCAGGCAGGAAGACGAGGCGCCAGACGAGCGTGACGACGGTGACCGAAAGCACTGTCGAGGCGAAGAAGATCGTGCGCAGCACCGCCGCCCAGCGCGCCTCGCGGTTGAGGACGAGCGCGAGCGCGAGGCCGATCACCGCCAGCGCGGGGACGGTGAGGAGGACGAAATAGAAGGTGTTCCAGACGGTTTCGAGGAAGATCGGATCGCCGAGCAGCCGCGTGAAGTTGGCGAGGCCGACAAAGCCCTCGGTGCCGAACAGGTCGCTCTTGGTGGTCGACAGCGCCATGCCCCAGCCGAGCGGCACCACGATCATCGCGACGAAGACCACCAGATAGGGCAGCACGAACAGCGCGTTCGTCCACGAACCGGTGCGGCGGCGCGGAACGCGGGCCGGGATCGGCGCGGTCGGCTCGGAGAAGGCGTCGGCCATCAGGGGCGCCGCACCGGATGGTGGCCGATGCCGCCGGCGTCGAACAGGTGGGCACGCTCGGGCTGGACCACGAGGCCGATGCGGTCGCCGGTGCGCACCGGCGACAGGCCCGCATCCTCGGCGACCAGCAGGGTGCCGTCGTCGAGCGCGACGTGGAGAAGCGTGCGCTCGCCGAGCCGCTCGACCACCTGCACCTTTGCGAGGAGCGCGGCCTCGCCTTCGGGCGCGGGGCGGACGCATTCGGGGCGCAGGCCGAGCGTCATCTCGCCGACGGTGATGCCGTCGGCGCGGATCGCCGTGTCGATCTCGGTGCCGTTCGCGAGCCGAGCCCGCGCCACGCTGCCCGCGGCGGAGATCGTGACCGGCAGCAGGTTGATCCTGGGCGAGCCGACGAAGGTGGCGACGAATTCGGTGCGCGGCGTGAGGTAGATATCCATCGGCGTGCCGACCTGCTCGATCTGCCCGCCCTTGAGCACGACGATGCGATCGGCGAGCGTCATCGCCTCGACCTGATCGTGCGTGACGAAGATCATCGTCGTGCCAAGCCGTTGGTGGAGCTGAGCGATCTCGAGCCGGGTGCGCATACGCAGCGCCGCATCGAGGTTTGACAGCGGCTCGTCGAGGAGGAAGAGGTCGGGCTCCTTGACGATCGCGCGGGCGATGGCGACACGTTGCTGCTGGCCGCCCGAAAGTTGGGTGGACTTGCGGTCGAGCAGTGGCGTGATTTCGAGGGATTCGGCGGCAGCGGCGACGCGGCGGTCGATCTCGTCGACGGGGATGCGCGCGTTCTTAAGGCCGAACGCCATGTTCTCGCGCACGCTCATATGCGGGTAGAGCGCGTAGTTCTGGAACACCATCGCGACGCCGCGCTCGCCCGGCGGCAACGGATCGACGCGGCGCTCGCCGATGCGGATTTCGCCGCCATCGACGCTTTCCAGCCCCGCGATCATGCGCAGAAGCGTGGATTTTCCGCAACCCGAGGGGCCGAGAAAGACGACGAACTCGCCCGACCCGATCTCCAGCGACAGCCGGTCGATCACGGTCGTCGCGCCGTATTTCTTGCTCACGCGATCCAGAACGACGCCCGACAAACCCGATCCTCCCCGACTCTCTATTTGTCTGAGTAATGAAGGTAGTGCGCGGCGGCGTCAACCACCAGAATGGCGCACGCGGCGATTTCCACGCGTACGATCGATGGCGGTTCGAGGCGGGGGAGCTCGTGCCGCTTGGCCGGTGGCGCCGACGCCCGGTTCGATGTGTTGCAGGACATCATCGATGGGGTTCAGCGTTGCCCCCCTCGACAAGTGCGATCGATCATATAAAAGGCTTTTGTGGGGTCAGGGGAG